>JBCBBK010000004.1:0-417095 GCA_038531675.1 Cyanobacteria bacterium J06581_3
AACACTTCCCTGAGCACTTCTCGGGTACTATCGGATGGCAACAGTTGCGCGATCTTCAAGTACACCATCAAGCCACGAAGGCCGCTGCCATACTGTACAGGGACACTGACATCAGCTGGACATTTACCTCGGCTAATGGCGGCGCACTCAGGGCAGCATTTTACCTCTACTTGATGTTCGATAACCTGTAAATTCAGGGGGGGCAGTTCATGCACCTGTCGCCTCTCGTATGCCACTGCACTTACCGATGACAGCGATAGGCCACAGACATCACAATTGTGCACCTCGTGAGTCACGACCTCATCAACTGACTCTCTCCATTCGAGGGTATTGCCCTGATGACCCGGTTGACCACCACTGCGCCGCTGGCTCTTTTTCCGCAGACTCTGGGTGCGTTTGCCGAAGCCGTCTCCTGATGGCGGCTTGCTACTGTTGCGGCTGGTCTTCTTCTGTTGGTTCTCTAGTTTCTCTAACCGCGCTTCTACGACCGTTAGCCGCGACAACAACCCCGTTACCAGCTCTACTACCGCCTCTTCTCCTTGATGGTAGACGGCTCTGATTTCCGCTTCGCTGATATTGATTTTCGGCGCTCGCTCGCTCAACTCAAAAATGCCTGATGACTATGCCTAACACCTTAACGGCTCTATCTCTAGAGCACTTTTAATCAACTTAAAGATTTAAGCCTGAGTAGTTACGAATTACATTCAATTTCTATAATGATGTCGAAGTACGCTACCGGAGGTAAACAAAATGAGCCTTGAGCAATCATTGATAGCAGAAGTTCGTTCATTAACACCGCAGCAGCAGCAAGAAGTTCTAAACTTTGCTGCGTTCCTTCGCCAACGTAACTCAATCGCGACTAATCCACCCAAACCAGGACTGCACCAGGATACTCCTTACTGGATTGCAGAAGATTTTGACGCTCCACTACCAGATTCATTCTGGCTCGGAGAAAATGAAGCTACTACTTGATACGCACACATTTATCTGGTGGGATAAAGAACCAAGTTTGGTAGTGTGTAAATGACTACGCTTCATGAAACAATTTTTCTTCGCTATTTCTGTGTGTTGTGGTGTATTCTCCCTATTCATCACAGTTTTGGCCATAGTCAGTAATCGCGTGAGCGGGTCAATAATCTTGGAGCTGCTGTCGCACTTTCAGATGCAGTATTTTGTGATGACGCTGGTACTGAGCGCGATCGCAATAACATCACACATCACCCACAGGTTCAACAATTCAGGGCGCCCAGCTACCTCCCGAAAGGTCTCGTCATTACGTTTGGCTTTAGTGCCTCTGTTTTGCTCAGCCTTGCTATCTGCCCAAATTGCGCCCTGGTACTTACCGAGTGCATTTGCCAGTACACCCACCAACTATCGGGTGATGAGTACCAACTTAAATATCCGGAATAGAGACGCTTCCGAGATCTTAAAGCTGACAGAGAAAGAACAGCCTGATCTAGCGCTGTTTATAGAAGTCAACGACGATATGGCAGAGCAACTGAAGGCCCTCAATACTTCTTTCCCCTACAGTTCTAACCAACTGACGCCCTATCAACCCGACGCAGTACTCTATAGCAAATATCCGCTGTCAGATTTTGAAATCAGAAAGTTCGATACGAATAATGCGGTGAATCTGACAGCGCATGTTCAGGTTAAACAACAAACGCTATCGATTGTTGCTATTCATCCACTGCCGCCACTGAATCAGTCATTTCTTGAGAGTCGAAACAGAGTGTTTCGAGCGGCTAGTGAGTATGTGCAACAGCAGCGCGATCCTGTTCTGTTGATTGGAGACTTTAATGTCACCATGTGGTCACCCGACTACCGAAGACTCGTGCGTGAAACTGGGCTTAAGAATACACGCAAAGGGGTTGGCACGTTGCCCACTTGGCCTGCGAATATGGCTTATCTCTCGCCTAAGCTAAATTTGCTGGCACCCCTGCTGCAAATTCCGATAGATCAATGCTTAGCAGATCGTTCGCTAAAGGTGACCGGGATGCATACAGGACCTGATGTGGGTTCAGACCACTTGCCGATAGTGATAGATTTTGCGGTGTCGCAGCTTTAGTATCCGCAGCTTCAGGAGATTAAAGTATAGTTGGCGAAGGTGAAGCCCACTGTGAATAGCATGGGCAACGAGTTAGACATAACCAGCCGGAGGACATTTGTGATGACGTTTCAAGAGGTCATCGATTCAATTGAGAGCTTGTCTGAGGAGGATCAAGACTTGCTATTTGAGTTAATCCAGAAGCGTAGGGTTGAAGCTCGGCGCTCTGAGATTGCGGCGAATGCGAAAGAAGCGCTGCAAGCGGTGGAGACGGACACTGCACATCGAGGCAACTTTGAGGCGACGAAGGCTTATTTGCTGTCGGATGACGATGAATGATTTTAACGACGGATAGCAAATTTAAGCGAAGGTTCAAGCGACTGGTCAAAAAGAATCCCCAGCTGCAAGACAAGATTCTGGCTGTGTTGGAAACGCTGAGTGACGATCCGTTTACACCTTCGCTAAAGTCTCATAAGCTGACGGGAAAGTTGGAGGGACTGTGGTCTTGTTCGGTGGCCTATGACTGCCGTATTGTTTTTGCTTTTCAGCAAGATTCAGAAACCGAGGAGGATTTGATCGTGCTGATCGATATTGGTAGCCATGACGAAGTTTACTAAATCAGACCTAGCGCGTAGATGAATGACACGACAGCATTGAATGCGGATATTTAGTACCCATAACTCCAGCGGGCGTAGTAGCCGCGAGAATCGATGTGGGTGAAGATGGAGGAGCTGGCTAGGCCACCTTGGCTACCCCACCAGCTGTTGAGACGATCGTAGACGGTGTAGGCGTGTAGGCCGATGACCACGAAGTCGATGGCGTCACCGGAGAGATGGCGTGAGTAGGTGGCACCGCCAACGGCGCGGTTGGTGACGGGGTCGCGGTACCAGGAGTTGACGCGGATTGGGCGATCGCCCAACCGAGAGCGAACCTCTTCCATCACACGGGCAATACGAATGATGCCGTAGACAATATCGCGGCTCACAGGGATACGGCTGCCGTTTTTGGTTGCTTCTGCCCAGGTAAAGTTGCCATTAGGCACAATCGGCTCGGAAAGGTAGAAGGTGCTGCGAAAGCCAGGCAGGCGAAAAGGACCGCTGGGAGCAGGCTTGCTGGGCGTAGGGTCGGGTTCTGGCTTGGGTATCGGCGGTGTGACGGTGACTGGTGGGGTTGTCGGTGTGGGGTCAGGGACGGGCTGAGGTTTATCGTCGGAATCTTGGAAGGGTGTGTTATCTGAGGGCGTGCCTTCGACGACAATGTCGGGGGCGTAGGCGTACCAGTCACGGATATTGCGATCGCCCAACCCCGTGTTTGCCAGCGCAATTCGCACATGATTCCCTTCCGCTTTTTCATTGGCAGAAAGCTCAAACTCTGTCCCATTCTTGACGAAAATCTTTTCACTGCTGGACAGCTGATAGGAAAACACAGGTTTGAGCTTGAACAGGGTATCGCTGATGACCTTGAGGGTGACGGTGGAGCCGTTGATGCGGACGTCGGGCTGGTAGGCGTACCAGGTATTGCGGTTGTTTGGTCCCAGAAACTCATTGGCTAGGGCGACCTTCAGGTGGTTACCGTCGGCAGGTAGATAAGATTTCAGGTCGAACTTAGTGCCGTTTTTGACGAAGACTTTGTCTTCGGCGGCGAGTTGGGCGGAGAGGATGGGGCGTTGCTTGAATAGGGTGTCGCTGATGACGGTGAGCTTGACCGGCGACGATTCGATTTCGATATCTGGGTTGTAGGCATACCAGATGCGCTGGTTGTTGCCCAGGGTTTGGTTAGCCAGGACCAGGCGGGTGTGGTCGCCAGAGGCCGCTGTGTAAGAGATCAGCTCGAACTCGGTGCGATTTTTGACAAAGATCTTTTCACTGCTGGCTAGCTGGCTAGAGAGCTTGGGGCTGAGCTTGAAGAGCGTATCGCTGACGACTTTTACTTTCACTGTAAAACCAGCTCCCTAATGAATAAATGCAACTATAAGGTAAATGCAAGCGTAACGATAAGTCGGCTGCACGGTTCGATGCGGATAATTCGCACGAATTGTTAAGCGGTGCGAAGCTTAGCTTAACCGCAACACCCAGATAAAATAGCAAACCATGGGTTTCTTTCAAAGAAAATTGATGAATGGAGGCTGGGATAACGCTGCAATGATCTCAGGGACGATGGGTGCGGGCCAGCTCCCTTCCGCGCCACGTCCGGTGAGCAGGATAAATCGCAGGCTGTAGCTGTGGGGAAAGCCGTCTGCTTCTATCCAGAGGTGTTTGGTTTCTTGTTCGCAGGTGATGCTTTCTTCGTCCATGAGCTGCTCGGCCATGGCGCTTATCGTGTTGTGAAGCGATCGCACCAATCTACAAAAGTCTTTAAATTCTGCTTCGGTTAGCTCTAGCGCCCAGGCATCCCCTGCAACTAGCCCACAAAAATCCGCTGTGTTTGGATTCCAGCCCAAGCGCCAGCCCTCACCAGAAATCACCTGCCGGGTCATCATACGCGCTATTGTGGCGGGGGTTCTGTCGCGTCAGCGGGTGTGGTAAAGGCTTCGTAGAGTGCGTTGACCAGTTCGTTGCGCTGCTCGCGGGTAAGGGCGGCGATCGCCTCTATATCATTCGCCCTTGGATTCTCTCGCAGGTTGTAGTCGGGGTATTCGTCTGGGGCGATCCGCTCAAATGCGCCCAGGTAGTCGGCCATGGTGAGCTTCCAGTCGAGGCGGAAAACGGACGGGCGCTGCTTGATATAAACGTGGTAGCGGATGATGCGCGAGACTAGGGTATCTTCGGTGGCGGCGGTGCCGGTGCGGGTGCTGATGTATTGATTTTCGAGGGGGAGATTGGGGAGCTGCTGGTAGATTTGAGAGGCGATCGCGTTGGGATGCACTCGGCGCGTCCCAGAGGGTTGGGCGACAGCTGCACTTTGCCCAATCGGAAGTGATATTTGAGCGGGGTGAGGCGCGGTGATTGGTTTGCCGAATAGAACAACGACAGCCGCACACAAAGCAAAGAGCGCAGTCAGTAAGGCTCTGGGCTGACGGTGTCGCTTCAGAAGTGGCCTCATAACTTGCGCTCTTGCGGATTGGATAAATAGGTGGAACTACTCGCCGATGATCTCAGGCTGAGTTAGCTCGTCCGACATTTCTACGATGGCCCGCAGGACGGGTTTCATTTTGGACTCGTCGAGGCTGTCGAATTCTTCGAAGCGGCGGCGCTGGGCGCGGTTGGCAACCTGCACGGTGATGCGGTAACGGTTGGAGGCGGCGCTAATTAAATCTTCGGTGCGGCGCATGACTTGCTGACTGTCGAAGGGAAGTCGCTTCATAGAGGTGCTTTTTGTATTTTTAGCAAAGTATTAGCGTTCAGTGTAGCACTCTCACTTGTGGATAGCCTCAATCAAGCAGCAGCAGTAGGCAGGCCTCGCCCGTTTGCAGATAGTCTTCTGGCTGCCAGGGTGAGTCTACAATTTCCGGCGGGACGATGTAGCACTTGATGGACTCAGCATCTGCGGCTAGTGCCTGAGCATAGAAATTGTCGGCGTTACCACCGCTGTAAGTAGCCGCCAGCCCGGTGGCAATTAGTGCATCGACATAGAAAGTGCTGTAGGTAAAGGCTTTGTCCAGTGCAAAGGCAGCGTAGCCATAGCGGCCTTCCGCTAAACGATTTTGACCAAAGTGGTAATAGGCCAGCCCCAACGGCAATATGTAAGTGGGATCGCGGAACCCTCGTGCAGGGGCTGACGGATTCGGTATGTTCAACGGCCTTGGGTAAGAAGACGGCAGTGGCTGTGTAATAGATGGCCGTGCAATCGCTGATGGCAGTCTGGACGGTAAGGGCAGTGGCGGTAAGGGCTGCAAAGGCAGTGGCGGTAAAGGACGACGCACAGCTGTAAGAGCGAGCTGAAATGATGCGACTAGGGCGTCTGCGTCTTGTGTTCTGTTCTGTGCTCTTAGGACGGTTGCGAGCCCACGATAGAGCTGCTGAGCTGTGATGGGCGACTCGGCCATCGCGTTTTTGTATACGGCTTCTGCTGCTTGCAGTTCTCCCTGGTTAAATAGCAAGGTCGCTAGCTCGTCAGCGATCTGATAGTTCGGGCTAGCGTAGTGAGTAGTGAAGAGGGGGCCAGTTTCTGAGTGAGCTTGCATGAGTGCTCTGTAAGCAGTCTCTGCGCTATTAGGATCATCCTGTGCAAGGCTCGTACGTGCTGTGAAAAGTAGGGCTTCTCGCCTTTTGGCATCCCAGTATGTGGCTGGCTGATAGCCTGTTACAGGTAGCGATCGCGCCATCGCCACCTCATAAAGTTCGGCCACCTCAGCCCAGGCAGCTTGCTCGGTTAGCACATCGCCCAGTACGTGATAGGTGAGTGCAATTTGTGCGAGCGTATTCTCATCTTCCAAGGAGGCTGTGGGCAAGTTATCAGCGGCTGCGATGGCTTGCCGTAACGCGGCCTTTGCCAGGTCTAGCTGTTCCTGCTGGCGCAGGGCGATCGCCAAGTTGTGATAGGCCAAATGGGCGTAGCGAGGGTCTAGCTCGGCCATTTGGCGGTAGGCGGTTGCCGCTGCGTCAAAGTCATCCTGACGGTAGAACCTTTCGCCTAGTTCGCCTTGAAGAACGGCGTTATCAGGGTTGAGCTGCAGCCGATCGAGCAGTAAGTCAGGGAGTGGCCTGGCTGTAGATGTGCTGGGGCGAGGGAGTACTACAGACGGGGCCCTAAGGGAGCGATACCTGGGAGTCGTTCTGAAGGTGGGGAGCGACCGCCTGCGAGGCGCTGTTGGTAGTCTCCTTGCGGTGAGCAGCGGGCTTTCTAACGATTCGGCTTCCGCGTTGGCTGTTCTTGCCAATGCTGACGGCGACTCTACTGGGTCAGGACGACTAGCGCCAATGAGGCCACTAAACTGGTAGAGAATGTCGGGATTGGAAGCTATTTCTAGAAAAAGGCCTGGTGAGCTGATGTTGGGATAGAGGCGTTGCGCCGTTTGGTAAGCGACCTCGGCTTCATCATTCCGGCCCAAGTCATTTAGCGCTTCGCCTAAGTTGTATTGGGCCATTGCATTGTCTGGGTTGAGCAGGGTGGCCTGCCTGAACGCCGATTCTGCGGCGGCGAACTGGCCGATCTTGCGAAGTGCGTTGCCTAGGTCAATGTAGGCACTCACCGTTTCGGGATAGCGATTGACGATCTGTTGTGTTTCGGCGGCCTGCGTTTGGTAGCGAGCGATCGCATATTCTTCAGCCAGTGGATTCTGCATTTCCAAAACAGCGGCAGTTTCAGCGTCTTTGTCCTTCAGTCGATTGATGTTGCTGGCGATGCCTGCTAGCTCCGAAGAACCGCCCTGCTGATTGAGCACAGCGGCTAAGCTCTGCCAAAATCGAACGTCTTCACTGTTTAAGCCAATGGCGCGGCGATAGGCGAGTTCTGCGTCTGGTAGGTTGCCTTGCGCGACCAGCGTTTTGCCCAAGTCCCAGTAGGCCTCTGCCCCATAAGGCCCGACGGGTGCCTGTTGAATAATGGCGCTGAAGGCAGCAGCGGCTTCTTCTAACTCGCCGTAGTCACGGTGAAATCTGCCCAGGGCGCGGTAGCCGAAAGGCGATCGCTCGTTCGCACTAGCGGCTGCTTGTAGGGCGGTTTTGGCCTCCGCAAATTTTCCCTGGGCGCGTAAGGCCCTGCCCAGTCCCAGGTAAAGCGATTCTGGATTGGGGAATGACTCGAACGCTGGCAAGTCAATACCGGCCTGGAAGGCGGTTTCTGCTTCGGACCATTTTTCCTGGTACAGGCGGGCGTAGCCTAGCGAGGCGTAGTAACCAGCAACCTCTGGCTCTAGCTGAATCAGCTGTTGCCACATGTCCTCGGCAATATCGGGCTCACTGGCAAATTCTGCGTCGTAGCCGACCCGGCGAAGTGCGTCTGCGGTTTGCGCGTCTGCGGGTGTGATTACACTCTGAGCAAGGGTGGTTCCCAACAGCAGACTTAGACTTAGTAAGACGCCAGAACGCATTCGTAAATTCCCCTACAGCGATATTTATTTAGATACTACACAGGTTTTACGACGATTCCGTGCGCTGTGAAGGGGGCGACATAGACTTTGAGTTCTGGATCGTTGTAGTGCGATCGCACCTCCCGTTGAATCGTCCCTGCCTGTACCAAACTATCGGTAAGCGTAAACACCGTCGGCCCCGAGCCAGACATCATCGTGCCAAGCCCACCGTGACCTTTGGCAATATTAGCCATGGTGGACTTTAGCTCTGTGACCTTTGGGTTAGCCGGTAGAACAACTTTTTCAAGATCGTTGTGCAGCTGATTGCCGACTTTCACCGCGTTTTGTGCCGAGACCGCTTCGATCATTTTGCCTGCATGAATGCGACTGCGTCGGTCTTCTAAGGAAACAGGACCGCTGAGATCTTTGTAGGTATGACCGAACTCTGAGCGGTAAGTTTTGTAGGCCCAGGGTGTAGAGACTGAGGTGCTTTCGTACTTGGCGAGTACCGCGAATAGTGTGGGGCTTTTGCGGAGGGTGTCGATATTTTCACCGCGTCCGGTGGCGATCGCACATCCCCCCGCCAGGCAAAAGGGAATATCCGACCCTAGCTCTGCGCTCAGCGCTTGCAGGCCAATCCGGGTTAGCCCCAAATCCCACAGCATATTCAGGCCAAACAGCACCGCTGCTGCGTTCGCAGATCCGCCTGCTAATCCGGCACCCACTGGAATATTTTTATCGATGGTGATTTCCATACCGCCTCTTTGATTGGTGCGGTTAGGGAAGCGCTTTTGTACTAGCGCAACAGCTTTGTACGCCAGATTTGTACTGTCGGTAGGCACCTGCGGGTGGTCACAGTTGATTCGGATAGTGGGCGTGTTTAGCGGCTTTAGGGTGACGCGGTCAGCTAGATCCACGCTTTGCATCACCATCACCAGCTCGTGGTAACCATCGGGGCGATTTCCAATAATTTCCAGGTAGAGATTGATTTTGGCGTTAGCGAAGAGGGTGAGCATAGTCGTTTTAAAGGAGTCTTAATTTGGAGCGTTTTGCCTATCGCCAACAGCGTCGCTGAGGGCAACCCATTCGGAAACGCCCAGCCCTTCGGCGCGTACTTGAGGATTAATAGAGAGGCTTTCTAAGATAGCGGTTGTGGTGTTTTTATCGACGAGGCTTTGCAGGTTGTTGCGGAGCATTTTGCGCTTTTGGGAGAAGCCAAGCTTTACGAGCTGGGCTAGCTTGGCGGGGTCTTTGGCCGGGGTGGGGCAGGGGCGAGGGCGCAGGCGAATGACGGCGGAGTCTACTTTTGGCGGTGGCTTGAAGGCGCTGGGCGGAACGGAGCAAATTTCTTCGCAGTCGGCGAGGTACTGAGCGCGGATGGTGAGGGCGCCGTTGGCTTTGGTGCCGGGGACGGCGCAGAGGCGATCGCTGATTTCTTTTTGCACCAGCAGGGTGATGCTGTCGTAGGGGTAAGGGTTGGGCGATCGCATCGTACCCAGCAGTTTTTCTAAAATCGGCGCGGTGATGTAGTAAGGGATATTCGCCACCACTTTGTTAGGTCGCGCTAGCTCAAAGTCAATCAGCGCCTGGTCAAAGTTCAGCTGAAGAAAGTCAGACTCAATCAGGCGGAACTGACCGGAGGCCATAAAGGCAATGAATTTATCGCTGAGTTCCAGGCACAGGTCGCGGTCGATTTCTATGGCGAGTACCTTGGCGGCAGTGGCGAGTAGTCGCTGGGTCAGTGCGCCTTGTCCGGGGCCAATTTCTAGTACATGGTCGGTTTCTGATAGCGAACCCGCGCCGACAATTTTATTGAGGATTTCGTCACTTTTTAGCCAGTGCTGGCCGAATCTTTTGCGGGCCCTGTGATTACCTTTGGAGCCACCTTTTTTTTGAGTGCCAGTATTTGAAGAGGGGGCCACAAGCGGGATGTCCTTGTTGAAGATTAAATGCAAGGAGCCGCCAGCGGTCCAGTAAGGTTTTATTTTAGAAGTGAAGCGGACTGCCGTCTATTTTATTTAGCTTTGTCCATTTATTGGTTCACAAAAAACGCCCCATGGAAAAATCGACTGACCCAACCGATATCTCCAAATCGCTGGACAATGCACTAGATAATGACACGCCCGCTACTGGCGAAACGCCGCCTACGCCCCTGCGCTGCTTTGGGGGCGCGCTGACTGCTGCTGGCTTTTCAGTGTTAGCCTACCGGCTGCTGCTATCGGTATCGGCCAGCTTTGCCAACAAGCCCATTACTTCGACTAATCCAATTGCGGTGAATATCTCGGCAGCGGTGCGGACGCTGGTGACAGGGATGGTGGCGTTGGGCGCAGGTGTATTTGGAGTGGCAGCGCTAGGACTGACCGGACTAGGAATTCAGCTGTTGCTGAAGGGAAATTCCAAAGCCGAAGTGAATGAGTCTTGATCGCTAGCGCCTGACGCTATGGATGTCTTGATTGGAACTAAATAGATACTTACTGTGAGTGAGATAAATTCTCAAGACTACGCAAACTTTGTCCATGAAATTAAGGAGCGGATTCGCGATCGCCAGCTTCGGGCGTTGCGGAGCGTCAATAGCGAACTGGTTGGGCTTTACTGGGACATTGGTGAGCTGATTTGCAGCAAGCAAGAGAGCCTGGGCTGGGGGCGAGCCGTGGTGGAAACGCTAGCTCGTGATCTACAGACAGATTTTCCCGGACGTAGTGGATTTTCGGCCAGAAACCTCTGGAATATGCGGGAGTTTTATGTTGTCTATGCAGAAAAGCCAAATCTGCAACCACTGGTTGCAGAAATTAGCTGGACGAAAAATCTGGTTATTTTCACTCGCTGTAAAGACGATTTGGAGCGAGAGTTTTACCTGCGGGCAACAGCTCGTTACGGCTGGACAAAAGCGGTGCTTCAGCATCAGGTGGACAACAAAAGCTATGAAAAGTATCTACTGAATCAGACTAATTTCGATGAGACGGTGTCGGATGAGATCAAAGCTCAGGCGCTGCTGGCCGTGAAAGATAGCTATACGTTTGACTTTTTGGAGCTGGCTGATGAGCACTCGGAGCGAGAGCTGGAACAATCTTTGGTGAGCAACCTGCGGGCATTTTTGTCTGAACTGGGGGGCGCTTTTACATTTGTAGGCAATCAGCATCGGCTAGAAGTGGGCGGACAGGAGTATTTTATTGACTTGCTGCTGTTTCATCGACGGCTACGCTGTTTGATTGCGATTGAGCTGAAGATTGGAGACTTTAAGCCAGAACATAAGGGCAAAATGGAGTTTTATTTGGAGGCATTGGACCGGCAGGAGCGGATGGAAGGAGAGAACCCGCCGATTGGGATGATCATTTGCCAGAGTAAGAATAAAACGGTGGTGGAATACGCGCTGCGGACGGCGACAAGACCGATTGGGGTAGCGACCTATACAGTGGTGCCGCAATTGCCAGAGGCGTATCGGGATGAGTTGCCGAGCCCTGATGCGATCGCTGAGCGGTTGCGACTTTGGGATAGGCGGTAAGTGCGGTATTCTGTCGGCGATCGCGGCTTTGCACCGTGACGGGGTTTCCCCTCCTATCAGCGTTCACACCAACAGGCGTTAGCAAAAAGCTATCCAATGGTACAGATTCTTATCTCGGCGGGTCGTGGCGGCATTGAAAATGAAGATCAGCCTATCTGCCGCTGCTTCCGAAAATTAAATATTGGTCGCTGTATTCATATAGAGAAGCGCCTACGCAAAGGGTGTTGATGCGCCTCATGTAGACGGGCGATCGCACCTAAACCGACATTTTATTTCCGAAGTAGGGCTCGCTCGCCTGCAAGAAGTGCTGCGTGAAGGTCGCTACCGCATAGCTGTGCCCGAAGAAGGCGCACTGCTAGTGATTGCCCGGCTAGTAGAACTAGGCCGGGCCCCTGACGCGAGAGCTATCTTGCGAAGCATCGAACCCTGGTTTGACAAGCTCAGGTTTTACCCAGTCTTCAGCGACAAGCCTTATTCTGTTTTACGATCGAATGGTGGCTCTCTTTTTAGAGACGGTGGAAGGAGAGATTCCGACGCTGCGAACGGATGAGAGTGGGCAGTGGGTGCGATCGCCAGCAGGCAAGTTCCCAGTCATCGGCGGCTGGCCCTGCAAACACTATCCCGACGGGTGGGCTGCTGCTGCTAAGGCAACAATTGCAGCGTTCGATCAACAAAACAAGCTTTACAAGCTATGCAACCGGCCCTGGTCTCAAAAGAGCAGTCTGGGGCAGCTGCAAAAGTATCTACGTATCTGCATAGACGCGCCTGAAGTCCTCACCGGACGAGAGGTGGGCCGGATTCGGATGATTTTAGCGAGATATGTTGCTAAACGTGGACGACCAGGCTCTTCGCAAGCGCGAGCAGCCAGACAGCAACAGAGTGTGCAAGCGAGCGGACCTTTGTTCTATGACCGCGCTCAAGTGGCAATCGCGTGGATTAAGCAGTTTGACCCAGACGAAGGCCTGCCCTCATCTGTGGCGCTGCCTGACCTCCCGCTCACGGTGCGTAAAAAAGTAGAGCGATCTGTTCGCGCCACGCTAAAAGAGCTAGTCGAGAAAAAGATAATTACGTCAGGAGAGGCTCTGGCGCGGATACTCCCGCAGGTGATCGGAGGCATTCAGTCGGCAGGCATTGCTGATGATGGACTACAGCGCCTGTACGAAGATATCTATCAAGCGTTTCGGCAGCGGCGATCGCTGCTTTTACTCAATCTGCAAAAGCAGGTGCAGCTTGAAGAACTGCCCTGGGTCGCTGAAATTGATCGCACTAGAAGCAGTGACTATGCGGTGAAGGCCAGCGCGCAGCAGGCGCTAGTGGATATTGTGCACCTAACGCTGACGTCGTTTCCCCATGCGATTTTGCCGAATCAGCTGATTCGGGAGCTGAGTGCGATCGCTCAAACCGCTCAGCTCGAGTTGCCCCTTACCGAAGAAATCGCTGCCGATATTTTCATGGGCAAATTTTCAGATAAGTTTCTGGCGGCTGCCATCGTCACCGGTAAAGCGTTAGAAAATTCTCTCTATGCTACCTACTACGGCATTCGCTATCGCAGAGTCTTTGATATGCAGCGAGGCACTCCTAATCGCAACACTTCGCGGGGGGACTGGTTTGCGCGGCTGTGTACAATGCGCTCCGGGACGAGCGCTTTTCAGTATGGACGGCCCGCCAACAACGCCATGATTATCGAACAGCAACAGATTTTGACGACGCACAACTTAGCTGCGCTGATGCTGTCGGATGCGATCGCTACTCAAATTTCTGTAGCCTTTGGCGATAGCTATCAGCAGCTTGCCCAGGACTGCTTTGTATGGGCCGTTCAGCGCTTGCAAATGAATGCGCCGACCTGGCATGCCTCGCTGATTCATCTCAAGAACGCGGCCTACGCATGGCGGCAGATGGTGTTCTTTTTGACGATGCGTGGCAACACCCAGAGCTTTCTAATTTGGGCCAAAGACTATTTGAACCAGCAGCCGCTCGAATTTCAGCGTCGGTTTCAGCCTGCGCTGGTGGGACTGGAGCTGGCAGCTAACGGAGAGTCGATAAATCAGAGTGACCGCATTCGGGCGCTAGGCGCTCGCCGGTTACTGGGTTGGTACGATCAACGCTATTGGATTGCGGCTGATAAGTAGGGCCTGTGAGACTGCTGAGGCTGGTCTTATTCAAGAATGGACCACCGTTAGCCATAGAGACAGCAGCAGAAATTTATCGCTTCTGGAATAAAGTGCGGTATTCTGTCGGGGATCGCGGCTTTGAACCGTGACGGGTGTCACCCCCCTATCAGCGTTCACACCAACAGGCGTTAGCAAAAAGCATCCAATGGCACAGATTTTTATCTCGGCGGGTCATGGCGGTATTGAAAATGGCGTTCGCGATACGGGCGGGCGAGTTGCTGGAACCACAGAAGCGCAGGAGATGATTGCGCTGCGTGACTTGGTGGTACCGGAGTTGCGATCGCGTGGCTATGACGTCCTTTCTGTCCCCGACGATCTGAGCTTGGCCCAAAGCATCCAGTGGATTAACGCCCGTACCCGCGCTGGGGCCGTGGCGCTAGAAATTCATGCCGAAGAATTTACGAACCAGGCGACGCGGGGGGCGACGGTGTACCACATTGCGAATAACCGCGATCGCCGTGACCAGGCCGAGCTGAT
Organism: Cyanobacteria bacterium J06581_3; assembly: GCA_038531675.1. GTDB lineage: Bacteria > Cyanobacteriota > Cyanobacteriia > Phormidesmidales > Phormidesmidaceae > Phormidesmis. The sequence continues at coordinate 14,148 of JBCBBK010000004.1, forward strand.
TTTGCTCTCACTGCTCAAAGAAGTGCCAGAATTGCCCAGTCGTGGCGTCCGCGCCGATACCGCAGCTGGCACAGGCCGACTCGCTTTTTGTCGCCAGACGGTGCCCCCGGCGCTAGTGGCCGAAATTGCCTACCTCACCAATCCGAAAGACTTTGCCCTGCTGACCCAGCGTCGCCGTAGCTTTGCCGTGGGCCTGGCAAATGGACTGGCCGCCTGGAGCAGAGCGGTGACTGGTACTAGCCCTACCGCACCTGATTTACCAGAAGCGCCTACCTATCCACTTATCAACATTGAAATTAACGGTGGCGAATACCCCGAAAAAGGCATCATCATCAGCGGGAATGCCTACATTCCAATCGATTTAGCCGATCGGCTAAGCGTAGACTTAACCCAAGACGAGGCCATCAGGCGGGTGCGCTATCGCGGTGTGGTGTATGTAAAGGCTGTGGACCTAAAGCCCTTCAGCATTTCGGTCGGATGGGACGCCAGTACGCGTACCCTGCAGTTGCGACCCGCTTCGGCATTAAACATCTGCCCAGGCACAATCGACCTGATCATGAGCCACGGCAGCACTACCGAGCTGCATCTAAAGATTTTTCTACGGACCGAGAACGAAAACGCGCTGACGCTGTTTCCTGATATTGCCAAGATTTATAGAGAAGAAGCCACAATTGAGGGCGTGGACTATGATATTGCCTTTTGTCAGATGTGCGTAGAAACTGACTTCTTACGCTTCCCTGGCTTGCTGAAGGCCTCGCAAAATAACTTTGCCGGACTGGCAGATGGTTCGGGTAACCTGGCGACTTTTTCCAGTGCGGCGATTGGCGTACGGGCACATATTCAGCACCTGAAGGCCTATGCCAGTACGGAGCCGCTGGCACGTCCGCAGGTAGATCCTCGCTTCGATTTTGTGAAGCGAGGAGTAGCGCCACTCGTGGGGCAGCTCAGTAACCTGTGGTCGGCAGATCCGCAGTATGGAGCGAAAATCTTGGCGCGGCTAGAAGAGCTGTACAAGGCAGCTGGACTCCTGTAGATTTTGCCTTAGCGTAAGGACAGCCAACAAACTGCCACTGACCCTGTTTGGAATGCAGCAAATTTTGGTGATGGTTAGGGAACGCTGAAAAATATCGATCAAGATAACTTGATGTTATCCAACTGCCTTCTCACACTTATTCGCTCCTACCATGACTGCTTCTACAACTGCTTTTACTAAGAACTGGCTCTTTGGTTTAGCCGCTGATACGGCTGAAAAGACGCCCTCGGGCCTGACGCATTCGCTGCGCTGGGGCTTGCGCTGTGCAGGCGGCCTATTGCTGTGGATTGCGCTGATGCTTCCGGCTAATGCGGCGGTTGAGATGCGTGTGGGCCTGGCCCAAGAAGATGACACGATTAGCATTGGCAGCTCCACAACAGGCATTATCCGCGATGGGAATGGTACTGCGCTGTATCAATTGCCAGAGCTACAAGGAATTACGATTGAGGCCGACAGCTTTGAGGTGGATTTGACGAATGGCGGTCAGACGCTGGCGGAATCCAGTGCATTTTGGCTGGAGCCTGCGGATGATGGCTTTGTGTGGATTGGCGATAAATGGTATCGCGGCCGGGTGATGGTGACGGTAGATGAGGGTGAGCTGATTGCCGTCAACTACGTGGATTTGGAAGAGTATTTGTACAGTGTGGTGGGCAGTGAAATGCCGACCAGCTGGCCTCAGGCGGCGTTGCAGTCGCAGGCGGTGGCAGCAAGGTCCTATGCGCTGTATAAGCGATCGCGCTCCAGCAATCCCCTATTTGATTTGGGTGGCACCACCACGCACCAGGTGTACAAAGGCGTTGTGCAAGAGCATCCCAATACCATTGCCGCTGTGAATGCGACTGCGAATGAAGTCGTCACGCACAACGGTCAGGTGATCGAAGCTATCTTCCATTCCTCATCGGGCGGTGGAACAGAGAATGCAGGTGATGTGTGGAGTAGTGATGTGCCCTACCTGCGCCGGGTAGAAGACTTTGATCAAAACTCTCCTGTCTTTAGCTGGGAAGAGACATTTAGCCTGTCGGAATTTAGTAACAAGATTGGCGATATTGGCACGGTGCATACTATTGGCACGCCGCAGTACACAGAAGGGGGCCGGGTAGCTTCGATTAGCTTTGCCGGAGACAATGGCACCGAGACGCTGCGGGGCCGTGATGTGCGCTCGGCGCTACGCTTGCGGAGTACGCGCTTTGATATTGCTATCGATGATAGTACTGTAACCGTAACGGGCTCTGGCTTTGGTCATGGTGTGGGTATGAGTCAGTGGGGTGCACGCAGCCTAGCGGATCAGGGCTGGACCTATGACCAAATTTTGAGTCATTATTATCAGAGTACTTCAATCGCTCAGCTAGAAGAATAGAATATACGACACTATAATCAACAACAAACTTGCTGCCTATGTCTCAACAACAACAGATTATTGCGCTAGGTGGCGGTGGCTTTTCTATGGAGCCGGATAATCTGTTGTTGGATCAATATATTCTGGAGCAATCGCCTGTTGCTCGTCCGAAGGTGTGTTTTTTGCCGACGGCAAGTGGGGATAGCGATCGCTACATTACCCGCTTCTACACCGCCTTCACTCAGCTGAGCTGCCAGCCATCGCATCTGAGTTTGTTTCGTCCGCCGAGTGAAGGGCCGGAGGTGTTTTTGCGATCGCAGGATATCATTTACGTCGGTGGCGGCTCCACCTTTAACCTGGTCACGCTGCTAACAGCCTGGAAGCTAGACACCGTATTAAAAGAGCTATGGAAGAGCGGTACAATTCTGTGTGGGCTCAGCGCAGGCTCCATCTGTTGGTTTGAAGAAGGGCTCTCAGACTCGGTACTGCCAGGGCAGTATGCACGGATTGAAGGACTGGGACTGCTAAAGGGTAGTCACTGCCCACACTACGACGGAGAGAATAAACGACGCCCTAGTTATGAACAACACATTCAGCGTGGTGAGCTATCGGCAGGCATTGCCGCAGATGATGGCGTTGCGCTGCACTATTTAGGAACAGACTTGAGTAAAGTTGTCAGCTCGCGCCCGAAGGCAAAAGCCTATCAGGTTTACCAAGAAGGAAGTAATGTAGAAGAGAAAAGCATCCTGCCTCAATACTTGGGCAAGTAGAGCTGAAGTCTGTAACTATCGATGGCTGGAGGGACAAAGATGAGCATTCCTAATAATACTTCTATGAAGCGCAGACCTAGGCACCCAGGTGAGATGCTCCGCGAAGACTTCTTATCAGACTGTGATCTCACCGCATCAAGTCTGTCAGAGGCTATCGGTATTTCACGACGATCGGTTGACGAACTGTTGCGTGAGCGTCGAAGTGTTACTCCAGAAATGGCGCTTCGCCTTGCACGACTTTTTGGCAATTTACCGGAGTTTTGGATAAAGGCCCAAAGGGCAGTAGACCTATGGGATGCCGCACATCCTCTTCCTACACAGGATGATTACAAGCTGGTAGAAAGCACTCAAAGCGTAGCTGTTTTGATATCTATGCCGGTTATAAATGCCGACGAAGCTGAGATTGAGTTCAATCCAACTCGGTCTACTCAGGCTACTCAGCGAGGGTTCATTTTATCGTAGCGTTTTTGCTCCGATACAAATGTTGTTTCTAAACTGCACAGAAGATCTTTAAAGGGATGGAGACTTCAACCAATGGTAACTTCGTCAGCCTCACGAGCAACGGCCTATCTTAGCTGTCGGGGTGCTCAGGTCGCTTTGGACTGGTATGCAAAAGTCTTTAAGGCGACAGAACTGATTCGCCTGGCAGATGAGTCTGGTAAGGTTATGCACGCCGAAATTCAGATTGGTGATGCGTCTGTCATGCTAGCTGATGAGTTTCCGCAGATGGGCTACGTGAGTCCGCTGTCGCTTAACGGGTCTACGGTTTCTATTTATGTGCGTGTGGAGAATGTGGATGAGGTGTTTGCAGCGGCGTTAGAGAATGGGGGAACAGAAGTGATGCCGGTGACGGATCATTTTGATGGCGATCGCAGAGGCACCCTAAAAGACCCGTTTGGACACATTTGGCTAGTGGCTACTCGAATAGAAGATATCTCACTGGCAGAGGTAGAAGCCCGCTTCCACAAAATGATGCAGGAACAATCTTAAGTAAGGGACTTTGGTAGCCCCTTCACTCTCGAAACTGTTGAATATGTCCCTACGCGCCAAATCCGCCATCGATAGTGTGCTGAGCACCTGTCACGATCGCAGCTTCTGGTCCGACCAAATATGCAACCATCCCGGCAATTTCATTGGGCTGCGCGTGCCGCTTGATAGCCATAAATGAGTGCATGGTGTCTTTCATCGGGCCATCTTCTGGGTTCAAATCTGTATCTACTGGGCCGGGCTGAACGCTGTTGACGGTGATGCCTCGGTCGCCAAAGTCTCTGGCTAGGCCGCGCACCATGCCTTGTACTGCTGACTTGGTCATGCCATAGGCTGCGCCGCCGGGGAAAGGCATGCGATCGCCATTCACCGAGCCAATAATGACGATCCGCCCGCCATCAGGCATATCGCGGGCTGCATCCACCGCCGCATGATACGGCCCTCGCACGTTGATATCAATCATCCGGTCCACGTCCTTGGGGTCTAGCTCCAGGGCGTGACCCAGTTCAGCAATCCCTGCATTTACCACCAAAATATCCAGCGGCCCCTGCTCGGCGATTACGTTACCGATTGCAATCCGGTCCGCGCTGTCTGCCTGAATCGTACTCGTGCCGGTCTTCTCTGCCAGTGCTTTGGCAGCATCTTCTGAGCTGCCGTAAGTAAAGGCTGTAGTCGCACCTTCTGCACTCAAGCGTTCTACAATCGCTGCGCCAATGCCGCGACTGCCGCCTAAAATCAAAGCCTTTTTATCTGTCAAAGTTGCCATTTTTACAGACTCCTTATTTCTATATCGAGTACTATAGAAATAACCATAGCAGAGAAAATAAGAATTAACTAGTGACCACTAAAGAAATAAAAAAGAGAGGAAGACCGAGAGGGTTTGACCTGGATAAGGCGATCGCAACGGCCCTAGATCTGTTTCACCGACGTGGCTATGACGGGGTGGGGGTCGCTGAGCTGAGCAAAGCTATGGGAATTACTGCGCCTAGTTTGTATTCTGCATTTGGGAATAAGCGATCGCTCTTTGAGCAGGTGCTGAAGCACTATGTGCAAACTCAAGGTGGCTGGTTATCAGCGGCGCTAGAACAAGAAGGCGACCTAGAGAGCGCTATGGCGCATTTCTTTTTACGAGCGGCGGAAGTATATACCGCGAATCCTGATCGCTGTGGATGCCTGGTGATGGATGCGACGCGCAATTGTGGGGATGAAGCGGCGAAGGCTTTGACTGCGGGGTTTCAGCAAGCGACGAGGGCGTTGATATGCGATCGCATCACCCAGGGAGCACCCGAAATATCGTCTGCGGCGGCTGATACGCTTGCAGACTATGTCACTATGATTTTGGTTGGGCTGTCTGGCAGCGCTCGCGATGGCGTATCGGCAGAATCTCTGCGGGCTACTGCTGAGATTGCGGCAGCGGGCTTTGAGCAAAAGCTTCAGGACTATCGCAAGTAAAGGTAGCTTTAGAAATGGGTGAAAAAACAGAAAGAGAGAAAATGCTGGCGGGCGAGCTGTATTTGGCATCGGATCTGGAACTAAAGGAGATGCGGGCTGAGGCAAGACGACTCATGGAAGTCGTTAACACGTCGCGCTCCGATGAAATTACCAAACAGCAGTCGGCGATTCGTGAGTTGTTTGCTCAGGTAGGAGAGACTTTTTATATCGAGCCTCCTTTCTACTGCGACTATGGCTGTCATATCTATGCAGGAGAGAATTTGTACATCAACTATGACTGCACAATTTTGGATTGTGCGGAGGTGCATATTGGTGACAATGTGCTGATCGCGACAAAGGTGCAAATCTACGCGGCGTATCACCCTACCGATCCACAGGCTCGATTAACGGGAAAAGAATTAGCCGCCCCTGTTCACATTGGTAACAACGTTTGGATTGGCGGTGGTGTGATTATCTGCCCGGGCGTTTCGATTGGTGATAATACAACGATTGGAGCGGGTAGCGTCGTGACCAAAGATATTCCGAGTGATGTGGTTGCAGTAGGTAACCCCTGCCGAGTGATTAAGTCGGTGTGATGTAAAACCTATGTCTATCGTGACAGATGCGCTGTTGGGATTAGTTGTTCGAGGCAGACACCCTCGGGTACCTTGATGCTATTAGCTGTGCGAACAACATCATGATGTCTTTCATGATGTTCCTTATCGCTCGGTGGTTTTGAAAGTCAGTAGCTGTATGCAGATTACCCACGATAGACTTTCTTTAGCCGTATAGTATTGGAAGTACGACGTGATAAAAGCTAACACCCAGATAGAAATTTTTGATTCTGCTCTGACAGAATTGGTGAGCCCAGACGCTGAGCTGATTTGTATTGATGACAGCTCGCAGCATACGGAAGGGCCGGTGTACATTCCTGCCGAAGATAGTATGGTGTGGAGTGATGTGGTGGGCGATCGTCTGCTCAAGTATAAATCAGGCGAGGTCAGTGTGTTCAAAACACCTGCTCGGTATCAAAACGGGAATGCGTTGGACTTAGAAGGGAGACTTGTTGGCTGCTCTCATCGCGATCGCGCTATCGTCCGGCAGGGGCACGATGGGCAGTGGAAAGTCTTGGTAGATAGCTACGAGGGTAAGCGCCTCAACAGCCCCAACGACATCGTTGTTAAAAGCGACGGAACGCTTTGGTTTACCGATCCCTCCTTTGGGCTGACCACACCTTCGGAAGGCTGTGGCGGTCAGCAAGAACAATTTGGCAGCTTTGTGTTTAGATTCGATCCGAGCACGAAAGAGATTGACGCTGCCGTTACAGAAATGGAGAGACCTAACGGCCTAGCTTTTAGCCCGGATGAAAAGCTGTTGTATGTTTCGGATACGTCTGCTGTTGTTAATCCGAGCCTGCTGCATCATATTTTAGCGTACGAAATAGTGGATGGCCGTAGTGCGCGGCGTGGCAGGGTGTTCGCAGAAGTTGCTCCTGGAGAGCCGGATGGGTTCTGTGTAGATAGCAGGGGTAATGTGTTTACCAGTGCACAGGATGGGGTGCATGTTTATTCGCCGGAAGGGGTGCTGTTGGGGAAGATAAGAGTACCTGAGGTGTGTGCGAATGTGACGTTTGGAGGGGTGGGGTGCGATCGCCTTTTTGTTACGGCAGGCAAGTCTCTCTATTCTATTCAGCTAAAAATGCAGGGAGCCACTCAGCCGTAGAAGCTATGCGTATTAGCGTCAATTAATTATCATTAGATTGGTTTGGATTCGAATACTCCGTAATTGAAGCCGAAGTCGTAAGTACTTCGCCCCATGACGAGACCGCTAGTGGCTACAGAGTAGGTGATTTTCATTTTAGGCGGCTGACTCAGGTTTTAGCATTTTTGATTGCCAGCTTCATCGCATGGGGCCAATCACGATAGGCCTCTGGTCCCAGGGTCGCCCAATCAGTGTTAGTGGCAGCCGTATTTTGTTGACGTAGATATATTCGGTTCCATGAGTATTTTATGATTGGCTGCCTGCCTACTGAAAGTATCGGTTCTTGGTAATCCTGATACGTTAGGCAGATGTTCTCATGTTGCGATAGCTGCACTGCCGCTTTGTGGAAGGTCGCGAAGCGGTTTACGGTTGTCCCACAGTCTTCGACCATGGCTCGCCCCTTTTTCGTGATGGCGGCACATACCAGGTGGTGTAAGTCGACCAATAGTCGTTCTGCCACTGTGGGTTCATCATTTACGGTGATTTTTGACCAGTACTTGGTGGCGCTAAAGTCGTAAAAGCGAGTAACCAAGATATCTTCGGCTCAATCTACCGGAAAATGAGATGGAATCCTTGCTGGGCAAAGGCCAACGGTAGCTAATTAGCATTGCGCGGGCAGTGTTAATTGACCCGCATATTTTGATTTTGGATGAGGCGGCCCACAACACACTCGCACTGCCCTTCTCTTCAATCAGCTTTGCGGAGAGCATATGCGATTCGTTTGGAGTTTATGGTGTTCATGTTTAATTTTGCCCGACGTATTTAGCTGGTGTGGTGCCTACGTAGCGCTTGAAGTGTTTGCCAAAGTGACTTTGATCGTAGAAGCCGGTGGCGATCGCAACCTCAGACAGCCCAATCCCTTCGACAATCAGTTTCTTTGCCTGTGCCAACCGTAGCTGCATTTGATAGGTACTGGCCGACACGCCAATCTGCTGGCGAAACAGACGACAGAAGTGAAAGCGGCTAAGACCCGCCACAGTGGATAACTGTTCTAGGGAAATATCTTGCTGGTAGTGCGATCGCAAATAATCACGCGCTTGCAATACCGCTCTATGAGCATTGGCAACAGGTCGTAGCGGACTTGATAACGCATGTCGCTCTATCAGATAAGAGAGAAAACTCCACAGCGCGACATCCTGTTCTAACTGAGAGCTGTTTTGAAAGGCTGCTTGAGACAGCTTGAGGAACAGACGATTCAGGGTTTCATCTTTTGGCAACACAGTTTCAAAAAACGGATCGTGGCTAAAGCTGTTCGTAATCTCGGCAACAATTTTACGGAGCCACTTGGGATGAATGTTGGCCATCGCAAAGTGAGCGGACTGGTCCAAAGTGGTGCTATCTTCGGGCGCGTGCACTTCCCCTGAGTGAATGATGCTCAGCTGACCTAATGGAATTTGGTGTGTCTCGCCTCTGTAGGTGTACGCGCCGACATGATCAAAGCTCAGCGCGAACTGATATTCCTCATGACTGTGCTTGGGGATGGGGGCTACCGCTCCGGTGGTGTAGGCATACTGTTCTATTATCAGCCCGTCAGACTGGTGAGCCCGGACAGAGATTTCAGCGGCCAAAGGTTTCATCAAATAAAGCGCAATTTCGTCCTAGAACGCTGCAGCATTCTTGCCATAGGATATCGTTTTGACGCCAATTTTCAAGCCAATCTTAAGAAATAGGAGTGACCATGGACTACTACACGCTGGGCAATACGGGGCTAAGAGTCAGTAGGCTCGCCCTCGGTACCATGACCTTTGGTGAAGACTGGGGCTGGGGCGCAGGCGAATCAGCCGCTCGTGAGATTTTTGATGCGTACCTGGAAGCAGGTGGTAACTTTATTGATACAGCCGATATGTACACCAATGGCAACAGCGAGAAAATGCTGGGGCAGTTTGTAAAAGATAGTGGTGAGCGCGATCGCCTCGTCATCTCCACCAAGTTCAGCTACAACGCACAGCCCGGTAACCCCAATGCAGGCGGCAACGGTCGCAAAAACATCATGCGCGCCGTCGAAGGCTCCTTACAAAGGCTAGGCACAGACTACATTGACCTGTACATCCTCCACACCTGGGACAGCGTCACCCCCGCCGAAGAAGTGATGAGAACCCTCGACGACTTAGTCACCTCTGGCAAGGTCCGTCACATCGCCCTTTCCGACGCGCCTGCCTGGTACGTCGCCCAGGCACAAACCCTCGCAAAAGAACGGCACTGGGAGCCGATTAGCACCGTTCAGCTAGAGTACTCTCTGGTAGAGCGCAATATAGAGTTTGAGTATGTCCCCATGTCTAAATCTTTGGGTTGCGGCGTGATGGTGTGGTCGCCGCTGGCCAGTGGACTGCTGTCGGGCAAGTACAAACCCTCAGAAGAAGGTGCTGAAGGCGAAGGGCGTTTGGCAACGCTAGCAGGCGGCGATAATCCGGCTTTCAACAAGTTTACAGAGCGCAACTGGGCCATTGTTGCGGAGCTAGAGAAAGTTGCTAATGAGATGGAGCGCTCAATGGCACAGGTGGCTGTGAACTGGGTGGTGAATCGCCCTGGTGTGGCTAGCGTGTTGGTCGGTGCGACTAAGCTATATCAGCTAGAAGATAACCTGGGGGCGTTGGGGTTTGAGCTACCGACCGAGCTACGACAAAGGCTAGACAACGTGAGTAAGCCAGAGGCTGGATTCCCCTACACTTTCTTTGAACCTGGCTTGCAGAGGATGATACATGGTGGGGCTTCGGTTGGCGATAAACCGGCAACCTATCAACATCCTGTGTTTATTGCAGGGGAAGGGTCTACGGAGTGAATCCGCGCAATACAATCAACAAGTTTGTGAGCCACTCTCCTCGACTATTCTGCACATAGAAACTTTGAGATAAAAGAGAGAACCATGACGTTTGTCGACGTTGCTGTTGATTATTAGAGACACACAGCCCACAACAAAAGCGTCGTTCGGAAGCTTTTGTTGTGGGCTGTGTGTATGGGCGCTTTGTCACAGATGAAGGAGACTTGGTCGCTAATCTCTAATACGATAATACACTCTTTTTCTCTTTAAGCGATGACTTCGCGGTGGTTGATGTTCAAACCGTAATCGTCGACCATGATCTTTGAGTAGAGCAGGGCGAAGTTAACTGCCATGGCGAGAGACCGAAAAATACATTGAGATTTTTTCAAGTTAATTAATATAACGAGAATGTCTTTTCCTTCTCAGTATTTTATAGATTTATACCTATCAGATCTGCCAGGCTTCGTTCTTATTTCCTATGAAGCCTGCGAGGTTCTTGGGTAACCAAGAACGGAGCTTTTTCTCTTCACTTAGTCAAATTTTTCAAGCGCACTTTAGCCACTGACGATAAGCATACTTAACCCTCAAGTTCAGTAAATGGATGTCTCGCAGCATTCAACTGGCCCGTGGGTTTATGATATATCGCCTGTCGCTATAGCCATCTTATAGTCTGGCTTTGCAGCCTTTTGTGGGATGCGACCACGGACAAAAAACATACGCACAGCGTTCTCTTTTGCTCATGCAAACGCCGTAAAACGAACCGCTTTTGGTGTGGTGAGAACATATTTCCCTGGCCTTCAGGAGAAAGCTAAAGATGACTCAATTGTGCCGTCTTTAAAGCTGTTGTGCAGTTGTTGTGCAGATGCCTGTGCATGAGAAAGAACAATTGTGCAGTTGCTGTGCAATTTTTTTGAAGAGAAAATTTTTATCCTTTTTATTTCACGCCAAAGGAGAGTTCAATGACCATTAGCCCCCCGGAGCCGGGGAGAGAAGTGAAGGTCGTGGTGGATCAAAATCCGGTACCTACAAACTTTGAAAAGTGGGCAAAACCGGGCCATTTTGACCGCTCGTTGGCCAGAGGCCCCAAAACCACCACCTGGATTTGGGACCTGCATGCTGACGCTCACGATTTTGATAGTCACACCAGTGACTTAGAAGATATCTCCCGAAAGATATTCAGCGCCCATTTTGGCCATTTAGCCGTGGTTTTTATCTGGCTGAGTGGTATGTATTTCCATGGCGCTAAGTTCTCTAACTACGAGGCTTGGCTGACTAACCCAGTCGGCATTAAGCCGAGTGCTCAAGTTGTTTGGCCTGTGTTTGGCCAAGAGATTTTAAACGCGGATGTCGGCGGTGGTTTTCATGGCATTCAAATCACCTCTGGCCTGTTCCAGCTGTGGCGGGCCAACGGAATTACCAATTCCTATCAGCTGTATTGCACCGCGATTGGCGCGCTGGTAATGGCCGCACTCATGCTGTTTGCCGGTTGGTTTCACTACCACCGAAAAGCGCCGAAGCTAGAGTGGTTCCAAAACGTAGAGTCGATGATGAACCATCACCTGGCAGGCCTGCTGGGATTGGGTTGTCTTGGCTATGCGGGTCAGCAAATCCACGTGTCTTTGCCGATTAATGCTTGCCTCAATGCGATTGATGCCGGTAAGCCGCTGACCGTAGGTGGCAAACTAATTGACTCCGTTGCGGCGATTCCGCTACCTCATGAGTGGATTTTGACCCCGTCGTTAATGTCCGATATCTACCCGAGCTTTGCGAAGGGACTCTTACCGTTCTTTACGCTCAACTGGGGCGTCTATGCCGATTTTCTCACCTTCAAAGGCGGGCTTAATCCGCTGACAGGAGGACTCTGGCTAACCGATACGGCTCATCATCATTTGGCGCTAGCGGTGCTATTTATTGTGGCGGGTCACTTTTATCGCACCAATTGGGGCATTGGCCACAGTTTTAAGGAAGTGCTTGAAGCTCACAAGGGTCCCTTTACGGGTGAAGGGCATAAGGGCATGTATGAGATTTTTACCACCTCCTGGCACGCTCACCTCGCCTGGCATTTGGCTTTGCTGGGGTCGCTGTCTATTTTGGTGGCGCATCATATGTATTCCATGCCGCCCTATCCGTATATCGCGACGGACTATCCCACACAGCTTTCTCTCTTTACCCATCACATGTGGATTGGCGGGTTCTTGATTGTAGGGGCAGGGGCCCATGCAGCTATTTTCATGGTGCGTGACTATATCCCTTCTACCCATGTGGATAATCTGTTAGACCGAGTATTGCGTCATCGCGATGCGATTATCTCTCATCTCAACTGGGTCTGTATTTTCCTGGGCTTCCACAGCTTTGGCCTATACATTCATAACGACACCATGAGAGCCTTTGGTCGTCCGCAAGATATGTTTTCGGATACGGCGATTCAGCTTCAGCCGATTTTCGCGCAGTGGGTGCAGCATTTCCATGCTGTGGCTGCTGGAGCGACCGCGCCGGGTGCATTAGCCGGGGTAAGTCCTGTTTTTGGTGAAGGGATGGTGGCCGTTGGTGGCAAGGTTGCTATGGCACCTATTCCCCTGGGCACCGCCGATTTCATGATTCACCACATTCATGCATTCACCATTCACGTGACGGTACTAATTCTGTTGAAAGGCGTGCTTTACGCCCGCAGTTCTCGGCTGATTCCCGATAAAGCAGAACTCGGCTTCCGCTTCCCTTGCGATGGACCTGGTCGGGGTGGCACCTGTCAGGTCTCTGCCTGGGACCATGTGTTCCTGGGGTTGTTTTGGATGTACAACTCTCTGTCGATTGTAATTTTCCACTTCAGCTGGAAGATGCAGTCAGACGTATGGGGTGCGGTGTCCGACGATGGCACTGTCTCGCATATCACAGGCGGTAACTTTGCTCAGAGTGCAATCACCATTAATGGGTGGCTCAGAGACTTTCTGTGGGCTCAGGCTTCTCAGGTGATTAACTCCTATGGGTCCGCGCTGTCTGCTTACGGCCTGCTGTTCTTGGGGGCTCACTTTGTTTGGGCGTTTAGTCTGATGTTCCTCTTTAGTGGACGCGGCTATTGGCAAGAGCTGATTGAATCGATTGTTTGGGCGCATAACAAACTGAAAGTAGCGCCTGCTATTCAACCCCGAGCGCTGAGCATTACTCAGGGCCGAGCGGTAGGCGCTGCCCACTATCTGCTGGGCGGGATTGCGACCACATGGGCGTTTTTCCTGGCTCGCATTATCTCGGTGGGCTAAGGAGACCCTACTACTGATTTGTGTCTGTTTAATTTTGAAAAACTTTTGTTTTGAGAGTAATGGCAACTAAATTCCCGAAATTTAGCCAGGACTTGGCCCAAGATCCGACCACGCGTCGGATCTGGTACGGGATTGCAACCGCCCACGATTTTGAAAGCCACGATGGCATGACGGAGGAGAGTCTTTACCAAAAGATTTTTGCTTCGCACTTTGGCCATTTGGCAATCATCTTTTTGTGGACTTCTGGCAATCTTTTCCATGTCGCCTGGCAAGGAAACTTTGAAACGTGGACCAAAGATCCACTGAATGTTCGACCCATTGCCCACGCTATTTGGGACCCGCAGTTTGGCTCACCAGCAGTAGAAGCCTTTACCCAAGGCGGGGCCAATTATCCAGTAGATATTACCTACTCTGGTGTGTATCACTGGTGGTACACCATCGGTATGCGAACCAACGGTCAGCTGTATAGCGGGGCGATGTTCCTGTTGCTGTTGGCGGCTGTTCTGTTGTTTGCGGGCTGGCTGCATTTACAGCCCAAGTTCCGACCAGGGCTGGCTTGGTTTAAAAATGCAGAGTCTCGGATGAATCACCACCTGGCAGGGCTCTTTGGGGTGAGTTCCCTGGCCTGGACCGGGCACCTGGTTCATGTGGCGATTCCTGCTGCACGGGGCCAAAGTGTCACCTGGAGCAATCTGCTGACCTCACCACCGCATCCGGCGGGGCTCAAACCATTTTTTACCGGGCACTGGGCGGCCTATGCGCAAAACCCAGATACGGTGGGGCATGTGTTTGGTACTTCTGAGGGCGCAGGCACGGCGATTCTGACCTTTTTGGGTGGGTTTCATCCGCAGACGGAGGCGCTGTGGCTGACGGATATTGCCCATCATCATTTGGCGATCGCAGTCATCTTCATCGTGGCTGGCCACATGTACCGCACCAACTGGGGTATTGGCCACAGCATGAAGGAGATTCTGGAGGCCCATAACCCACCCAGGGGCGGTCTAGGCGCTGGCCACAAGGGCATTTACGACACCTACAACAACTCACTGCACTTTCAGCTGGGTTGGCACCTCGCTTGCCTAGGTGTGGTCACGTCCCTGGTGGCGCAGCACATGTACTCTATGCCGTCCTATGCGTTTATCGCCCGGGACTACACGACCCAGGCTGCGCTCTATACGCATCATCAGTACATTGCTGGATTCCTGATGCTGGGTGCCTTCGCCCATGGCGCGATCTTCCTCGTCCGCGATTACGATCCCATTAGTAATGAAAACAACGTGCTAGCGCGGGTATTGGATCACAAAGAGGCGATTATCTCTCACCTGAGCTGGGTTTCTTTGTTCTTGGGCTTTCACACCCTGGGACTGTACGTCCATAACGATGTGGTGGTGGCCTTTGGGACGCCTGAAAAGCAAATTTTAGTAGAGCCTGTGTTTGCCCAGTGGATTCAGGCAGCCCATGGGAAGCTGCTCTATGGTTTTGATACGCTGCTCTCTAACCCGGATAGTATAGCGGCCACAGCCTGGCCAAACTATGGCAATGTTTGGTTGCCAGGATGGCTAGATGCAATTAATAGCGGTACCAATTCGCTGTTCTTGACCATTGGGCCAGGCGACTTTTTAGTTCATCATGCGATCGCCCTCGGCCTACACACCACGACCCTGATCCTGGTAAAAGGCGCGCTAGATGCTCGTGGTTCCAAGCTGATGCCCGACAAAAAAGACTTTGGCTACAGCTTCCCCTGTGATGGACCTGGTCGAGGCGGGACGTGCGATATTTCTGCCTGGGATTCGGTTTATCTGGCTGCTTTCTGGATGCTGAATACCATTGCCTGGATTACCTTTTACTGGCACTGGAAGCATTTGGCCATATGGAGCGGCAACGTGGCCCAGTTCAATGAGTCATCGACTCATCTGATGGGCTGGTTCCGAGATTATCTGTGGCTCAACTCTGCCCAGCTGATTAACGGATATAACCCCTATGGAATGAACAATCTTGCCGTTTGGGCCTGGATTTTCTTGGCCGCTCATCTGTGTTGGGCCGTTGGGTTTATGTTCTTAATCTCCTGGCGTGGCTATTGGCAGGAGTTGATAGAGACACTGGTATGGGCTCACGAGCGTACGCCCCTGGCCAATCTTGTTCGCTGGAAGGACAAGCCGGTTGCACTCTCCATTGTGCAGGCACGCGTTGTCGGGCTAGCGCACTTTGCCGTGGGCTTTGTCTTTACCTTTGCGGCCTTTGTAATCGCCTCCACGGCCAGTCAGTTTGGCGGCGTTTAGCCAGCCAGGTGATCGCCAGATAGTGAACACTATTTCGATGCTGGTGATGGCCGTACAAGTTTGAGACGGTCTGAGACTCTCCTCTCTACGTCTCATCGTAAAGCCCTGGCCGCTTTGGGTAGTTGAGCCAGGGCTTTTCCTTTCATCATTTGTTTATTTATTGGAGAAACACAATGACAAATCAGGTTGTCAAGCCCTATAAAGGAGATCCTCAGCTTGGTCACCTTTCGACGCCGATTAGTGATTCTGGGCTTGTTCGTGCTTTTATTGACAATTTGCCTGGGTATCGGCCAGGGCTATCGCCAGTGATGCGAGGGCTAGAGATTGGGCTGGCCCACGGCTATTTTTTGGTGGGGCCTGAAATTATTGTCGGTGCCCTGCGTGACTATGACCCTGCCCCCAACTTTGGGGGATTGCTAACGGCTGTAGTGATTGTTCTGTTAGGGACCATTGGCATGAATGTGAATGGCCGCGTTAACTACCCGAGTGAGGCGAGTAGCCCACCGGGAACAGACCGGCTGAAAACAGCTGAGGGCTGGAGCGAGTTTGCCGCTGGCTTTTTTATGGGTGGTATGGGCGGTGCCTATATGGCCTATCTACTGCTGGAGCACTTCAGTGAAGTTGATGCTATTTTCCGAGGCTTCGTGAACTAATTTTCACCTTTTTATAGCCGTTAATCCAACAAATCGTAAGGAGTCAGTTATGGATGCTACGTACACTGCGGCCTGGTTGCCGTGGATTTTAATTCCTGTTGTTTGCTGGCTGTTGCCAGTCGCTTCTATGGTGATGCTGATGTTTTATGTAGAAGGGGATGCCACCTAAGATGCCGTGACTCAATAGCTTCCCGTTGCAGGGCGCTCGTAGACCTTACGAGCGCCCTGTCGCTTGCATGGCTCTAACGACTCAACTAAGCTCAAACATTAACGCTCAGCGATTTCTTAAGGTATTCTCATCTCCTCATTCAGTGGTTATGGCAATCTAAAATCACTACCGTAACCCCTTGGAAATTCATAGATTTGGGAGAAAATATGCGCCTGTCATCCAAGCTTTCAACGACTTTACCCGCTATTTTAGGGCTTGTCTTACTGTCGAGTTGTAGCCAACCCGCTGTGACTTCTAACGGGACCTCTGCCGTGACGGAATCGGCTAGCCCAGCAGCCGAAGATTCTGCGGCTTTGGTCTCTAATGATACCGATGCAACAGAAGCCAAAGCTGTTGAAGTTGTCCCACCTTCGGTCTTTGCTGAAGATGGCATTGCTATTCGTGGCGCTGACCCGGTCGCTTACTTTACCGAAGGCCAGTACGTTGCAGGGACTGCTGACTACACCTATGAATGGGCAGATGCCACCTGGCAGTTTTCGAGTGCTGAAAATCGTGATTTATTTGCCAGCAATCCGACGCAGTATGCGCCTCAGTACGGCGGGTTCTGCGCGTGGGCTGTTTCTGAAGGCTACACTGCGTCGGTTGATCCTGATGCCTGGAAGGTTGTAGACGGCAAGCTGTACCTGAACTATGATGCTCGCATTCAGCAGCGCTGGCAGCAGGATGTTCCTGGGAATATTGCCAGGGCTGATCAGAATTGGCCAGGTGTGCTTAATTGATTGCTCACCGCAAGAATAGATAAAAAGATCGGAGTTATGTGGAAGTAAAAGGAGCGATAATGGCTGTATTGAATACAACTTGTTTTCTGTTGCTGATCTAATGCTTTCTGGGGCGTCTTGAAGATGTCTATTCCTGGCTCGTCTGTTCCTGGCTATAAGAGAACTCTATTTTTGCTGCTTTGGCTAGTGGGCTTTGTCGGAGAGTGCGCTACTCTCTGGCTAGAGCTGCCGATTCCTGAGGGGGTTGTGCTGCCGCTGCCGATACCTGTGCTAAAGCTGGTATCACTAGCACAGGCACTGGTGATACTCACGCTGAGCGTTTGGGCGGGTGTCGCACTGGCCTCACGGGTGGGTCTGTCAGCGCCTTTTTTCGAGGCGATCGCTGCCAATCTTACGGTCTCTTCTGATGGCTCTGCCGCCTCACCACTCAAAGCCCTAAAAAAACAGATTCCCGCTGGTATTATCGGTGGCATCGTCGGCGTTAGCCTCAGTGCGGGCTGGTTTTTGCTGATGCGCGGGGCACTGCCTGACGATTTTCTGGCAGCCTCGGCAACAACGACGATTCCGCTATGGGTTCGACTATTGAAAGGCGGCATCGCTGAAGAAATTGTGCTGCGCTGGGGTGTGATGACAGTGCTGGTATGGTTGTTTTGGCGATTCTTTCAGCGGCGACGAGGGCAGCCTCATGGGGCCTATGTCACTGCCTCAATTTTACTGTCTGCTGTAGTGTTTGGGCTGTTGCATCTGCCAGCTGTGTCTTTGCTAACGGCTGATGTGACCGGTGTGCTGGCGCTTTACATTGTGGTTGGTAATGCGCTATTTGGGATTGTGGCTGGGTATCTGTATTGGCAGGTAGGGCTGGAGAGTGCGATCGCGGCTCACATGATTTTTCATATTGTTTTGGTTGGTGCTGAATCTTTTGTATGACAGGAGGCTTTGAACATGACAATCACTGAAACTGGTGGCTTTCCGCTGTGGACGGCCCGCTATGCAAAGCTCATAGCGCTAGTGCTGATCTATGGGGCGACGGTTCACATGGGTAATATTGCTGGGCTGACGGGAACGCCGTGGCTATCGACGCCGTTGCTGTGGCGCGTTCTGGATATTGTTTTGCTAGCTTTTGATGTTGTTGCTGCTGTTGGCCTGTGGCGCGGGCTGGGTTGGTCTGTGTGGTTTGTGTTTGGTGGGATTATTCTGCTGCAGTTTGTGCCGTATACTTTGTTGCGATCGCATTTCATCCTCAAACCCGAAGATGCCCAAACCCTCAACGGTTTGCTCGGAACAGAAGCCCTCTTACTGGCAATCTTTGCGCTGTTGCTGTGGCTGAAAAAGTAAAATCAACAAACGTTGTGCTCAACGCCCAGGAACATACATCGGACGCTGCACCAGTGACGATGTATCAGTATCATGCTCAGTTGATTCCTTGACCATCGGCTACTGTTGACGCCGAAGGCTTTGATTAGTCAGAGTTGCTTGTTGTGGATCGCTAGGCAACCTTCTCATATTCTCTGATAGGTTCTTTTACCTGTTCGCTTAAAAAATCGTTCCATAGCTCGAAGAAGAGCTCAAATCCGGCTCGCTCGTCTGCGGTATGTAGCAAGATGATTTTGGCCCAAGAGACGGAAGCGTTGATTTGAAATCTTTGCTGAGTCCAAGCCTGAAATTTCTCAAAGGTTTGTTCTTCTGGTGTGAGGGCTAAGTTTTGTTCCTGGCGAGAGAAGGTATAGCCGCATAGGAACATGTGTAAGCTACTCAGAGAGGGTGCACCAATATAGATGCCGGGCTTTTGACGTATTTTATCAAGTAGGTCGTACAGGGTAGACACTTTTACCTCTTTTGAGCGCACTTCATACATGGAAAGACTGTGTAGCCTTCTGTATGAGCTGAGTTTTTGATTTATCTAATTCTTTGACTATTCACGCTTCCCAAGGGTTGATGATATCTATCTGGCAATCGGTAAAGTCTTTGACGTTGCGTGTTGCGACAGTGGCCTGATGCGCTAAGCAGATAGCTGCTATCTGAGCATCCAACTGAGAAATGGGACTACCCTTACTGCGGCGATGGGAGCTGATAACGGCAAAGTGTTCAGCAGCGCTTTGTCCGAAAGGTAGAGTTTTATTACTGAAGCTCTCCAAGAACAAGGATTGAGCAGTCTTGTAGAGTCGCCGTTTTCTCGCTCCTTCTGGCAAGATAGCGATACCGTATAGTATCTCTGCTTTTGTAATGGCAGTAGTGAAAAGGCAGTTTGCTGGTTGTGCATCGGCCCAAGCTGTAACGAGTTTTGAACCTTTTGGATTCATCAGCTCCGAGAGCACATTAGTATCTAGGACAATCATAGGCGATCAAAAGGTGGGAGGCGTGCGAATAGGTTCTCGGGGTATTTCGGGTATCTCGAAGTCTCCAAGTGGTGCGAAGCGCTGCTTAATAGCAGTGCCTAAACCTAACGTGTCGTTTTCTATCTGGTCGGAGGCTAAGACGTCAGAGAGAATATCGGCTATTTCTGCTTCGATGGTTCGCCCGTTTTCCTCGGCCCGCTGTTGAAGTTGCTGAACTAGCTTGGGTTCTACAGATGTGAGTGTGATAGTTGTCATTGGATTAGTGCTCGCTTTTCTTGCAGGGTGTCTGGTAAGGCTACGGAGTGTATGTATTCGCTTCGCCAGCACTTCAATTTTAGCTTTATATCGCGGGACTTACTACTCGTATGGATAGTGCCAAAATGAATTGACTGATAGGCCTTTGCAGGCAAATGCGCTTAATCTAGAAATTGCGAGGTGCCAGGTACGGAATTGATGAAAGAACGAGGATTGGTGATGCAGAGCATCGTTTAAGAAAGCTGAAAATGGCTGAAGCTACTGTGTGCTACAGTTCACAAGTCTGGATGCGAGAGAAGAACCCCCACTCTCTCTCTCCCTCCGCCAACACCCAACACCCAAGCCGGGAGGTGCCCCCTCTTTGCTTTCTCTACTCCACCGAAAACGAGCTCGTCGTATTTTCTCAAGGCATCTTCTTCCAAAAGGCTGTTGAGGCTATCGTACTGTACAGCTCCTTCTTTGCGCCATCCCACTGTTTGGATAAACCGGACAAGTGGCATCTCGTAGTATTCTCCATCTAATTTGCCGCCACACTTCACATAAATATCTTTCTGTACGCTAAAGCCGAATTTTCCCTTACTGTGCTGACTCCATAGCCGATCTAGCCGTAGCAAATCTGCACAGGGGAATGTGATCAGATCCTTGCCGCCAGTGAAATATTCTCCGTAGCGCTTACCCAATACCTGAATCATCACACGATAGTTGTACTGGTCTGCCTCTTTCCAGTTACCTTCTACCATGTACTGCTCTAACTGCTGATAGCAACACTCTTGTAGCCTTGCAAATGTCTCCTCTGGCACTAGCCGAGGACTCGTTAATAAATCATTCTCTAACCAGCAGTCATAGGCTAGGTCTAGTGATGGCCTGTCTCCCTTATCGCATAGCTGTTCTATTAGCCGCGTTGGGTTTGCCTGCGCCGCATACAGCACTGCGGTATCTCGCCATTCTGCCTTCACGTCCAGCAGCAATCCTTCATCCTGCTGCCGCTTTACTTCTACCGCTGCCAAATACTCCTGAAAGCTGCGATGTGCAAACTCATACTCATCCGAAGCCTGTTTACGCACAAACAGCTCACTCACCTCTTCAATTTGGTCTACAAAGTCACGACTCGCAACAGCAGATTCTGTGGCTAATTCCACACAGCGACTTAAGTTTTTCTCTACCAGCTCGTGCATGACTTCCAGAGATAGGGCAATACGGTCCTTTTGCACCATCTCTAATGCGACTCCTTGCAGCACTGCCTTACTCTCGTCCGCAGGCAGCGCCATCGGTATCTTTTTAGAAAGCGGTCGATCTTCCAACAGCATTTGGCAAAACCCCTGGTACAGCCGGGGACGTGCCAATGGTAAGTTTCGCGCTGGATTACCGCGATGATAGGTTGCCATCATGCACAGCAGCAATGGATTATCCGCCATCTTTGTAAGCTCTTTGCGGCGTTTAATTTGTTCAATCAAATCATTCGCTTCCCGGCTGGCCTCTTCTACGACGCCGTCTGTATCGCTCGCTAGCCGGTCATTCTTCACCTGGCACCGATACCACTGATGCAGAAATTTATTCCGCTGCTTGGCATTGAACTCTTTTACCGCCACCGCTGTAAATGGCTGCTCTCCGCTGTAACGCTCATACCCAGCTGGCCGCGTCGTTAAAATAAAGGTGGTTGTTTGCCCATAGTCTCGCACTGCCTGATCTATCCAGGCGCTAACCGCCTCGCACTGTTCTTCGGCAACTTCGTCAAAGCCGTCTAGCATCACCAGCGCCTGACCACCGTTTAATAGCTTTTTGGCCCAGTCCACATCTAGCATCGCTAGCCTGCTGGAGAGTCGCACCAGGTGATGGTTTACAATCAGCGTCGGCAAATCCGGTGCATCTGGCTGAGCAATTATCTCCCGACACTCTCGCAGATACAGCAACACTGGCAATAGCTTCGGTACGTTTTTCTCTTTGCGAACCTTATGCGGTTCGTAGCTGTAGCGATAGGTAATGTGTCGCAACAGCGTTGTTTTCCCAAATCCGCCCCGTGCAATAATCGCAATTTGGCGATAGCTTGGATTGCTCTCTATCTGCCGTAGCAAGTCCCAAATATAGGGCGGCTCTTTTTCTTCATCCGCCTCATCTGCCGCTTTCCCAAACCCTTCTATAAAGCTTGCCTGATGAAACCGTCCGCTCAGTTCCAAGGGCACATACACCTCACCCAGCGTCGTTTTCGCATTCCACCTGGCTTTACTCACACCTTCCACGCTGTAGTAGCGGCAGGCGTTGGCTTGCGACCTCAAATACTGGGCATCGGCTTTGGCAAACCGCCATCGTAAATCCTTATCCCATTTGCTAAGTCGAGTTGATAGGGCGATCGCATCACTTTCTCCGCGATCGCCAGCCCTATCCCCAAAGGTTCCAATAAAATTCTCGGTGTACTTCGCCCATACCGCTGTCACCAGCATGACTGGAAACATACATATCGCCAGAAACCAATCTTGACCAGCTAGGAAATGAACCAGAAACCCTGCTCCCGTTCCTATAGGTGTCCATTGGATTAAGGCATTTGCCAATCGAGTAATAAAACGAGATTCAGGACTAGGCGGAGGATTACTATTCGTCATGTGTATACGGCTTTGGTCCAGCGAGTCAAAACGATCCTACGACTATCGCGCACATCAGCCAAACTTCCTGTAAGCATCATCAACCATGCACCTGTTGCTTAGCCACAACGAGCTTTTCCCCAAAGCCTATAGACTCTGAACCGATTCAAAGTCGCTTCGTTCCTGTGCAAAGTTAGCTCAAACTCGTTTCAACTAACTTTGCATCGATCTGATGCAGGTTTAGCTCAATCTAAATCGTGTTGGGATTCAATCTAACTCGGTTTAGATCGATCCTTTTCTATACGTAATCAATCTTGTATAGAAACCATCTATGATTATCGGAATTGTACGGAGACGCTACAGCAACACTTTCTTGCTGAGTCAAAATATCTGTGGTTTCACAGAGCGATCGCTGTTCTTTTTGTCCGTGACTCAGGGCATTGTTTAAGTAGCTGAGTAACACACCGCTTGCAGAACGCGGCACTACTCAACTGTCTCATTTTTTAACGCAAACTTACTCATACAAGGAGCGCATCTTATGGCTAGGCCTAAGAGAAATTCTGCCATTTTACCCCAAGCCGAAAAGCGACTAGTCGGCATGAAATCCATCGACCCCAAGCTGAATCTGGGCGGTGGTTGCACAACAACAACAGTCGAAAAGCAAATCAACACCGTACGACAAAAGCTACAAAACTACCACACGCTGCTAGCCCAGGCCGATGCCGCCGCTGACGAGCTAGAGCTAGAAGAGAAAAAATTGTCGAATCTGTCGAAAAAAGTGTTGAAAGGCGTTGCTGTGATGTACGACGAAGAGAGCCGCGAGTATACGCTGGTAGGCGGCGTTCGCCCAAGTGAGCGTAAGCGAGCCCGTCGTAGCCCCGCAGTGCCTGCCATGGCTTAGCGTTAGAAGTTTTTTCTGTGCCATATACCAGGAGGATGACACTCGTCATCCTCCTTTTTTTACTGGTGTTAGCGTTACAATGCATAACAACCTTGTTAAGGCACTCAGTACGCTGGCCAATCTAGGCCTGTCATTGCCTAAACTTATGCAGCGCCTTTCTCAACAGATGTAAATTTAACATTTAGGCCAACTGCTCGAAGTACTGTGAGCAGACTACTGAGCGTGGGATTTCCATCTTCCGAAAGCATCTTGTACATGCTCTGTCGATTCAGGTCAGTAATATCGGATAAGACACCCACACCACCATGAGCTTCGGCAACGTTGCGGAGCGCTAACAAAAACTCATTGGTGGAACCACCCTCAATAGCGACTGATAGGTAATCTGCTGCCAAGTCAGGATCCTGCAATTGCTCAAATAGAAACTCGTTGTAATCTTTAGTTGGCATTGTCTTTATATTCCTTCCAATATTCTTTAGAGACGACGATATCTTTCTTCTGAGAGCTTTTATCTCCGGCCATTAGTAGAATAATGAGCTGCTCGTCAGCAACACCGAAGTAAACCCGAAACCCTGGCCCAAATTGAATTCGCAACTCATACACGCCACTCCCAACGCTTCGGCAGTCTCCAAAGTTGCCTAGCCGAAGCCGGTCTATTCTTTGTAGAATTCGTACCACCGTACGCTTATCTTTGACGCGCCGAATCCACTCTTCAAAGGGTACTTTGCCTCCTGACGTTACATAGTTTTTGACGACTTTTGGCTGTATCTCCATGTATAGAACTGTCGCATTAAAGCGACAAAGCTGTCAATACACTTCTATCTCTTTGCATAGGGTGGTGACTGACTTGAAATGAAAATTAGTAGATTTTCTCGGCTCTAAGCTGTGTTTAGCTTAATTTTCGCCAGGGCTGGAAGCCATTGGAGAGACCGTATAAGGCTGGTGAAAGCGCTGGATAGTGACGACGAAGAACGGTTAGGAAGCTGTTGTCGTCAATCCAATCTAAGCCAAACTGGGTGTAGATTTCGGCTCGGTAGTCTTTGGTGAAGAAGCGATCGCTCTTCAACCTTCTGGACGCCATCAATATAAACACCCTAAACGCCGTATCGCTAAAGCCAAACCCCTCCGGCAAATCCTCTGCAAACAGGCCCACCATCAGGTCAACACTGTTAATATCATTGTTGTAAATCTCCCGCAGCTCCCTCGCCCACTGCCGGTTGCTCGTAATCTCCTCAAAAGAAGACACCCGCCCTGTTCCCATAATCTCTCTAAATCGGTTATAGCGAGGCACGCCGCGCTCGCGGTCTCTCAAGATATCTACCGCTGCCAGGTCAAAGGGCTCAGTACTGCCGTCTTTCATCAGGGCCCGTAAGAAATTAGGGTAGTTATGCAGCGTAATCGCGCCTGGATGCTGAACGCCAAAGGAGTAGAACGAATCTTCTATGGGCATCGCCTGCATCGCTTCCCGAGTTTTCCTGCCAAACACATCTGGAAACGACTTTACCGCCATATGCTCACCATGGCGATGGGCATAAAAATCTATCTCATCCGGAATCAGAGGGTGCATTCTGTACACAGAAACAAACTCTTCTGTGAGATAGTAAGGCGCACCATGATGGTCAGTCTCGGAGCCAACAATCCCGCTGAGCAATTCACCATCGCCCAGGTGCCCAGTCAGATTTTTCACATCTTTGCCCAGCAGCCCCCACCAGTTTGCATTCATGGCAATCTGAGTCGCTGGGTTTGGCAAAATAGCGGGCGTCCACTCTACCGTGTGAATTTTTGCCAGCAGTGCTGCATTAATCAGTCTTGCTTTGTCAAAAAGCTGTGCATCATCCCAGCTGGGGTAGCGCTGCTTCAGGCGATCGCAAATTGTGTTGTGCTCTTTTACAAACAGCGTATGCAGCATGCTCAGCCCAATCCACCAGCCGCCAGCAGAACCAGGAAAGCCCACTAAATCAATGCCTGTGCTGTCATCTAGCGGCAAAAACCCATCTTCACCAATTAGCATTTTCCCCTCTTCATGGGTGCGTAGTCGGTGCAGCGTATCCTCATCGCTGCCATACAGCTGCGAAGCATCCCACCAGTGGGTCACATGGTTGATGAACGTAGCAGGTCGCGTATTGTCGTCAGCGCGGGAGGGATCTTTGAGTGTTTTTGCCACTTCAAGGGTCTGGTTATCAGACTGATCCGAGGAGGGCTGCTCCGGACTGGCCTGCCCCGAGTTGCGCTGAGCAGGGGGAACCGAGAAGCGATTGTCAGGCTGATTCTCTCCGTGGCTGAACCAGTCGTGGGTTTGGAACTGAATCCAGGCCGCTGCATGAAGATTGAGAATCGTCGCCGGAATAAACTCATCCCGCTTTAGCAAGGTGCTGCTGACCAGCCGAGGATTGGGGGTCAGTAGCTTTTTTTGATCCACACTGGCTTCTGCCAGCGGCACATTCCGGCCAAAGCGAGTGCCCGCCATCCCCATTTCTGGCTGTGTAAGATCGTTAAAGCTACCGTCGGCAGTCCGTGCCACCAGGTGCCGACTATCAGGGCTTTGCTTAGGCTTCGGAAGGGTCTCTTTATCGACAATTTGAGACGTATCACGTAGGTTTTTCTCACGCAGCGAATTGCGCGTTTGAACAAGGTCTAGTAATGCTAGCGGAAGCGGTAATTTGTGCCAGGGAATCATAACCGTGATACTCCTCTATTGAAATCAGTTTTATGTGAGGCCCGTTCAACTCGAGGCCAGTTCAGCCTTCAGGTCATTCATAAAGTTCAAAAAGAAGTCTTTGAAGACACAGGCTCTCTCCGACTCTCCAGTACCAAACGTGAACGCGATGTCTTTTGTTTTAGCAGCGGCCTCTGCAATCTTGAGAATAATCACCGTTTCCCCTGGAACCGTTGGCGCAGAAAGCAGCCCGTTGAAGGTAGACGGTCTGACCGCAATCCTGGGAACTTGCTCGGTGGGCGCATGCTCTGTAAAAATGTCTTCAACAGATCTATGCTGATTGTTTTTTAGCATCTTTAGCGAGCCTGCCGTTGCCTGCACCACTTCCCCAATGTTATGCCCCACATCCAAAATGTGAACGTCTTTTGGGAGACTATGCTCGCAGTAGTTCATGATTTTTTCCTGCGACTCAACGCCCTGCGCGTACTTCAGGGGGATCACAGCTTCAGTAAACTTTTGCACGGTGTACTTCGCCGCTTCCGTGATTTCGGTTGGAATCTCTTTCCCAAAGAATCTTTTATTGACGATTTGTACCATCTCGCGAGCCAGCACATCGTCTTCTGCGTTTGTTTTAAGCAAGTGAGCGATGCGGCGCACATCTTCTGGGCTGTAGCCCTCAGCCGTCTTTTCTTCCAGGTAGGCTCTTCTAGCTGGGTAGCTAGGCTCAAAGGTAGGCTCAAACGGGCAAAACCAAAGGTCTCGCTCCGAATCGTAGAATTTGGTCGAGCGAAAGTAGAACTGAACCCACCAGGGCAGATCCTTCGTGGGATAGGCATGTAGCCGGTCCACATCCCCGGACTTTTCGATCTGTCTGATCTGCTCAGGGTCGGAGACGATGACGACATCTAGCAGAAAGGGCAGGGTTATTCTGCGTGGCTTTTGTGTATCTGTATCTACGGCAGAATAGGTCATGCTTTATCGCTCATAGCTCCAATTCCTATCGCTGTCTGGCGCAACTGCCCAACGCGATATAGGCCAATACTACAAAAACTATTTTATTTGATCGACCCATTCTGCTCATGGGTTAAGTCTGTTTACCAAAGTTAAAACTTATTCATGGGAGCGCGGGCTTACAGCGGCTGTATGTGTTTAGCTCATTTCTTAGTTGTAGGGATAGTTGATGAAAATATCCATCCAGCAGTTATACCATGCTGAAGATGACGGGCTGGCCGTGGCTTTGACATAGGCCTCGGCAGCAAACAGCTGGTAGTTTTCGGCATTGTTTACTGCATTATTAGGCTTGCGCCTGGCCAGCGCCAGGGCTGCTTTTCCATAGGTATCGCTACGAGTCAAACGAGACTGATGCATCACCTCATGAACGATAATTGACGCGGCCAATACCTTCCACGTTATCGTAACTGAACCAATACTAGAACAATAATACGTTGCATCCTTTTGCTTAAAGAACGGATCGTAGATATGAATGCGACGACTGTTCCAGCTAGTGGCGGCGTTCGCATTGGGATATCGCTTATGAACGCCTCGTCGCACAAATATGAGCTGTTTGGTTTTTAACCTTTTCAGTGCGGTGTTCAGAAAGGTGCGGACACGCCTGAGACGCATGACGCTAAATTTTCCAAACCATCGCTTAGCCGCTGATTTGTTCCATTTGGCCTTTCTGGCGTTTGCCCCCGGCATAGCAGCGATCGCATCAATGATCCGTTTCCCCTCAACAACCATATCAATCGCAATCGGGTAGGCATTCTTCACCCTGTTTTTTTCAACAGAGGTCCAGCTGCCCTTCCGACTATCTTTAAATTTGGGTGGCTGATATGAGTGGGGCTTGGGTCTATGGATTATCGGTGGGGTGAGCTTGGGTGGTTTTAATGGCGATCGCCGCTGAGAACGGCTGAAGAAAAATTCCACCCGCCGATTGATGGCACGGTTGTTCTGTGCTGCCTGAGTTTGGCTAGGCACTAAGTTATCGACTAGCGGCTTGCGGTTGGCACGGTGTTCAATGGCGATCGCAACCTTATCGCTTACTTTGGCGATCGCCAGCCGCTCAAGCAGCTGCGCTTTGGCATTTTCAGCACGTACTAACGCGCGGCGACCATATTCAGCCTGGGAAATATTTTTCCAGGTGGCAGCATGTCCAACAATCTTCACCTTTTTGATGGGACGGGTCCCACGAAAGCTGCGAACGATCTTGTCTGTAATCCGATCGAGATGCTCGTGGTGTAGCGCGGTTAAATCCGTTTTATGGACCGGAAAACAATGCAGGATGTAAGGATTGCCTGGCGTAATACAAGGCAGCGCCTCAGGTGTTTCAGCATAGTCAAAAACGTCTGTTGCATCGGCCCTGAGCAAGCTAGCCACCGCCCTATTGAAATCACTTTCGTATTGCATTCTCATGGAATTTTCTCCTCGAAGAATTGACGGCAACCCGCTCAATATTTAGCGCTAGCTTTACGCTAGTCCGACAGCATCCTGTGCTTGGCGAATATGGGCGATCGCCCCCCTCACCGACACCTTAGGATCGATCGAGCTACGCCCCCCACCTACTAAGCTGTGCCCCCTCGCCTGCGCCCTGGCCGCGTCAATTCTAATCACGGCATTACTCAACTGATCCATAACCCGCCTCAATCGCGACCCAGACATCACTTTTCTGACTTCCCGCGCCGCTTGATTCACAATCTGCTGAGCTTGATACAGGCGGTTGGTGAAAGTCTGTGTGTTGGCTGGCACGAGCAGCGCACGCTGAAGTGCTTGAATAGCCTGCTTCAACAGTCTTGGCCAGGGAGAGATGGGCCTAGCGGCAAAGTCAAACGTATCCAAATCGTCGCTCAGGAAATCGTCATAGCGATCGCTACCCTTACCGAGTTGTTTTTGCGCGTTGACTAAGTCCCTTTTTAATTTCTGAATGACCTGTGTAACACGCGCAATCTCTCTTTCTAGTCTGTTGGCCTCTTTCGCTTTTGCTTCTGCCGGCTTGTTGCTTCTACTATTTGTGAGCCGCAGCGTCTGCAAATGATTTCGAGCCGACTGAGCGAGTCGAATCTTTGTTTTGATCTTTCTGATAGCTTCTGTTAGGGCGTTTCGCATTCTTCTGGTCGCGCCTACCCTTGTCAAAGGCGATCGCTTTGCAGCTGAGTCAAAAAGAGATGCGTCGGAAAAATCATCTCCTAGAAGGAACTCGTCGAACTTGCTCTTTTTAGGGGGCCAAGGACCTTTATGTCCTGCCGGGCGTTTTCTAGGCAAGCCTCTTCTTGCATCCCCCTTCTCGCCCCCTTGATCTGTAATAACTCGCTTTTCTCCTTTCTGGTGCTTCCCCTTCGTCGATTTCCGTTTCCCCTTCCTGTGGGCCGCATCTATAAATTCTTCATCCTGAAAAATATCATTCACCATTTCGTGACCAAAGCGCTGGTACATCGCCTTTATCTCCCCTATTGATTAAGCGTGTGAAATCTTGGATGACCCTGCTTGTGGAACGACAATTTAGCAGAGTGAAAAATTGATAGCGCGAAGCTTGGATTTATATCATAAGTAAGATCCTATTTAATCAGGCAGTCTTCTTCAAGTCGTCTCTTCTAAGTCCTTTATATGTGCGACGCACCAAAAAAGAGATTCCGCAGTAACAAGACACTAACTCTCTACCGTTGTCTTACTCAATTTCTGGAACTTGCGAATCACAGGTGCACAGCGATACACAAGCGCTGCTCGACTGTCCACACGCAGCTTGGCAAACATTCGCCTCAGGTAAGTGGCTACTGTCCACTCACTAATTTTCAGCTGTTTGGCAATTTGTTTATTGACTTTGCCCAAGGCGACCAGTGCCGCAATCTGAAGCTCGCGCTCGGTGAGCAGTGACTGCACGTCACAGGTAACTTCAGCCTGCTCAAGATCTGCAATATCCGCCCCTACAATGATGAACAGCTTGCCATGAGTCGAAAAACGAGTGACTTCAGAAAAGCTATCTATCCCAATGTCTAGCAAAAAAGAGTTTAGGATATCTGTGCTGTCAGAGGTTGCTTGAATGGCATCTAATATAATGACGTGAAAGCGATCGCTGCCAATGTAAAACTCACTTAGAATAGAGGCCTCTGTGCCAGAAGCTGAAGCCAGGTCTGCTGAGCGTAAAGAAGAGTTTAAGGTATTTTTATTTAGCATGATTAAACTCTCTAAGACATAGACCTTAGAGCCAAGTTCATAAAGGCATAAAATCTGAAAAATTGTCACATTTGCTACATTCTTGCTGAATTATAAGAGCATATTCATAGTTGGCTCCTTCTCTATTTACGTTTTGTTAGACAGCTTTGAACCAAATGAGGGCTTTGCTGGCTATGAGGTCGGTAAGATTTTGCGGGTGGCAGCCTACGCAGGTCAAAAAGAATGGCCAAATTGGCATTGGGGTCGCGGATAGGCTTTAAACGCGCAGAAGGCCCTGTGAGTAATGGGGTGACGCCAGGGCCGTGCCCGCTAACCGTGCTATCGCCATGGACGATGATGCCAACAGTCGTTCGATTCTGTTGATATGAGGGGCCAAACTGACTGTTGCCATCTGCGATCGCAACTAAATCACCAAAGCGCAGCTTCCCCAGTTGAAAGCGACGGCGAGTGCGCTCATCGAACAGCTGAATATCAACATCGCCCCGCCAGGTGGTCGTTTTCCCTAACCCTGACCCCATTAATGCTGCCGGAATGCAGTGGGTAACGGGTACCTGTAGGCCATCGCCGATAACTCGTATGGGCCAGCGCTTCAGCAGCGCGGGTGAACTGTTGAAAACGGTAATTGCTGGGCAGTCGAGTATTCTTAGCCCCTGTCCAAAGCTGTTGATTTGAATGCGATCGCCGATTCGCAAGCGCCTGAGCACCGCGTTAGGAAAATCCACTATCACATGGTCTACCCCACCGTGTTTGCCAGTTACCAGCCCAGTTTGTCCCTCGCAGGGCCCGGTCATTACCCTGGCCTGATTGCCCACGCAGGCATAGGTCAGCAACGCCAAATTGTTTCCTTTTCGGCTGCCGGTGACCTCACGCTGGTTGTTGTGCAGCGACACCCCCGGTTCAATATGATCGCCCGCTAAGCCAACGCAGCGATCGCCAATCCGCTGATTAATCGCAATCCCCCCGCTGGCAGGCAGCACCCTGGGAACGCCATCTTGACCAATGCGATAGGGATTGGCCTTCCCCACCGGATGGGCAATTTGACCGGCGACGGCAACCATCACCAGCTCATCTTGGTTGAGCTGGGGCGTTTCTTTGTTTGTGCGGTGTTTAACGGATCGCTTCGCGGGCGATCGCAGTTGAGTCTGCATAAGCTGTCGCCATCGTTGTATGGCGGGTGAGCGGGTACCAAAAGACTTGAGTGCCGTCCCAGAGGTGAGCACCGGCAAACGGAATATTTTCAAGTTCCCAGGGACGTTCCGGCTCAGCGCTAAAACCGGAGGAATCATCATCGTCCTCGTCCGAAGCATTCTCCAACACTAAGTTAGGGTCAAAGGCTGCTGGAACATTAAGATGCACGATAGCCAGGTGGAGCGTGTCAGACCAAAGCAGCTTAGCCAGGCCCGACTGCACAAACAGCTGCTGCAAAAGGTGTTTTTCGATAGTGACAACCGCATCGCTAGCTGGCCGTTGCTGGCAGGGAATCCCCCAATGCTCTAAATACTGAACAATGTAGGGTGGTTCATTGCTCTGTTGTTGCGCCGCGAGAATGAATGAAGAACCCAAGGCTGCTGCCAGGGCTGCGGCGTCACGGCAGGCAGAGACTAGCGGTTGGTGAATGCCCACCACTTCAGACGAGGTTGAGGTTTCCAGTGACTGTGCCAATAGCTCATACTGCTGAAGACTAGAATGAGTGGGTTTGCCTTGCTTTATCCAATCGGGCAGGCGCGACTGGCTAACCGCATCTCCCATCCAATAAAAATGGTAGCCACCCAGGTCTGTTGTTTGCCGAATTTGGGACCAGGCTTGAAGCGATCGCCGATCGATTAAGGGCAAAGGTGGCGGTGTTTCTACCTGTGTCGTTTCGGGAACAGATCTAGCTGTCAAAGGAGAGCCCAAAGAGAAATTAGGCGTCGACAACAAATCGCTCGTGACATCATAGCCCGGCGCAGCATAGCCCTGGCTGAGGTAAAGCGGCGTGTCATCTAAAATGTGCCAAAGTTCTCGCACGACCCAAAGCTCCATCGACTGCCCCAGCTGCCTGGTCAGACCCACGCCCTGCAGCCCACGGCTACAGAGCATCAAAATCGGATCTAACACGCAGATCCAGGGCTGTTTGTGTATAGTAACGGACAGAGTTTCCATCCTGCGGTACCCCCAGGGGTAATAAGTGAACGGTAATCAATATCTACACAGGCAGTGCCTGCCGACGCAGCGTACTTTTCAAAGCTGGATTTACCCCAGGGAACCGCTGCCCTTCTGGGGTGGTGCGGTAGGCAGCCAACCACGCTTCGGCATGGGGACCAATAGGCCGCAGCTCCGACTGGAAGAGGGTAGGGTCAGTGGCCGTTTCAAAGTCATTGTCAGCGACAAACTTCAGAATTCGTCGTCCGCTCTCGGCCATTTTGGCTCGTTGAGAAGGCTCTGACGTGCCACCCAAATATCGGTTAGAGACCACTTCGATCACGTCCCACTTGGTGTTGGCATCGAAGGCCTTTTTAATATCTGGCGTATCCAACAGTTTCATAATCGAGCTGAGGTGATGGCCCACTTCCATCGTCAACGCGAAAATGTTGCCATAGGTGGAGCGATCAAGCGCGTAGCGCATATCTAGCCCCAAGCGCTGAACCGTCGCGGCACTCCCGAAGGGACGCTGGTTCAGCATCGGCCCCCCGCGAATGACTTCACTGACCTGTAAGTCTCGGAAGTATTGCGCGACAGCTGACATAAAGGCCACCAGCTGACGGTGAAAGTTCACGTTCATGACCGCGCCCGCTGGGGATTTGGCTTTCTGTGGACCGTAGTTGAAGGCGCGGCGATAGGCAACCATGCGATCGCGCCTTGAGTAACGCAGCGGCTTCCACTTTTCTACCAGGTACAGCGCCCGCGCACCGGGTCCGCGCTGAATTCGCATCTTGCCCAGGCGGAATAAGTCGAGCAGTACCTTAAGAACCTTAAACACCTTCATCCGCTCATGCTGATAGATGTAATACAGTTCGGCAGCGGCGTGGAGTTGGCTAGGAATCACCGAATCATCAAAGTCTGGACTAATGTATGGGTAAGACAGGTTCTCAAACTCGACGGGGCCTTCAGACCCAAAGCCAACCAGATCTAAAAAGCCATCTCCGCCCCCATTGGCTGCATTTTTCAACAGTTCGGAAAAGCGATCTTCAAACTGCTGAGCATATTCCTGCCGTTGATCCGGCGGGACAGAGGCTAAGCTCTCTCGTAGGAAGTCATCCCACAAGCGCTGGATTGTTTCTGTTGTTTGGTAGCTCATGGTCAGCGTCCTTACTCTATTGTAGAGTCCTCATCTGTGACTTGTTCGGGTGCTTTGTGTGTCAATTCCTTTGCCTTACAGGATTCAAAGCGATAAAGAGATGGCAATCGTCAATAGCCAGAGCAGTATGGCGATCGCGATGGCTATTCATTGGGAGGCGATCGCTCCTTTTGGCTCGGTATCAAGTCTTAGCTCAATATCAAACCGCTCAAACCGTCCAGCCTCAAAGCGAACCGGCGTTTCACTGCAAAAGAGTTCATCGCCCTGGCGGCTGAGCACTTTGAGATAGAGATCGGGATTGGCTTCAGCTAAATCTTGAAAGTGCTCGGTTCGGTAGAAAATACAAAACTCCCCTGCCTGGTTCGTTGTGGTTGTCCCCAGTCGGTCGTCGTAGTAATAGTCTTGATCAAACAAGCTGATTAAAACGCCGTCAGCTGGGTTGCCCTGGGCATCAATCACCTTTCCCCAAACTACCCAGTTGTGGGTATCGGCCAAAGCATCTAACAGCTGAAAAGAGACTGCCTTCTCAGGTTGTAGGGAGGCTTCAATGTTCTCCAATCGGTTGGAGATATGGGCCAGCTGAGAACCAATGCCTCTTAAATAGGGCTTTTCTATCTCAATAACTGTTGATGTGCCTTCGAGTTGCGTGACCATCGCGACAAACCTCTTTCTAAGGAGTTGTTAAAAATGACTATCTAGCGCTTGAGCCATTAGCAGTGATAAAGCCTAAGAGACAGAGCCCTGTGGATCAATCCCGAAGCCTTCGGCCAAGCTAATTTCGTATTGTGGCGGTAGATTGATGTTCAGATTGCAAGCCTCAATTTGGCTGTTGGCAAGGCTGAGGGCATCTTGAATTAGCTGCTCAACAACATCGAAAACACCCGTGCCGCTGCGGTTGCTAAAAGACAGGCAGCCAGGTGCCATCGTTTGCACCAAATCTCTCCAGCTTTTTTCCATTTCATGCTGAATGCAAAGTTCCTGAATGGCCAGTGGGTTGATGACCTCCAAAGGAATGTTGTTGTCAATAGGCGTAGACAGCAGCAGTTCTACGCGAGAGAGCACGTCACGAATATCAGAACTGAGCTGGGCCGCTTGCGGGTTAGTTGACGCTGTCGAATCTTCTACCGGCAGGCACTGTAAAACGTTGTTACCGGCTAATACCGCGCTCACAATGTAGCGATAAGCCACCGCCCGATACTCAGGCTCTGGATTGGAGGCAACGCCCAGTGCATAGAGATCAATGGCCCGGTCAAGGTCGTAAAGGACTTTATCTAAAATAATCTGACACTTTACGCCATCTGGGAGACAGCTGCACTGCAAAAAACAATCGAGTAGTTCTGCCAGGCGATTTCTCTCAATCGCCAGACTAACGAGTCTTTGTTCTGCATCTTCGTCGTTACTAGAACTGCCATACAGCCCATAGAACAAAATGGGTGGCCTGGCCAGCCGCAGCAGTCGGAAGCCCCCTGCACTATCAAACCCATCAATAAACAGCTGCAAAGCCTGCAAAAAAGACGTCAGCGGCGGAGACGCAGGCATCACCGCATCTAAGTTGTTACCCACAATCACCAAACGTCGCAGTCTGGGGATGTCTAACTGTGCGGTTGCCCCTAAATTTCTCAGGCCTTCTACGTTTCCGTGGCTCGCCCGCTGAATCAGCATGTCCATAATGCGAGAAAGCTCATTTTCAGTAAGGAGCGATCGCAAATCCCCCTGCCCCTGATCGTCCAAGTACTTATACAGCTGTCGGTAAGCATCCACACCTCTGGGCCATTCGTTGGGCGCATAGGCCGTTTGGGTAGAGCCTAAAAAGTTGCGTAGCGCATATATTACTGAATCGCGCCGGGCCTGCAGTTCGCTATAGGGCACCTGAAGTAGGTAGCGGCTGCGGTTGAAGCTAACATTGGCTAGCGATTCTCCCATCATCACTAATAGAACAGATGTGACCTCATCAATACTCTGGGCCAAATTACGATAGTTGACATTCACCACAGGTGAACTGAGCGCCCCGATAAACCGGGCCATCCGCGCATAGTCACCCAGCGTACGCCGTAAGCCAAACGTCTTATCACGCTGGCTAGAATCAAGCGCAAACCGAGCAGCGTTAAACGCTTCGGTCATCATGCTACGAATTGCCGTTGCCCAACCTTCTAGCTCCGGAGTGACGTCTTTAAGAATGGCGTTGCTCGTCAGCTCTTTAAGATCGCGCTCCACATCGTCCATTGCCTGCCTCAGCTCGGCATCGGAGGAGGTTTCTGCCGGGGCGCTCATGGGCTGCATCATGGAGGGCGTACGTAAAAATGGCAGCCCTTCTGCTTCGCGCGTAATGCCAATGGCCCCAGGGGTTGACTGGTATTTGGTCAACAGTGCCTCGGCGACTTCTTTAGCATTGTTGGGATTGCTGACCTTGAGCTCTCTTCGAATTAGGTTATCCAGCGCCAGACTAGCATTGTGGCTGCTTCTAGGCGTCGACCCGTTGGAAGAAGACTGATTGTAGGTATTGCCAGAATAGGGTGCCATGATGTTTTCCTAGAAAAAGAGAGAATGATGTTAGGCCGCTACTACGCGGGCTGCTTTGTTACGTTTGGAGTTGCGCTTGGAGTTGCGCTTAGACGCTGACGTGGGGATGAGTGGCGGCGGTATTAGCGGCGGTAAGTCCGGAACCGGATCGTTTGTGCTAGAGAGGTGACGTGTAACCAGGTTGCTCAGCTTACGGGCGGGGATTTTGCCCGTTTGTAGGGCAAAGGCCGAGGCACTCACAATGTATCTGGGCGGTAGCTTAGGCGGGATTTTCCCGGCGACGAGTGATTTAGCACCTGCTCGAATTCGGGCTTCGTCTTTTGGGGTGAAGGGGATAATGTCTACCAGAGCCCGCTGACCTAAGTTTCGCCTGGGTTGAAAAGCAATTTCATCTACAACCTTGGGGATGAGTTTATCGGCGCTCTGACGCAAGCGAGCCGGTAAGCGCCGAGGATTTGCGCTTTGATACAGCTTGGACCATACCCCCTTTAGCTGTGCGCCCTCTTTTACAAAGCCCATGCGCCTGAGCATTTCAGCTAGGATAAACACTCTCAGATAGGCCGTCGGATGAGCCCCACCGGGCCGATAGGTGAGCGCTTTGGTGGCCGGATTTGCCAAAAAGTTAGCCATACCCCAGGCGGCGGCAGTGCCCCCTAACAACAATGCTGCCAGGTCAGCGAAAATCTCTTTGTGCCAGCGGCCATAGGTTTGGGTCAATCTCGCATCGGCAGTGTCTTTAATCACGCGGGTGAGCACGGCCTGACGGTTCTCTTGCCAAATGCCCAAGTCCGCTTGGAGATTGTGAGCAACCTCATGCAGAAACACAGCCTGCCAGGGATTGTCTCTATCCCAGGGAATCCGAATAATCGGGAAAGGGTTGGGCTCGCCGAGTAAGCGACTGAGGACGACGCCCCGGCGCATAGTGGCCGGAGAATAGCCATGCTCCATGTAGCACACGGGCTTGAGCATGGGCCCTCGAAAGATTCTGGGGGCGGCTTTGTGAATTGCTGCGTAGCAGTCGGCAGCGATCGCATCATAAGCATCCAAAGAGGGCGCAAATGCCGACCCCCGCTGACCAAAAATTTCAAAGAACAAACCAAAAGCTCGCCTGGCCCGATCCAGCTCCCGCTCAACCAGGGCAATATCCATGAGCACCTGGTTGAGCGGTGCGGTTCGCTGTTGCTTTTGGACGTGAGCCAGGCGTTTCATCACCTCCCGGTCGATCTTAATCAGTCGTTGATTAGCAGCCTTAAAGTGATTAGCAGACGGGGCGTAGGGAAGATCTTGTTGCCGAATGCCCACCATCAGGGGGGTGACCTTCGCCAATCTGCCCGCCCGCGCAGCCAGGGTCAGAATTTTATGATGTAAAAAAGTTCGAACATCCACGGTTCCTTTCCTCTGGCTGACGCAGCCTCACTACAGACTGCTTATCGACAACGGACTGAGATCTCTCCACAGCTGCGGCACCGCTTCCGGCGACCACCCATCCCATAGGAAGAAGACATCTTCGGAGACACTTTAGTGGTGCCTTTCATCATCCGCTTCATCTTGGCAACCTTAGTGACTTTTTTCGCCAGGCGACGGGCAGTTTGCGGGCGCTTGGCGACCTTAGCTGCTGTCTTGGGAATGGTTTTGGTAATCGGCTGACCTGTCTTTTGAGTGACCTTTTTCGCTGCTTTTACAACAGTTGGCATCGCCTTCGTTGCCTTAGCACCCTGACGCGCTGCGACCATCTTCGTGGCCTTTTTCGCTTTTTTCACAAGCTTCAGCCGTTTAGCGCGGGGCATGTTAGCCACACCAGGAATCGCCTTGCGAACGGCCAGGCCAGCAATAATTGGCGCTGCCGCATCTAGCTCGTCTGTGTAGTCTGCAAAGTCAGCAAACGCATCGATCGCTTCAAATTCATCAGCCCCGTCAGCCTTTAGCTTGCCGAGTATGCCAGCAATTTTTCCAGCAATCTGCGCTTGAGGAATCGGAATCTTGGAGAGAATGGGCGCTGCAACGCGGGCGACCTTACCTACCACGGGTGCTACCTTTTTAGCGACTTTCTTCACGCCACGCCACAGCTTCTTGAGAAACTCGTCGGTGTCGTAAGCGCCCAGGGCATCGGCAACAACATAATCCATGGCATCGAAGCCATCGTAGTCATCGTCAAACGAGTCGAAGTCGTCATAGTCGTCAAACTCGTCATCGTAATCGTCGAAGTCGTCATCGTAGCTATCGTAGGCGTCAAACGAATCGAAGTCATCAAAATCGTCGTCAAAATCGTCATCATCAAAATCGTCGAAATCGTCAAAATCATCGTACTCGTCGGCGTAGCCCATCTCAGAGAGGCCTTCAGCCGACTCATAAAACAGATCATCCATGACATCGGTGTCGTACATTAGTTTTCTCCTAGGGGTCGAATGAAAATCTCTACAGGCCCGTTGAGCCTCAGTCGTTGGGGCGCGTTCGCCCCTTGCCCGGTTTGAGCGGGTTGCTGAACAGCCGGTTGTGGTAAGCGAAAAGAACACAGTCGCTGGTACAGCTGGGGATTTTTCGTGACCTTAACCGCTGCTCGATAAAACTGTTGTGGAAGCTGGCTAATTGGATGGCGATCGCGCAGGGAAATATGACCCACACTGGCCGCTAAGCCAGGCAGTGCCTTGAGCTGTTGGGTCGTGGCTAATCGCTGGATTGACTGGGCGATCGCGCCAGATAATTTCTTGGCGATCGCAGGACTCACATCCTCTGTAGATAGCCGAGGCTTGAGAACAATCCTGGTTGCGAGCCCTACCAGTAAAGGAGAAAGAAGGCTCGGGTTCTCCGGGCGCTGGTTTTCCCATCCTTTAGTATTCTCTTCAAGCGCATTTTCTTGAAAATAGATATCAATCATATCTTCAAGCACAGCTGACTCTTCTAAGCCTCGGTTAGCGTAGCGGCTGATGAGCGATCGCACCATTTGCAGCTGGCTTTGCACCAGTGAAGGTAAGCGAGCCGCCGCCAAAGACGACACCGCACCGTCAAGAATTTTAGTCAGCTTACTGAAGTAGTCTGTTGAATTAGCCGCTAGCACGATTTTGGCTAGTCGCTGTTCCATCTGCTGCTTTACCCGACGCTGGATCTCATGCCCCTTACGACCGCGCCTATTCTCGCGACGTCCTGGCGTTTTTGAGGATTCATCAAACTCTGGGAATAAGCTTTGAGTCAGCTCATCAGCAAAACTTTCGTAATCATCGTCGATGAAGTCGTGATCGCAGGTGGCGTGACGATTATCTAGACGAAAATCTAATTCGTTAGCCGACTCATCAAACTCATCCTCCTCAGAATCGTCATCTGTCAAGCCACTGGCGTCGAAGTTACTCTCCTCGAAGTTGATAAACTCAAAGCGATCGCTGTTGTCTCTATCTTGTTCAAGAAAACGCCCTTCAAAAGCATAATCATTCTCTTGGAGTGGCACAGCGCGTGGTGAGGAATTGTGAACCTCGCTTTGTCCAGTGTGTTTGTTAAACGTTGGGTTGGGATACGCATCCCCGTAGTCAATATGAATGCCTTCTGCCCAAACACTCTCTGGCGGAATGGTCGGAACCTTATGATTGGATGACTGCCTCATGACATACCTTCTTTTTGAGATCAGCACGTGAACCGTCTGGTGATAGCTCCAAGATAGGCATTCTCACTGAGGTGTGCCAGTCACGCGATTCAAGGAATGTATGCTAGGTAGCTCATATGAGTGACCATCTGTGACAGTAGTGTTTTCATTCAAGGGTATCGCGAGCATTGGCAGCAGTCTATCGCTTATGCTAGCGGATTCGCGATCGCCGATAGATACCCCACCAGCTGCTTGATAAAAGCCAACTGCATGAGGATCACTCTGTATAACAAGTCTATCTCCACCTAGTTTTTTAGCTGTTTGCTTTGCGTGTTCTATCAACATACGCCCAATCCCTTGCCCGATATATGCGGGTTCTACAAATAAGGCCTCTAGCTCAAACTGGTTGTCAGAGAGTGCCTTGATGGCATAGAATCCAACAATTGTGCGAGATAATTCTGCGATCGCAAACAAAAACCCTTTGCTGCCAATATCTGCCTGGGTATAGCGCAGCTCCTCGCGGCAGGCTTCCATAAAATCATGAGAATAGCCCCAATAGGCCTTTGAGCGAAAGGCTAAAGCGCTAAGACACTCGGCATCTTCTAACACAGCCGGGCGAACGAGTACTTTACTGTCTGAAATATCAGGCATTCCTAAATTTCCCACTGGCGATCGCCAGTGCATTGAACACAATTGCTTATGAACAGTTATTGAGATACGAGTGGTTGAAGACGATAGCGGCTAAGTTTTTGCTGATTGTCTCGGCTAACGTATTCTCACAGTTGGCCAGTATGCCAACAGTTAACTTTTCCTCAGGGTAGTAGCTCAGGGACGAAGCAAATCCGTTGATGCTGCCATTGTGGTGGAGCAGTTGATGACCCACATAGGTATCATGTACAAAACCGTAGCCATAGAAAGCATCTGGACCTGGTCTATCGAGACCCATGGCTATGACAGGCTTTAAAAGCAAGGTAACAGACGCTTTGCTTAAAGGAGGCTGCATTAAAGTCGGCTGCCCTGCGGAGCTTACAGAAAGCCACTGATGCCAGGTCGCTAAATCTTCGACGGTTGAATATAGGCCACCAGCGCCCTGAGGCAGGCTCATATCGATGGGTTCTGCCTGTAGATAGCTTTGGCCACCCAGGGAGAGATATCCCTGGGCAAGATTTGGAATGACTGCTTTGGGGACTTCGTAGCCTGTATTGTTCATACCCAGTGGGGCAAAAATATTTGCCTGCATATAGTCAGCATAGGACTGACCCGAAATGGATTCTATGATTTGGGTTAACAGCACGTAGCCAGAATTGCTGTACATAAATGCCTTACCGGGCTCAAATACGAGAGGAAGATATTTAAACCGGTCGATGATTTGTTCAAGTGTAGTTGGCAATTTCATCCATTCTGAAATATCGGAGAAAATGTCGGGATTTAGATATTCAGGAATCCCTGATGAGTGAGTGAGTAAATGGTGAATAGTAATGCAATTACGCTTGTTCTTATGGTGAGGATAGTCAGGTAGGTAAGACGTAATCGGTGCATGTATGTTTAGTAAGTTTTGCTGTTGCAGCTGTAGTATTGCCGCTGCTGTAAATTGCTTGGTAACCGACCCGATCCGAAATCTCGTATTCGCAGCGTTAGGCACCCAGTGCTCTCTATTGGCAAGTCCATAGCTACGAATAATGGCAGTGCCTCGCCCGCGACTAA
Source organism: Cyanobacteria bacterium J06581_3 (assembly GCA_038531675.1). Taxonomy (GTDB): domain Bacteria; phylum Cyanobacteriota; class Cyanobacteriia; order Phormidesmidales; family Phormidesmidaceae; genus Phormidesmis. The sequence continues at coordinate 55,318 of JBCBBK010000004.1, forward strand.
CTATTACATTGCCAGAAAGAACTTCTTGTTGTGCCGTAGTTTCTAAATAGGTATCGATTTCGTTGATGGTGTTGGCACCAAAGGGAGCTGCGATAACTGGGGCGGTTTTTAACGTGACGGTCATACAGTCTTAATCCTAATTTTTGACGTTTTTGTTACTTGAGTTGAAGTGTATCGGTGAGATTAGAACGCTTCCAGGGAGAGACGTCACGTTAATGCATGACTTTTGTCATGTCGTAGTTCCCAGTCGCATACTCTCCGAGCAGGCTACGCGTTATCTGGATAGGCGCCACAGTGACCTACCAGAATCTACACATTCTGCCAACAAAGCCAACCAGTGAGTCATTACAATCGATGACATTTGTTATCGCAAATTTAGAGAGAGTGTTTTATCATTCAGCGTACGGATTATGTGCCACTAATTAATGGATAAATCAGGCTCTATAGCAACCATATCTCCCTCGCTTGCTAAGACACTGCGATATGTCGAGTGGACGTTCTTGGCCATGCTTGCCCTGCGGATGCTGTCGCTGTTTTTGAACCGACCGTTAGCCTTTGAAATGGGCACTGACGAATACGTCTTGTTTAGCGTTGCAGGGATATTGACTGTTCTGAGTAACGTCTTCCCGGTCGAGCGCCCTACATGGCAGCGGCGAGCCTATATTTTTGTAGAGATATTTTGTTTACTCATCAGTCGAGCTTTCTCTGCGTATGGTCTGAACTTATTTCTATATTTTGTCTTGGTCAAAAGCTGCTTTTTACTCTCTCGTAAAGACGTTATCTATACAACAGTTGTATCCGGGGTCGCATGGCAAATCTGCTATGTGTGGCAGCTGACCCATGAATACTCACTGCCCGTGGAGGAACTCAGGGCAAACTTTGAAGAACAGTTAGCGATGCCCAGACATCTTGTTATTTTAGATACGATTATTAACAGTAGCGTTATTTACGTTGCAGCAAGTTTGCTGGTCATTCTATTGGGCTTAACGGTAATATCCGAGCGAAAAAGTCGCCAGCGGGCTGCTAACTTATCGCAAGAAGTTGAAGCTCTGGCTACAGATTTAGAACGAACTCGTATTGCTAGAGACATTCACGATTCGTTAGGACACACTCTCACTGCCCTCGATGTTCAGCTAGAAGTTGCTCAAGCCCTACGAGCAGCAGATCCACCACACAGCCTACTTGCGCTGGATCAGGCAAAGCAGCTATCGAGTCAGTCTTTGCAAGAGGTTCGCCGAGCGGTATCAACTATGCGCAGCGGTTACTTTGATTTGTCTGATGCTATTGCTGACCTGATTTTGCAGGTAGAACAAACCCACGCTTCGCGCCCGCTCAAAATAAAAACTCGAATAGAGTTGCCTCCGCTATCTCTTCAGGTCAGCCAGCAGCTGTTTCTCATTGTTAAAGAGGGGCTGACGAATATTCAAAAGCACTCACAGGCTTCTGTGGTGAAGCTATGGGCAGAGCAAACGCCAGAAGGCATTGTGCTTAACCTTTCAGACAATGGTGTTGGATTCTCGTTATCTTCTCATAGTCAGGGCTTTGGATTGCGAGGAATGCACGAACGGGTACAGCTACTAGAAGGTCGAATGGCTGTTCATAGCACGATAGGAAAAGGAACAGTCATTCAGGTAACCATCCCAGTTTAAGGGTGGCAGCGCTTTTCTAGAGTTCTGCTTTGAGACGTTCCTTTGAGGTTTTTGATAGGAAGCATTGCCTAGAATCAATGACTTTCGTAATGGCGATCGCCCACCCCCCTGCGATACGATTTACACCTATCAGGTGCTATTGCCAATCGCTTGCCAGCTGCGCACAAGAAACGTCAACAAGGATTCGTCATGACTGCTTCGGCCACCCAAACAACGTCTGACCCATCACCTTCCATATACAAAATTCTAAAGTATGTGGAGTGGGCTTTTTTGAGCATAACCGTCCTACGGATGTTGTTTCCTCTATTTTATGAGCCTTTGGGCTACGAGGTTACTCATGGTGACTATATTGTTCTTCTGGTATTTCTTCTGTTTGCCATCTTCAGTGTGCAATTTCCTATCCACCGACCTTTGTGGCAGAAGCGAGCTTATCTATGGATAGAGATTGGTGCACTCATAGTCACGCGATTATTTACTCACTTTGCACTAGATTTGTTTCTATGGCTAGTTTTTGTAAAAAGCTGCTTTCTGCTTAGTCGTCGGGAGGTCATCTTTACGGTGATTGCTGCGGGTGTCGCCTGGCAAGTAGCTTTTGCTCAGTACTTTTTTACTTATATCTCAAGACCTATTGAAGAAGCCTATGCTCAGATAGACGAGATGTATGCTGTTCCTAAATCTATTCAGGTAGCTGATTTTGTTCTAAATGGAACAGCTGGTTCTGTTGCGATTAACTTACTCATTATTTTACTATCCCTCACTGTTATCTCTGAACGGAAAATTCGTCAGCAGGCTGCTAACTTATCTCAAGAAGTAAAGGCACTTGCTGCCGACTTGGAGCGAACTCGCATTGCTAGAGACATTCACGATTCGCTGGGCCATACCCTGACAACCCTCGATATTCAGCTAGAGGTCGCTCAGACGATGCAAGAAGAAAACCCACAGCACAGCCAACTGGCGCTAAATCGGGCAAAACAATTGTCTCGCAGATCGCTAGAAGAGGTGCGTCGGGCAGTCTCAACCATGCGGGACGGCAACTTTAACCTATCTGCTGCGCTCACCAGTCTTATTTCTCAAGTGGAGCAAACCCATGCCTGTCGATCAAATGCACTCAAAATAGAAACCGAAATCGGATTACCCTATCTTCCGCTTCAGGTCAGTCAGCAGCTGTTCCTTATTGTGAAAGAAGGATTGAACAATATTCAAAAGCACTCCCAGGCCTCTGTGGTGAAGCTATGGGCGCAGTCTACTTCAGAAGGCGTCGCCCTGGGACTATCAGATAATGGAATTGGCTTTTCACTGGGTGACGCTCACACGGGGTTTGGCCTGCGGAGTATGCAAGAGCGCGTGCAGCTTTTAGACGGTAAAATGACCATACACAGCGCTCATGGAAAGGGGACGTTGATACAAGTAACCATTCCTCAACAACACATATCTTGAATTGAGCTCTATGATTTTCAAATCATCATGATTAAAATCTTACTAGTGGACGACCAGCCAATGTTTCGGGAGGGACTAGCGTCTCTCTTGGCGCTAGAAGATGATTTTGAAATTGTGGGCGAGGCCAATCATGGGCAAGAGTCGATCACGCTGGCCGCGCAGCTTCAGCCGGATGTGATTTTGATGGATGTGCGGATGCCAGTGTGTAATGGAGTAGAGGCCACTAGAGAAATTCATCAGCGATTTCCGTGGATCCGCATTTTGGTGCTGACGACGTTCGATGAAGATGAGTACGTGTTTCAGTCGCTAGAGGTAGGGGCACTTGGCTACTTGCTAAAGAGTACGCCTGCTAAGCAGGTGGCGATCGCAATCCGCAACGTATATCAGGGTTACAGCCAGCTTGGCCCCACCATTGCCCCCAAAGTATTCTCCCAGGTAAAAGCGCCACTTACTGTAAATGGTGAAAGCGCCGAGAATCTGTTCAATCAGCGCGATATAGAAATCTTGAAGCTGTTGGGACGAGGGTGCAGCAACAGAGAAATTGCCGATGCTTTGCACCTAACCGAAGGAACGATTAAAAACCATTTGACGAATATTTTTACACAGTTGGATGTACGCGATCGCACTCAAGCCGCCCTCTGGGCACGCGATCATTTGCAGTCTTAGTCTTACAGCTTGAGCAGCAATACAATACAGATAGCCATTTTTTTGAGATGATTGACAACCCAAAGTTGGTGTAGAATTTGCAGCGAGTCAATCAAATCGCATTGAATCTTTCTGCAACATTAGAGATATAGCAAAGCGCGGATGCATTCTTACTTTGTCTTGGTGAGCATTCCCTAGCGCCGTGCGACGATGCGGGCTCTCACCGCTGCTAGTCGAGTTGCCTGCGGCTATGTAACGGTTTCAGCCGATGACAGTGTCCTAAGCAATTCGACAGAAGCTATAGAACCCGGTCAAAATGACGTTAGCCGTTAGGAGAAATTTCAAAGGAGAGAGGTCATTTGAACGTGTGACCTTTTTCCTGGAGAGCGCTGTTGAGGTCGTCTATTGTTCAGATTGCAAAGGAAATTTTAAGACTATGAATCGTTTGATTGTTCCTATGGTTACAACAACACTGCTCGCTCTGATAGGAGGTTATTCACTTGCTGAGCGACCCGTTACCGCACCGCCACTTCCCCCATATCCCATAGAGGCAACGGAGGCGATTTTGCCTGAAGCCTTACAAAATCGCGTACGGGCTGCCCATGCGGATCGTCTAGGCGTTTCTTTGGAGACTGTCTACGTTGTCAGTGCCCAGTCGAATACTTGGAATGATAGCTGTTTGGGATTGGGTGGGCCGACAGAAATTTGTATGGAGGTGATTACAAAGGGCTGGCAAATGAACGTTATTACGAACGGCGAGGATAGAGCCGCCAGCTACCATACTGATCTCACAGGTGAGAACATTCGCCGTGACGCGCGCGATCAGGCTTCAGAAACTTTTCCCGAAGCGCTAGAAGCGTTAGTGCGTGAGACCCATGCTGACTACCTGGGTGTACCTGTGGACGCTGTACAAGTTTTGGGATATAGCTCGGAAACTTGGAGCGATAGCTGCCTAGGACTGGGTGGCCCTGCAGAAAGTTGTTTGGCTGCACAAACTGAGGGGTGGAAAGTCGAGGTAGGTGATTTGACCGACAGTGCTGGTGGCACCTTTTATCATCTGGATTCAACGGGTAACAGTATTCGTCGAGTTGATAGCAATCAGTTATCTACAGAGCCACTGCCTGAAGCAATAGCGCTTGCAGTGCTTCAGGCACATGCTAGCTATTTAGGTGTGCCTACAGATGAATTGAAAATTGTTAAATATAGTGCGGAGACTTGGAGTGACGGTTGTCTGGGTCTTGGGGGTCCGGCTGAAGGGTGCCTAGCGGCACTGACTGAAGGCTGGCAGGTCGAGATTGTCAGCCTCTCTGATCCAGACGACACCGCTGTTTATCACACCGATTCAACAGGTAACAACATTCGTCGATCTACGCGCAGCTGCGATTGATTGAATGCGGGTGAGAGAACCCTAATGTTTGTTTGATAATGCTCAATGCTGCCTTAGAAAAATCAGTACGTGCTGATTAAAGGCAACGGGATTAACAAGATTAGAAGGATCCATTGCTCTTTTGAGGATGACAAGTTCAGCGTTGGGCAGCGCTGCTGAAATTTTTCGATTAATTTCGATAAAGCCCTCGCCAAAGTCTTCGCCGACAATAACAAGTGCAGGTATTGTAATGTCTTGCAATCTTTCCAACACGTCAATACGATTAATGGCTTTGCGTGCTAACAACAGCTGGTTAAAGTCTAGATCTGCGCTGATTGCGCTGAAATAGGCCCGTGCGGCCTGAGCATAGGGCGCTTTGTAAGTAGATTGCATGGCAGAGACCATGGGTTTGCTGCCTAATGCCTTGAATAAAGTTAGGCCTGCGATCGCGCTAAACCCCAGCATTCTCTCTGAAAAAGTGCGCAGCTCTCCAAAAGAATCAGAAACAATCAGTTTTTCTACTTTCTGCGGATAGTTTACAACAAAAGATTGAGCAACTACGCCGCCCATACTAACGCCAATCAGCGTACACTGCTCGACTTTGTGGTGAGCTAACAGCCAGTTGATTTGATGGTGCCAAGCAGTGAGTTCGGCATTTTCTAGCTTAGAAGAAAGTCCATGACCGAAGAGGTCTGGTATTAGCAGATGGAAACCTGCAGCGGCAAGAGCATCCATCTGAGGTTGCCACATCGCATGGTTTGAGCCAATACCATGCAGCAGTACGAGAGTTTTTCGGTTGCTGTTTCCCAGGGATTGATAGTAAGTTTCGCTGCCATCTGGGTTCTGAAGCTTTGAAAGCATTTTCTAATTGTTATTATCTGGCACAATTCTAACCCTCTCTATCTACATCAGCTAAGTGGCTATTGGTTGCGGGACATCGTTATAAACAGACGGAATATCCCAGGCTTCAGCTAGCAATCCATCAACGACTCGCCAGACAACAACAGCATCGAGTTCTATCGGAGCGCCATTCAGCGTCATTCTGTCTTTTACATGGGTAATCACGAGTTCGTCACCTATGGGTGCAATAGAAATCGGCTCTACCCAGAAGGTGTCGTCTGTCATTACAGATAGTATTTCAAAGAACCGTTGAAGACCTTCTAAGCCTACATAGTCGCCTTCAATCTGCGGCAGTGTAGGGTTGAAAAAGTGCCAGACGAAATTTTCCGACAAAATGTCAGCAGACTGTGCAATATTTGCAGGATCCAGCTGATTGAAAAGAGCAACATTAGGATGGTCTTTTATTGTCATTGTTGTTTTTTCCTATTTCGAGACATTCGATAATAGGTTATATTTCAAACCATTATCTGATTCGATCCAATGACTTTTGTCATCGCTTTTACAGTGTGGATCTGTTCAAAGAGACTCAAGACAGGATAGGAAAAATCAAATGACTATTTTACTTATTCTATGAACAACTGTTCTCGCTGGTCAGGCACTGTGACTTTATGTAGCAGTGTGGCTTTATTATTGTTGTTGACTCCAGCTAAATCTGTGCTTACACTGACTACGCTAGAAGTTGCGCAGGAAGGAAATAGTCAACCCAGCTTCTCTCAGCATTTTCAGGCGTTGGGCATAGAAGGTTCAATCATCATCTACGATCTGAATCAGGATCGTCTTTATCAGTACAACCCGCAGCGTAATGCGAGTCCTTTTCTCCCAGCCTCTACGTTTAAGATTATCAATTCATTGATTGCTTTGGAAACAGGTGCGATCGCAAGCGACCTCTCAGTTTTAACCTGGGACGGTGTAGTCCGAAGTGTCCCAGCCTGGAATCGCGATTACAATATGCGTACTGCTTTTCAAGGCTCGGCAGTTTGGTTTTATCAAGTGCTCGCTCGCCGTATTGGTCACGAGCAGATGCAGCAGTACGTTACAGAATCTGGCTATGGAAACCGGTCTATTGGTGGCATCGAAGATATCGATACATTCTGGCTATCGGGCGACATACAAATTACGCCAGAGGAACAGATTCAGTTTTTGCAGCGCTTGTACAGAAGCGAGCTGCCATTTTCAGAGGATACAATTGCCACCGTCAAAGACATCATGATTGTTGAACAAACGCCCAACTACACCATTCGCGCTAAGACTGGCTGGGCCGTGGCAGAAGGCCCCGAACAAGCAGGCGTGGGTTGGTATGTTGGCTATGTAGAACAAAATGAAAATGTCTACTTCTTCGCCGCAAATATTGATATTCGCGATGAGAGCGATCTTACTGCCAGGTTAGAAGTTACCCGTCGCAGTCTGGAAACACTGCAGCTTTTGTAGGAATACGCGCTACCGCACCGCTAATACCGCAAGGTTCTGAATTCTGAAGCTTTGAGGTCATCTCTTATTTATTACTATCTAGCTATCGATCATGTTTTATTCAGCGTTGGAGAATATTTGAACGTTGTCTAGCGTTGCAACTGCCAGGTAGCGCCCGTCTTGGCTAAATACGCTATTAGCAAAACCTGTTGCGCCTATTACCAAACGTGTTACTTTCTGGGTTTGAGTGTTTAGGATACGTGTCCCTGCGACTGTTCCAGATACTAGAATGTTGACACCATCTGAACTAAATGCATAGAAGCTGTCTTGACGATCAATTTCGTTCAATTCTTCAATCTCCTCAATGAGTTCGTTTGTTTGTCCGTTTGTTTGTAGGTTCCAAGTATTCAAACGCTCGTCTGTATAGCTTTGCTCTAAAGACCTAAAAGCGCCTGTCTGTGTAAATCCTATACCTGCCAGGGAAAAGTCTGTTCCGGAGTCTGCTCGAATGGTTGCAAAACGCTCGCCGTCGTCTAGCTGCCACAAATCAACAAGAGAGCTGCTTGAGTTAGTCATCTCATCAGGTGCTGTCCCCCTACCAGCCAGTAATGTGCCGTCAGGGCTAAAGGCAAACTGTGTCAGCATTGCGCCCGACGAGGGGGTTAGTGTGCACAAAATCTCTCCTGTGACATTATCGTGAAGCCTTAGAGACGATTCAGTATTGTTGCTATTGATATTGTCTTCTCCTAAATCGACCTGAGTGAGGATGTCATTATTTCCTGGACGAAACGCGACTTGAGTCATTGTAAAAGCATCTATCAGCTGGTCGGGTGGCTGAGCTTGCTGTGGACTGAGTGTGCCTAAAGGCTGACGTAATGAGGCAGCGCCTAGAGTTACCGCGTCTAAGTCCCAAACCAGTAGCTCCACCTCGTAATCTGGCAGGGCCGTGAAGATGGCGGCTATTTGCTGGCCGTCTTCGCTGATTGCGATCGCACTGAACCAACCTGCTTCATCGGGGACCTTTTCTGCTATGAGTTCACCCGTTCTTGCGTCCCATAGCTGAATGGCAAACACCTTTTCTGCCTGATTGCGATCACGCAGCTCTTCTGAAATAAGGTCGCTCTTTTCTGAGAGCGTGACCAATCGCTCCCCATTTCCGCTTAACCCAATGCGCTTAGTCACAACAGGCAAAGTAGCTATGGGCGTTTCTGCCCAGTGGGTATCCGAGACATCTCTAAACATAGGATACTCAGATTCAGATTGAGGTCGAGAGTGGGATAAGTCAGGAAGCAACAGAGCCATCAGAAATGCCAAGCCTATGCTTTTCAACCGTCTCCCACTCCGTTTAGTTCGTAGGTAAATAGCCATAATGTTGCGTTACGAGATGAATAATCAGCGCGATGACCCCTCTGAGAAAGATCGCAGCAGGTGAATTCTATTTGGGTCCATGCTGACAGCCTGAACATAAGCAGACGTTAGATAAGGGCGATACGACTCATCGCCCAGCAAATGAGCTTTTCCGTGAGCAATTATCAGCGACTCAGTCAAACTCAGTAGCTCATCTTCGAAGGTATTAAACCTCTCGACCGCATCCTCTTCAGCGTGAGCAATCTCTAACACAATGCGAGTTAGCTCAGCGGTATGTGCAAGATGCTCAGTAATGTAGAAATACTTGTGTTCTGTCGTTAACCACTGAAATGTGGATAGCTGCTCTAGGGCAAGGGGGGCAGTTATGTCATAAGCACCTCCCATAATGACCACTGGAGCGCGAACAGGCTCTATTCCTTGTGGGCCAAACAAGCTACCTAGCGGAGATAGCGCAATCACCAGGCCCACTCGATCATCGCTGAGACTGCCATCTGTTAGCTGTTGAATGGCAACAGACCTCTGATTAGTCCTTCTTTCATTAGCCACTCTTTCACTAGCTACAGAGTCCACCGATATAGGCCCTGATGGTAACTCTCCTAGCTCTAATGCTCTGCACTGAATCAAAAGTGCCAGATTGACTGTGTCGGGCGTAAAACTGGTTTCGGGATTACACTGCTGCTGCAGTCGGTCAACATCAACAGTGGCCCCAGCCAAAGCCAAGGCGGCATAGCCCCCCAGGGAGTGACCAATCACACCCACCTGATCTAGCTTGAGACGCCCTTGAAACACTTCGTCATTTTTCTCCTCTAAGGTGTCCAGCAGAAATTTGATATCTAGCGGTCGGTTGATAAATGTTCTTGCCTCAAAAGACTCATCTGTAAGTCCTTTGTAGAAGTCGTTCTGATATCTTTTATTGCTGCCAATGTGCTCTGGCACGGCCACAACAAATCCACTGGCCGCTAGGCTACGCGCTAAAGACACCGCCCTTGTAACGCTGCGGCTAGCACTGTAGCCATGAGAGAAAACCATAACAGGAATAGGCCCTGAAATAGTATTGAGGTCTTCGGGTAAATATAGGTCGACTGGATAGGTGCGATCGCGTAACGCTCCCCCAGCCCCGCTAGGTCTTTGGTCATTCAGTATCAAAGTCCGCTGCGCCACATCGAATTGACCGCTCTTCGCCAATACAGGCAGCTCGCTATAGTTCAGAGTAGTCTCCGAGACAGCTGTGGCCGCAGAGCGCTCAATAGCCGTGGCAACCAATCGTTCAGTTCTTTCAAAATTGCCGCCGATACTACTAGCCAAGGCCAAAAGCTGTGGCAGGTTCAGCCGCAGTCCACCCGTTGGATACAGCCGTATAACATTAATGAGAGAAAGCCCATTGGGGTCAGCAGCGGCTAAAACGATTGCAGCCCGCAGCGCTTGATGCCCATTGCGACGCGATCGCGTCTGGATGAACTTCCCAAGCATAGTCAAAGTGAGATCACCCATGGGTGAGTGTAGCCACTGAGAAAGTACAAAAGGATCGCTCATATTAGGAAAACCATCTGTTCCTGAGCTAGGCAGAGGCGTACTCAACAACTGCCGAAGCCCGTCTTTCTCTGCGGAGGACAGGCCATTCAGGTAAGGTGCTAACTCATTGTCTATACTGCCATTTTCAGCAAAGCGTTCCAATGAGGAGACCGGAAACGCCCTGCCAAAAAAGTTATAGTCAAGGTGAATGGTCTCTGCGGACTGAGCAGGCAAAGTGATCAATGCCTTACACACCAAACAGACTGAGAGGATAACCGTTAACTGCTGAATGAGCGACGAATAGTGCCTTTTTAATAGGCTTCTGTTTAATCTTGAAAGTGATTTGGCTAGCATTATTTCAACAGTCTTCTATGGCTCGCACACATGCAATAGAAATGGATATTTTTTGACAGCGCTCAGATTTAGAACGCTGTCGCTAGTGTTATGTTTCTAAATCACTACAGGCTTAAGCCGCTGCCTGCAATGACTCAGTGTAAACAGCTGGAATATCCCAGGCCTCGGTCAGCAAGCCCTCTACGACCCGCCCGACGACGACGGCATCGAGTTCTACTGAAGTATTGTTGAGTACCATTCTGTCTTTGACATGGGCAATGACGAGTTCATCACCAATGGGTGTAACAGAAATTGGAGTAACTTCAAAGGTTCCCTTCGACAGCATTGCTAGCTTTTCAAAGAAAAGTTGAAGACCTTCTAAGCCACGATAGTCGCCCTCAAGGTCTGGCATTTGAGGATTAAAGAAATGCCAAACGAAATTTTCTGCAAATATGTCTGCTGATTGCGCGATGTTAGCAGGATCTAGGCGATTAAAAAGAGAAACATTAGGATGCTCACTTGTACGCATAATTTGTTCATTCCTTCGAGGTTAATATCACGTTCTTATTTCAGGGCATTATCTTTTCGAATCCCATGACTTTTGTCATGCTTTTCTATGACCAAATGTCATGAAGAAGAAAAACAATGTATTCCAGTCTCTGTAAAGACTGCATTTTCTTACTTTGAAACGGCGTAGCTAAGCAATACGATATCCTTTGCCTTTTTCTGCACATCGATCAAGCTAAGCGAAATTCCGTCCCTTTCTTCAGCCCCTAAATCGTTAAAAAACTTTTTCTGTATGCCGCTACCTACCAGAAAAGGATGCACTAACAGATGTAGCTCATCTACCAATCCGGCCTGTAACAGTACTCTGTTTAAAATTCCACCGCTATCGACACGAATCAACGTGACAGAAAACTGTTCGCTTAGTACATTTAGTGCTTTGGTGAAGTTTATATGGTCGACACCCGCTTTAATTATTTTTATATTGTTATAAGCAAGATATGCCAAATGTTCCGCAGGTGTCTGAGAGGTACTCAGAGAAACACAATCTTTCCAATAGGGCTGCTTTTGCCAGTACGGCCAGTTTTTTAGCCTGCCCTGACTATCTGGCACAACGAGAATAGGGCGCGGGTCATATTCACTTTTATCTGTTGCCGCTGAAGACGGTTGAGAGGGTTTCTTCTCTTCTGTTACTGCTTCCGATGCACTGACTGGTTCACCAGTTGATGCACTGAGCAGCGTATTGCAGCCTATTAAAGAGGCATTTTCATTCCATTGCTGCGCAAGCGAATAGAATAGCTCCATATTGACAGAAAAACCTTGGGTGCGACCGTCCAAGCTTGCAGCTACGTAAAGAATTACTTTGGGTTTCATGACATCCTCTTGGTTGTGCTGATACGAAAAAGAAAGTAGTTGTGCTGTTCAAATTCCTACGGAATCTCTAAAGCCGATGCGGGTGAGTATGGCTCATTTCAGATGATTGTTCGACCTAATCCAATGACTTTGGTCATCGCTTTTACAGTGTGTTTCTGCTTAAACAGGACTCAAGACAGGATAGGAAAAATCAAATGACTCTCTTACTTATTCGTCGAACCCTCGGTATCTTTTGGTTCGCTGCTCTGGTGGTTCTAACTGCCTTAATTATCATCGTAATGGATGCTAACGAGGAGAGTATCAGTAGCGCGCTCGAACTCCCCTATCTCTCTTCCGTGGCGATGCTGTCACTGCCGATAACAGTGGCTGCTATGCCGTCGTTTCTATTCTTTCGGAAAAAGCGCTGGCTTTTAGGCGTCTGGGCTGCAATTATTACGGCTCTCTTTAGCTGGGCCTTACTGCTAGCACTGCAAACCACACTCGTTGCGCTTTCTCCCACAGAAATCGCCATTTTGCTTCCGAAGGTAATTGTCATACTGGGCGGCTGGACAATGCTGATTTCTCTACCGTCCGCACTGTTATTAGACCGATAGCTACTAGACCGGTAACGCATTCATACATCTTTTGGCTATCTTTTGGCATGTCGCACAAGAGTGTTTTCGCGCTGAGCAGTCACAACATCTCTTACGGCTACTGCGATCGCTTTTGGAGCCTCTAGGGGGATGTAGTGTGATGCACCTTCAATGACCCGCCAGTCTGTATTTGTAGATAACTCTGCGAGTTCGGCCTGTAATCCAGGCCATATATCAAACCATATGTCTTTTAGTCGAGCTGTTGTTGCCGCATCCATCTGATAACAGATTGTGCAGGTCTCCTGCAATGTGGTCTGCGTCCCTTGGTCGTTCTCGCCGGAGCACGAGAACCTCCTGATCGAATTCATCTATAGCTTCTGTTGAGTTTCTTCTATCTGTAAAGGCTAGGCCGACACATCGACCATAGAGACTCGTTATAAGCAGTATGAAATATTCATATCTCATTTAATCCAATGACTTTTGTCATATTTTTTGATGACTAATTGACATCGTGTAGCAAAGTTAGCGGATTTATCTTGAGCTTAGAAGTGTTACCAGTAATGTGAGGGAGAACAATGCAAAACTATCCACCACTGTTATTAACTGATAAGAAGACTGGCGAGCAATGTCTTTCACTGACAGGCTCTCAACTCAAAACAGCCGCTGAGTCTCTAGGCGCGGCCTTTTCGCGCGACCCGTTTATGGCTTATGTTTTTCCGAATGCGATCGCCCGCGAAAAGAACATTGCAAAAGTTTTTCTCCCCTTAATTCGCTGCAATCTGCAGTATGGCAACGTAGAATTTGTACAAAATGGAAAAGGTATCTTACTGTGGATGTCAGGCGACAGCCTTCCTTTAACGCTGCCGATGCTGACTTATAGCGGCATGATTTGGACTCCATTCAAGATAGGTCAATCAGCCTTTAAGCGAATCGAAAGCCATGAAGCATTCTGCGATCGCATAACGAAGACAAGCGCACCGCAGGGGTACGCGTATCTGTGGGTGTTCGGCGTCCATCCAGAGTTCTCCGGCAAAGGGCTCGGCAAACAAATGCTTCACTCAGCCCTTCGCAACATGCAGCGCTGCGGTCACTCTAGCTGCACCCTCAGAACAGATAATCCAAGAAACGTAGCGCTCTATGAGCATCTTGGATTTACTCAAACCTATGCGGGTACGGAACCCAGCAGTCAGCTACCATTTTGGATTATGTCGCATACGCTATAACTGTTTTATTCATGCTCACATAGCAATAGTCCAGAAAAAAAGGAAGGAGACTTTCACATGAGCCGAAGATCCTCGAAAAGAAAACCAAAAGTTCGCGCCACGGCTACTATCTGGGGCGTAGCAACTGGCATGTTAGCTATTTGTATTCCCCTAGTACCTGTAGCCGGAGGTGGTATCATTTTGCCACTTTTGGTGGTTTTAGGTGCAGGTGGCGGAACAGTGGCAGTGTGGCTGTCTCCTGAACATGCCAGAAAGGAAGAACTTCGTTTAGCGGAAAAGGTGGAGATTCTGGAAGAACGAATAATCACGCTAGAGACAATCTGTACGGGCCTTTTACCCAGTGAAAAACAGCCATGAACCGAATTGCTTTAACAACTTGAAAGTCTCCGGGCGATTTGCAATCTTTTATGTTTGCAATCTTTTATGGCTGAGGGATATGAGCATTAACGATCCGCTCAATTGCATCGCGGTATCTTGCAGGAGTTCTAATACTCATGAAGCTAGGCGACAGCAGTAAGCGACGCCTGACTTTTATAGTGAGCGTATTCTGCTGCGAATTTTCCCACCAGTATGCGCTTATTTGTTGCCATGAAACAAACGTCCATAAGAAGCAAAGCCCCTTTTCTCTCAACTCTAGCTTACTCAATCCAGTAGAAATCAGTAAAATAGCAATCGTCCACCAGAAAATGACCTGTGGCGCTCGGACCTGTAGTATTTGCAAAAGACCACCTGCTGAGTCAAGACTTGCGAGAAAATGTCTAGAAGATAGCCAGGTGATGAACGTAGCGATACCCGCTTCTATCAGTCCAATCCAAAACAGGACTTTATTCTGCCAAGTTCGGCCTGCATCAAGCAGTAAGTCACCAGATTCTTGCTTTCGATAGGGCCAGCTCAATCCCCATGAGCCAAAGCCAATTATCGGTAACCAATACAGAATATGTAAGTTTGATAGAGTCTTTTCTGATAGCTGTGAAGCTATCTGTGGCATCATAATCGCAATCAAAAAGAGGGTTAGCAGTCCGACTAGACCATAGCGGGTATTTCGTAGCCCAGCTTCTTGGCCTATGGCGCTCGCTATCCATAGGTATCCGCACCCTATTACCAAGCTCATAAAGGCAAAGCAGAGCGCAATCAAAGCCATGACGACTACCTCCAAAGGAACAGGAATAACAATCTAAACGCAGTCGAATTCTATAAAGGCTATGTCTGGGCTTCTATGACTTTTGTCATCACAAGGGGTGACCTCTGTATATTTCAGCAGCCAAAAAAGTTCGACAAGGTTAAAGCATCTGTTTCTTTTTAAGAGAGCTCTCAACAATGAAACAATTTCACTTAGGCTTAGGGCTGGTACTTTTATCTACTAGCTTTGCTGATTTTGGGCTTGCGAGTCAGCCATTACCCCTACAGTCATCTACAGATGTTATGGCTCAAGCGCTGGTCACTCAATCTACCTTGCCGCCACTCATTGAGCGAGAACTGTTCTTTTCAGATCCAGAGATCATCGGTGCGCAGCTTTCTCCCAATGGTCGGTTTCTCGCCTTCCAAAAACCACTCAATGGCGTCATCAACATTTGGGTAAAGGGTATTGATGAACCAATGGAAGCGGCTCGCCCTGTGACATCAGATACGCAAGGTCCCATCATGATGTACTTTTGGAGCGCAGATGGTCGTTTTATCCTGTACGGGCAAGATACTGGTGGGAATGAAAACTTTCGGCTCTATGCCGTCGAGCCCGAAGTCATCGGAGAAGCCGGTGTCGGTGCGCGGGACCTAACGCCAATGGAGAATGTGACAGCGGTGCTGTACGCGGTTCCCAAAGAGACACCGAATCAAATTGTAATTGGATTAAATGATCGCGATCCTCGGGTGCATGATGCCTACCGCTTGGATTTGATAACGGGCGATCGCACCCTACTGGTTCAAAATGATGGCACTATTGCTAACTGGAGCGCTGACCTTGAAGGCAATATTCGCCTAGCCAGTCGCCAGTCGTTAGAAAAGGGTCAGGAGATTCTTAAAGTAGAAGAAAATGGAGAGCTAACGCCTCTCTATAACTGCCGCCTTGAAGAAACCTGTAGCTTGATTCGATTTCATGAAAGCGGTCAGCAGGTCTACTTGCAAACAAACAAAGGCGTAGATCTCACTCAGCTAGAATTGCTTGATATCAATACAGGAGAAACTGAGCTGGTTGAGACAGATCCTGAACAGCAGGTGGACTTTGGCGGGGCGCTGTTTTCACCTGCCACTGATGAGCTGGTGGCGACTTACTATGTGGGCGATCGCCGCCGCGTATATCCAAAATTAGAAGAATGGACAGCCGACTGGGCTTTTCTTCAACAACAACTTCCCAACGTAGAGCTTTCGATAGATTCGATCACTACCGACGCACAAGTTGCCCTAGTCAGTGCTCAAAGCGATGTGAATCCGGGTGCAACCTACTTGTTTGACCGCAGCAGTCAAACACTTGAAAAGCTTTACGATGCATGGCCTGCGCTACCAAGTGAACACCTAGCGTCTGCCACGCCTATCCGCTATGAGGCTCGTGATGGCGTTGAAATTCCAGCATACCTCACCCTACCCAAAGGTGTTCCTGCAGAAAATCTGCCGGTGATCATTTTTCCTCACGGTGGGCCTTGGGGGAGAGACAATTGGGGCTATAGTCCAGTCGCTCAGTTTTTTGCTAACCGTGGCTATGTGGTACTACAGCCAAACTTTCGAGGGTCTGCAGGCTATGGAAAAGCTTTCCTGAATGCGGGCAATCAACAGTGGGGTACGGGCGTCATGCAGCACGATATTACCGACGGTGTGGAATATCTGATCAGCGAGGGAATCGCCGATCCGAATCGGGTGGGTATTATGGGATTTTCCTACGGAGGCTATGCCACATTAGCTGGGTTAGCATTTACGCCAGAGCGATATACAGCAGGCGCATCTGTTGTGGGGCCGTCTAGTTTGATTACGCTCATGGAAAATATTCCACCCTACTGGATACCCCTTCAAGATTCTATGGACTTACGGGTGGGTGACCCAACCGACCCAATAGATAGAGAACGTCTAGAAGCGCAGTCTCCTCTGTATTCAGCAGATAAAATTCAGGCACCTTTGTTAGTCATTCAAGGCGCGAACGATCCGCGTGTTTTACAGCAAGAGTCTGATCAAATCGTCAAAGCATTGAGAGATTTAGATAGGTCTGTGGAGTATCTAGTCGCCGAAGATGAAGGTCATGGCTTTAGAAAAGAGATTAATGCTTTGGCGATGACTGCCGCATTAGAGCGCTTTTTTGCTGAGCATTTAGGCGGGCGCTATCAGACGGAGATGTCACCAGAACTAGAAGCGCAGCTAGAGGTTTTGACCGTGGATGTTGATAGTTTGCAGTAAGCGAATTACTTGTACACAGCCTCTTTAGCCTCACACATCTTAATCTCTCTCAATTCTAGCAGTTCCCAAAAGTCGCTTTCATCTTGTTCATCGTTAGCCTCTTCGGGGAGATAAAAATACATTGCTCTGCGGATGAGGATGGCGATAAGCCCGATTCCAAGATACTCAGGGATGGCAAGTGCGATGCGGGTAATGGCATTGACCTGGGCGACCTGTTGATTGAACGCGGTCGTGCCAAAATCGGCCACTACAATCTGAAAGTTGAGGATAAAGTTGGCAACGCCCGTTGCCAAATTGACGAGCAGTATAATCTGGGTGCCATTAACCAGTGACCGATAAACCCCTGGCTCTTCGAGCAACGCTCTTAACGATTTCTCCTGCTGCAGTGACTCTGGCCCCATGCCCTGTATGAGGAAATACTTCACAATGGGCTTTCCCATCGCAATCGATATCCAAAACACGGCAACTGTAAAGATAGAGCCTAAAGTATCTTTGAGTGCGAATTGAAGGCCATCGACAAACCAAAATGCCAATAGACCCCTCACGACTGCAAAAGCGCCGACGTAGCTGGTTATGAAATTGAAGCGCTTGGTAATAAACAGTAAGTCGATAAAGACCCAGGCAACAGGAACTAACGCTGCAACAACGTAGGTAGTGACTGTGCCAAGCTGCTCATTAAGTGTGTTCAAGATTGCGATAGGAATAACAGCGCCCATCAAGATATCAAGAACTAGTTTGACTGTGGAATTCATGCTTTATAGCCTCATGAGGTTGAGATAGACAACAGTCTGTTCATTTTCTATTGCTCATTACGGTCAACCCAATGACTTTTGTCATTAGAAAATATGACATAGCGCTATGGGATGAAAAAGTTCACTTAGGAATGAGAATTAAATAAATTGACCAAGTTCCAGTTCACGAGGCCCTCACCCCAACCTTTCTCAGACACAATTTAGTTATCCCTTGGCTCTTTTATTGCGTTTTCCCAAGTTTGGGAGAGGGAGTCAGACTCCGGTCCCCCTTCTCCCAAGCTTGGGAAAACGCAATAGCGCAACCAAGGGACAACTAAACTGTGTCCGAAAAGGGCTAGGGGATGTAGAGCTTGCTCTTCTCGAAGAGTGGGCGGCAAGAAACATGCAAATGACCAAATTATTTAATTCTCAATCCTTATCTATCGTGACTTGCGGGACTACCAGCTTTCATCGCTAACATCATTCACAGTTTTCATAACCTACGCAAAATCTTTTTATCGCTAGAAACTTGCCAACAAATTCTTTCAGAAAAATATGGCTTCGCCTGCCAATATCCTCAGAAAGGAGACTTCGATACAATTTGGTCAGTGGTCGCAAACCTCAGTACGCTAAGCATTCTACGGGCAGAAGGCAATCCCAGTCGCGGTCAGGTACAAAGAAGATCTGCGGCTTGCTCAAACAGTCGCAAACGCACTCAAACCCAAATGAGTGAACCATCAGTCAAGAATGTATTGCCACAGCAAAAAATACATTGAGACAACCCAAGTGCCATAGAAGATGACCAGCCACAGTCCGCACATCGTTAGGACTCGAAACAACATGCCTAGCCGCCCTCGATTTGTGGGGGTGATCGCGCGACGAGTCCGCCATTTCAGCCATCGAAGAACTGTAGTGTTTGTAGCGAGGGTAATCGCCAAAGTATTGAGCCCTATTATCCAATACCTTTCAGGCCTTAGCCAGCTGACGGTGGCACCCGCATTTGCCGACTGTGGGACAAAGCTAGGATCTCTCAAAGGTGAAACCAAATACGCAACAATCGCAATCGCGATCGCGATAATCAGTAGAGCATAAGCACTCACCGTAAAGTAGCGTTCAACGCGACGATGTGTGACCATCTTGAATCCTCCATTTATCTTTTACTGCGGATCGATCAGATGACTGAAAATAGCCAGTGGCACCATCGGAATCATCGGTAACAGGCAAACTAGCCCCTGATTCCAAGTGAGTGGCGATGTTTCAAAAAGCGCATTCATTACGCTCCATTGGCTGAACAAAACTTGTAGTGCCACCGCTACAACAATACCTAAGATTAGAAAAGGCGCATTGCCTATGGCGTTTGCCCTGCGAGTGATTACCTTTGCAAGGCTAATGCCTAGCTGGCTGATACTAAGCAGATAAACAATGCGAGCGGCAACCAAGGACTGAATGGCCATCGTGCGGGCAACAGAAATATCTCCAGTGGTAAATTTGGCCCACTCAAAGATCCCGAAAATCAAAATCCAATTAAATAGTGAAACCGTTAAGATTCGGCGCAGGAGACTCCCTGTTACCAGAGGCTCGATCGGATTGCGAGGAGGTCTTTGCATGATTCCTTCTGACTTTGGCTCAAAAGCGAGAGGTACCGTCATGGTCAAAGAGTTGATCATGTTTAGCCATAGCACCTGTAAAGAGAGGATCGGCAAGTCTCTAGCCAGCAGGGCGCTGATGAGAATCGTCATAGATTCTCCTCCGTTTACCGGGAGAAGAAAAGCAATCGCCTTTCTCAAATTCTGGTATACAGTGCGTCCTTCTTCTATCGCCGCTTCTATCGAAGCAAAGTTATCGTCAGTGAGCAGCATGTCAGCAGCCTCACGCGCGACTTCAGTGCCCCCCCTACCCATCGCAATGCCAATATCTGCTTGCTTAAGGGCAGGTGCATCGTTCACACCGTCACCCGTCATCGCAACGATCTCACCGCTAAACTGCAGGGCTTCTACAATGCGAAGCTTTTGGTCGGGAGCGACCCTTGCAAAAACATCGCCCTCTTCAACCGCTATAGCCAGACGGCGATCGCTCATATAAGCCAGCTGTTTTCCTTCAAAAGCGATGACGCTGTTTGTGTTTTGAAGGCTCATTCGGGCGGCGATCGCCTGCGCAGTAGAGACATGATCGCCCGTGATCATTTTCACCTGAATGCCTGCTGACTTGCAATGGTGTACGGCTGCGATCGCCTCCGGCCTGGGCGGGTCAATCATTCCCTGCAATCCTAAGAACACCAAGCCTGTTTCAATATCGCTGTGATCTAGAGAATGCTGATGAGGCTCTGCCGCTTTTTTGGCGAACGCCAGCACGCGAAGCGCTTTTTTGGTCATATTTTCAACCGCCTGCTCAATCCCAGCAGCATCAAGCGGTACCAGATGGCCATCTTTATCGAGGCTAGCAGAACATCGGCTGAGCAAAGCTTCTACCGATCCTTTGACATAGATCGTTTGAGGATACGCTTCATGCAAACTCGCCATATACTGATACTGCGATTCAAAGGGAATAGAATCTAACCTGGGCCGAGAGCTAGCGAGTCCTGTTTGGCTAAGATCCGCTTTAGCCGCAGCCGTTAGTAGAGCGCCTTCTGTAGGGTCACCCACAACGGACCAATGTTCTCCTGTCTGCTTTAGCTGCGCGTCGTTACACAGCGCTCCAGCAATCAGACACTCTTCTAGCGCCACAGGTGACCCCATTTCAAAAAGAGTATTGCGCGAGGAAATCTCTCCTGAAGCTGTATTTGTAGATAATTCGCCAGCAGCGCTTGGAACAAGCTCACTGATCTCTCCTTTCGGGCTATAGCCACCGCCACTGACCTGATAGTAGCTATCTCCAGCATAGATAGCCTGCACCGTCATCTGGTTTTCGGTGAGCGTTCCCGTCTTGTCTGAACAGATGACGGTGGCACTACCGAGTGCTTCGACAGCAGGCAGCTTGCGAATAATGGTGTTACGACCGGCCATGCGGTTCACGCCGATGGCCAGGGTGATGGTAACGACAGCCGGTAAGCCCTCCGGAATGGCGCTGACTGCCAGCGCAACGGCTGCCTCAAACATGTCGCTCCAGGATTCATTTTGTCCCAGACCGATGGCAAAGGTGAGCGCCGCCAAGGTTAAAACACAATAGAGTAAAATGCGGCTGAATTTGGCAAATTTCCGCGTTAGCGGCGTTGAGAGATTAACTCGCTGCTGCATGGATTCGGAAATCTTTCCTACTTCTGTTTTGTCTGCTGTCGCAATGACTACACCACGCCCTTGGCCAAACGTAACAAAGCTACCTGCGTAGGCCATATTAATTCTTTCTGCCAGTGAGGCTTTCGCAGACAGCAGATCAACAGCTTTTCCAATGGGCACAGATTCCCCAGTCAGTGCAGATTCATCTACCTGTAGGTTACGGGCTTTAGAGAGCCTGATATCAGCCGGAACCTTATCCCCTGAGGTGAGCAACACGACGTCACCAGGAACCAGCTCTCTAGAAGGTATCTGAAGGGTTTGCCCTTCCCTAAGGACGGTGGCTTCGGTCGTAACCGCTTTGGCCAGAGAGGCGATCGCCCCTTCTGCCTTAGCTTCTTGTACATAACCAATCACCGCATTAATTAGCGTTACCCCCCAAATCACAAAGGCATTTGTCCAAGAGCCCAGCGCAGCTTTAACCGCACCTGCAATCAACAGAATGTAAAGCAGCGGATCGTGAAACTGTAAGAGAAACCTCATCCAGGCAGGCTGCCCGGGCTGAATAGGCAGCTCGTTCCAGCCATATTGTGTGTAGCGACGCGCAACTTCTTCTGCTGTTAGCCCATTTTTCAAGCAGCTATCTAAGCGCTTTACGGCTTCACTGACAGAGAGATGGTGGTAAAACGTAGACGGCTCTTTGGTCAGCATTACGAGACCTCTCACAAGAGAAAAATTGCCTATATCTATATATCGATGCTAACGAAGACCCCAGTATTTGAGGATAAAATATACTCATCATGATGATAGATAATGAAAAAATATCTCAAAAAGAGACCGATAGGAGAAGACCTAAAAGCTATCAAAGCGTTATGCTTAGAGTCATTTAGTCGTTTCTCGGACACAAGACAACCGTCTTATTCTTTGAGGGAAACATAATGTTTTCAAGAAAATAAGTTACAGTCAACAACTTTATGAGAAAAGTCTCATACAGATTTCATGCTTATTCATGAACAACCAGCACAGAGCAATCAGCATGGTGCATTACGTAGTTGCTCACACTGCCTAGCAGCATCTCGCTCAGGCCCATGCGCCCATGACTGCCTACCATCAGCAAATCGACATCAGCGGTTTTGGCTTGCTCGCAAATAGCCCAGCCTGTGGAACCCGCTACTTGAACGACCTCAGCATCGATACCGACTGCCTGCGCTTTCTGGGCAAAGCCTTTTAGCCGATCTAGCTCTTTTAATTCGTATTCTCGATAGGACCCTTCATAAACGCTTCGCTCCTCTACTGGGATAAGCACGCCAAGCAGCGTCAGCTTTGCACCGATAGACCGAGCAAGCGACACCGCCTTTTGGAACACAGCGTCAGAAGTATCACCAAAGTCGAGCCCGACCAAAATATTTTTGAACATTGCTATCTCTCCGTAAACAGGACTGGCCCCACTTCGTTTGAAAATAATATGCACCGACATTTACGATATTTTTGTGCTAGCACCTGGGGAGAAGCCCAACCTATTTCAAGGTTACTTCAAAAAAAATGCTTTCACAACCAAAACGTTTCTAAAGTCCTATGTGAAAGCTATTGAGGTATCTCTATTTATCTCTTTATCCTGTTATGGGGTCGTATTGTCATAGAAAACGATGACATTTGTCATTGCTCTCCTCAGCCTGCCTGAGCTAAAACTAGTTTCCAGGCAACTGTGCGTACTCTTAAGCTTGAAAAGTCATGAGCCGAATTGTTCTGACGACGTGGGGTTCTTTAGGCGATTTGCATCCTATTCACAACTTTTTCCTCACGCTTGTGCGATTATCCATCAGGGGGGAGTCGGTACAACGGCTCAGGCCTTAAGAGCTGGTTGTCCAACCCTGGTGATGCCATACAGCCTTGACCAGCCTGACAATGCAGCCAGGGTGCAGCGATTGGGAACGTCACGTACGCTCACGCGTAAGCAATGCAGTGCATCGCGACTGACCGAGGAACTGAAAATACTGCTTGAAGGTTCTTGCTACATAGAGAAAGCAGCAGAAGTTGGGCACAACATACAATCAGAAAATGGGGCACGCGTAGCTTGTGATGCCATAGAAAAACAGCTTGAGAAAGAACTCGTTAAAGTGTGAAATCCCTATGCCATCAGACATTATCCTTATTGGTCCTCAGACGGTGGGCAAGTCTACCGTTGGAAAACTTTTAGCCGAGCGACTTGACTTGCCACAATGTTCTATGGATGAAAAACGCTGGCGCTACTACAAAGAAATTGGATACGATGAGACCCTGGCACGGCAGAAAATTGAAGAGGAGGGTGCCTGGGGCATTCTGCGATATTGGAAACCTTTTGAGGCATATGCGGTAGAAAGACTCCTCGCAGAGCATACGAATTACGTGATTGACTTTGGTGCAGGACACTCTGTATACGATGACTCTCAGCTATTTCAGAGAGTTGAGAAAGCCTTGTCACCCTATCCTAATGTTGTTCTTCTGTTGCCGTCACCTGACTTAGAAGACTCCATTAGCATTTTAAGCAAGCGTAATCAGCACTTGCCAGCCGATATTCGCAGTACAAACGAGTACTTTATAAAACATCCTTCTAACAACAGGCTGGCGAAGTTTGTAGTGTACACAAAGTCCAAGACCCCGACAGAAACCTGTGATGAAATTTTGCGGCGAGTCAACGCATGAGAGCCTTTTATCTGCTTTTTGGCGCTTGTGAATGCGGGTGTTTGCTGAATCATACAAAAAACGTATCTAGGTTTCTATGACTGTGATCATACGAGCTTTACTCTGGCCGGGGCGGGCGGACTATTTTCCTCTCGCCATGCTTAAAGTCTTTTTAATGGCAAAATACCTGCCAAATTTTCTACAATTGTCGCAGGTAAAAATCTATCAAAAACAAAATTTAACACAGAGGGAATCTGACGATGCTGAAAGATCAAATCGGGAGCTTTTGCTGGTGGAGCTTAATGACAAAAGATGTTGAAAAAGCCAACGACTATTACACAACGCTTTTCGACTGGAAGCTGAGCGCAGTAGAAATTCCCGGTGAAGAAGACTCGACGATTTATGTCGCAGGAAACGGCGGCTTTGGCAATCCTGTTCCTTTGGAAAAAGACTTTCCCCATCCCAGCCACTGGATTCCCTACATCGCGGTAGACAGTGTAGATGAAAGCTGTAAGCGCGCAGAAACGCTTGGTGGAAAAGTCTGTGTTCCTGCTTTTGACATTCCTACTATTGGTCGTACAGCGGTAATTACAGACCCTGCGGGGGCAGCTTTCCACGTTTTTACCCCTTCTCAGGATGATGAAAATCTCAACATGATTGGCAACGGCTTTGGCGAAGTCTGTTGGATGGAGCTGATGGTAGATGAACCAGCGCCCCTACTGTTGTTTTATGCTGAACTGTTTGACTGGACGTTTTCGAACCCTATGATCATGAATGAGAGCGAGTATTTTAGCCTGACTATCAACGGTAGTACAGTAGGCGGTATCCTAAAGCGACCGCCGAGTGTGCCTCCAATGCCACCTGTTTGGATGAACTACTTTGCAGTTAATTCCGTGGATGAGTCGTCAGCGAAGGCTAAGTCATTGGGTGGGGAAATTGTGATGCCAAAAACAGAAATTCCAGAGACTGGGTTCTTTTCAATCATGGTGGACCCAACAGGCGCATATGCTTATCTTTTTGAGCTGATTTAGCATGTGGCCACGTTTTACAACAGAAAGGCTTTAACCATAAGACAATAGAAAAAACTCACCAGACCAAGCAGAAAAAGTACTGCATTGTGCCGATTTGTTAATCGGACATGATAGAAAGTAATGGCGTGTAAGACTCTACTTACCTGCTGTTGGTCAACATGATGGCTGACAGTTAAAAAATTGGTGTAAGCTCACCTTGCACAATCACGCTAGAGAGAATGTAAAAATAGACTCTCTCTTTTGTTGAGAGCTAAGCAGAATCGGAGCTGTCAGCTATGTCAAGATCTGTTCAAGATTTGGTCAAGAAGACTTTAAGCGTAGCTTGTGCTACAGACCTTTTAACTACAATCAGCCAAAGCCTAGGTATCAATAAACACATGAAGCTTAAACATGCAAGGAGAGCACAAGGAGAGCGCACAATTAAACAATTCACAACACTGACAGAGCTTCAGCGCTATGCCCTTTAGTCGGCAATACCTTCGGTCTGTGCTGTAGCTGTAGCCCTCACCCAAGACTGTTCGGATAGGCGCTCACAATGCTAGTAGTTATGCATAAAGATTCACATTCATGATAGAAGTGTAAATGGGCAAGTTGGTATGCCTATTAAGGCATCAATTCGCTCGTTGATTTTTTTTGCTGAAGCTGTCTGTTGTTCTAAACACCCACTGTGAAAATTACGTCCATCCTATCCAATGGTAATGTGCTATTGGCAAGTTTTAGGCTTGTGGCTTTTTCATAAATAATTACTGTCGCACAGCCTTGCAGGCCTCTGCGAGTATAGCGAGCGTGTCTTTTTAGTCTTGTAGCCTCAAGACTAATTTGTTCTGCTTGCATCAATTTTTCCGCCATCAGAAAGAAAAAGATTCCCCAAGAATCGTGGCGATCGCACGCCATGACAGCATCGAACATTACGAGTACATCTATGAACACCGCAATGAATGCCCATATAAACGCATCCCACGGAGGCAGTATGTCCCATGGGGGCAGCATGTCGCACCAGGGCACGACGGCCATCGAGAAGCTCATCAACTCAACAAGCATGACCCATACTGCAGTTCGTAGCGGTTCCTGGTCAGACCCGAAAACATGGAAAGGGGGACGGGTCCCGGGAAAAAGTGCGAATGTGCTGATCGCGAAAGGTGTCACGGTTACTTACGACACAGTGGGTGAGGTCGATCTTAAAACCGTTGCGGTTCGCGGCAGGTTGCAATTTGCAACCTGGAAAGATACTCAGATGCGGGTAGAAACTATCATCAACGCGCCAGAAGGCCGTATTGATATTGGCTCGCAGTCGCGTTCGGTTGCGGCAGATAAGCAGGCCCGAATTATTTTTACTAGCGATCGCCCCGTCAACACCGGCTGGGACCCCGAGCAGCTTACCAAAGGCCTGTTGAGTCATGGCACTGTAAATATTTATGGTGCGGATAAGCAAGATAAAGTGCGCCTGGCTAAAAACGCTTTGGCCGGTGACGACACGTTGTCGTTTAAAGACAATCTCACCGGCTGGCGAGTGGGTGACAAAATTGTTCTAGCAGGCACTAGCTACAGCAATGACAAGAGCGATAGAACAAACGAGAGATTTCGCGACGAAGTTCTCACGATTCGAGAGATTAACGGTAAAACTATCCGCTTTACCAATGACAACGCGAGTAATGAAGCTGAAAAGACAAAGCTCCGCTTCGATCATAAAAAGCACTCCCAGCTTGATCCCAACAAGATAGACCTGTACGCAGCTAACCTTAGCCGCAACGTCAGCTTTGAAACAGAAAACGGAAAGGACGTGCCTATCAGCCATCGCGCCCATGTGATGCTGATGCACAATCTCAACGTTAAGGTGTTGAACGCAGGCTTTTACGATTTGGGCCGTTCGGACAAAACAAAACTCGTTGACGATGTTGGTGAAAATGTCGATGGCTCTAAGGGGTATGGCAAAAATCCTCGTGGGCGCTATTCGGTACATTTTCACCTGACCGGGCTAGATTCTAAACAGCCTGTTGTGCTAGAAGGGAGTGTGGTTTCAGGTAATCCTGGCTGGGGAATTGTTCAGCACGAGTCCCACGCTGTCTTAAAAGATAATGTTGTCTTTGACGTCGCCGGTGCCGGTATCGTCGCCGAATCGGGTAACGAAACTGGCCGATGGGAAGACAACATTTCGATCAAAAGTACAGGCGTTCCTTCTAGGGCTGCCCAGGGGCAGCACGGCAAACGAGAGAAACGGTTCGACTTCGGCTTTGAAGGCGATGGCTACTGGATTCATGGTGCTGCGCAGATCGCCAATACTGACAACGTAGCGATTAGTGCCAACCACAATGGTATGGCTCTGTTTTCTGGGTCGCTGGATGTAGAGTACGATTTTCGTCCGGTAGAAACGATTGCGGTTGAAGATTTGCCAGCGGCGATGCGATCGCTGTTCCCTGGCCTTACAGACGTTGACATTCGCCACATACCCACAGCTACGGTCAAAGGCTTTGAGAGTTACAACAGTAACCATGGCCTGGACTACTGGGGCCACAGCACTAATTTTGACGGAGAGCTAGATTTTAGTGAGCCGTATGTAGCCTACAAAACACCAACCGCACATGAGGGGCGATCGCTCGTTACAGACTTCAAGACCTGGGGCAATCGCCATAGCGGCGTATCGATACAGTACAGCAGCAATGTCGATCTTAAAAATGGCATCGTCGCTGGGGTAGATACCGACACCAGAGTCAGCGGCGGCAGAGGCGTTTTTGTCAATCATGCTACCTACAATTCTGTCGTCGATGGGGTCGATGTTCAGGGATTCAAAGAAGGCATTCACTTCGAGCAGCTGCCTACCGACAAAGACTACAACACTAATACTTTGCAGAACAGCAAGGTGACGGATAGTACCTATAACCTCAGCAAAGTAGCCGACGAATATCTAGATAACAACAGAAACGACGACTTTGGCGCGTTCTTTAAATTCAAGAACAATCAGTTTGAAGCCAAAGGCAGCAACCGCGCTCCGGTTGCTCGCTTCAGCAGCCGAGGTGTCGGTGGGCTCAGCGTTAAGTTCGATGCCAGTGCCTCTTTCGATCCCGACCCCTATGTCCCCGGTGAAGGCAGGCCCAAGCCGGTTACGAGTAAGGGCATTGCTGCCTATGGTTGGGATGTAGACAATAACGGTAGCCTGGACTACTTTGGCCGCACCTTGACCCATGCGTTCAGCGGCCCCGGACGCCGCACCGTCGGCCTATCGGTCATCGACGCCCAGGGCAAAGAAACCACGCTCCAGCAAACCGTCAACGTGCAGCCCACCCGTTACAGCAATGCTTTTATTGGGGGTAACTTTGACTCCGGAACGCCTGTTCAAAAATACGCCTGGATGGACAACAGCCAGTGGGCTGACAAAGGCTGGTTTATCAGTCCCAAGGGGACGCGAGTGGCCAATGGTGTTGCTCAGCTATCAAAAGTAGGGCAGTGGGCGCAGCACATTGGGCAGGTTGTGCGCAATGAAGGCGTGCACAAGGGCAAGCAAACCCTGAGCTTTCGGCTACAGAATGTGGAAGGGTCTAAAAATTCGCCCTGGAAGAACAACGAAATCACCGTTAGCCTGTGGGGCATTAACGGCCAGTTTGACAACACGGGTTGGGATACGACTGGGCCGCAGCAGGTGGGTTCATTGCCTATGCAGCGCACTCAGCTGGTCAGCCAATCCTACGGTGGGCCAGAGGGCGAATCTTTCGACTGGAAGAAAATGGATCTGAATGTTGATTTGGGTAAAGGGTATGAGTATCTGTTGTTTCAGGTGAATACAGAGCGGGGTAACGATAGCGGCGATCGCATTGCCATTGACAATGTGTCGCTCGCTGGCAAAGCCAATGCGGTGCCCGGTCAGGGAACCTCTTCGCCTGTTGCTTCTCCTACTCAACCGCCCACTCAGTACCCGGCCAATCCCCCCACTACTCCATCAACCGGGCCCTCTTCTGCGACTATCGAACTGGACTTTAACCAGGGTAGTGGCGCGATCGCGCTTAACACAGCAGCTGCGGGTAATTCGACCAATGCCCAGCTGCAAAATGGTTCCCAGCGAGTCAATGGTAGACAGGGCAAAGTTGTAAAGCTAGATGGTAACAACGATGTTGTTCTTCTAGAAGGCTCGCCAACCTCGCAGCTATCCGAGAGCAACGAGCGCACGATTGCGATGTGGTTTTATGCGGATAAAGCCAAAACCGGCAATAAGCAAGTGCTATACGAAGAAGGCCACAACGGTAAAGGGCTTAATCTGTATCTAGAAGATGGGCTGCTTTATTCGGGTGGTTGGGATCGTCAGCCAAATAAGTGGAAAGGTGACTGGATAGAGTCAAAGCAGGGACAGATTGTCTCTGGCAGATGGCACCATGTGGCGCTGGTGCTAGAAGGAACAGAAACCATAAAAGACGGTGCGCTAACCGCTTATTTGGACGGTAAAGAAATTGGCAGTGCGCAGGGCTCTCAGCTAGGGCAAAGGCCCTCTGGAATTGGCATAGGCAACGTCATTGGCAGTACCTTCTTTGAAGATGGTAGTGTTGGCAGAAGTGGTGTCAACGGGTTCAGTGGCCGTGTTGATGACGTTGCTATCTTTGATGATGCGCTTAGCGCTCAGCAGGTGCGATCATTAATGGATTAAGGGAGAATCTGGACTCCGGCTCCCTCTCCCAGTTTTGGGAGAGGGCTGGGGTGAGGGCCTTCGAGAAGTTAGAAAATTGGGAAGTTATTTAATTTACGTTCCCTTAGTAAGTTCTCAACCAGCTCCCAGGGAACAAAATCTCCCCATGCGCCCCTTCAAATCCGCTAAAAGACAATAGCTCCCCAGCAATCTCATAGCCAGAACTAGTCGTATCCATGGGCACTGGGGGCGCAGGTAATGTCATGCCCAGCACTTCTGCTTCTATCTCATAGCTTTGTCCGGTCATACTCATCACCCCAGCACTTTCAGCCCAGCCAAATGCCATAGAGCCTCTTAGCGTTACAGGCGGGAGCCCAGACGATGCTGGAAAAATCATCTGCAATTCGTCGTAGGTCACCGTCAGGCCACCCGTTCCGTCAAACGCAAGGTACACACTACCTGTAATTGACTCAGGCGCTGCACCGCTAGGGCTATACAGGCTATCTAGCATTTGTAGAACCGAGGCATCGGTGGCTCGCCATGTGCCAATCAGCGAATCTGACATGGCATATAGGCTAGTGGCCGAGCGCTCAATCGAAGACGTTTCTACAGGTATCGCGGCCTGTGTCGGTAGGTTGGAAATACCAGCGCTAAACAGCGAAAGTGCAGCCGCCGCAAGAACCGTCCGCTTGTGAGACTTACAGAAGGTGTGCAGAATTGTAGAAAGCGCAGTGCTCATGTCGAATAAACCAAAGAATGGGGACAACGGGCAAGTTTCCTTAACCTCTATTCTTTGGTAGGGATGAGCTTTAGAAAATATGCAGCTGTAAAAATCTACAACCTACTGAGTATGTGCCATGGCTAAGGGTACTTGAATAACATAAGCACTGGACGTACGGACAGTATGATTATAGGTAGTTAGACAAAGTAGTCGATATAGAAAACGAAGAATAGAGTGTGGCAAAAGATATTTTTCACGACGCTGTTAAAACTGCCTTACAAAAACAGCAGTGGATTATCACAGCTGATCCACTAAGGATTGAATTTGGAGACGTGAAGTTTCAAGTGGATCTAGCAGCAGAGAGAGTTTTGGCGGCTAGCAGAGGCGATGAAAAAATTGCTGTCGAGATTAAGAGTTTTTTGAATCCATCTGCTGTGACAGATTTTTACGCAGCACTTGGACAATTTCTGAGCTATCGACTGGCATTGTCAAATACAGAGCCGGACCGTTTGCTCTATCTGGCAGTGCCTACAGATGTTTACCAAACGTTTTTTCAACTTGGTTTTGCCCAAGCGGCAATCAAGCTGTATCAGGTAAGCTTAATAGTGTACGAAGCCAGCAGGGAGGAAATTGTGACGTGGATAAATTAGCTAATTATCGGCAGGCGATTCGGCAATTGCTTTCTCGGTATGCTGGAGGAACGACTCACACCAGCGAGATTAAAGTGGAGCTGGTTTTTGATGATGAGCGAGGCCATTATCAGTGGATGGATGTCGGTTGGAAAGGGACTGTCCGCGTATATCGCTGCGTTGTACATTTTGATATTCAGGATGGCAAAGTTTGGCTTCAGCAAAATTTGACAGACCAAAATCCTGCTGAAGATTTGGTAGAACTGGGAGTTGCCCGCGAGGACATTGTATTAGGGTTACAGCCGCCTTACAAAAGACCGTACACGGATTATGGTGTTGCCTAGCATTACCGCAATCCAGAAGCTGTATTGTCGTTTTAGCAAAGACCTGCGGCTCCTCAGTCTTAACAATTACGGTGCTTTAACCGCAGGAGAGTCGCTGTGGCGGAAAATAAATCATCGTCTGCAAAGTGAGATGATTAGATTTCGTTGAGCTTTCGCATAAACTCAGCTTCACTGAGTCTGTTGTCTTGTTCAAACAAATCGGTTTCGGTGCTGTATACCGCTTCTTCTTCCTTCAGCACCTTTCGCGCCGCAAACTGCTGTGCAAAGGCCAGCTTCTGCTGAAACGCCTCGCCCAACCGGTTCAGTTCTGTTGCTCGCGCTGCCCTTTCTTCATTACGTTCTTCAATCCTAGAATTTCGCCAC
This sequence comes from Cyanobacteria bacterium J06581_3, assembly GCA_038531675.1. Lineage (GTDB taxonomy): Bacteria > Cyanobacteriota > Cyanobacteriia > Phormidesmidales > Phormidesmidaceae > Phormidesmis. The sequence goes on from JBCBBK010000004.1 coordinate 86,783, forward strand.
TGCACCCAGAAATATCGCACCAGCGGAATTGCTAAGAATGCAAAGCCATACGCCAGCAACACACCCAGAATAGATTGAGCAAATACCGCAGCGACTGGCAGCTGAAGGCCTTGCGCTAAAGCGGACTGCAACATATTTTGCAGCACAATCGCGCCGATCATATTCGCCGATCCTAGCCCAATCGCTAACATTACCTGGTCGGAGGTTGCCTGGGTAAACTTTCGCTTTTGCTCTTTTAGGTAGGCGCTCACTGCCGACTTACTGCGTTCCATGGCCGATACTTGCAGCTCTGGGAAGTAATACACCATGTCCCCGGTTGGGCTCACTTCTGGCTGACCGTTAAATCGGCTCAGTACAGGCAGCATGTAATCTTCGTATTCTTTGTCCCAGCCTTCACCTAACTCGTCCAGGTAGGGAACGACTTGTTCGGCTGCGATCGCTCCCCCATTATTCCGAATCACCGTACCAATCGTCTGCCAGCGTCTCTCTTCCAAATCGGTATTGGGATTACCATCACCAAACAGGAACGAAAAAATCGCTTCTAAAAACTGCAGTTGCTCACCATTTTTCAGGCCTCGCTGCGAACCGCGCCCTCGCCCCCCATACTGATACTGATTGGGATAGCGCCGCCGCCCCCGACCATAGTTAAAATCGAACAGGTAAAAGAAATTGATCATCGGGAAGTTGAAGCCACCGCCTCGCCGATTGTCCCGGCTATCACCGCCGCCCTGACTGCTCGCGGCAATCATCAGGCCAATAATGGCGACCATAATGATCAAAATCGACACCAGTAGCACAATGCCAAACGACACCCGAATGATGTAAAACAAAACCTGCCAGATTTTCGCCAGCATCTCCTTCGCCTGTAGCTGCCAGTACTTGCTGCGCAGCACACTGCGAAACTTTCGCGAAAACTCATAGGCAATTTCGCCACTTTCCGATACCTGCATGTGCGCTGCAGTCTCCGACGCTAGTGCCAATAATCCTTGCTGCGCCACCTCTACCTTCAACCCTGCACGGGCCGCAACATCGCCCACCGTCACCCGGTAATCGAGGGCTTCTACCGCCTGCATCACATCCTGGTTCAGTTCTACCACCGCTTTACCTCGCAATTGCTCACCCGCTCATTTACGACCTTTCGTAACAAGACTCTAGCAAGCACTTATTTCATTCGTATTTTCCTCCAGTATAGAAGCCCATTCACAGAGCGACAGTACGGTACAGGTACGGTTCTCTGTTCGCTTCTTTTGCGGACAAAGCTTTTACAGGCAAAGAAAAAAGGCTACTGCCTCCTGAGCAGGAAGCAGCAGCCTTTCACAATTAAACATCTATTAGTCGATAGTTAGCCGTGTTTTATAGCTGAGATGTACGACCCAAAATCTGATCTTTTAGCGCATTCATTTCACTGGCTAGCTCACTACGGTTAGAGGCCTTCAGCAAGTAGCGATAGACAAACCATCCGCTGTATAGCAGGCCAATCAGCTCAAATAACGGTGCAAGTACGGGCACATCGTTGATCGCTTGAAGGACCGCAAGCGTCAACTTTATCGACAAAAACAGGCCGAAGAACAGGCCTAACGCAATCAAAGGACGCTTGTACTCTTGGAAAAACTCGCCAAAGTATTTGTCCAAATCACCGAGCTTATCGATAACCTGAGCGGTCACTCGCTTCACCTGCTCCATGGTCTCTGCGCTGGCAGGTTCAGCCGCAGGGGTCTCTACATTGGTGGTGCTGCTTTCAGCGTAAGCGCTGCTATCTGGCTTAGTATCAGTATCCATAGCAATAACAAAGGAAGTAAACAACTGGGAAGGCTCTAGTCCGACGCGATCACAAACCTCACGTCATCTAAAAAAAGTAATGAGTGCTTCAGTTTGTGCCTCTAAAGAACTAGTGCCTATGCCACATAAAGTAAAAAGGGCATTAGCCACCAGATAATCTAGCGAACCGCAGGCAACTAAAACATACCAAAAGAGCTGTTTTCAGTGCCGTTGGCTCTTGTAGTACCGGGCAGAGCCAGATTTAAGGCACCATAATAGCGCCTTGACTGTAAGGTGGCTAGACCAAATAGGGCAAACCCTGACAACCGTGGATATACACAAATCAGCATATCCAGCCAGCGAACTTACTACCTTTCGATATTAAACCGGGGAAAGTTGGGCCAGCACCTCAAATCAAGCGTACTACTTTTTGTACTAATTGGATAAAGTCTCGCAAAATATCAACAAATAGAAAAAAATGTGACGCTTGCTAGGACGAGGCGCTCCTTCACTCAGTGGACTCTTTAGAATAGGAGAAAACAGCAGAGGTGTTTTCCCATAGAGAAAATTTACGGTGAGCTCAAAGGGCTAAAGTCTAGTCAACTCAAAGCGCTACAGCGAATTTATCATCAGCGATTGCCCGTGGATCGGGTGACCACACCAGAATTTGCCCAGCGCCTAGCGGCAGTCAGCACAGACATTAACCAGGCTGTATGCGCCTACATTGATCGGCGCGGTCATGTTATTCGCGTGGGCGTAGGCAGTCCGCACAAAACCCAAATCCCTGTGCTAGAGCTGCCCCGCTATGGTGCAGAGCGCCTGTGTGGTATCCGCTGCGTGGCTACGCAGCTGAAGCTAGAGCCCCCTAGCCATAGCGTTTTGACCGCTATGGCTATTCAGCGGCTAGATGCGATGACCTTACTCACCCTTACTGGTGCAGGCTTCAAGCGCAAAGGCGGTGGTGCAACAGGTTACATCAAAGAAGCGTATCTGTCTCATCTGGTACCCGACCCCCAGACGCGGTGGGCTGTTTCCGAACCACTGACCCTTGACGAACTCGACGAGCAGGATTTTTTAGACCTGGCAGAAGGCCTGGAAGAAGAATTTCGCCGCGAGTTTATCGCGCAGCAGGTCGATAGTGACCACGACCGGGTGCTGGTGGTGGGGCTGCTAACCGAAAAGATGCAGATCACCGCATTCAAGAATGGGCTTGCCGAGATTGAACGGCTGGTAGAAACCGCTGGCGGTGACGTGCTCGATGTGATGACTCAAAAGCGATCGCGCCCCCATCCTCAAACCGTTATCGGCGCCGGTAAGGTCGACGATATTGCCCTGGCCGTACAAACCCTGGGCGCTAATCTAATCGTCTTCAACCGCGACCTATCCCCCGGCCAAATTCGCAACTTGGAAAAGCACGTAGGCGTGCGCGTGGTAGACCGCACCGAACTGATTCTGGACATTTTCGCCCAGCGGGCCAAATCCGGCGAAGGTAAGCTGCAAGTAGAGCTGGCCCAGCTAGAATATCAGCTGCCCCGACTCACCGGACGCGGCCAGGCGATGTCTAGGCTGGGCGGCGGCATTGGTACCCGAGGGCCTGGTGAAACCAAGCTAGAAACCGAACGCCGGGCTATTCAAAAGCGCATTACCCGGCTGCAAAAAGAAGTCACCAGCCTGCAAGCGCACCGGGCCAGGCTACGCCAGCGTCGTCAGCACCAGGCTGTCCCGTCTATCGCTATCGTCGGCTACACCAACGCAGGCAAGTCTACGCTGCTAAACCGCCTCACAGACGCGGAAGTATACGCCGCCGACCAGCTGTTTGCGACCCTGGACCCGACGACTCGGCGTATTGTCATCAACGATGAGCAAACCCATGAGCCTCGTTCGCTAGTGCTAACCGACACAGTAGGCTTTATTCAAGATTTGCCGCCTGCTTTGATGGATGCTTTTCGTGCCACCCTCGAAGAAGTTACAGAAGCAGACGCGCTGATTCACGTTGTCGATGCCTCCCATCACGCTTGGCAGGATCACATTCATTCGGTTATGGGCCTGCTAGGCCAGATGCCAGTAGCGCCAGGTCCTATTTTACTGGTGTTCAATAAGCTGGATCAGGCTGATACAGATGCGCTAGAGCTGGCCAAAGAAGAGTATCCTCAGGCCGTCTTTGTCTCTGTGATGAATAATCTGGGGATGAATACGCTCAGGCAGAAGATTCTGCAGCTAGTGGACTATGCGATCGCTAGCTAATCTGAATCTTGCCGATTATTGAGCAGGGCTAGTTTCACCTTTGTTGTTGATGTGAGGCTCATCGGCGATCGCTTCTTCAAACCCAGAGGCTTCTGCAAGCGCCCTAAGCGACTGAGTTCCCACATAGTACTCGCCATCAATAATCCAGGTGGGATAGGCCGTAATCTCGAGCTCACTACATAGTTCGGCCTGATTATCGACGCCTTCTAGATCGCACTCTACATAGGGAATTTTAGCTGCCGCGCCGCCGAAATATTCCTTTTGCGTCGCGCAGTGGGGGCACCAGTAAGCGCCATACATTTTGGCGCCGGTATCACTCAGGTGATCGGCCAGCTGGGCCTCGAAAGCATTGGGAAAGCTGCTGCTACAGCTCGCTATCAAACCGGTAGCAACAAACCCACAGAATACGCGCCCAAAGAAGACACCGGGTCGCTTGCGAAGCGTGATACATCGGTCAAATAATTGAAGGGATAGCAGCATAGCTAGACCACAGAAAACGACAGATAGCCGACAGCGCATGATTAACGCCGTTATCCTTTGTTCATAATATCCTCAAGCCGTCGTTGCCTTTTGCCTTTACCCGTTGTCAACGTGCGGCTATAGCAGTAAACCGTACCTGTCATCGCCGTACATCCACACTCCACAGTTTTAAAACAGCTGGCAAAATGATCACAAGGGACTGTGTATTCAGCGACTGTATCTGGTAGCTGTATTCAGCATTATTAGATTTGGTTGGTAGCCTATGTGGCTGACCTACGTAAGACTCTTCCGTGAGCAAGAACCTCCCATGCATTTTCTTCCTAATCTGGCTGCTATTGGGCCATCTATCGGTTTGTTTTTCAAGCGGCTTGCGTCAGTCGCGATCGCACTCCTATTAACCAATAGCCTTTGGTCACTACCGGCCATTGCGATCGCCGCACCCCCCTTAGCTGCCCCCACCGAAGCAACCACAGCCGAGCCAGCTGAGCCACTCGCCGAGCCAGTAGCCCAGGCTGCGACGTCATCTCCTGCACTCAGCGCTGCTTTATCTACAGAGAGCTTTGTTGCCAATGCGGTCCGCTCTGTCGGTGATGCGGTAGTCCGGATCGACACCGAGCGTACCGTGACCCGCAACGTGCCTGACCTGTTTTACGACGATCCCTTTTTTAGAGACTCATTCGGTGGCCGAAACGGTCGGTTTCAAAACATTCCCCAGGAAGAACGGCTACGCGGTCAGGGCTCGGGTTTTATCATCAGCGAGCAGGGCGATATTCTTACCAACGCCCATGTGGTAGACGGTACCGACCAAGTGACCGTCAAGCTCAAGGACGGGCGGTCGTTTGAGGGATACGTAGAAGGGATTGATGAAATTACAGATTTGGCTGTTGTTCGGATCAACACAGGCGGTGAGGCGCTACCCGTATCGCAGCTGGGCGATTCGGATGATGTGTCGGTAGGTGACTGGGCGATCGCCGTGGGCAATCCCCTCGGCCTCGACAATACTGTTACTCTGGGCATCGTTAGCACCCTGAAGCGTTCTAGCACTGCGGTTGGTATTCCTAACAAGCGCATAGACTTTATCCAAACTGACGCTGCCATTAACCCCGGTAACTCCGGTGGCCCTTTGCTAAACGCTAACGGCGAAGTAATCGGCATTAACACCGCCATTCGCGCCGATGCCATGGGTATTGGCTTTGCCATTCCGATCAACAAGGCCAAAGCGGTTCAGGCTAGCCTGTCGCGGGGTGAGCGCATTGCCCATCCTTACCTAGGCGTGCAAATCGCGACGCTGACGCCCGACATGGCCAAAATGAACAATGAGGATCCCAACAGCGCCATCGAACTACCCGAGACAGATGGCGTGTTAGTGGTACGGGTATTACCCAATACCCCTGCAGCCACGGCAGGCCTGCGCCGAGGAGACGTGATTACCAAAATTGCCGGGCAGCGGGTTAAGCAGGCCGACCAGCTGCAAAGCAGAATCGACCAGGTAAAAGTGGGTGAGCTGTTGAGCGTGACGCTAAAGCGGGGCGATCGCACACAGCAGCTTTCTGTCAAAACAGCTGATCTTTCCGCTCAAGAGGATATCTAGCCAAGTTTGTGCTTTGATAACTATGCTTTCGTACCGTGTTTTGTAATGTTGGTTGCTGTTCTGAGCTTGGTTTGCTAGGCTACATAACTGTCAGTAATAGAACCGTTTAACCGCCTATTTTTTATCTAAAATAAGCGCAATTTGAAGCTTCTGTAAGGATAGTCACCAATACTGCCGACAGATGACAAAAATTAACTAACCGTTTGGTATTGTTCTAGGATGACTCTGGCTTGACACGCTGTCGATTTTACTTTGACCGTGTCTTGCTTCACACACATATAAAGTTTCTAGGGTTCCGAACTGAGCTAGCGTGGCTTCAGTTGCCTGGTCCGAGAGAGACTGCTCGGCTGGGTGATAGTTTTTAGTTAGCTATTCACTATTCAAACGGTTGAGTACACGGCGGGACAAAAGCCCGGGAGAACAATAAAGGCTTCTATTGAAGGCTTTATGTCTCCTGGGCTTTTTGCTGTTCATCCGCTTTCTATTACCCACGATCACCCAAAACGGCTCACCCAAAACGTAGAGACAACTCAAAACAAATGGAGAAAACCAACATGAAGTTCATCAATATCGGCTTTGGTAATAGCGTATCTGCTACCAAGGTCATTGCCATTGTCAGCCCAGAATCTGCACCGATTAAACGGGTGATATCAGAAGCACGCGATCGCGGACAGCTAGTCGACGCGACCTACGGCAGGCGCACCCGCGCTGTTGTAGTTACTGACTCTGGCCACGTTTTGCTATCAGCGATTCAGCCCGAAACCGTCGCCAACCGTTTTGTCGCCTAAGGCAGCCGGTACAGGTCCAGGTCGACCACATAGTGGCCAACTAGCGTAATCCTTTCGTAGGACATCAGGTACAAATGCAGCAGATCAGGATTATCGATATCGCGATGCATCACCAACCCGTTGATACCGATATCCTGTCGATAGTTAATCACCTGATTCTCACCATCTAAAAGCACACTAAAGAAAGGGCTCAATGCCGGTGGATTTTCTTTTAGATCTGAGTAGCTTTGGGTAAAGGGCGTGCCAAACCCTAGGGGCATATAGATGCCATCAGAATAGTCAGCACTATCGAGCGTAGGGACTTTCTCCCAGTCGATGCCACTCACAATTAGCTGACGCAGCTCCCCGGCCTCACTACTAAAATCTACCTGCACTTCTACGAGTGAGCGATCGGCGAGTGGTGAGCGGATCTGACGCCCCACCGCGCCGACAACCCTCGAAAGCTGACCAAAGTCGGAATCCCACAGGCGATCTGGGTCATAAATGCCAGGCTTCAAAAAGCTTTGAAATTTCAGGTCAGCCTGCCGAAGATCTTCCCAGGTACGGATATCAGCCGCCTCTATATCATCGGCATACACCACCAAATTTGCTTTCTTTATTTGCTCCTTTGCCGCAATAATTTCCTGTGCCTTTAAATCGGTAACAGGCACCGCCGTTTCTGCGGTCACCTCCCGCAGCTCATTTAGGGCAAACGGCAGACCAGAGAGAAAATCGAACCCTGGCCAGCCCTCCATATTGCGTACCTGCTGCCAGTAGGTAGAGGGATTTAACCAGGACACAATTTCAGCATATGCGCCGCGCGAAAACGTAAAGTAACCCTGATAGATCTTCTCGGTATCGCCCTGATCGTTTAGCACAGAAACGGCGAGTTCCCAGTAGCCTGCGCCTAGGCAGTTATTGGTCAATGCAATCGACACCTCTTCAGCGGCGTAGCCTTCTAGGCCTGCTGGCAGCTCGATATGCTCCGATCCTGGCTCAAAAATGACGCGCTGCCGGTTGAACTCTCGCTCTGTCAAGAACCAGCGGGTCAGGTCCTGATTACCTCTGGCCATTTCTGGCACTTCTGGCACCAGCAGCGTCAGGTCAATATCGCGCAACACGAGCTCAGTAAGCTCGTCAGAGCCCGCCTCGGATAGCTCAAATGAAACGTCAAATTGACTGCCGTTGCGCTGAGAGAAGGTGATGCCTTCGCCTGTCCAGGTTTGGCCTTCTATCGTTTCGGTAAAGAGGGGAAGGTTGCTGAGGGCGCGATCGCCATACCGTTGGTGTACAGCCGCTGCACCGGCGATGACGCCTAGCGACAGCACAACGCTTAGCCCCAGTGCCACTCGTTTTAACTGTTTCCCTCTGACTGGCTGCGATCGCCTGGCTGATTGCCTCAGCCAGCGCTTCAGTAATCCTGGCAGTTCTAGGGGCGATCTGGGTATGCCCACTTGGTCAACGGGTTCACCTATATAAGGCCGTTTTAGGGCATCCAGGCTGTTTAGCTGTTGTTGTAAATTTTGTTGCTGTAAACTCTGCACGAAGGAACGACTCCGAAATGCTTCCAAAACGTCGTCAGGCTTGCATCGCAGCCCAACGACGTCCCTATTGCCTACAGCTCGACCTCAGCCGTTTTCGGTAATCAGTGTAATTTCTGTCAGTGTAATTTCTGTGATTATGGATCGGTTGGCAGCCTTTCTCCGTCAGAGAGCTCGGGCGTCGCGGCCTCACCTGTCGCCTGACCTGTCATTGCTCCACCGCTATCGATAAACCGCATCGCGTCTGCAAATCGCTGCCCAATGACCCGGTAGCTATCTGCTGTGAAGTGGATCCCATCCATAGGTAAATCCCTGGTAGTAATCATCATGCCATTGGGGATTTGTAAATTCTCCTGCTGCTGCTGAATGTCGCCCCAGTTGGGTAAGCCTTCCAAATCGCTAGGCTGGCCCAGCTGGGCATACACAAACGGTAAATCGGCCCTGCCAATGTCAGTGCGAAAATTATAGGCAAAGGTGGCAAATTTCTCGGCATAGGCAGCTGCATCTGGCGTCAGTGACGGAAACCGCTGCGGATCAATAGCATCCGCTTCCCCCTGAAAGAACAAAATGCCGCTCACTGTTCCCATGGGCGAGGCGGCTCGTACTCGCTTCAAACAAGACCCATACAAAGTCGTATCGCTCGGACTCTTTTGCCAGTCGGTTATCGAAGACCCGCTTTTGGCGCAGGGAATAAGGCCAATAATCTGATTATTGTTTTCTTCGATCAGCGACAGGGCAAACGGCATCGCCGGTCCAAAACCCGCTGGGTCGTCCGTCGATATGGCATCAACCTGATCTTGCGGACTATCGACCGGTGGCCTGGCGACCTGCCATTGGTAGTCGTTCCCAAAGGTAAAAACATTAGCGCTGGTGGCAATATCGGCTGGAATCTCGGCTTTGCCCACCATGTTTGACTGCCCAATCAGCACGTATAGCTTTAGCCGCCCCTGCAACCGGTCAGAAATCACAGACGGGCTCAGCTGAGCCTCTGGGCGATCGCCCGATGCTGCCACACCCAAAAAATACCTTTGTAACCCAACTCCCAGTATCGTGCCGAAAAGTAAGGTCAGAGCAATAATGATCAGTAAACGGAGCGATTTCATAGAAAGCGGTAAGGATGACGTTGAGTAGAGGTGCCCTGGCGTTGAGCTGCTATGCAAAGTCGTAATGACTACGCATAAGTAATTCTTTGCGCTAGGCTGGTAAGACAGACAGTCGGGAACTTTAGAACCAATAATCGCAGACTATGGCTCACATACAAGATCGCAGGTCTCAAAACGTAGCAGGTGACTTTTACGTCGATAGTAGCTGTATTGATTGTGACACCTGTCGTTGGCTTGCCCCCAGTATTTATAACCGTGCGGATGGCCAGTCCGTGGTTCATCACCAGCCTGCCAACAACGCAGAACGAACAGCTGCCCTAGAAGCGCTACTGGCTTGCCCCACTGCTTCTATCGGCACTGTGGATAAGCCGACCGATATTAAACAAGTACAGCAGCGCTTTCCGCTTCGGGTAGATGATAACGTCTACTACTGCGGCTATCACTCCAAAGATTCTTACGGTGCAGCTAGCTACCTGATTGTGCGACCCGAAGGCAACGTGCTGGTAGACTCGCCTCGCTTCACGCCGCCGCTGGTAAAGCAGATAGCGGCGATGGGAGGTGTGCGCTACATGTATCTGACCCATCGGGATGATGTGGCCGATCACGACAAGTTTCATGAGCGCTTTGGGTGCGATCGCATTCTCCACAAGCAAGATGTTACTCAAAGTACACAAGCTGTTGAAATTCAATTAGAGGGAGATGAGCCGAGGGCGATCGCACCCGACCTGCTCGTCATTCCTCAGCCGGGTCACTCCGCTGGCCATACCGTTCTGCTGTACAAAGGCAAGTATCTATTTACAGGTGACCACCTTGCCTGGTCCGCAAGGTTGCATCAGCTCTATGCCTTTCGCAACTTCTGCTGGTATTCGTGGCCCCGCCAAATCGAATCGATGAAGACCCTGGCGCAGTACACAGATGGCTATCGGTTTGAATGGGTGCTACCCGGTCACGGTCGCCGTTTCTCGGCTAGCGCCAACAACATGCCTGCCCACCTACAGCAATGTGTTGAGTGGATGAAATCAGTTGCTTAGTTTGAGCCTTGTGAGTGAACGTGAATATGCCGCTACCGACGGCTTACGGTTTTACTAAGTTGTCACAATCGCCGAGGAGGATGTAGTCCTGCTATAATCAGCAGCCTTCGCAAGTTGATGACGCCAGTTCGGTTTAAGCTCAGTGCTTCGACGGTTGCTCGTCCACAAGACGTTTTTCCAACAACCTGAGTAGGATCCGTACTCCAGTCGAAATGGTCTGACCAGCTTTGCTGGCGAGGATGAAAAAAGGAAACAACCTTAGCACTTTTGGGATCCCTACCACTTGTCCTAGCTTGCTTTCGTCCATTACATCCGAAGCAAGCCCAAGCCAAATTTTCAGAGATACTTTTCCCACCTCTTGTTCTAGGAACAACATGGTCTATGGTGAAGCTATCGGGAGAAAAATCATCTGGACAAACGCAATACTCACAACGATGTCCCGCACGATGGGCAACTGCTTGCCGTAGCGAACGCGAGATGTATTCAGATTCAGGCGGCATTACTAGGTCGAGTAGCTGTTTGAATCTGATGATTTAGACTCATGAGATCTAGATTCCTGAGCTTAGCAAGCGTTATCAATGCCGTCAGCCGATCAACACGATATGCTTCCTGCTTGTCTTCGTAGCGAATTAGGGTGTTCTGCTCTTCCTCTGTAAGCTGTCCCCACTCACAACGGTGACGTAAATCATTCAATTCTTGTTGTTCTGCCTCTGGTAGTCGCCGCTGAATAATCTCCAATAGCCCACTTTCCGCATCTATAGAAGCTTTTTGCTCAGCGGGGTGTGCCAGAATTTCTAGCAGCTGTACTACAGCAGGTAGTTTGTCCTGATGAAGCTGACTAATGAGTGCGATCGCCTTTTCTCTAGTATCTACAGCTGAAGACATACCAAAACTTAGATATCTGCACTTTACGGTAGAACGATTGTAATCGTTCTACCGTAAAAAAGCTCGGCCAGAGGGGCCAAGCTTTGAGATCTCCAAATTAGTTTCTCTATACTTCTGTTTGCTACATGGGTGCCAAAAAGCGGTTCGCTATCAACGCTCCGCCTTCTGACGACGCTGATTAAGCGCCTTGTTCCTGACTGTTACGACGGTTAACCGATAGCAAACCAGCAGCAGCAACGCCCATGCCTAACAGCACAGAAGGCTCAGGAACTCTTTTCGTCGTTCTGCTGAAGATAATCTTGCCAAATAGCTTGAAGTCTGGCCCATTGAAGGACTTACCCTCACTTGAAAGGCGCAGAGCGGTGATAGGGCCTGTGCTTACACCTAGGTCCATCAGGCTAATGCCAAGAGAACCAACTTGCTGCGCTGAACCGATTTCTTTGGTGTCGATATCGAATCCAGCGTATTCCCAATTTCTAGAGGAGAGTTCAAGCACGTTGCCGATAGTGTTGCCGTCTGCGTCGAGGGCTTGCACATTCAGGCGACTGTTTCGGCCACGCTCAAACAGAAAGAACTTGTCAGTAGCCTGCTCGAAATGCAAGTCCATAACAAAGCTGCCTGAATCCTCAACATCAATGATTTTGTTGAGGTTGAGATTGCCTAGCACAGCGACCGCCCCTTCAGGGGTGAGATCCTCTTCTGCTGTGCCAGTTTCTACTAGGTCACCAATGTCAGCGCTGGCTGCACCTGTAGATAGGTTCTCCCTAATAGTAACCGCATTAACTAGGCTAAAGTCACTGACGACTTTGTCGCCTTCTAGGGTTACAGACTCTAGGAATATATCGCCTTTAGCTGCGTTATTACCAAACAGTGCTTCAGTGAAGTTAGCTTTAAAAACGAAAGCCTGGGCGGGTGCTGCAGAAAGGACAATCGCGCCCGCTGCAACAAGGCTAACGCTAGCTGCAAGCTGACGAAGTTTTACACGAAATTTCATAGGTCTTGAGATGTTCTTAAGAGCTTCTAGATTGGAACGATAAACGCGGTGAACCACGAACGGTCCGATGAACCCCAGACCCACTGATCATAGTGCTATTACATAGGTATTATTACCTCCTCATTGGATTTTGATAATAGAGTGAAGCTAGGGTGAGGAAAAGCGACAATGATAAGTTAATGTAAAGCCGCTTAATCTGGCACTTTGACTCACTTTTTCTTGAACTCTATCAGCTTTATCATCTTCTGAAACTATCGCAGTATATGGCTTTTGTCGCTTTTCTGAGTGTATCGGCAACGATCGCAATTCCGTATATAGCAGCAGGCAAAATGCGACTGCATCTGCCGCTTGCAATGCAAAAGCTCGGCCACTTAGTGGCCGAGCTTTTGTAGGTGTGATCGCAATCTTTACAGTAACGTCGAGGCCGTTACAAGCCTGTTGTTATACCTCCTCTTTTTGCCCGCGACGACCAACGGACAGCAGCCCTGCAACAACCGCACCTAGCCCTAACAGTGTCGACGGCTCAGGTACTTGCGCAACGCTACCTAGCACTTTGCTAGCTGCCGCCAGTGTAAATATCGTTCGACACGATGCGGGCCGGGTTGATCAGGGTAAAATCGCTAACGACTTTGCCACTTTCTAGTGTCACGGAGTCGAGGAAAATATCACCTTTGACTGCATTGCTGCCGCCAAGAGACTGAGTGTAGTTAGTCTGAAAAGAGCAGGCGTGAGCAGGCACAGAGAAAAGTGCAGCTGCGCCTGTTGTAACAAGACCAATTAGGCCCCCTGAACTGACAGGCGGACAGGTGGGGGCTATGTGATTGCACTAGTTCTAAAATCCTTTGGGTTCTAAAATTCTTTGGGACCGACGGCAGGCTTCAGCACTGGCAGGCTTCAGTACTACTTCGCTTCCATCCAGTTTTTTCCAGACTGTGCCTCTACCTTCAAGGGCACCATCAGCTCTACCGCATTTTCCATGGTTTGCTCAATTTTGGGCTGTAGCACTTTCCACTCGTCGGGCGGTACTTCAAAGATCAGTTCATCATGCACCTGTAGCAGCATGTTGGCCTGGTAGTCTTTTAGCAGCTTGTGCAGGCGAATCATGGCGACTTTAATAATGTCTGCGCTAGAGCCCTGGATGGGGGCATTGGCCGCAGCCCTTAGTGAGGCCGCATCGTAGCCATTTGTGCGTAACTTGCCCAGATCAATCTCGCTTGGATCTGAGCCTTTTAGGGCCTGAAGGCTGCGGGTGGTGAAGTTAAAGTAGCGGCGGCGTCCGGCAATGGTTTGCACGTATCCGTTAGCGATCGCCGCTCGCTGCATCTGTTGCAAATATCCAAACACATTCGGATAGCGGCTGTTAAAGCGGTCAATAAATCCTTTTGCCTCTAGCCGATGAACGCCCATCTCCCTGGCAAAGCGAGCCGCACCCATGCCATAAATCACTCCAAAGTTTACTACCTTGGCGATTCGCCGCTCATCTGGTGTAATCTCTTCCTTTTCTTTATCAAATAGCAGGGTTGCCGTCAGCCGGTGCACGTCATCGTTTTCCCGATACGCCTTTACCAAAATCGGCTCCTCACTCAGATGCGCCAGAATCCGCAGTTCTATCTGAGAATAGTCAGCGGCCACTAGCTGCCAGCCCTCCTTTGGTAAAAAGGCCTGCCGAATTTGACGGCTAAAGGCGGTGCGAGTCGGAATGTTCTGTAAGTTAGGGTTAGAAGATGACAGACGGCCAGTAGTGGTCACAGCCTGATTGAAGTCGGTGTGTACTCGCCCGGTGTTTGGCCGAATCAAAGCAGGCAGCGCGTCTACATAAGTTGACTTCAGCTTGGAGAGCGTACGATATTCCACCACGCTATCAACCACTGGGTGGTCGCCCTGTAGCTTCTCTAAAGTGGCAGCATCTGTCGAATAGCCTGTTTTGTTTTTTCGGGATTTTCGCTTATCGAGTCCTAGCTTGTCAAAAAACAGTTCGCTCAGCTGCTTAGGTGAGCCCAGGTTAAATTCTTCACCTGCTGCCTCGTATGCCGTTGTTTCAATACTGTTCAGGTCACTTTCTAGCTGCTTGGAAAATTCGTTTAAGTAGTCTTTGTCAATGCGAATGCCAGTGGCTTCCATGCTTGCCAATACAGGCTCTACCGGCAGTTCTATTTCGCGGTATAGCTCGTCTAGCTTATCTGCTGCTGCCAGGTCGGCAGCGAGCATTGGGATGATGCGATAGGTGGTATGTACGTCACTGCCGCAGTACTGGGCTACTTTTGCGATCGCAATATCCCCAATCAGCTTCCCCTTCGGCACCAGGTCTGTATAGCTCACCGTTGTCAGCTCCAGATACCGCAGCGCCAAATCAGAGAGATTGTGGCTATTGTCTGGGTTGAGTACATAGCTCGCCAGCATCGGGTCGAACACAACGCCTGTGAGCGCTACGCCAGCTCTACGCAGCACCAGCCGATCGTATTTCGCATTCTGAAAGGCCTTCGGATACTTCGCATCTTCCAAAATGGGCGTCAACGCTTTCAAAACTTGCTCGGCGCTCAGCTGCTCACCATCCACATGGCCCACGGGAATATATGCCAGGTCTTTTGGCCCTTCGCCCCAACAGCAGCCAATACCGACCAGGTCAGCTTCTAACGGATCGGTAGAGGTCGTCTCTGTATCCCAGGCAACCGGTTTATCAATATCGGTTTGCTGCTTGAGCGTTTTTACCAATGTCTTCAGCTGCTTTTCGGTGGTTACCACCATCGGCTGAATATTGACTTCCCCCAAGCCCATGCTATCGACGGCATCGGTCTCTTCAGCCGTAAAAAATGACAGCTCCTCGTCTTCAAAATCATCGGGCAGTGTCTCCGGCGCAGTTTTGGGCCGGGGCTGGTAGTCCGACTCGCCGCCAAACGAAGCCTGCAATTTACTTAGCCGATTGACAAAATGCTGTAGCTCTAACCGCTTTAGCGCCGGAATCACATCTTCCGGGTTAAATCCTTCTAGCTTGCAGGTTTCCAAATCCGTCTCTAAGGGTACATCCGTTTTGATGGTGGCTAGTAGCTTCGACTGCTCGGCGTCCTCTTTTCCCGTTTCTAGCCGCTTTTTCACCGCGCCTTTTAGCTCATCAATCGAGGCGTAAATCGTTTCCAAATCGCCGTAGGTATCTAGCAATTTTACCGCCGTCTTTTTCCCAATCCCCTTCACGCCTGGAATGTTGTCCGACGTGTCGCCACACAGCGCCTTATAGTCGATTACCTGGGAGGGCAGTATCGATAGCTTTTCGTGCACTTCGGCGTAGCCATATTCCTTGGTCGTACTGGTTTTGCTACCAAAGGTCGTGCTCAGGTACATCACCTTGATATCTTCATCCGGGTCGATCAGCTGAAACAAATCCTGGTCACCACTGAGAATCTTGACCTGGTAGCCCTTTGCCTTTGCTCGCACGGCCAGGGTGCCAATCATGTCGTCAGCTTCGTACCCCGACAGGCAAAATATTGGCAGCTGAAACGCGCCCAGCAGTTCCTTCAGGTTTTCAACATCCTCTGTAAATTCTTCAGGCGTCTCAGCCCGGCCTGCTTTGTAAGTGTCGGTAATTTCGTGGCGAAAGGTCGGCTCTGCCAGGTCGAATGTAATCGCCGCATAGTCAGGCTTCTGCGCCTCCAAATTATCCATTAGCGACTTCAAGAAGCCAAAGCACACGCTGGTCGGAATGCCTGTAGAGGTCCGCAACCCCCCATCGCGACTGCGCGCAAACGCATAGTACGAACGAAAGGCCAGCGAATGACCATCAACTAGCAGAATGAGCGGCTTATCGGCAGAAGAACTCAAAGCAACATCAAGGACGAACGACCTATTTATTATCGGATAGGTAGGAGGAAATAACAGGGAAGTTTGAAGTGCGTTTGGAGGGATTGCCTTAACCTGATTCCTCGGCAATAAAAAAGCACCCAGATTAATCTGGGTGCTTAATAATCGATTTCATCGTTCTTGAAAATGATGGGGACTGAAGACTCTCTCAATCCGGAAGAAGCTCACTGCGTACTCCCATACGCAAAAAAACAAGAAAGCTTTTGTAGGCTTAGCACCGCCTTGACGGCGCATCCTCTACCTGCAGAAATATCTTGCCTGGCTTCTGGAGAATAGTGTATCAAGAATTACTGTTTTTGGTAATAATTCTTTACGGTGCGGGCCTAACGTCCTAACCTGGTTGCCTAACCTGATTGTAGGAAATGTGCTCCTAGCACAGGCTGAGCGTACATGAACCACTCACTATGTAGCCATCATTCCCCTTCAGTAGCCGTAGAGCCTACCGTAGCTTTACGGCTGTTGTGCCGTGGTTTGCTTGAGGTTGCCTTTTGTATGGGTAAATACCGCTAGGGCGCGGTACTGAAAAGCGATATGACGACAGGCATCAAAAATCGCTAACGCCGCTTTTGAGAAATCTCTGTCAATATAGATAGGGTCCGCTTGACTACTCACCCCCTTAGTCGTTTTACCTTACAACCTCAAACCTTTGCAGATTACTTTTTTAGGAACCAGTTCTGGCGTGCCCACTCGGTCACGCAACGTTTCGAGTGTTGCCTTGCGCCTTCCCCAGCGGGCTGAGGTGTGGCTGTTCGACTGTGGCGAAGGTACTCAGCACCAGTTTCTTCGGAGTGATTTCAAATCTAGCCAGATTCGCCGCATTTTTGTCACTCATATGCACGGCGATCATATTTTTGGTCTGCCAGGATTGCTGGCCAGCTGCGGCATGGCGGGCACGGGGCAACAGCAAATCGATATCTACGGCCCTCCTGACTTGGGTAAATATTTAGAAGCCTGTCGCCGCTATTCTAAAACGCAGTCTTCCTATCCCATCAAGGTGCACATCACCGAGCCTGGCACCGTATACGAAGACGATGATTACAAGGTCGTGTGCCAGCGACTGAAGCATCGAATCCCAGCTCACGGCTACCGTATTGTTGAAAAGGATCGCACGGGTCACTTCGATGTGAAAAGGGCTGCGACACTAGGAATTCCGCCTGGGCCTGTATATGGCAAGCTTAAGCGCGGTGAAGTAGTGACCCTTGACGATGGTCGCCGGGTGAATGGCGCAGAGTTGTGCGGGCCTACCATTGTGGGTCGCAAGCTGGCTTACTGCACCGATACTGTGTTTTGTGAGAGTGCCATTGAGCTAGCTGACCAGGCCGACGTGTTAATTCATGAGGCTACTTTCTCGCATCAAGATGCACAGCTGGCCTATCAACGAATGCATTCTACGTCTACTATGGCTGCTCAAGTGGCGTTAGCAGCCGAGGCAAAGCAGCTAATTATGACGCACTTTAGCCCTCGCTACGCCCCAGGCAATGTGCTGGAACTGAGCGATTTGTTAGAAGAAGCTAAGGCAATATTCCCCAATACCCTGATGGCTAAGGATTTCTTTACTTACGATATTGAGCGTCGCAGTGAAAAAGATGCTGGCAAAGCCGCTCAGCCGATAGCCGTGCCTGCAAAGTAACGCTAAAGCTTACGCTCTGCCTGCCTACCCCTTTAGCGTTGACGTTACCTTAATCTGCTTTAAAGCTAGCCATCAATCGTTCTTTAACTTGATTGAGATGCTGCTCGCTATTTATGGGTAGTCGCGGCTTGGGCAGCTCTTCGTTGGGCCAGGTCGGCAGGTCATTGCAGGGGCACAGCACTTGCGCTGTCACAATTTCTGGTGTGGGGACAAGCATGTCGCAGCGCGAACAGTTCGAGATCTCCCAGCCGGAGGAGAGTAAATCGGCAATGGTTTGATCGGTGCCCTCTAAGTGAAAGCGGTTGATAGGGCCCTGCAAAATGTTTTGCCAGCACTGCTCGAATTCGGGGCTGAAGCGATCGCCTTGAATCACTGTCTTTGGCAGGTAAGCGGTTTGGCCATCGTCGGCAACCACTTGCTTACCGAGCTGAAACCAATAGGCCAGATAATTTTTGACTTGCGTTTGTGTGGCCATGGTGCTTAAAAACTGTACGTATAAAAAATCCTAGCGTTTCTATTGAGACTGTTTGGGTTTTCGATGAGAACAATTAAGGATCTACCGGCTGTCCCAGGGTAGAAAGGTTGATGGCGTAGCCGCTAGTCACCAGATACACGTCGTCGGCGAGCTGCCCTGTGGCGCGGCTAAGGTGACCCAAGCGATCGCGAAATCGCCGCCCTAGCTCGTAGGCAGGCACTATCCCCCAGCCCGTTTCTTCAGCCACCATAATGACGGTGGCAGCGGTTTGGCTGAGCGCTTGGAGTAGGCTTTGCTCGGTCGCTGTCCAGTCCGCTTCTGTTTGCTCTATTAGATTGGCGAGCCAGGTGCCCAGCGAGTCTATCAGCAGGCAGGCGGTTCGGGGTGCACGGGCGATCGCACTTGCCAGCTCAACAGGAATCTCCTCTGCTTGCCAACGGTTGGGTCGTCTGTCTTTGTGTTTTTGAATGCGATCATGCCATTCACGATCATCCGTGCTTACCCGCGCTGTCGCCACATACACTACCTGTAATCCCTCATCTGTCGATATTTGAGCCGCTAATCGCTCTGCCCATTCACTTTTGCCCGAGCGGCTAGGTCCAGTAATCAAGATAATCGTCATAAAATAGTCGGCCCCAGAATTGTGAGCTGTGCTAACCTAGAAGACTGTAGGTTTTCCCTTATATAGAAAAATAAGTATATAGAGGGATCGTAATGGAGGTTTTCGCTTGGAGTCTGTAGAGAACGCGGCGGCTACGCCTGAATCGGATGCCCGGTTCATATTAAAAGTACTGTGGTTGGATAAAGACGTCGCCCTGGCGGTAGATCAGGTAGTGGGCAAAGGCACTAGCCCCCTAACGTCTTATTTCTTTTGGCCCCGCAACGATGCATGGGAGCAACTGAAAACAGAGATTGAATCCAAATCGTGGATTACTGATGAAGAAAGTGTTGAGCTACTGAACAAAGCCACTGAAATCATCAACTACTGGCAAGAAGAAGGCAAGACCAAGCCCATGAGCGAAGCTCAAAGCAAATTCCCGGAAGTTGCCTTCACGGGTAGTTCGTGATTGCTAGTTCGCCGCTACACTAGCTTGCAAAAATAATTGAAAAGCCCTCTGGTGTGACAGGCACTAGAGGGCTTTTTGTGCGGAGAGCTCTTTGCAAAATACTGGGCAAAATACTGGGCAAAGTGCTGGTGTAAAGTGTGCAAACCCACACTTTGTATCTAAAAATAACAATGTGTTAAGTTAAGTAAACAAATCCTGAGAGCTAGTTAAGAACCAGCGCTCTACAGCCACTTGCTGAGTATGCCTAGCCAAACGGATTTTGTAGTTGAGATGGCTGCTCAACTTTTCAACTGCCGTACTTAACGAAACGAAATTTATGCCATTCACCATAGAAGCAGCTCGAAATATCTTTCCTAGCACCCGGTCTGCTGATGATATTCCAGCTACCACTGCCCGATTTAACCAACTGAGCGCTGAGGATCAGCTAGCGCTAATTTGGTTTGCATATCTTGAAATGGGTAAAGGCATTACTATTGCTGCACCTGGGGCAGCCAACATGCAGTTTGCAGAGCGTACGCTTAACGGCATTAAGAACATGTCGCCTTTAGAGCAGTCGCAAACGATGTGCGATTTGGCGAACAGAGCCGACACTGAAGTTTCTCGCACCTACGCTACCTGGACGCCTAACCTGAAGTTGGGTTTTTGGTATCAGCTGGGGGAAATGATGGCAAATGGGCAAGTCGCACCTATTCCAGAAGGCTACAAGCTTTCTGCAAATGCCAACGCCGTATTGCAGTCTATTCGTAACCTGGAGTCAGGCCAGCAGATTAGCGTGCTTCGCAACTGCGTAGTCGATATGGGCTACGACACTAGCAAAATAAGCGGCTATCAGCGCGTTTCTGAGCCTGTAGTTGCTCCAAAATCTATTGAGCAGCGCACTCAGGTGTCTATCGAGGGTGTCACTAACGACACCGTCTCGAAGTATATGAACAACTTGAATGCGAACGATTTCTATGCGCTCATTGAGTTGTTTGCAACCGATGGTGCTTTGCAGCCTCCGTTTAGAAAGCCTATTGTCGGCAAAGAATCGATTCTAAAATTCTTTAGAGAAGAATGCCAGAACCTGAAACTAATGCCAGAACGCGGCACTGAAGAGCCTGCTGAAGATGGCTATACGCCTATTAAGGTGACTGGAAAGTGTCAGACACCCTGGTTTGGTGCGGCTGTGGGCATGAACATTGCCTGGCGCTTTTTGCTGAACCCCGATGGCAAAATCTTCTTTGTTGCTATTGACCTGCTTGCTTCGCCCAAAGAGCTTTTGAACCTGATTCGTTAGGGACAGCAGACGGCAAATAACAGACCGAACACAATACAGAGCATACATAACAAACTGTGATGGGCCATCTCTCCTGATACTTTCTCATGGAAGACAGCTGAGGATGGCTCATTACTCATTCATACAAGTTTCTCACCAGTTTTTCAATTTACAAGATGCAACAGACCGATATTACCTGGAGTAGTGAAGAAAAGCAGATTGCGCTCGCGGCCCTCAATAAGGCACACGAACAGGAAGTCAACACCCTAATCACCACTATTAGAGAGAATGCCAGTGCCATTGTTCAGATAGAGGATGCCTGGCAGCTACATGATTACTTGAGTGCCAAACGCCACGAGCTAGAAGGCCGGTACGACGATAGGGAGTCTTTCTTGATATTTACGCTTTCTCAGCTCGTTAAGTCAGGTTTGATAGATATCGCTGAACTATCGGAGCTAGCCACAGAAAAGCAAGCTAAGGTCAGAGTGCTATCGCGCATGTAGCCTCTTCCCCGTCCATACGAACGAACGCATTTCAATATCCATCATTTCGTTACGTCTCCTGTGAGTTTTCTGGAAGGCTAGCTTACGATGAAGAGAGTCCTCTTCTGTGAGCCTGACGCCTATGAATACTGCGCACAAAATGGTTAGAGTCCGAGCAGGAGAGACGGCTAATCCCTGTAAAGGCCGCGTCATCTGGAACCCTATTAAATCTGTATGGATTCTAAGTATGTATGCAGGTGCGATTGTGGGCGGATGCTTGACCTTTAGCTGGTCGGCTTTCTGGCTTTTCACACTCACCAGCATCTTTACGCTTTGCGCTGGTCATTCTGTCGGTATGCATCGCCGACTTATTCACAACAGCTTCTGCTGCCCAAAGTGGGTGGAGTATATGCTGGTTTACTTTGGTACGTTGATTGGGCTGGCAGGGCCTTTTTCTATTATTTACATGCATGAGCTGCGAGATTGGTCTCAGCGCCAGCCTGACTGCCATGATTATTTTGCGAGCAGACAGCCCCTTTTGAAAGACTGGTTTTGGCTACTGAACTGCGATATTCGTTTGGCGCAACCGCCGACCATTCGTTACGAAGCGAAAATTGCCAACGACCGATTCTACTGGCTTTTGGAGAAAACCCGATACCTGCATCAAATTCCCTGGGCTGTTTTGTTTTACTTGGTTTTTGGGTGGGGTGGCGTTTTCTGGGGCATCTTTATGCGGGTGAGCGTATGCACGACGGGTCACTGGCTGATGGGGTACTGTGCACATCGCTGGGGGGAGCAAAACTGGAAAGTCGCAGGCGCGGGCGTACAGGGGTACAACGTGCCCTGGTGTGGCCTGATTACGATGGGTGAATGCTGGCACAATAACCACCACGCTTTCCCCGATTCTGCCAAGCTGGGTTTGCAGTCGCATCAAAGTGACCCTGGCTGGTGGTTTATTTGCACTCTGCAAAAGCTGGGTTTAGCGTGGGATGTTCAAAAAGCTCATGCAGCGTTGGCTGGTGAGAATCTTGTTCGCGTTCCTGTGTACAGAGGAAGGGATAGAGCAAGGCTTATTAACGGGGCCCAACTTTTTAGAAGTGCCAACAGCGTCCGTAGGAAGTACTGTCCTTTTCGGCAAAGACTCTAACCAATTGCAAGGATAGGTGTCTAGAATCTCGGTGAGCACCTTTGAAACGCCTCTAGGCTAAGGATCTAGAAAGACTATTTAAGCCAGAAAAACATGTCGATGAATGACATTAGCCAACCAGAGGTCCTCGAAAAATTTAAGACCTATCCCATGTCTGTGCGCGAAAAGCTGCTGTTTCTTCGCCAGATGATCTTGGAAACGGCCTCAGAAATAGAAGACGTTGATGGTGTAGAAGAGACGCTACGCTGGGGTGAACCCAGCTATATCGCAAAAGCAGGAAGTACCATTCGGATAGATTGGAAGCCTGATAAAGCCGCGCAGTACGCTATGTTCTTCAGCTGTCAGACGAAGCTAGTGAGCACTTTTAGATCCCTCTATCCAGATGACTTTGCCTTTGAAGGCAACCGGGCCATTATTTTTCAAATGGAGGATAATATCGAAATAGAGGCGCTTAAGCACTGTATCGCGCTAGCGCTGAGATATCACAAAGTGAAAGACCTACCCTCTTTGGGCGCGTAAGCTTTTGCGTAAGCACCCTCGCATAGCATGGATTCATGCCTGGGAAGGCAGGTCGATTAGTCACATATCGATTAGCCAGCGTGATTGCCGTTGCTTAAGCTCTATTCTAGAGCAAACGAAAACGCCGTCAGTCGCTCCAGTTGAAGAAGACTCACGGCGTTTTGCGCGAATTAAATTGACGATTCGCCGCCTAGATTTTTCCACCGGCTGCTTGTAAGCGAGCACGGGCTTTCTTCAAAGCTTGCGCCGCTTTGAAAGTGGCAGAGCGATCATCGGCAGAAACGCTACTTGCCGCGCTTTGTGCCTCGTCGTAAGCCTTTTGGGCTTCGGACTGGTCGATGCTATCGCCGCGTTCTGCGCCGTTGACTAGAATTGTCACTTCGTCTTCATCGACTTCTGCAAAGCCGCCCATGAGTGCGATCGCAGTCCACTCCTTACTCCCTTCCGTAGAACGCACCCGCAGTACGCCCGTATCCAGCGCAGTCAGCAGCGGCGCGTGACCACCCAAAATACCTAGCTGACCAGTCGTACTAGGCAAAATCACCTCTTCCGCCTCGTCATCCCAAACCGTTCTATCAGGCGCAACAACGCGCACGACTAAAGACATAGCTCTCTTGAAATAATGTTGTTAAAGAGTTAGGAGCACTTCTGAATGATCGAGAAGTGCTCCCGAATGAATCAGAGGTTACTTAGCAGCGTCAGCTTTCATCTTCTCAGCTGCTTCAATCACTTCCTCGATGCCACCTTTTAGGTAGAATGCCTGCTCAGGAATGTCATCTAGCTCGCCTGCCAGAATCATATTGAAACCTTTGATAGTTTCTTCTAGCGTGACGTACTTACCGGACATGCCAGTGAATACTTCAGCTACAAAGAAAGGCTGAGAAAGGAACTTCTCAATCTTGCGCGCCCGAGCCACAATCTGACGGTCTTCCTCAGAAAGCTCGTCTAGACCCAGAATCGCAATGATATCCTGCAATTCCTTGTAGCGCTGAAGCGTGGACTGTACCGCACGTGCTGTGCCGTAGTGACCTTCGCCAACGATGTCTGGTTGAAGCATTGTGGAGGTGGAATCCAAGGGGTCTACCGCAGGGTAAATACCTTTGGAAGCCAGCGCACGAGACAGGGTAGTGGTCGCGTCCAGGTGAGCAAATGTGGTGGCAGGGGCAGGGTCAGTGAGGTCATCCGCAGGGACGTATACCGCCTGAATGGAGGTGATGGAGCCTTCAGTAGTAGAGGCAATACGCTCTTGCAGGTCGCCCATGTCGGTACCGAGCGTAGGCTGGTAACCTACCGCAGAGGGCATCCGGCCTAGCAGTGCGGATACTTCCGAACCAGCCTGTACAAAGCGGAAGATGTTGTCAACAAACAACAGTACGTCCTGCTTGTTTACATCGCGGAAGTACTCGGCCATGGTGAGGGCAGAGAGTGCAACCCGCATGCGAGCACCCGGCGGCTCGTTCATTTGGCCGTACACCAGCGCTACTTTCGACTGGCTAAGATCGTCTGCGTTGATTACGCCAGACTCGATGAACTCGTTGTAGAGGTCGTTGCCTTCACGGGTGCGCTCGCCCACGCCGCCAAATACAGATACACCGCTGTGCTCTTTGGCAATGTTGTTGATCAGCTCTTGAATTAGAACTGTTTTGCCTACACCCGCACCACCAAAGAGGCCCACTTTTCCGCCTCGTCGGTAAGGCGCAAGCAGGTCTACTACTTTAATGCCGGTTTCAAATACAGCAGGCTTTGTCTCCAAATCAACGAGCTTCGGAGCGGCTCGGTGAATAGGCAAAGTGCTTTCTGCATCGACGGGACCCTGCTCGTCTACAGGCTCGCCCAACACGTTAAAGATGCGACCGAGGGTTGCTTTGCCCACCGGAACGTTGATGGGTCCGCCCAAGTCTGCGGCTTCCATACCGCGCACGAGTCCATCGGTAGAACTCATCGATACGGCGCGAACCTGCGAGTCACCTAGCAGCTGCTGTACTTCGCAAGTTACGGCAACATCTTGACCGGCAGGGTTAGTGCCAGTGACTCTAATAGCGTTATAAATTTTGGGAAGTTCACCACTGGGGAACTTAACATCTAAAACTGGGCCAATAATCTGCGTAATATAGCCGGTGTTTGTTTTCTCTGCGGTGGAGACCATTCGGAGCGCCTTTCCTACGTTTGCTGATACCGCGCCTGATCGCCTTACTCGAAGCCCTTGCTTATACGGGGAACCTAAACAAATGTGACTTATTAATAAGATCGACTCGCGCCATATTCAAGATTATCACTAGATGCATCGCCTTTAAAAAATATGAAGAAGGAATGATCCGCTATGGACCCCAGCGACTGTTGAGCGCGATCGCATTCGTTGTATTCCAAATAACAAAGTGCTTAGTTCGGTAACCCGCACCGCTATCTGTATTGCTAAGGCTGCCGGGGATTCGATAAATTAGCACTCATCAGTCGAGAGTGCTAACTCTCAATTAAAGAGCCCTGCAAAGGTTGCTAAAAAGCGTTCTCTTGCTGGGCTTTAATCGTGCCAACGTCTGTCAGATAACCAAAGCAGACGATTAGCACACCTCAATTATTTAGTTTCGATTCATAGCGGAGAAGTCACACACATGGCAGCTATCTCTTTAGGTAACTCAACTCTTAAGCCACTGGGCGATCGCGTCTTTTTGAAAGTTAGCAAGTCCGCAGAACAAACTGCTGGCGGCATCATTCTGCCTGACGCAGCCAAAGAAAAGCCCCAGGTCGGCGAAATTACAGCTGTTGGCCCTGGTAAGTACGATGACAGCGGCAAGCGTCAGTCAATGGACGTAAGCGTTGGCGATAAGGTTTTGTATTCCAAGTACGCCGGTACCGAAATCAAGCTGGGCGACGAAGACTACATTTTGCTTTCTGAGAAGGACATTCTGGCAACCGTTTCATAGCAGTTAGATTGACCCCTCAACTCATTACATACTGAACACCCCCTCGATACGAACTATGGCAAAACGCATTATCTACAACGAAAATGCCCGCCGTGCACTAGAGCGCGGTATGGACATTTTGGCTGAAGCGGTTGCAGTAACCCTCGGCCCCAAAGGACGCAATGTCGTTCTTGAAAAGAAGTTTGGCTCGCCTCAAATCGTCAATGACGGTGTGACCATCGCCAAAGAAATTGAGCTAGAAGACAACGTCGAGAATACGGGCGTCTCCTTGATTCGCCAGGCAGCGTCGAAGACTAACGACTCTGCGGGTGACGGCACCACAACAGCGACTGTGCTGGCCCACGCGATTGTAAAAGAAGGCTTGCGGAACGTGGCTGCTGGTGCAAATGCGATCGCACTCAAGCGCGGCATTGACAAAGCGACTGGTTACCTCGTTGAGCAAATTGCCAATCAGGCCCAGCCAGTGGGTGATTCTAATGCGATCGCTCAGGTCGGCTCTATTTCTGCCGGTAACGATGACGAAGTCGGCAAAATGATTGCCAACGCCATGGAGAAAGTAGGCCGCGAAGGCGTCATTTCCCTGGAAGAAGGCAAGTCGATGTTCACCGAACTCGAAATCACTGAAGGGATGCGCTTCGATAAGGGCTATATCTCCCCTTACTTTGTGACCGATACCGAGCGTATGGAAGCGTCTTTCGACGAGCCTCAAATCCTCATTACCGACAAAAAAATTGCCCTCGTTCAGGACCTGGTGCCTGTGCTGGAGCAGGTTGCTCGTGGTGGTAAGCCGCTACTGATTATCTCTGAGGATATTGAGAAAGAAGCGCTGGCAACCTTGGTTGTAAACCGTTTGCGCGGCATTTTGAACGTTGCGGCTGTGAAGGCGCCTGGCTTTGGCGATCGCCGTAAAGCCATGCTCGAAGACATTGCTATTCTCACGGGTGGCACGCTCATCACCGAAGATGCTGGCCTCAAGCTAGACACCGTTTCCCTCGAGCAGCTGGGCTCTGCTCGCCGTGTCACCATTACCAAGGACAGCACAACCTTAGTTGCCGAAGGTAACGAAGCCGCTGTGAAGTCTCGCTGTGACCAAATTCGTCGTCAAATCGACGAGTCCGACTCTAGCTACGACAAAGAGAAGCTCCAGGAGCGCTTGGCTAAGCTCTCTGGCGGTGTCGCCGTCATCAAGGTCGGCGCAGCTACCGAGACTGAGATGAAGGATCGCAAGCTGCGTCTGGAAGATGCCATCAACGCGACTAAAGCCGCTGTTGAAGAAGGCATCGTTCCTGGTGGCGGTACTACGCTCGCTCACCTCTCTCCTGGTCTGGAGCAGTGGGCAAATTCCAACATGGAAGGCGAAGAGCTCGTCGGTGCGATGATTGTGAATCGTGCCCTAACCGCGCCGCTGAAGCGAATTGCTGAGAACGCCGGTCAGAATGGTGCGGTGGTTGCTGAGCGAGTGAAGGAAAAGGATGCCAGTATCGGCTACAACGCTGCTGAAAATACCTTTGTAAACATGCTCGAAGCCGGTATTGTCGATCCTGCGAAAGTGACGCGCTCTGCCTTGCAGAATGCGGCTTCTATCGCGGCGATGGTACTCACCACTGAGTGCATCGTGGTAGATAAGCCCGAAGACGACAAAGCTGGCGCAGGCGCTGGCATGGGCGACTTCGACTACTAAGTGAGTTGGCTTGCAAAGGCCTTCTTCCTTATGTCTATTGAGTATGGTTGGCTAGTCGCGACATGGGCCGACCCACCATTAACATTCAAAAAGGACAGTCTACCTTCGGGTGGTCTGTCCTTTTTGGTGTCAGCTGCTACGTTGATAGCAATGCTTATAAGGAAAAACATGACCCCTGATGATGTGACTGCTGCGCTAACCACCCAATTTGGTGACTCGGCTAAGTATGCGCCACCTGATGCGTGGGATGTAGAAACTGACTCCCTACGATTACTGGTGATTTCTAGCGATCCATGGTTGCGCCTGATGACGCCGATTGTGCCCCTTGAAGAAGCAAAGTCTTTTTTGGGCCAGATGCTAGAAGCGAACTTTGACCAGACTCAGGAGGCTCGGTATGCGGTGCATCAGGGCATAGTTTGGGGACTGGTGCAGTACGATTTTGCGACATTGGGAGTGCCGATGTTTGAAAAAGCAATCGCCCAGCTCACCCAAATGAAATCCGATGGCATCAGCGTCTTTTTCAATCGCATGATGGAAGCGCAAATCACCCAAATTATCACCGCTGCCAAGCTTCAGGGCCAGTCGCTCGAAGACACCATGAAAACGCTCGATCGCCTGTATTCGGAAGGGGTGATGGGCGAAATGGGCCAGTCGGAATATCAGCAAAAGGCCATGACCGCTTGGCGCAATCAGCTTGAAAGGCTATGGCCCACCGTCGATGTTAGTGAGGCTAACCGCTGATGAGTAAGGAGACAACGCCAGCCACCGAGCAATTACCCAATCAATTGATTAAGCAGCTAAAGGAAGACTACGCTCGCTTCCCACAGGACCAGACCTATGGCCTTTATGCAGCAGACGTAATGTTCAAAGACCCGATGAACTCCTTTTCTGGTGTGGACAAGTACCAGAAGATGATTGGGTTTTTATCGACCTTCTTTCGAGACATTCAGATGGATGTGCACGGGATTGATCAAACCACGCCTGAGCTGATTACTACGCGCTGGACGCTAAACATGACTGCGCCCGCACCCTGGTCACCTCGGCTTTCTATTCCAGGGCGCAGTGAGCTCGGGCTGAATTCGCAAGGATTGATTGAGTCCCACGTAGATTATTGGAATTGTTCGCGTTGGGACGTGTTGAAGCAGGTCTTTCGTTAGAATAAGCTATTGGTCTTTTTGGCCTTCGGTCTCCCACTTTTCAGCCAGCTTTACTGCTATTTTGCTGCTATGGTCTATCAACCTCTCGATACTTTACCTAGCACCGACGAGCTACCTTGTTCGGACGATACGCCCGTGGATAATGTAGGCCCTTGGACGTCGCGCAGCGAGGATCAGAATTTATTGCCCAATCTGCTGCTGCTGTCATTGGCCAGCTTGTGGTCCACCCGAATGGATTGGTTTTTTGCGGTGGATATGGCGGTGTACCATACGACGGGCGTAAGCCCTAAGGTACCTGTGGTACCGGATGCATTTTTGAGCCTGGGCGTAGAAAGAAAGAAAAATGGGAAATCTCGCAAGAGCTACGCGGTATGGGAAGAAGGGTGGACGGTCCCCACGGTTGTGCTGGAGATGGTATCGCATCGCTACAACGACGAATACGGAGACAAGCAGGCAATCTATGCGAAGCTGGGCGTTCTCTATTATGTGGTGTACAACCCTGAATATTGGTGGCGGCGACACCAAAAGCAACAACATCAGCCCTTTGAGGTGTACAAGCTAGAGAACGATACTTATCACCTACAGACTGACGAACCTTATTGGATAGCAGAAGTTGGTATAGGCATTGGCAGAGGTCGTCAGGTCGTGGGCGGTATAGAGCAAGAGGTTTTGCTGTGGTACGACCAGCAAGGGCAGGCGTATCCGCTCTCGGAGCAGGTGATTGAAGAAATGCAGATGCGGTTAGAGGCTGCACAAAGAAAGTTAGAGACTACACAGCAGCGAGCAGAGGCAGAGCAGCAGCGAGCAGAGGCAGAGCAGCAGCGAGCAGAGGCAGAACGCCAGCGGGCTGATCGATTAGCAGACTATTTGCGATCGCAGGGCATAGACCCCGACACCATTCAATAACCTTTGCCGTGGTGACGTCAGGACATATCGACTGTTATTGACACCCCCCAAGCCTCATGCAACTTTATTGAGCACATAATTTTTTTTGGGCGTATGCTCATTTCTCCGGATCGCCAAAAATTGGCTGGTACTATTAAATGCCTCCAGCGAAAAAGGTTAATTTAACCAGCGCGAACATTGGCCAGCGCATCCGCCTAGAAAAAACCTGAGAAATCATCACTGACAGAAATACACGTTTTTCCTTTTTAGGCAAAGATTTTCAATCAAAAAATGTAGTGAAAAAATCCACTAACAACGGTCCCTTCGCACTCGTAACAGCCCCGACAGGGCGAGCTTAGCTTAGGGGCGCAGCGCCCTCTCCGTTATCCAAACGAGTAACCCTATCAAATCCCCTTGGAAGGTAGGCAAGCTTTTGGCAAGCGATTTTTATATGTCCCCACTCTGCCCACCCTCAAGGCAGCAGTGGCGAATAATTCTGACTGCGTTTATCGAACAAACTCTCCTGCATGGGAGATTTGTTCGGCTATATTGCCCTGTCAGCGCGACATCTTTCTCTATCACCTCAGCTGCTGTTGCTGAGGTGACGCATTCACCTGATTCACTTTTCAGTCTTTATTTTATATTTTGGAAGCAGAACCTATGCAGAATAGTGCATTTGAACAAGAAGTCCTTAAGCTCACGAATGCTTTTCGTAAGAGCAATGGTTTAAAGGCGCTTGTCCTCGATCAGAGTCTGGAAAAGGCAGCTGATTCTCACAGCAGAGAGATGGCTGAAAAAGACTATTTCAGCCATACAGGAAAAAATGGTTCCAGGCCCTGGGATCGGGCTGAGCAAGCAGGCTATGAGTCTCGTACTGTGGGAGAGAATATTGCCGCTGGCTATACCTCTGCGAAGGCGGTAGTCGATGGCTGGATTAATAGCCCTGGCCACCGAGCCAATATGCTAAACGCCCAATACAACGAAATTGGCTTGGGCCATTACTATCTGGCTAACGACACAGGTAATGTTAACTACAGACATTATTGGACTCAAGTATTCGGCAAGGGTAACATTACAGCGCCTAATCCCCAGCCGAGTCCTAAGCCTGCGCCTAGCCCCAAACCCAACTCGAACGATTTGGGTCGCATTAGAGGCACCAACCGGGCTGACAGATTAATAGGGAGCTCTCGTAACCAGCGCATATTTGGCCGACAGGGCAATGATTTTATTGATGGCAAGGGTGGCAATGATGTGCTCTTTGGGCATAGAGGGAATGACACAATTGTGGGCGGAGCCGGTAATGATCGTATTTATGGCGGCAACAACAACGATAAGCTCTATGGGGGTGCTGGCAATGACACCCTGTTAGGAGCGTCGAGGAGTGCCCCGAACGAGAAAGACGTTTTGACAGGTGGCACGGGTGCTGATCGCTTTGTTTTGGGAAACAAAAGTCAGTCTTTTTATAAGGATCGCAATGCAAAGTCGCTTGGGATAAAAGACTATGCCTTTATTACCGATTTTAACCGGGGACAAGGGGATGTTATTCAGCTGAACAACGACCACAAGTACCGTTTGGGGGCTGCGCCCAAAGGTGTAGAAAACGGGCGAGGGTTGTTCATTGATAATCCTGTAGGGCAACAGGATGAGCTGATTGCGGTTATTAAAAACGGAGGCAATCTTCAACTTAACAGTGGCGCATTCAGCTTTGTTTAGCCCACTTATTGTCTAAGCTACCAACAATCGCCGATTGCCAGCAGTGGCTCTGTTTAATAAGCGTATGAACCTGCCATTTTGGCTGAGTAAGTGAGTGGTCGCTACGATAGTGTCCGCCACGGCTTTCGGTGCGAAAGGTCGCACTTTTGAGAATGAGGGCAGCGATCGCGAGCAAGTTGCCCACTTCTCCCCACAGCCGTACATCGTCTGCGGTTACCTTATCTGGTAGCGTTACTGTTTTACCCGGACTCAGCGTCAAGGCTCTACTAAGAGAGAGTTGTTGAAACTGTTGTTGCCAGCCTTTTACCTGGGCGATCGCCTGTTCCATTTGTTCTTGTTTCCGGCTAATTCCTGCATTGTTCCAAATCAGCTGCGGCAGTTCATGACGCCACCGTGCTAAGGGCGCTAACCAATCATCATCAAGATTGGCCTTAGCAGGTGGCACATTAGCGACCTGCGTTATTTCTTCTGCTAGCGTCAGCGTTTTTAACTGTGCGCCATACACCAGGCACTCCAACAGCGAATTACTGGCCAGTCGATTCGCCCCGTGCACACCCGTACTAGCGTTTTCACCCACCGCGTACAAGTTCTTGATGGTTGTTTCACTGCTAAGGCCGGCTGTCACGCCGCCCATCCAATAGTGAGCAGCCGGAGAAACGGGAATCGGCTCGTTAAATAAGTCAATTCCCCACTTTTTACAAACCCGAATAATGTTGGGAAAGCGATACTGAATTTGCTCAGAACTGATTGGACTCAAATCCAAATAAACAACCTCTAAATTATTTTTCTGGTTATTGTCTTTGTTGTTGTTTTGGTCGCTTTGGCGATTCTTTTGTAGGTGCGAAAAAATTGCCCGACTGACTACATCCCGAGGTGCAAGCTCGCCATCGGGATGATAGTCGAAGGCAAACCGACGGCCTTGCTGATCTAGCAAATGAGCCCCCTCTCCTCTGACGGCTTCACTGATCAAAAAACGAGGCGCATCAGGGATCGTGAGAGCCGTTGGATGAAACTGAAAAAACTCCAAATCCCTCAGCTCAGCGCCAGCTCGCCAGGCCATGGCCATACCATCGCCTGTGCTGGCTGACGGATTTGTTGTTTTGGCAAAAACCTGTCCCCCTCCGCCTGTCGCCAGAACCACAGCTCGGGCGGGAATCCACTGCAGCTGAGGGCGACCATCTATCCGCGCCTGTGACAGGCAGGCACCTTTGCACACGCCTGCTTCTACCCAAAGGTCCAGCGCAAAGGTTTGATTGAACACTGTGATGTTTTCTTGCTCTAGTACTCTTTGTGCCAGGGTAGATACAATTGCATGGCCTGTTGTGTCTGCCGCGTGCAGTACGCGCTTACGAGAGTGGGCAGCTTCCAGGGTCATCGATAGCTGCTGCCCCGCGCGGTCGAATGCTACGCCCAAGTCGACAAGGGAATCGATACACTGGCGGGCTTCTTCTACCAGTAGCTTGACTGCATTGGGCTCGCATAGGCCAGCACCAGCGCGTAGCGTATCGGCAATGTGCAGCTTAGGGGAATCGTCGGGGGCGATCGCCGCTGCAATGCCACCCTGGGCCCAGTCACTTGCTGAAATCGCCAGGGTATCTTTGGTGACAACGGCTACGTTGAAATGTTTTGGCAGGCATAGGGCCGAATAGAGCCCCGCTGCGCCGCCGCCAATTACCATCACGTCAAAGCCTTTTGTGGTGCTTTTTGCGCTGTCATGGGAAGAGGACTGAGCCAACAAGAAATGCTCCTGCAAGAACCGGCAACCTTTGAGGGTTGCTCTACTCTAGCAGGAGCAATGGTTTGAAGAGTGAAAGTCTTCAGCTAACGTTAGCTTTATCAAAAGATAGGGATAGGAATATCCGCTTTGTAGGCAGGCAAACACTGGCCTATTTGTAGACGCCGTTGTTGAACCGGTCTGCACCTTCTACCAGCGCCGGGTCAGGGTCAGAGATGGAGAAAATATCCATATTTTTTTGCAGGCGATCGCGCTCTACCTCGCTCAAACTATCGATATCTAAAATGTCCTCAATAGCTTCGTAGGGTGCGTTCGACACGACCTTACCTGCAATCGTAGGATACAGGCCACGGTATTTTCTAAAAGACGCAATATTGGTGTTGTTAACGTCAATCTTGCTACCGTAGTCAGTCGCGAGCTTGTCATCTACGTTGTTACGCAGTTCTCTACCCCCAGCGTTTGCCAATAGCGCGGTGGACCCTGCAAAAGTACTGCTCAAAGCAACACCGTCTAAAGACAGTGCCGACACGGGTTGCGACCCACCAAAGAGCAGCGATCCTACAAAAATACCAACCGCAATCAATGTGCCTAGCGCCTGTTTCATGCCTCGTTTCATCCGCTCAAAACCTCTTATTAATCTACTCTCAGCATATTCATAGAGGATATCATTTTTGCGGTTAGGTTTGCGGCGGGGACGTCCGTACTCAGGCTGCATCTGGGCAAGCGCTCTGCAAGCTGACGCTGCTTTATACTGAAATTGAATTCTGATTCTGGCGAGCGTGGGCGCCCAGAAAGCGCTCCAAATCCGAAAAGGCACAGCAGTGAGTGACCAGTGGCTGCTCGTAGCCCTTCAGGTTGACAGAGTAGCGTCTGAAGGTTTCATCGGTTACGCCCAGTTGTTCTAATGCCTCATAAGTCATTTCGCCAACCGAGATATCTAGCCCTAGCTGCTTTGTGGAGCTTTCGAAGCGGAAGGCCGCATTGACCGTATCACCTAGTGGGGTGTAATCGGGGCGATCGCTGCTACCCGCGTTGCCTACCATGGCATAGCCCGTATTGAGTCCAGCCCCAATCCGCAGCGGAAACGGCAGTGGAAACTCCTCATGTAGCTTGCCAGTCATGGTGTTGAGTTCGCTCACTGCCTTAGAAATTTGCAGCATAGACTCTGGGGTGACTTCCTGGGTGCCATGGATCCAAACGGCCATTACCGCATCGCCAATATACTTATCGACCCAGCTCCCATAGGCATTGATAATTTCGCCCGCCTTACGGAACCAGGTGCCAATTGCCTCAGACAGAACTTTTTCGTCTAGCTGACGGGTCATTACAGTGTAATCGCGAATATCAACCACCAGTACGGATATCAATCGACGGACATGGAGCGCTGCGGTGGCCGTAAAGTTGTGGTTGCTACCGTAGTCGCTACTGCCGACGGTTTCTAGCGTCGGGCAATAAAACTTCAGCTCTGTTTGGCCAAAGGTGATGGCATCGCCGTTATGCAGGGTTACCGGTACGCTAACTCGCCGACCGTTAATAAACGACCCGTTGCGACTGCCCAGATCAATGAGGTAATATTCTCCGGTATCCATGCACTGCAGCATGGCATGGTTACGAGAAATCCAGCGATCGCCCAGCACAAAATTGTTGTCATCGCTGCGACCCACCGTCCAACAGTTGTTGCCAACCAGCGGTAAAATTCGCTGGTTGCTCTCCGTTTTGAGTGCCAGACAGGGGCCAAGTTGTGGGGTGGTCTCAGGAATTGCCACAGCTACCAGTTAAAAATGATGTTTCTCTTGTTCTGTCGTTTTGTCTGAATGTGTTGAACCCATCAGACATCATTCCCCAAACTCACAAGTGGCTACAGCCTATAGTCATATCCGCGTTTGTACCAACGTAATTCTACGGAGGGGATGCTTGTGTTGATCGTCACCCATCAATCCGATGCTCAAACCAAAGCCTGTCGGCTGCGGCCCCTGCTCAGGGCACAGATGAGAGCGCCTGTGCCATCCATTACGCTCAGATGCTAGCAACTTTCCGGCCAAAACAATAGAAGGCCGAGTAAATACCCTGCTAAGCCTCATAAAAGCATCAAGAAAGTGCAATATAAGTCCTCTCTATTCCGGCCCTCTCTGTGCCAGGATAGTCGTCACTCTATGCCAGGACCGCCGTCACTTTATGCCAGGACCGCCGCCACAAAAAACAGGCTATCAACCAAAATAGTGCTGAGGACCGCGCCACTAAATGCCCACCACTTAGCGTCTGGTGAGCGCAGTGGAACAGTCCCTAACATAATCAGCAGCGTCAACAGCACAACCGCGCATCCCACACCCTGGTAGGTTTCCATCCGTAACAGCGCGCTGTGCAATATACTCCCGGCCTCGCTGGGCGGGCGCATCATGAGTTGCTTCCAGTAGGGAATGAGCCCCACACAGTAAAAATATAGGTCGGTGATTGCTGTGCCTAGTAGCGAGCCGACATAGAAGTAGTTGCCGATTTTTGCCTTGCCATAGCGCATTAAAATCAGCACCATTGGCAGACCCACTGCCTCTATAGGGAGATGAACGTAGGGATCCCAGCGGAACCAACCCCAGTAAATTGCCCCTGCAAGCCAAGTCCAGCTAAAGCCGATAAGCAGGTCACCCCATAGCTGCATGGATGGCTTGCGGAGAAAACGCCAGCCCAGGAATAGCCAGGCGGCTGTCAGCAAGAGGCTAAAGGCTGGAAATAGCCGTACCAGGGGTGCTTGAATAAAAACAGGAACAGCGACCAGAAAAGCCGCCGCACCTAGTGCCTGCATCTGCGTAGACCAAGATTGGATAAATTGAAATACTTTTGAGAGGACGCTGGTTGAAGGGGGGCTGACCTTGTTACTGATGTCGTCGGCGATTAATTCGTTGCTCATCAATACAGGTGATGAGCCTGCCGTTGAAGGCGCTTCGTTGGAAATTTGCAAAGTCTCAACATCCTTGATGTGCTGCGTGGTGCGTTGAAGAACTTGCAAGGCTTTAATGAGATTGCTTAACTGTTCTTAACATAACACGCTTACAGTGAGCTGTGGTCAATTGCGCTAGCGATTTTGGAGGGCGGATACCCGAAAATCTGATCGCTGCGTTAACTGAACGGGTGGGTGTGCTTTATCCGATTTTTTGAAAGAGCGGCTGTCAAGATGGATCGTCAGGGATGTTTTATGTGAGTAAGAGTTTAACGGGTGAATGGGGGGCTTTGGGGGTGAACTTAACGCACTCTTTACAGAGCTACGCAAGATGCAACAAGAGCCACTGCCGACAGTTGTATAAAATAGCGCCGTAGACGGTTGACACGTGTCTCATCTATACCGCTTATTGCGCAGCGCCGGGCAGCCAGATATGCGCCAGCAAACGACACATTTTTTATGAGATACCTATGACTGTATTACTTGAAACCGCAGCAGCGAACGCGCAGCCGATAACGATACTTCGCGCGGTTGTGATTGGCATTGTGCAGGGCCTGACTGAGTTTTTGCCCATTAGCAGTACGGCGCATGTGAAGGTGGTGCCTGTGGTGTTGGGCTGGGGGGATCCGGGGGTGTCGTTTACGGCGGTGATTCAGCTGGGTAGCGTAGCTGCGATTCTCTGGTACTTTTGGGAGGACTTGTCGACGGTGACGGCGAAGTTCGTCAGCAGTTTACTAGCTCGGCGGTTTGATTCGCCCGAGTTTCGATTGGGGCTGGGGATTTTGCTGGGGACGCTGCCGATTGTGGGGGTTGGGCTGTATCTAAAGCTACTGGTGCCGGGTTACGATACGTCTGTGGTTCGTTCTACGGCGGCGATCGCTGTTACCTCTATTGTGATGGCGGTTTTGCTGGCGATCGCAGAGGTGATTGGCAAGCGCAAGCGAGATTTTACTAAGCTAGATCTTAGTGACGGCATTTTGGTGGGGATTGCGCAAGCGTTTGCGCTGGTCCCAGGGGCATCACGTTCGGGCTCTACGCTAACGGCAGGTCTGTTTGCTGGGCTCAAGCGGGAAACCGCTGCTCGGTTCTCTTTTTTACTGGGGATGCCTGCCATTTTGCTCTCGGGGCTGGTGTCGCTGAGCGATGTAGTGGGCGCAGATAGCCAGGTGGGGCTGATTCCGTTGCTCGCTGGGCTGCTGGCGGCGGTGGTATCGTCCTATGCGGCGATCGCCTGGCTGATCGAGTTTCTTAAAAAGCACAGCACCTGGGTGTTTGTGTGGTACCGGCTGGCATTTGGCGCGGTGATTTTGATTGCGATCGCTACAGGCACCCTCCAAAATATATAGATAGTCCTACCGAAGGCTCATGCCAGAAACTAGCATCTCCTCTGTAAACCCTATTTCAAACCCTATTTCCTCAGCCACCCGTATTTCTCCAGCTAAGATTACCAGCGTTGTCCCAGGGTCGATCGCGGAAGAAATTGGATTTGAGGCGGGCGATCGCCTAGTTAGCATCAACGGCCACCAACCCCGTGACCTAATCGACTACCGATTTTTGTGCTCCGATGATCTGCTAACGCTAGACGTTTTAGATAGCAAAGGGAATGCACACAGCGTAGAAATTGAAAAAGACTACGACGAAGAGCTAGGCCTGGAATTTGAAACCGCCCTGTTCGATGGATTGATTCAGTGTGTCAACCGCTGCCCCTTTTGCTTTATCGATCAGCAGCCGCCCGGCAAACGCGAAACCCTCTATTTAAAAGATGACGACTATCGGCTGAGCTTTTTGTACGGTAGCTACCTGACGCTCACCAATATTCCACCCGCAGAATGGGAGCGAATTGCCAAGCTGCGCCTTTCCCCGCTGTACGTATCGGTGCATGCCACAGAACCAGACGTACGGACTCGGCTGCTAAAAAACGACCGCGCAGGCAAAATTTTGGAACACCTGGCCTGGTTTCGGGAACATCGGCTGCAAATTCACGCGCAGGTCGTGGTCTGCCCCGGCATTAACGACGGCATTCATTTGGAGCGCACCCTGCGTGACCTGGCCACCTTTCACACCGGCGATATGCCTGCCGTCATTTCAGCCGCCGTGGTTCCCGTTGGCCTTACCCGCTTTCGCCCCGACGCCGATGAGCTGGTCCCCGTAACGACCGAAAAAGCGCAGGAAGTTATTACCCAGGTGCAAACTATTCAGGCCGAGTTTCAAAACACTCTGGGGACCACGTTTGCATGGCTAGCCGATGAATGGTTCCTGATTGGACGCCAGAGCCTACCGCCCGAGCAGCATTACGAATCTTATCCACAAATCGGGAACGGTGTCGGCTCTATTCGACTCTTTTTAAAGGAGTTCGAGGAAATTGCCGCCAACTTG
Source organism: Cyanobacteria bacterium J06581_3 (assembly GCA_038531675.1). Taxonomy (GTDB): domain Bacteria; phylum Cyanobacteriota; class Cyanobacteriia; order Phormidesmidales; family Phormidesmidaceae; genus Phormidesmis. The sequence continues at coordinate 125,004 of JBCBBK010000004.1, forward strand.
CCGGAAAAAGTGGAAACGCCCCGTACGGTTACATGGGTGGTGGGCAATGCGGTAGAGCACGCGTTTACGCCGCTGGTTGCTCGGCTCAATCAGGTCGAAGGACTCAGCGTAAACATGGCTGCCATCAACAGTGATTACTGGGGACAGGCAATTACCGTGACAGGTCTATTGACCGGACAAGACATTGCCGCGCAGCTAGCGGACCAAGCCGACCAAGGTACCCTGGGCGATGCGATCTTGCTGCCTTCGCTGATGCTTAAGCAAGGGGACAGTCGGCTGCCAGAAGAAACCTATTTTCTTGACGATATGTCGCTAGCAGAGCTGGAAAATAAACTAAACTGTTTAGTATTATCGGTAAAAGGTCTTGCTGAACTGATTGAGGCTTGCACTCAGCCTGTCCTACTGCCTGATGTCAAAGCACCTGCGCTGAGCGCTTGAATTGAGCCAGGCCACGCTGTCGGCTAAGCTTGATATTGCCCATTTATTTCTATTTGCTCAGCAGCGCTAGCATACCTTTCCCCAGAGTATTTCCCCAGAGTATTTCTCTAGAGAAACGTCCCCAAAGCAACGTCCGAACGGTTCCTCCTGTGGAAGGCGTTCTTTTCAAAAACATTGAAGTCATCAGTCCTATGCGATATCTAAACTCAGCTGCTTTTTTACTCCTGACGGCGAGCAGTTCAGTGTCTCTGCTGGCGGTAGCTGCAAAAACAGCCCAGGGTGCGCCTGACGTTACAAAAAGCGGCGACGAGGTGCTAAGCGCCGTGCCCTTTGTCCCTCAAATAGCCACTCAAAAAATAGAACCTAAGCTAACCACAGCGTCGTTAGTGTCCTCGCCTTCTTTGGCTGAATCTGCGGCTGCGGTCTCTGCGGCTGCGGTCTCTATTCCCACGGCTTTAGCCCCCGTTCTCGAAGTTGCTGATACTCAGCCGCAGTTTGACCGACTCCGCGCGCGGCTGTTCGGCGACGAGGCACAGAGGGACGCGCAGAGAGACGTACCCAAAACAATAGAACCTGTTGCTGATTCTGATGGCAAACAGAACGATACCCCAGATAATTTGCCTGTGCTCGAAGACGGTGAGTTGCCATCGACACCTGCCGAGCCTGAAGCAGAGCCGAACTTGCCGACCACAGACGAGCCACCGACTGACGAGCTGCCATCGACACCTACGGAGGATGCTCCTGCTGACTCCTCTTCTGAGGATGAGACTGCCGAATCGTTGGAGAGACTACTGCGATCGCCTGCTAGAGATACCCCTACTCGCGGTACCGGTACAAACGGCCTGCCAGATTCTCTATTTGCTGATCCCAATCCCTTGAGCTTTCCAACCCAGGCCGAAGAAGTCTCTGTGGATCAAAATCCGGTAGTCACGCTCGAAGAAGCCATTGAGCTAGCCTACCAGAACAATCAGGTGTTGCAGCAGGCACAGCTATCCCTGGAGCAGGCAGAGGCCGCGCTTGCAGAACAGCAGGCAGCCAGGCTACCAACTGTCTCTACGTCCGCTGATCTGACCAACACGCAAAACGAGGGATCGCGTACCGTGTTAGGCGGTTCGGTAGAAGTGGGCTACGACCTGCTCACTGGCGGTGCCAGAGACGCCTCTATCCGCGCGGCGCAGCTACAGCAGCAGGTGAGTGCGCTCGCCGTAGAGGCTCAGCAAGAGCAAACTCGTCTAACCACGGCCACAGCCTACTATGCTCTGCAAGAATCGGGAGAGCAAATTCGAATCAACCAGTCTTTTGTAGATGAGGCTGAGCGCAACTTGAGAGATGCTCGCCTGCGACAGGAGGTCGGTGTTGGGACCCGGTTTGATACGCTGCGAGCCGAGGTCCAGTTTGCGAATGCTCGCCAGTCACTCATTCAGTCCCAGGGGGACCAGCGAATTGCACGCCGCGATATTGCCAGGCTACTGAACCTACCGCCTACGACCGGGCTCAATGCTACTCCAGTTACTGTAGAAGAAACCTGGCCCCTCACCCTAGAAGAAAGTATTTTGCTAGCGTTTCAAAACCGGGCAGAGTTAGAGCAGCAGATACTGCAGGCTGATATCAGCGAGCAGCAAAGACGAATTGCCTTGGCTGCCGTCCGTCCGCAGCTTGGCTTGTTTGCCCGCTACAGCGCGGACAGCATACTAGAAGGGGCAACCGCCTTTGAAGACGATTTTCAAGATAGCGTGTCGGTGGGTGCCCGGTTCAGCTGGACACTGTATGACGGCGGCGCAGCCAGGGCGAGTGCCCGTCAGCAGGAAATTGCCAGCATGGTTTCTGAAGAGCAGTTTAGCGAAAACCTCGACCAGGTTCGTTTCGATGTGGAGCAAGCTTACTTCAACTTGCAAACCAACCAGGACAATATTTCGACCTCTCAGGTTGCTGTAGCCCAGGCTGAAGAGGCCTTGGCACTGGCAAACTTACGACTGCAAGCAGGCGTCGGCACTCAGCTAGATGTGTTGACCGCTCAGCGTGAGCTAACCGAAGCCCAAGTCAATAATGTAACGGCCATCCTGGGATATAACCGCGCCCGGGTATCAATAGAGCGTGCCATTAGTAATGTGGTCGTAGATTTCTAAGCGCAAATTCTCAAAAGTGGGATGTCTAAGCTCGACACGCTAAGCTCTGCTGGTGACTGTGCGCTTAGCAAATTGCCGCAAACGCGTCATGACGGATGGGCTGCTTGACTGACTGCTTCGTGGCCGGGTGGGCATATCTGTAATTAGCAAGTCAGGTTTGGTGGATCGAGGTGCTACGCCTGAGCGTGTTTCTTCAGGTTTGTTGCCAGTTTCGTTAGATTGGCGAGGTTGCTCAGGGTGAAATACAGGTCCTGTGCACAGGCGTTCTACGACCTGGTCAGCGGTGAGCAGCCGCTTGAGAACTACCTGTCCGATGGTTGGCTTGGTAATCGCCTTTGGCATGACTTCCACCATCAGCACCGCCTCTTCAGTTTTGTACAGCCAGAGGTTTTCACCATTTTCCTGAATGTAGAGAGGTTGCTTTTGTAAAAAAGGCTTGCGGTTCCAGGCTAGTTCGCTCCATAGCCCGCCAAATTCCCAAATGCGGCCAGTGGTCCAACCATCGGATAAAAAGAAATATTTCATAGCGTCACGATTCTCTAGGCGATTGGATAGTTAGAGCTTGAGCTTTATAACTTGAGCTTTGAAACTTGAGCTGTGCAATGTAATCGTCGGCACAATTATGCATCAAAAAAATGAGGTGCTTCAAATACCTTGGACAGTTTTCATATTCACCCATAAAACTGGCTAGAAAAATACCCGGACAGACGGCTTCTTTTGAGTAGTAATAGTTGGTAGATGCACCCTGACAAAACGCTTTGATTCGCTTTTACAGCTGAATCCAAGGCGTTTTTTTTTGCCCATTTTTCACCCATTTTCTGGGCGGTGATGGCCCTTGCTCGTGATAGGCTTACCCGAAAGTATTTCTTTATCTATGTTTCTTTTTGGGGTCAAAAGCTAATGGCTATGCGGGTGGGTTTGCTGTTTGGCGGGCGCTCAGGTGAGCATGAGGTGTCTATTCGGTCGGCAGGTGCGATCGCCAAGGCCTTATCCTCCGATGGCAATGCCACTAAATACGAAACCGTCCCCGTCCTCATTCATAAAGACGGCACCTGGGAAGGTGGCGACATTGCCCAGAAAGCCCTGTCCTCTGGCAAACCCGCCCTTCAAGATGAGGGTGAAATCGGTGAATTGCCGCCTGCCGCACCTGCCGTCAAGCGACTACCAGACTCAGCAATCCTAGAAGCTATCGGCATCTGGTTTCCTATTATTCACGGACCCAATGGAGAGGACGGCACACTGCAAGGATTGTTTGAATCACTAGGAATGTCGTACGTGGGCTGTGGCGTCTTAGGCTCCTCTTTGGGCATGGACAAGCTAGCCTCTAAAAATGCCTTTATGCAGGCGGGGCTGCCCCAGGTAAAATATCGTGGCGTCACTCGTGCTGAAATTTACTCCAACCCTTGTATTTTCCCCAAAGTCTGCGATGACCTGGAAGCCGATTTAGGCTATCCCTGCTTCGTAAAGCCAGCAAACCTAGGCTCATCGGTGGGCATTTCTAAGGCGACGAATCGACAGGAATTAGAAGCTGCTTTGGACAGCGCGGCCAGCTATGACCGGCGCGTCATTGTAGAAGCGGGCATTGTCGCGCGTGAGGTGGAGTGTTCTATTTTGGGCAATGACGATCCGAAGGCATCGGTGCTGGGAGAGACAAAGTTCAGCACTGATTTTTATGACTACGAGACGAAGTATACCGATGGGGGTGCGGAATTGTTGATTCCCTCGCCTGTGTCGGACGGGGTGCAGGGTCGCATTCAGGAAATGGCGATCGCCGCCTTCAAAGCTATCGACGGTTCTGGCATTTCCCGTGTGGACTTCTTTTATGTAGAGGAGACGGGTGAAATTTTGATCAACGAAATCAACACTATGCCAGGCTTTACGGCTACCAGCATGTATCCCAAAATGTGGGAAGCTTCGGGCATTGCATTCCCTGACCTTGTAGATAAGCTAATTCAGCTAGGATTAGAGAGAACCGGGCAAAAGTAGTTCATCTGGCCAGCACTAATGTTGAAGCTTAAATCGCTATATGACGTTGACTTTAATCTTTGGATAGAAGAGCAAGTGGACGCACTCAGGCGCGGACACATGGAAGGCTTGGATTTGAGCAACTTGATAGAGGAAATAGAAGATTTGGCAAGGAAGGACAAAAAAGCCCTGCGAAGCCATCTAGAGGTTTTGCTGATGCATTTGTTGAAATGGCAGTTTCAATCTGGCAAGCGCTCTAAAAGCTGGAAGACCTCGATTACTCGTGCTCGTTTTGAAATAGAGGATATTCTTGCGGATAGCCCTAGCTTGAAGCATTATTTGCCAACGGTAGTCGCTAAGACTTACAAACGCGCTAAGACAATAGCGGCTGATGAAACGGGGTTAGCGATTGCTTCTTTTCCCGCAGATTGTCCTTATTCATTAGACAAGGCACTAGATTTGGCGTTTTTGCCTGAATAAATATTGATTTAGATAGCTATGGCTGTAAGGTCGATGCGACGGAAAGATAGCACTCGTCGCCTAAGTCTTCTAGTTCGAAGTTGACAATATAGCGTTGGTTATTGGCAAAGTACGTCTCTTTTCGAGCGATGAGCGCTTCGATCAATTCCTCTATTTCCGCTGGGATAGCAGGGATTGTGCCATCGATTCCGTTTTCAAAGAAGTTCTCTTTGAGTGCTTTCCTTTTGTCTGGATCGGGAATTAGCGCAAAATTCCATGCGATCGCGGCAAGCCGCAACAGCGTCCGTCGATCTTCCAGCGACATATCAGGATCCTCGTAAGGTTCCACAAACGCTTCAAGAATGTCAGACATTTTTTCGTCTTGAGGCCCCGTGACTACGGCATCAAATTTTGATGTGACTGACTTTTCTAGCTTTTTTAGGGATGCTTGCTGCTGGACAGCTTTACTCGTTGCTTGCCGGTAGAGGGCGCGGAATCCTTTTGCTTTTTTAGCCATGTTGAGTTTGCTCGCTGGAAAGGGGGAGAAAATGTGTCAGACTTTGCGACTTTAGCTGACTGTGAAGTCTGTGTATTTGCGAACGTGTGGGGCTTGTTAGGCGAGGACGATGTCTTGCTTAGGTACGCCGAGTTCGGCGAGTTGATCGGCGATTCTCTTTCAGAGAGGCTGCGCCAACGCTACTTCTGACCCATCATGCTACACCCAAATTTTGCCATCTTTGATATCGACGTGGACAGAGCAGTAATGGATGCGATCACTATTGCCTTTCCATCCTGTCCTCATAATTTGATAGTGATCGTTGGTGTCATCACAGATCAGCTGACTTTCTATCTCTGAGCTTCCGCTTTCAACAGCAGCACGTTTGCTGAGCAGTGCCTTAATGTACTGACTGACGATAAAGCGGTGCCCTATCAAAGGCTGGGGTTCGTACGCTTTTTTCAATTTCCGAGGTTGCTCTAGTCATCGTTGCAGAGATGGCTGCCAGATGTTCAGTCACGGCCTCTCGGACGTTTTCTTTGATGAGTGCTTTTAGATCTTGAGCATCTAACGTAACGGGTGTTTCCATAATCCACAGAAGCATCAATGGCGTATCTATTGTTCATTTTATCGGATGGCTCGATAGCTGAAGATAGCGCGTAATGTAGGAAAAGCCACTAACACGTCGAAGTAGAGATCAACATGCAATGTGATGGAGAGCTGCCTCCTATGACAGAAATTGTTAAGTTGCCGATTGCTGAACGGCATAAGCTCTTAAAAAAATACGTTCCTGCCATGGCTGAGGATTTTGCAAATGATCCAGCTCTGACGGAATTTTCTGAGCTGGATATAGAAGACTGGGCGAAAAATGATGCTGAGTCCTAGTCAAGGAGAGATTTGACTGTGGCTGTTTGTACAGATTACGAAAGCTAGAGATGGAGCCAGAGAATAGATGATGCGATTGTTGCAGCGGTTGTTGCGGAAAGTTGGGAGATGGCTAGGTTTATCTGCTAGGCGATTCTCCAAGGGAGAGGCTTCGCCATCGCACAAAACGCAACCTGCTCAAGCTGAGGTGCCGTCGGTTGAGATGAGGCCTTTGAGCGATCGCGCCTACGAAACCCTCTATTTCTCACTGCTAAAACGCCAAGAGAACTCAGCACCCAACGTAGCGACAGCCCAAATAAAAGAGCGGCTAAAGATGTAGATGCTTGGCGAATTAGCCTATCCAATGCCCTCATACAGCTAAAGACCCTACTCAGGATTTCAGAGCTGGAAGCCTCGTTAGGCAAAGTGTCGTCACTGGTCCTCATCCCTCACAGAGATCTACATCGCCTGCCCCTACACACCTTATTCTCTTTACAGTTCACCACCACGTACCTACCCAGCTTGCAAGTTGGCCTAACTTTAAAGCAGCGAGCAACTAACTTAAACCCTCCTGCCAATTTCTCACTTCTCAGCCTTGCCGACCCTCGGGGCAAACACACCGAGCGTCTAGAATCCGCCGAAGTAGAAGCCACCCTCATTAGCCAACACTTCCACCATGCAACCACCCTCCCCACCAGCCAAGCAACCACTCAAAACGTAATCACCCAGCTCGAAGCAACCGACCCAAGCGCTAGCGCAACCTCGGGCAAAATCTTCAACTTCTCCGGCCACGCCTGGGCAGAACGCCAGCCAAAACACTCCGCCCTCCACCTGCAAGGCGAAGACCGCCTCACCGCCGAAACCATCTGCAAACTAAACCTCAAAGACTACGAACTCGTCACCCTCTCTGCCTGCGAAACCGCCGTCACTGGCCTACAAACCATCGAATCCGACTACGTTGGCCTCGTTAGCGCCTTCCTTACTGCCGGGGCTGCCAACATCATCAGTACTCTCTGGATCGTAGAATCCGAATCGAACGCATGGTTAATGACTACCTTCTATCAGCATTACGCTGCGGGAGACTCCCCAGCCCTGGCACTCAAAGAGGCTCAAACCTGGTTACGCACCCTCACTTATCCAGAGCTTGCCACCTGGCTTCAGCAGCAGCAATCCCGACTCAGCGAAGCCGAGCATTCTGGCCCCTATGATGCACTTTCTGACAGAATTGGGGATATTCAATCAGACCCCAGTAAAATAAACTCAGACCAACCCCCTTACGCTGACCCCTACTACTGGGCTGCCTTCACTGTCACTGGCTATCTCGCTGGCCATTCCTCATGAACACCACAGACGAACGGAATCTAGAAGCCTGTGTACTGGCCCTTTCTCAGTGGAGAGGTCAGCTACCTGCCGACCTACGGAGTAAAATTCAATCCGCTGGGCGCCAAATTTCTCAAAACGACTCTGCTGTCAACGATCTACGGAATCTGCTAAAGCAACACACCGCGCTTAGCAGCGCTTACGAAGATTCCAGGCGTGAGCTCTATCAGCGCTACAATACTCGCCCGCGTTCCAAAAGCGGTGCAGCCGCTATTCAAAATGGAGCGGTTAATAGCGGTAACCTCATCGTAGATTTTGCCAGTGCTATCCTCACTGCCGATCATTTCCCCTCTACGGCTCAAAAGCTGGTGTCGCAACCTAGCTGGCAATCACAAGTCAACAACGCCTCAGACGACGTTAACACCTTCTTTAAAGCGCTCAAAGATAGCGTTACCAAGCCTGATGCTGTCTCCGTTCAGCTTATGAAATTTTTGGATAAAGACGTCTATACGCTAAAAGAATTGGCGTACCGTATAGAGCTACCAGAAGACCAGATCAAGCCGTCTCTGGAATCACTATGGCAAGACAACTACATCTATCCCGTCAGTAAATCGATACTGGGCAATCTCTTCGGTCCGCTGAACGTATTTACGAAACGAAAAAGCAGTTTAGACACGAGTAGCTACCTAGCACTTACAGCCAAAGGCTACTTTCATCTGCACCCTTACTTCAAGGCGACTGCAACCCAGGCTCAATGACGCAGATTGAAACTTGGCTAGCGTGGCTGCCGCAGCTCGCTGTAAACGCCATTCCAGGCACCTTGCATCAATGGCGTGCCGCCCGAGAACTCGAAGAAAAATTAGAAACCATCCCCATCTTCAATCCGTACCGCAGCCCTCGCTATTGGCTGCTGCGGATATTTTTCTTTGCGTTGCCCACCCTCTTATTTTGGCTGATAGTCCCTACTGTCTTTCGGATAGATTCGCCTAGCCTTGATCGCAACTTACGGCTGCTATCGGTGTCTGCAAAAATACTTCCCAAATAAAAAGCGTTAGCTGAGCGATCCATCCAAGCTTAACGCGCGATCCTCTGGAAGGGACTCGTCATCGCTCTCAACAACGTCTTCGTCCTCTGCTTCAAACTCTTCTGAGTCGTCGTCCTCTTCTTCGAACACTCCCTGGCTGAGAGTCATAGAACGCGTGAGCCAGTGCTCGTCGAGCTTGCAGATGAGGCGGGCATTGTTGTAGGCCTGGCGTAGGGTCAAAATGGTGTGGCCAATGTACTTACCTGAGTTGGCCATACGAACAACCAGGGCGCAGTCGGCGACGTCCTCTTCTACCAGGCAGATGGGTAACAACAAATCGATACTGTTGATGTTTGGGTAGTAGGTAGGGACTGCCGTTTTGTAGTTAATCTGCGTTTTCAAAAGAGTGCGCGTCATGGCTTCTTCTAGCCGGTTGACGATGCTGCGATAGGCGCGTGGGTCGTTGTCTAGCGCGGTGGCGAAGCTCTTTTTGTAGGTGTGAAATTCGCTGCCGCTAAGCGTTTGAGTGTTGCGATAGGTGAAATTGGCAGGCGCGTATTGGGCCAAAAAGGCAGAGGGCAAGCGCTCCATGTTGTCTTTGATGACGTGGTGCCAGTCTACTTCTGGGGCACCGGCGGTGAGGTGATAGAAGATTTTGGCTGGGTCGCTTAGGTAGTTGGCGGCGGCGGGGAGAACAGTGAAGTTTGAGACGAGGGCTTTCCCATTGGGGCCTTCGCCGGGGATACAGAAGACTAGCTCCCAGGATTGAGGAGAGGAGGGGTAGGAGATCAGTAGGGCATAGATTGGGCGCAGCAGCTTGTCGAGCAGGCCGCTGTTGAAGGCGCGGTACTTTTGATGGGTACTGGTGATGACCTTGCGCTCGTGCTGAAGCCGGATGAAGGTGTAGCGCAGGTAGCTTTTGAGGATGGGGTAGGCGAAGTCAGCGGGGGGCTGAGGGCCGAAGTACCAGCGTTCGTTGAGGGCGATCGCAGCTAGCTCACTGACTTTTTGGTTCAGTACCTGTGGGGTAAATCCAGCAAACTTAGAGAGATGAACAATTGCCCGGGTCCCTTGGTTTGAGCTGACTTTGGGCTTAGGCCGGTCTGTTGATTTGATGACGGGCTGGGTGTAAGGGCGCTTGGGCTGAACAACGCGTTTGGGCGTTTTGGGAGGGGGGGTGTGCGGCTGACGTAGACGGACGTAGCTGGTGTCTTCTGATTTTGTCTCTATCAGGTCAGTGTGGCTGGCTGTAAACGCCTGATGTGTGGAAAATCCGTAGGTTTCAATAGAGAAATCGCTGTTTGTGCTTTTCATGGCAGCGATCGCACTGTCTGCATGCACCCAGCCGTCTTCGCTATCAAAGCTTGTAAGCGCTTCTATGAGCAAAGCGCGAGCATCTAGCGGCGATCGCACATAGTAGGCAGGCGCGGCACCTGGGTTGTTTACCCGCTCCAGGCTGACAATATCTGGCACCGCCTCTAGCAGATAAATTAGCTTGGAGAACTGGTATTTTTCGTACGTAAAAGACGGATCTATCTGCCTTAGCCGCGAGCCAAACTGACCTGCATGCATCCGCGCTGTGGGCATGTCCCACGTTGCCTGATATACCAGTCGTCTGAGCGCATTGGCAACGGCTGGCTGTTGACTTTCCAGCTTTTGGCTCTCATTAGTTGCGCTACCAATCGCGTCGGCTGATAGCGTTGGTTGATCTAAACGGCGACCTTGCAGACGCGGTCGCAGTGGAAAACCTTCGCGCTGATCACGCTGAGTGCCGCGAGGCTCGACGCGGGGCCTTTGGGTGCGAAACAACCGGCGTATAAATCTAGAAATAGCCGCGAAGAAAGAGGTCATTGGAAAGGGAAACGTCTGAAATTTGCGTGTATCGCCACGGATGCTTGAAATGTCACTCTGCATAAGATGCGAGGCCCTTATTGTAGCGAGCAGCGCATGGTGACAGCAGACGGTTGATATACAATGGGTGCTCGCCTTAACCCTGTCTTCTCGATAGTTACGCTATGTCAGTTCGCGTTCGCATTGCGCCTAGCCCCACCGGCAACCTCCATATTGGTACCGCCCGCACCGCCGTTTTCAACTGGCTGTTTGCCCGCAACCAGGGGGGTAAATTTCTACTCAGAATAGAAGATACTGACCTGGAGCGCTCAAAAAGTGAGTACACCGACAACATTATAGAAGGCCTGAAGTGGCTGGGCATGGATTGGGACGAGGGCCCCTTTTATCAGTCCGAACGTTTGGAGATGTATCGGGAGAAGGTCCAAACGCTGCTGGACAAAGGACTGGCCTACCGGGCCTACGAAACCCCTGAAGAACTCACTGCCATGCGAGACGCTCAAAAGGCCCGAAAGGCCGCGCCGCGCTACAACAACCAGCATCGTAACCTCACGCCTGATCAAATCGAGGCGTTTGAAGCAGAAGGGCGCCCCGCCGTTATCCGATTCAAGATTGACGACGACCGCGAGATTAAGTGGAATGACCTGGTGCGCGGCCCCGTGAGCTGGAAAGGACAGGACCTGGGAGGCGATATGGTGATTGCCAGAGCGTCTTCTGGTAGTGACGTAGGGCAGCCGCTGTACAACTTTGTGGTGGTGGTAGACGATGCGGATATGGCGATTAGCCACGTGATTCGCGGCGAAGACCATGTGGGCAATACGCCTAAGCAGATTTTGCTGTACGAGGCGCTGGGCTTTGACGTACCAGAATTTGCCCATACGCCGCTGATTTTGAATGAGAAGGGCGCGAAGCTGTCGAAGCGTGATGGGGTCACGTCTGTGGGTGATTTTCAGGCAATGGGCTTTACCGCCGAGGCCCTGGCGAACTACATGACGCTGCTGGGCTGGTCTGCGCCGGATGCCCAAGAGCTGTTTAGCCTGGAAGAAGCCGCAAAGCTGTTCAGCTTTGAGCGGGTGAATAAAGCCGGGGCGAAGTTTGACTGGGATAAGCTGGACTGGATTAATTCTCAGTATCTGCACGAAAAGCCTGCTGAGGCGCTTTTGCCGATGCTGATGCCCTACTGGCAAGCGGCGGGTTACGGCTTTGATGCTGATACAGATAAAGACTGGCTGCTGCCGCTAGTGAGTATGATTGGCCCGAGCCTGACGCGGCTGAAGGACTGCGTGGAGTTGGTTCACTTTTTTGTGACGCCGACGATGGAATTTAGCGAGAAGGCGAAGGAGCAGCTAGGTAAGGACGGTGTGGGCGCGGCGATGCAGGCTGTGGCGGATGCGTTGTCAGGTATTGAGATTAATGAACCGGCAGATGCGAAGGGGGTGATTAATCAGGTGACGAAGGCGCTGGGCGTGAAGAAGGGGTTGATCATGCGATCGCTCAGAGCAGCCCTGATGGGTGATATGCAAGGCCCTGACCTGGTAGAGTCTTGGGTGATTTTGCATGCGCGTGGGTTCGATAAGCAGCGATTGGCAGCAGCGATTGAGCTAGCGAAGTCGTAGCTCCTTGGCTTGCATGAATAAATGTAACGAGAGTGGTTACATACATTTGTGCTCACTTCATCACTTGCTTGCCGACAATGCGTAAATACTAAAAGTGCCTCAACCCTTTGCTGGGTGGGGCACTTTTAGATCTGCGGCAAAGAAAAAACGAATCAATGGGAAGATTTAATTGCTGTAGTCGAAGGATTTACGTTAAATTTAGTAAAGACAAGTCTCATAAAGCTTGTGATCTTTTATCACTTTGCGCTAAACAGTTAAGGTTTTGCCTCAGTTTTGGCCCTAGTCCTAATCAGCATCTGCGTTTTTTTAAGCATTTTCACTGGTTATAAGGGTTTGCCGATCACATTGCCCACCTGAGCATCGTTTATGAGGAAAGCATCCTTGTAAACGACTATCTATTTAACAGAGGCCACCGAGTTATGAAATTTTCTTGGAAAACTGCCCTACTGTGGACAATGCCCCTTCTTGTGGTTGGATTTTTCCTTTGGCAGGGTTCCTTCGGTAGTGCAGATCCCGTCGATTCAGGTCGTAATACTGCTAGTACTAGCATGACCTACGGACGATTTTTGGATTACCTGGACGCTGGGCGGGTAACAAGCGTCGACTTCTATGACAGTGGTCGCACTGCGATTGTCGAAGCGGTGGATCCGCAAATTGACAACAAAGTACAGCGCTGGCGTGTGGATTTGCCTGGCAATTCACCGGATCTCGTAGAGCGCCTACGAACGTCTGATATTAGCCTCGATTCACATCAGCCTCGTACTGATGGTGCGATTATTGGCATCCTGGGCAATCTGCTTTTCCCTATTTTGCTGATTGGCGGCTTGTTCTTCCTATTCCGTCGTTCTAACGGCGGTGCGGGTGGTCCGGGTCAGGCCATGAACTTTGGCAAGTCCAAGGCTCGCTTCATGATGGAAGCGGAAACTGGCGTGATGTTTGACGATGTCGCCGGTATCGAGGAAGCGAAAGAAGAATTGCAGGAAGTGGTGACTTTCCTTAAAAAGCCTGAGCGTTTTACTGCGATTGGTGCGCGCATTCCTAAAGGTGTGCTGCTAGTTGGCCCTCCTGGAACGGGTAAAACGTTGCTGGCCAAAGCGATCGCCGGTGAAGCCGGTACGCCTTTTTTCTCTATCTCTGGCTCAGAATTTGTAGAGATGTTTGTCGGTGTGGGTGCATCCCGTGTCCGCGACCTGTTCAAAAAAGCTAAAGACAACGCCCCCTGCATCATCTTTATTGACGAGATTGACGCCGTAGGCCGCTCCCGTGGTGCCGGTATTGGCGGTGGTAATGACGAGCGCGAACAAACGCTCAACCAGCTGCTGACTGAGATGGACGGTTTTGAAGGCAACACCGGGATTATCGTAATCGCCGCAACGAACCGTGCGGATGTGCTCGACTCGGCACTGCTGCGTCCTGGTCGATTCGACCGTCAGGTATCGGTGGATCCGCCAGATATCAAAGGTCGCCGCGAAGTGCTTGAAGTACATGCTCGTGACAAGAAGGTCTCTGACGATATTTCTTTGGATGCGATCGCTCGTCGTACCCCTGGCTTTACCGGCGCTGACCTGGCGAACCTGCTAAACGAAGCAGCAATTCTGACCGCTCGCCGCCGCAAAGAAGCGGTAACCATGCTGGAAATTGACGACGCCATTGATCGTGTGGTGGCCGGTATGGAAGGCACACCGCTGACCGACGGTAAGAGTAAGCGGCTGATTGCTTACCACGAAGTGGGCCACGCCATTATCGCGACGATGATTAAGGCGCATGACCCCCTGCAAAAGGTCACACTAATTCCTCGTGGGCAGGCACAGGGCCTAACCTGGTTTACCCCTAGTGAAGATCAGATGCTGATTTCTCGCGCTCAGCTTAAGGCTCGCATTTGCGGCGCGCTGGGCGGAAGGGCTGCTGAAGAGGTGATTTTTGGCGATGCTGAAGTTACCACAGGTGCAGGTAATGACTTGCAACAGGTAACGAACATGGCACGCCAAATGGTGACAAAGTTCGGTATGTCCGAAGACCTCGGGCAGCTAGCGTTAGAAAGTGAGCAGGGCGAAGTGTTCCTTGGCGGTAGCTGGGGTGGACGGTCTGAATACTCTGAAGAGATCGCGTCTAAGATTGACGCGGCAGTTCGCGAGATTGTGCAGAACTGCTACAACGAGACCTGCAACATCATTCGCGAAAATCGAGACGTGATTGACCGGGTGGTTGATTTGCTTATCGAAAAAGAGTCGATTGATGGCGATGAGTTTCGTCAGATCGTGAGCGAGTATACGACCGTTCCTGAGAAGGAGCGATTTGTTCCTCAGCTGTAAGGCTGTTGTTCCCAATGCTATTCAGATTTCCTGTTAGGGATTAAGGGGTAGCCCTACAACGTGCCAAGTGTTAAATAGATAGAAAAGGGGGTTGCCATCAGTGGCGATCCCCTTTTTGTCGCAGAGTGATCCCCATTGTCTGTGCATATGAAAGTAATATGAGTTTTGGGAATCTTTTCTCTGAGCAAATTTTTTCGCTGTTGCTATGCCCACTCTCTACATCGCAGTCACTAATCACGGCTTTGGCCACGCCACTCGGGCGGCGTCCATTGCAGCTGAGATTCGTCGGTGCTGTGGGCAGCAGGGACTAGCGCTTACGCTGATTATGGCCACCACTGCGCCGAAGTGGCTGCTCGATAGCTACCTGAAAGGCGACTATATCCACAGGCCTGTCAGCTTTGATGTTGGCGTACTGCAAAGCGATAGCCTAACGATGGACAAGCCTGCCACGCTGCAAGCGCTACAAAAAATCCGCTCGCAGCAGGACGCTCTGATTGAATCGGAGGCGGCTTTCTTGCAGTCGTCGGGAGTTGACTTGGTGCTGGCCGACATTCCACCTTTGGTCGCCAAGATTGCACACCATGCCAGCGTGCCTTGCTGGATGATGGGTAACTTTGGCTGGGACTTTATCTATCGGGCCTGGGGTGAGGAAGAGAGCGGTTTTGTTGATATTTCTGACTGGATTGCAGACTGTTGTAGCCACGCGGATCGCACGTTTCGCATGCCCTTTCACTCGCCCATGGACGCGATGCCCAATGTGACTGACATTGGCCTAACCGGGGGAAACCCAGACTACAGCGAGCTGCACCTGCGAAAGTTAATGCAGCGAGAGGTTCCTAGCGATCGCACGGTCCTCCTTACCTTTGGGGGCCTGGGTCTGTCGTCTATCCCCTATGCGGCGCTTAGTCAGTTCCCCGACTGGCAGTTTGTTACCTTTGACCGACAGGCTCCTGATTTGCCTAATTTGTACCGAGTAACAGATCAGGCGATGCGGCCTGTAGACTGGATGGCGGTGTGCGATCGCGTGTTTTCAAAGCCAGGCTATAGCACCTTTGCCGAAGCCTGCCTGCTCGACAAAGGCGTCATCACCATCACCCGAGAAGGCTTTGCCGAAGCGCAGATTCTCATCGACGGCATTCAGGACTATGCGTCGCACAGAATTATAGATGCCCAGACCTTTTTTGACGGCGACTGGTCTTTTTTGACGGGCGAGCTATCACCCCCGAAAAAAGCCGAGAAGCTGAATAAAGATGGGAAGCACACGATTGCTACCGAGGTGCTAAACCACTTTAAAGCGATCTGATAGCCAGTTGGTGTGATAAGTAGTGCGATAAACTGACGAGATATTATGAGTCAAAAAAAATTACGCCTATGGTGGCCACGTCCAGCACCGTTCACTATCAAGAAACCCTTCGATTGACAACACAGGGCAAATCGCTGGGGCGATTCACCCATAAGGTGCAAGCAGCGGTTGCAGCGTCTGGCGTACAAACTGGGCTGTGCTCTATTTTTTTGCGACATACGTCCGCTAGCCTGGTGATTCAAGAAAACGCCGATCCAGACGTGCTGCTAGATATGGAAACCTTTTTGGCCAATCTAATACCCGAAGGCAATTACTATCGCCACAGTGACGAAGGCCCAGACGATATGCCTGCTCATCTGCGGACCGCCCTCACCCATACCTCAGAGCAAATTCCGATTATGAATGGACGTTTGGCGCTTGGCACCTGGCAGGGGATCTATTTGTGGGAGCATCGCGATCGCTCCCATACTCGTGAAATCGTCGTACACATTACAGGGCACTAGGGAATGAGCGAGCAGAACAATCCCTGGAAGCAGGCTAAGAAAAAAACCGGGAAGCCAGCTAGCGGTGCGAAAAAATCCGGTGCCAAAGGACAGAAAAGCGACTACCAGCCTGCTTACAAGTCTGGCAGTAAACACTCTGGCGGTAAACGGTACGAGAAACCCTACCAGCCTGGAAAAAACAACATTATCGTCCCAGCTGTTGAAAAGCCTATTCCAAAAGCCAAGGGAAACATACCTAAGCTGAAAGGTGAAGCCACCCAGACCAAACAAACCCACCGACTCATAGATGGCAAGATTGTTGATTCATGTGAGACGGTTGCCTATGAGATTACGCCGCTGAGCAATCCGGCTGATGAGACGGTGCCGATTAAAAGTAAGCCAAATATTAGTGGTGGACTCATTCCTACTGCCGCGCCCGACTTTCGCTCTGGATTCATCAGCATTGTGGGCCGTCCTAATGTGGGCAAGTCCACTTTGATGAACTATCTGGTGGGGCAAAAGATTGCAATCACCTCTCCTGTTGCCCAAACGACTCGAAATCGGCTTCAGGGCATTTTGACAACACCTCAGGCTCAAATCATTTTTGTAGATACGCCTGGCATTCATAAGCCGCATCATGAGCTGGGCAAAGTGCTGGTGCAGAACGCGCGGGTGGCGATTAATTCTGTAGACGTAGTGCTATTTGTTGTAGATGCAACTTCTGTCGCGGGCAAAGGTGATTTATTTGTTGCCAACCTGGTGGCACAGACCAAAAGTCCGGTGGTACTGGGCATTAACAAAATCGATGAGCTGCCCACAGGTGGCCGCAAAGCCGCTGAGATTAAGAACAGCTATGAGGCTTTAGCCGCTGAGCATGGCTGGAGCGTAGTGAAGTTTTCGGCGCTGACGGGCGAAGGTGTAGATAAGCTGCAAGATACGCTGGTTTCCAAGCTGGAGACGGGGCCTTACTACTATCCGCCGGATTTGGTGACTGACCAACCGGAGCGGTTCATTATGGGTGAGCTAATTCGTGAGCAGATATTGCTACACACGCGCGAGGAGGTGCCGCATAGTGTGGCGATCGCGATCGAAAAAGTAGAAGAAGACGAAAAGATCACCCGCATCCTCGCTACGGTAAACGTAGAGCGTAAGTCACAAAAAGGCATCCTTATTGGCAAAGGTGGGCTAATGATGAAGGCAATTAGCACTGCTGCGCGTGAACAGATGCAAAAGCTTGTAGCCGGACAGGTGTATTTAGAGATATTTGTGCGGGTACAAGCACGCTGGCGACAGTCTCGAACGAGACTCTCTGAGTTTGGCTATAAGGTAGAGAAATAGCATCACCTAGCTAGGGCGTGTCATCAATTAAGCCAAATGACACAAGCTGCCATATGAATAGCGCTTAAGAAGTTACGAGCCGTCTTGTCGTAGCGCGTTGCAATCGCCCGGTACTGCTTCAACTTAGCGAAAAAGTTCTCTATCAAATGCCGTGCTTTGTAGAGGTGTTTGTCATAGTCAATCGGTTCTGTGCGATTAGACTTACTCGGAATCACAGGCTCAATGCCTTGCGCTTTCAACACCGCTCTCATCCGTTCGTCAGCATCATAGGCTTTATCGGCGAGCAAGGCCTCAGCCTCGATATTAGCAATCAAGACATCCGCACCTTGCAAATCGTGCGCTTGGCCAGCGGTCAAGAAGAATCCCGTCGGATTGCCCAACGCATCGCAGGTCGTGTGAATCTTGGTACTCAACCCACCGGCTGAGCGCCCGATGGCTTCATCGCCCCCCCTTTTGCCCCAGCAGAATGCTGGTGGGCGCGCACTATCGTCGCATCGATCATTTGGTACTCGTTGTCGCTATCCTCGCAAAGCGTGGAGAATATGTGTAGCCATAGGCCTTTCTTCGACCAGCGACTAAAGCGAGTGTGGATGACATTAAACTTACCGAAGCGCTCAGGAATATCTCGCCAAGGGATACCTGCTCGGTAACGATACAGGACGGCCTCGACAAACAAACGGTTATCCTTCGCCGTCACCCCGACATCACCTGGTTTGCCGGGTAGCATATCTTTTATCCGCTCCCATTGGTCATCGCGCAGCGCATATCGTCGGGTTGTCATCGTCCTCTTATCGTAAGCAGCCTCTTTATGATAAAAAGGCCTGACTATTTTTTCTTCCCTCTAATTGATGACACGCCCTAGATACGACGGTGTTGAATATCGTATATGGTCGAACGACCATGACCCTCTACATATTCATATTCGTCCTGCGCAAAAGCGCCCTGAATGGGAGTTCTCGTGTTTCTGGGCAATGAAAATGATGGCAGTAAGGATTCGTATGGGAGAGAATTTGGTGATACTAAGATTGTGAGCGGTAAAATAAAGCTATCAAAGATTAGCGTCTTAGTCGAATACCTTAATCAGAGTACGTGAAGAAGCTTGGGCCAAATGGACCGAAATCAACGGGTAATCAGAATGTCTACCGAAACATCTTTTGAAGTGCGCTTAGTTCCACACGCGAACAATCACTGGGATATTGTTAGTGCCCGCTACGAAAAAGGCAATTTGCATATAGAGTTTCAAGATAAAACAAGAGGCTCTATTCCTGTTAGTCATTTTCCAACTTTATCACGTGCCTCCGATGCAGACTTCGATAACCTCGAGGTTAGTCCCTGTGGATTGATTCTTGAGAACGAGAACATCGAATGGGACTACGCTGAAGCTGGACTGTACAAAATCGTTAAATCCATGAACGAAGATACTGACAGGACAGGCAAATAACAGAGGCTGTCTTAAGTTGTTCTTTCCGAGAAGCGATAAGTCACCTATTGTCTCTAAAGTTCTTTGCTCTGTTTGTTGTTGAGCTGTTTGTTGTTGAGCTGTTTGTTGTTGAGCTGTTTGTTGTTGAGCTGGGTGAGGTATCGGTTTAGGAAGAGGAGGCCGCCGATAGCGGGGAGGAGATAGCGGGAGGTGCATAGCAGGCCGAGGGCGGCTCCGGTGGCAGTGCTGAAGTATGGCTGATAGAGCACGATTAGCGCTGCATCACGGGTGCCGACGCCTGCGAAGGTGAGCGGGAGCAGGCCTGCCAAAATAGCCAGTGGGGAGAGTGCCAGGTTGGTAATTGGGTTTACCCAGGCGTTGAGTGCCAGGATGAAGAACCAGATTTGTAGCAGGTGAAGTAGCCAGATGAAGATGGAGGTGGCGGTGATGATGAAGAGCTGGGTGCGATCGCGCCAAAAATAGCGTTGCATCTCTCCCCAAGAGTCTTCTAATACGCCTAGCTTCTTCCCGATCTTGCCAGGAGCAATTCGTCTGACAAATCCAAAAAAGAGAGTAGCTATTGTCCGCGAAAAGAGAATAAATACGCCGAGGATAAATCCTGCCACGATGGCAATGGTCATGGTCACAAAAAAGGCATCTTTGACCGGAAAGAGAAGCAGCCCAAAGGCACACCACAGAAGCAAAGAGAGAAAATCGCAGGCTTTCTCAAACACCACAATAGACAGTGCCAAAGAGCCTGTGATATTGCTCTGATCGCGCATGAAGTACGCCTTAGCAATGTCGCCCATCTTGGAAGGGAGCACCATATTTAAGACGCTGGCTGCCAGTATCAGCTTGTTGGCTTCCCACAGATCTAAACTCACCTGCTTCGGAACGACTTGGCGCAGTCGCCATCCCGAAAAGAAAGTGATGGGGATAACCATGCCTAAGCTAATAGCCATCCAGAGGCGATCGCACTCTCGAAACACCTCAATCAACCCACCAAAGTCAATTTGGGTATAAATAATAATCAAGATGACCGTACTCACGGCCAAGGACAGAAGCTTCTTGGTCGATTTTTTCATGTGACGGCTTCTCCGAGAACGCGTACAACCCGCAGCGGCTCTGAGGGTTTTAGCCCTCGTACCTGCGCTGTCAAGTCCATCCAGGGTTGAAGCTGCCCCGGCTGAAAGGTACGACTCATCACCACATAAATCGAGGTTTGGTCTACGCCTATGCCAGCAGAGACGACGTCATCCCAGTCGGCCAATCCATCAGAAATTTTTAGTTCATCGGTGACTTGCCAGCTATTTTTCTGCCAGCGAAACTGCCGCGTAAACTCGAAAGGCGCTGGCTTTTTACCGGTGATCAATACTTTTTGCAGAAGCTTGCGAATCAAGTCTGGGAAAAATCTTCCCACAGTGAACATGACACCGCGTAAGATCAACAGATTAACCGGCGTCATTTGCTTTTGTTTGGCCCAGCCAAGGGCACCTCGAACGGTAATCTCATCGCTGCCCACTTCAATGTTGTAGGGCCCAACCAGGTGACCGACTGCGTTTTTGAGGTGAGGGCCTTGGCGTAGCTGCAGCGAAAACTGAGTATCTGAAGTAACGAGCTGGTTGCCTTTAAAGAACTTGAAAGCGCCGCCTTTGTTCAGTGCCAAAAATAGCTTGGTATCGGCTCGCTGGTCGATTAGTATTCGAGCATTTTCTAACCATACGCGCCCTTCTGATGGGTACCGGGTGGGTGGGCGATCACGCACTGCATCTTCCCAGGCCAACAGATAATTCCAGGTATGATGGCCCACAATGTGGTCATCGGCGTAGCAAGCGCCCAGCCCCTTTTCTAGACCTTTCATGAAGCGGTCGTTGACGCTTAGGGCAGCGGGTAGCCATTGACCAGCTAGCTCGAAGCCGTGGGGAAAAAAGTTATAGGTATTGCGGCTGGTATACTCACCGCCGTAGGAACCATCGGGATGAACGAAGTGACTTGCTAACTGAACGGCAGCTGCGATCGCCCGCTCTAGCCTGGGCCCATCTACAACTCCTCTTGGCAGCTGCTCGCGCTGTGTCCACACCTGCTCTAGCGCGTGAATCTGCGCTAGGCAAGACACCGTCAGCGTGTGATAGCCCGGATCGCACCCCTCATATTCTTGAAACCAACCCTCCGCATCTTGCCAGGAAAAGACTCGCTCTAGCCGCTCGGAAACAGCGCCATGCCAGCGATTTGTTTGCAGCAGTGCCCCTGCCCGCAGCAAGCACAGCACAATCAGCGCCTGATGATTGGTCAGCCGTCCGCTCTCATGATGGCCAGCTAACCAATCAGCACGTCGTTCAAAAAAGCTGAGCAGCTTAGGATTATTTAACCCTAGTCGCCGGTAGGCTTCTAAGCAGGCCAGCAGAGAAAACGCGGCGGCCCCACCGGCTCGCTCAAAGGGGAAATAGTCGTCGCAAGAGCCATCCTCATGAGCCGAGCGCGCTGCGTACACAATGCCCGCCTCGGCCCAAGCCTTGATCGCAGGCTGCTGATAGTAGTCATTTTCTGGCAGCGGTAACTCATGTACGAGCGCCAGCGGCCAGACAAATTCCTGGGACATACCGCTAGGGAAATCGATGATTTTGTACTGCCAAAAGTTGCGGTCAAAGCAGCCGTAGGTAGGACTGTGCGGATTTCGATCCTGCAGGGTCAAAATCTTGGGAATTTGGCGTAGTGCCTCCTTGGCCAAAATGTCTCTATTCATCGATGCTCTTTTGCCTTTGTCTCTTTTGCTTTTGTCTCTTTTGCTTGTTTTCAATGTCTGCTCGTCGTAGCCGCAGCTGTACTTCTTCGAGCAGTTTTCTATTGACGGCCAGCAAATCTGCCAGGAGCCCAACAACCCACAGCTGAGAACCAATCAAAATCAAGATGGCTGACAAGATTAGGCTGGGGACATGGCTGCGCGGGGTGCCGCCGAAATACAGCACGAGCCAGCGAACCCCCAGCAAAAACCCCAGGGTAAAGGGAATACTGCCTAGCCACATAAAAAATGAAAATGGCTTGTAGGTGATGAAAATCCGCAGCATTGTAATGAGCGATCGCTGCACATAAGAAAAGAGGCTCTTCACCAGCCGCGAAGGCCGCAAATAGCCATTGGTGCGAATGGGCACAGACACCACGGCCATGCCCTTTTGCCCCGCTTGAATAATCGTTTCTAGCGTGTAGGTGTACTCATTAAAAACGTTCAGCTCTAGCGCGGCTTCTCGGCTAATTGCCCGAAATCCGCTCGGCGCATCGGCTACGGCTGTACGACTGGCTATTCTCACTGCCCAGCTGCCCAGCCTTTGCAGCAGCTTTTTCACCGGAGAAAAATGCTCAATCTCTTGAATAGGCCTAGCGCCGATGACGATTTGCGCATGACCGGCCAAAATCGGCTCCACCAGCTTGGGAATATCGGCTGCGCAATATTGATTGTCTGCGTCGGTATTAACGATAATGTCGGCCCCGGCCATCAGGCTCGCTTCTAGGCCAGCCATGAATCCTTTCGCTAGCCCCCGGTTTTGGCTAAAGCGGATGATATGGTCTACGCCCCATTCTTTGGCGACTTCACTAGTGCGATCGCGGCTGCCATCATCTACAATCAGCCACTCCACACAATCGATTCCAGGCACCTGTCTTGGCAGCTCCGACAGGGTGACGCCTAGCGTGTTTTCCTCGTTGTAGCAAGGGATTTGGATAATGAGCTTGATGGGTGAAATCAAGAGAGAAATAAAATATGGAGCGCGTCGTTTTTGATGATCCCATGCATACTACCTTGCTATAGTCCTATGCTGCATTAGTCCCGCACTGCCTTCCCACGCTACAGTGAACAACGAAAACATCTCTTTGCGCTGTGCGCGGTCCCCTCTACCAAGCCTTCTATTTCTCACTTCTTTTGTTTGAGCTATGTCTTCAGCTAAGCCGGCCATCAGTCAGTTCTCCTCATCCGACGCCGATGCTGGATTACGTCAACAGTCTTTGCGGAACATCCAAGCCTGTTCACGATTGGCACTGGCATTTGGGATTCTCTTTCGGCTGGTTCAGTATTTTAGCAATCGCTCACTTTGGCTCGATGAAGCCCTCGTCGTCCTGAACTTGCAGGAGCGCAGCTATAGTCAGCTACTAGAGGCACTAGATTACAACCAAGCCGCGCCACCGTTTTTTCTGTGGATTGAAAAGTTCGCGCTAGAGAATTTAGGTAATACCGAATATTCTCTGCGGCTTTATCCGTTAATCGGTGGATTGCTCTCATTGGTCATTTTCTATCAATTCACGAAGTCTTACGCAGAGGGCTGGGTTAGGCCCATTGCAATTTTTCTGTTTTCGACGCTGAGCTACATCGCCTATTACTCATCGGAGGTGAAGCCCTACAGCTGGGATATTACAATTTGTCTCCTGCTGTTTATGAGCATCAGCGGGCTAGTTGGTCCTTTCAAGGGCGAGGGCGCGACGCTAAAACCCAGTCTCAAAAAAACATTTGTAGCAGCGCTACTGGGTGTAGTCAGCGTTTGGCTATCTTTTCCGAGCATTTTAGTGATGGCGGGGACCGAAGCGACTAATTTAATCAAGCTTAAGCTGTGGCGCATTAGTCGCTCAGACTGGCTTATCTTCCTCAGCAGAAGAGTGCCGCTCTATGTTGCTTGGCTGCTGAGCTTTGGTGCGCTTTACGCCGTGAACATTAGTAAAACGCTGACGGGGACTACGCTAGAAAGTGCTTGGGCCGATCGCTATCCCAAGGGCTGGTTTGATGTGATCTGGCTATTGGATGCTTTTGGGCAATTCTTTTACCATCCGCTTGGTTTTTTCTCGCCTGCCGATGGCATTGCGCTGGTTGTTTTTGTGGTGGGGTGGGTGTATCTGTATCGCACCCACAAGTGGCGGCTGGCCTACCTCAGCAGTCCTTTTGCCATCACAATTATTGCTTCGTATCTTCAGCAGTATCCCTTTAGAAATCGCTTGATTTTGTTCACGACGCCCTATGCGCTGGTGATTCTTGCTCACGGAATTTCACTGTTGATTAGACGATTTTTTCAAGGAAAGACTGGGCGTTCTGCTGTGCGTTCTGCTGTGCATTCTGTTGTTGGAGAGCGTCAAAAAGAGAGTCGTTCGGCTAGGGTTGTCCGTGTTGTTGGGTTTGTTCTGTCGCTGTCGCTGCTGATTCTGCCACTGACAGAAACGGTGCCTAAGATTGTGTTGCCGCAGCGGAATCATTTTGATCATGTGCGGCCTGCGATCGCCTACATCCGCACCCATTGGCAACCCGGCGACAAGCTCTACATTTCTCCTGCCGCCCGGCGCTTATTTCAATACTATCGCTCACGATTCGACTTCCCCGAAGACGATGTTGTTTTTGGCGAGGTTAAAAACTTTGGCTCTCGCAACCTAGCAGAGGGTGCGCTAGAGCGCCTGACTGAGAATATCAATGGGCTAAAAACAGGTCCTTTTAAGGGACAAACGCGCGTATGGCTGTTGCATGCGCGCAAGCCGCCCGACGAAGAGGCGATGATGCTTAAGCATTTAGATGATACAGTCGGCAAGTCGATGGAGACAGTGCACTATCCTAAGGCGGTGGTTAGCCTGCGTGATCTTTCAGATGACTCTAGTGATACGGAGCACTGAGTAGGGAGTTGGGGTGCGATCGCTACTGGACAACAGACCTTAAGGTTCATCTGCAAGGGGGTACTCTAGGCTCGACTACGGTCTCCTTCTACGATCTCCTCATAATACAGTTTGCTAATTTCCATGTCTCAGAAGTCTTCGCTGCTCTCTCAGAGCTTATCGAAAAAGGTGCTCGCGGCAGTGAGTACTGTGTTTTTACTGTTATTCATCGGACAATACAGCCTGGCTCGCTATATCATCTCTCGTAGCTACAGCAGTTTAGAACAAGAACAGATATTAACAAACGCAGAACGCCTACAGCAGACCGTCAATAAAGAAGTAGAAGAAATCGAAGGGCTCACAAAAGACTGGGGTTGGTGGATTGATAGCTACGAATATGCACAGAGTAGAGATGTAGCGTATGAAGAGGCTAGGGCGTGTCATCAATTAAGCCAAATGACACAAGCTGCCATATGAATAGCGCTTAAGAAGTTACGAGCCGTCTTGTCGTAGCGCGTTGCAATCGCCCGGTACTGCTTCAACTTAGCGAAAAAGTTCTCTATCAAATGCCGTGCTTTGTAGAGGTGTTTGTCATAGTCAATCGGTTCTGTGCGATTAGACTTACTCGGAATCACAGGCTCAATGCCTTGCGCTTTCAACACCGCTCTCATCCGTTCGTCAGCATCATAGGCTTTATCGGCGAGCAAGGCCTCAGCCTCGATATTAGCAATCAAGACATCCGCACCTTGCAAATCGTGCGCTTGGCCAGCGGTCAAGAAGAATCCCGTCGGATTGCCCAACGCATCGCAGGTCGTGTGAATCTTGGTACTCAACCCACCGGCTGAGCGCCCGATGGCTTCATCGCCCCCCCTTTTGCCCCAGCAGAATGCTGGTGGGCGCGCACTATCGTCGCATCGATCATTTGGTACTCGTTGTCGCTATCCTCGCAAAGCGTGGAGAATATGTGTAGCCATAGGCCTTTCTTCGACCAGCGACTAAAGCGAGTGTGGATGACATTAAACTTACCGAAGCGCTCAGGAATATCTCGCCAAGGGATACCTGCTCGGTAACGATACAGGACGGCCTCGACAAACAAACGGTTATCCTTCGCCGTCACCCCGACATCACCTGGTTTGCCGGGTAGCATATCTTTTATCCGCTCCCATTGGTCATCGCGCAGCGCATATCGTCGGGTTGTCATCGTCCTCTTATCGTAAGCAGCCTCTTTATGATAAAAAGGCCTGACTATTTTTTCTTCCCTCTAATTGATGACACGCCCTAGTGTACTGCTGTAACCACTCGCTCAAATCGCCTAAACTCTCAAAATCTAACCAGGCTTCACTAAGTTCTTCTAGCCTTTCTAGAGATAGCGTAGAAATAGCATCTTGAGTATTAGCCGATAGACCATCGAAGCGCTTCGTTAGCATTCTTCTAACTAGGCTAGCTGCCTCTTCTTGACGACCTTCCTGCAGTCCTTTCTTATGACCTTCCTGCAGTCCTTTCTGCAGTCCTTTCCTCTCTGCTTCTTCTTTAATCTCTTGGTAAACCCGAGTTTCTTCGAACGTAATATCAAGCATTGCTTCTACCTCTCGCGTCGTCAGTTCCTTAAATTTATACGAAATGATAGTCGTAATCATCTCTATAATGGCATGAGCTTCCTCTGCCGAATCGACTTGTGCTGTTCGTTCAATCAGCAGACGAGATTCTTCAGGGGCTTCGGCTTCATGAATAGTTGTGAGGACCATTAGGCTAACCCAAATGGGTAGCTGCCGAATACTTCCTAGCTCATCGAGGTAAGCTCGATGTACTTGTGGCCCATTCAAAAAGCTGCGATGTGGATAGAGCCTTGTTCTTTGACAGCAACGGAGTCAAAGCGATAGCGACTGGCGTTTTCTGGCACTTTTGGCAAGAGCTCGAATAGAAGGGTTGGAGATTGTCTGAATAGTTTATAGAAGATTGAATCTCGTCTCATCGTGCTCTCTTGGTAGTACATAAGATCCTAGTAGTACATAAGATCCTAGCAAAATGCTGTCGCTAGAGAAAGTGGCTGTGTCGGACTATTGCAAGCGCAACCCGCCAGAATCCGTGATTTAACGGCTTGTTTGTGCTGATACATCAGGGAAAACTGAACCTAACAGTTGCGTTAGGTTCGTTCACTACCATGGCTAAGTTACTTTGGAAGAAATCACTGGCCAGAGCAGCGATCGCGACCCTTACCACAGCGGTCATCGTGAGTGGCGCAGGCATTTCTACACCGCAAATTCATCTACTATCGTCACCAAGGGCCACCGATACGCCCTCTATAGTGACCTGGATCCAGGCAAATAAAGCGCTTGCGACCTCAGGTGGTCGGGCTAGCGGGGGAAGTTTTGGCAGCTCGGGTGGGGGCTCTTCGTCTAGTGGCTCTTCTGGCAGTTCTTCTGGCAGTTCTTCTGGCAGTTCTTCTGGCAGTTCTTCTGGCGGTTCTTCTTCGGGTGGGTCCTATTCTGGTGGCTCTTCTTCGGGTGGATCTTCCCACAATTATTCCAGTAGCGATTCTTCTGGCAGCTACTCGTCGTCGGGTAGTACATATGATAGTGGCGGGGAGCTTTTGGCAGCTATGCTCTTTGGGATAGTTGGTTTTCTCGTCATGATGTACTTTGTGCAGGTCATTTGTGAACAGTTTGTAAAACTGTTTATACCGCAAAGATATAGAAAAAAGAGAGAAAAGCAGCGCGCAGGACTAGCGAGCTACAAGGCGTTTACTATGCAACAGAATGAGCAGGCCAACGATACGGTAACGGTGACTCAGGTACAGGTAGCACTGCTGGCTAGTGCCAAGGAGGTACAGGAGCGCTTTAACGAGATTCCGATGGAGTACGATTTTGGAACGCCTGGTGGGTTGGATATGGCGCTAAAGGAAACCGTGCTGACGTTATTGCGATCGCCCGAAGCCTGGACCCATGTTTCTGCGTCATCCAAATCCATCCTCACCCGCGAACGTGCCAAACAACACTTTGACCAGCTCTCGATAGAAGAGCGCAGCAAGTTCGAGATGGAATCGCTGGTGAACGTGGGCGGTAAAGTTAGCCGCAAGGCCATTGTCACCAAAGAAGAAGGCCCTGCCGATTACATCGTAGCTACATTGATTGTGGGCACCGCGCACGACCAGCCCCTGTTTGAAGAGATCCACTCCGCAGGCGAGCTAAAAAGTGCTCTAAAGACTTTGGGTTCGGTTCCACCTGACTACCTGATGGTATACGAAATGTTGTGGTCGCCTCAGGATTCTAGCGATAGCCTTACCTATGAAGAGCTACTGCTGAACTACCCGCATATGTATCAAATCAGTTAGCGTTAGCTGACGGAATTTATTAGAATTCTTGTGTTGTTTTCACTCAACGTGTTGTTTTCACTCAACGCCAGGCGAGGATTTACAAGATGGGAAGGACGCGTAGACTGCTACGAAAAAGGTGGGTGAAGCGCCTGTGGTTACTTTTTCTGGTGGGCTTTTGTCTTTTGAATGCGATCGCTTTTACCGGCGTCTATATGCTGACTCATTTTGCGCCACCTGGTCAGTTTGCCGTTGGCTATACCAGACCTGAAAGCGCCAAAGTTCCCAGTGATATGGGCCTAAGCTATGTCACTCAGCGCATTCCGATTAATCAACAAGAATGGTTAGAGGCCTGGTCTATTCCTGCACAAGGCATTGAACCTGCGGGCACGGTGATGCTGCTGCCCGGGAACAGAGGTAGCAAAGCGGCTCAGCTATTAGCACCTGGGCGGGCATTTCACGAGCTAGGCTACGATACTTTCTTGGTTGATTTTAGAGGGTTAGGGGGGTCTAGCGGAAATACAACGACGTTGGGCATGAGAGAGGCTGATGATGTAGCGATCGCTGCTAGCTACCTGCAAGACTCCGGCTATAGCCCTCCCTTAATTTTTTATGGCGTTTCCATGGGCGGTGTTGCTGTTCTTAAAGCTACCGCCGAAGACAGAGTTCACCCAGAAGCAATGATTCTAGAAGCTCCTTTTTACACGATGCTCAATGCAGTAAAAAGTCGGCTTAGCGCCGTAAAGGCACCTACTTTCCCACTGGCAAACCTAATGGTGTTTTGGGGAAGTGTTCAGCATGGCTTTAATGGGTTTGCCCATAATCCAGTGGACTATGCCCATCAGGTAAGCGTGCCAACGTTAATTCTGCAAGGGGCCCAAGACCCATGGACCACACTGGAAGAAGTAGAACAGATCGCCAAAAATTTGCAGGGAGAACAACAGCTAACGATTTTCCCCGAAACAGGTCACACTTTACTAGTTACCGTTGATAAGCCCTTTTGGC
Source organism: Cyanobacteria bacterium J06581_3 (assembly GCA_038531675.1). Classification (GTDB taxonomy): domain Bacteria; phylum Cyanobacteriota; class Cyanobacteriia; order Phormidesmidales; family Phormidesmidaceae; genus Phormidesmis. The sequence goes on from JBCBBK010000004.1 coordinate 153,946, forward strand.
AGCAGGCAGTTCGCCAGTTTCTCTTACAGCTATAATGACTTCTTTTATCGTCTACGCTTGTCCGGTTGGCCCATTGGCAGAACAGATTGAGACTTACTTAAAAGAGAGTCGACGACGCTATGGTCCGAACGCTGCCCATGCATACACGCCGCACTGTACGCTAACAGGATTTTTTCAAGATGAAAAACGAGCACTTCCTGGCTACGCATCTGCGCTCGAAAGCGCCCTCAACAGACACCACAATCAGAAAACAAACACATCTGTTGTTGTTGGTGAGATAGTGTTTCGAGAGGATTGGCATGGCCTGATGTTAGAAGCAGAAGGGTTAAAGCAACTGATTCAGACATTTGTGTTTCTAGCTGAGTCGCCTACGCGCTCAGAAGACTTACGGCCAAAAGACTGGCTCCATGTCAGTTTGGCCTATGATTTTTTACCGCAGGACGGCGACCGGTTAAAACAGCTAGCCATCGAGCTGGTTGATGAGACTGTGCCGGTAGCGTGGGAACTGCGGCTGTATGAAAGGGATTCTGCGCAGCAATGGACCTGCCACTGCTGTTGGCCCTTAAAACGAGCCCGATAAAGTCAAAATGATGTATCTAATGAGTCAGCTCTATCTGTATAGGCTTCAGTACATCTATTGAAGTCTAGCCAGGAGTTAGCTAGTATTAACCCTAATAGTCCGTATTATTGCGGTGAAAAGTCATAACAGCATCAGCATCTATTTAATAAATTCTCTGTAAATATACGGCTAAAATTATAGAAAATGTCTTTCAATATCTATGGTAGCCACTATTATTAAGCATAACCGGCCAAAAACTTTATGGTGTTTGTGTAGCGGCCAATCTATTTTCTTCTAAGAAAGCATGAAAAGAGAGCTTTGCATTTCTCTCTTTGTGTCGTATAGCTACGAACCTCGCCAACCCATTTTAAGAGGATTACCTGTCATGCTGAGTCAAGGCATTGTCAGTGGCTTAGATAATAAAATACGGGCTTATCGCGAACAGCAGTTTACTGGCGTGATTAAAGTCAGTGCTCAAGATGGCGCCCAAAGTAGCACTCAAAATAGCGTTCAGACGCCTCAATGGTTCTTATATTCTCTGTTGGGAAGAATTGTCTGGGTCCAATCTAGAAGGCATTCTTTACGGCGATGGAAAAGGCATCTATCGATTTATACGCCGACGCTTTATAAGCAAATCACCCAGCGTTCAGATCTTCCTGTAGAAGCTTGGAACTATATGTCTTTGGCTCGTCTGGTCAAGCTAAAGAAGCTGAGCGAAAATAAGCTCTCAAATGTCATTGAAGGCACCGTAGCAGAAGACTTGTTTGATATTTTGCAAGTGGGTCAGTGGCAATATGATCGCTCCAGGCAGCCCCTAAGCTATGAACCTTCTGCCCAAGCGCTGACCAGTTTCCCTTTTGTGATGATTAATTATGAACGTGCCTGGCGGGAAGCCAAAGAGCAGTGGCATGCCTGGTCACGAGCCGGACTAGCCGCATACTCTCCAGATTGCGGCTTAGCGATTGGTAACTATGAGATGCTGAGACGGCGAACCTCTAACCAGACCCTACAAACTATAAAGGCTTGTGCTCATCAGCGAAGTACGCTGAGAGACCTGGCTATTAAATTTCGGCAGCCCGTTGTTCTTCTGACCAAGTCTATGCTGCCTTACATCGTGGAGGACATGATCACGTTTGCCGAAGTGCCTAGCCTTTTCGAGCGCTTCAGTCATGGATTTCCGCCAGCGCTAGTAGCCATAGAAACAGATTCTGGCATGCAGGATACGCCGGCACAGCACACAGCAAAGCAGAATAAGACAGCGTTGCATCCACCTAAGGCCGTGGCAACGTTGTCTGCACGAGTGACCCCTTTGCCCCTTTGGGAACGCCAGATTAAAGCTAGCCAGATTAAGGTCAATCAAACTGAATCTGGGAACGCGTTGCGCGCTCAGCCACAGGCTAAAGCAGCCTCTACCTTACAATCTGTGCGAGAAGAGAAAAGCCGAAAAGAGAAAATCAAGAGCAACGCACCTACGATTGTGTATATCGATGACAGTCCTTTAGACAGTCGGGTAATGTCTGGTCTTGTGAGAGGGCTAGGTTGCCGGTATACCAGTATTGCTGATCCCATACAGGCATTGCCGATGCTATTAGAGATTAAGCCTGAGCTTATCTTTTTAGATTTGGTGATGCCAGTTGCCAACGGGTATGAGGTCTGCTCGCAAATTCGTCGAATATCGGCGTTTAAGGAAACGCCTGTGATTATTGTGACGAGTAATGATGGTGTCGCCGATAGGGTCAGAGCCCGACTGGTAGGTGCTTCTGGCTTTTTGGGTAAGCCTATTCGCGCTAAGAAGGTTGCCAAGGTGCTAAAGAAGCATGTGAGTGGATTTGAATTTGACAGTTTGGCTGAAAAACGAGAGCGGCGTTCGGTCGCACCAGCTAATGTGCAGTCAGCTATACCGAAAAAGAGAGGTGCGCTTCTGTCCAAATAGTGTTGCTTTAAGGGGTACTGCTCTGAAGTGTTGTCCCGCTAGAGGTGTTCTTCCTGCTCTATCCTTTTTCCTATCTCTATCTTTTTTCCTACTCTGCCTGTTTCTTATTTACTTATTTTCTCTCTGTCTCTTTTTTTATTCATCCTGATTACCGTGAACTCATGACAACCGCTCTTGTTGTAGAAGACTCTCTTACCGATAGGGCCCTCCTTACGGACTATTTACGACGTACTGGAATGACCGTCACCAGCGCCAATAGCAGTGAAGAAGCGCTGACCATGCTAAAGGCAGCGCATCCAGACTTGCTGTTGCTAGATGTGGTGCTACCGGGGCAAAGCGGTTTTGAGCTTTGCCACGACCTCAAGACGAATGAGAGCACTCGGAATATTCCGATTATTATCTGTTCTACCAAAGATACTGACGCTGACAAGCTATGGAGCTCCATGCTGGGCGCAGATGCTTACTTGACCAAGCCGGTGACACAGCAGCAGCTGAGCGACCTTGTCAAAAAGCTGATGCCTTGATTGTGAGAACACCCTTGATTTCACCACGCTATGCGGTTGACCGGAGGAAGTCGCTATTATGCCAACTACCCAGCTCGATCAAACACTGACAGAACCACTTGATTACCAGCAGCAAGCTCCGCACCGGGATCCGTTGGGCCTGACGCCGCTGCCTGTCGATAATCGTCAGCGATTTTTGCGGTTTGTGCTCGATCAGAAAAAGGACACGCTTTTACCGCTGTACCAAATTACAGAGGTCATGCAGCTGGCGCTGGAGGATATCTTCCCGGTGCCTGATATGCCGAGCTGCATTTTGGGGGTGTGTAGCTGGCGGGGGGAAACCCTTTGGCTGGTGGATCTCAATCATATGGTTGGCTACGAGCCGCTGTATCAGCAGTCTCGGTTTCAGGCCAATGCTGCTGTGATGCCCTCTGTAATGGTCGTGCGCTCGGCGGGACGCGCCCTGGGGCTTGTCGTGGAACAGATAGACGATGTCGATTTATTTGATGAGGCCGATATCCATATGGAGCCTGGCCTTTGTCCGCCGAAGCTTGAACCCTTTGTACTGGGATATTGCCCCAGCCAGGGTGGCACCGTATTAAACGTTCCTGCGATTGTCGATTCTCCGCTGTGGCAATCCCATTCTGTGGCGTTTCCATAGTCACTTTCTGTATGTCTACACCCCAGGCCTTCAGACCCTATTTATGGGTCTCTTTTCGGACTGATTTCCGCACTGGTTTTTGTCCTGGCTGGCCCATTACTGCTCACCTCTAAGACGCTAAATATTCCTATGACGACTACTGATACTTTTAATGCTGCTGATACCGTTACGGATGTAGAACAAAAACACAACGGCTACGGTGATTTTACTGGGGACGTTCATAGCGGTGAACCCTATACGGGAGGCGAGACTTTACTGCTTTCTCCAGACGATATTTCGGTGGAGGTTGCTGATGATCTGTCGGTCCCCTCTAAAAATGGACAATCCAAAAACGGATATAGAGATGGGTCGGAGGCAGAGACGGCTACTACTACGTTGCCATCGCGCTCGTCTCGACTATCTGTAGCACTGCCAGAGCGTATAGGTAAGCGAGCCTTTGGCATTGCGAATAAGATGGCGAGTGCAACGACACTGGCTAACCTTTACCAGATTACGGCTACGGAATTGCGAAAGCGCTTTCAGTGCGATCGCGCTTTTATTTACCAGTTTCAGTCTCCCGATGAGGGCACTGTTATTGCTGAGTCAGCGAAAGCGGGCTATGCCCCCACGCTGGGCAAGTCACTGAGCCCGATTGCCTTTGGTGCGGCTGGCGCGCAAGACTATAAAGCGCAGCCTGCGGTTGCCCTGGCTGACGCTAGCGAAGACGCGGTGACACCCCACCAGATGCAGCTGTTACAGCAGTTCCAGGTTCAGGCCAGCCTCAGCCTGCCGGTCTTTTTAGAAGGACAGCTGTGGGGACTGCTGGTGGTGCAGCAGTGCGAGCGTGCTCGGCAGTGGACAGAAGGTGAGATTGGCTTACTCTATCAGGTCAGCACAGAACTTACCCTGCAGCTTCAAGCGCTTGAAATTCGCCAGCAGTCCCAGGCTGAAATCGCCCGTGGTGAAACCCTGGGCAACATTATTCGCAGTATTCGCGGTTTCACCGATATTCAAGAGATTTTCGCATCTACGACCAAAAGCCTGCGCAAATTTTTGAATGCGGATCGGGTGGCGGTGTTTCAGTTCACCCCAGAGAGTGGCTACACGACTGGAGAAGTTGTTGTAGAAAGCGTAAATCCTGACTTTGTTGCGGCTAAAGAGATTGAGGTGGAAGATCACTGCTTTAGCGATCGCATGGCAGAAGCCTACCGCCTGGGTCGTACCTCAGCAATTGACGACATCTACGAAGATGGCATTTCCGACTGCTACATTGACGTGCTTGCACAGTTTCAGGTCCGCGCTAACCTGGTGGTTCCCCTCCTAAAAGAGAACCAGCTGTGGGGCCTGTTTTGCATTCACCAGTGCAGCGGCCCGCGCAAGTGGCTACCGGTGGAAACTGCGTTTGTACAGCGAGTGGCCGGACAGCTAGATTTGGCGATGCAGCAGGCAGAGTATCTCACCCAGGTGCAAGAAAAAACCGCCCAGCTCACCGAAACCGCCGAACGAGAAAAAGCCTCAAAAGAGCGCATTCAAGAGCAGATGATGGCCCTGCTGCAGGCGGTTGGCCCTGCCCTAGAAGGCGATCTCACAGTGCGCGCCCAGGTAACCGATACAGAAGTTGGCACCGTTGCAAGTACTTACAACACAACTTTGCAAAGCCTGCAAAAGATTGTCGCCCAGGTAAAAGAAGCCGCTAGCCAGGTTGGCGACAGCTCAGAGCGCAGTGAACAGTCTGCACTTACTGTTAAGCAGCAGGCCGCACAGCAGGCCGAATCGCTCACCGCGGCCCTCACGCGTGTGCAAACGATGATGGACTCTACAGAGAGTATGGCCAAGGACGCACAGCAGGTAGATACTGCTGCCCGGCAGGCCAGCCAAATTGTCCAGCGAGGCGATATGGCCATGAACCTTACGGTAGAAGGCATTATGGCCATTCGTTCTACTGTGGCAGAAACCAATCAGCGGATTAAGCGTCTGAGCGAGTCCTCGCAAAAGGTTTCCAAAATTGTTAGCTTGATTAGCCACTTCACCACTCAAACGCAGCTGCTGGCGCTGAATGCGTCGATTGAGGCGACCAGGGCCGGACAGTATGGTCGGGGGTTTGCGGTGGTGGCTGATGAAGTGCGATCGCTTGCCCGCCAGTCCGCCGAAGCGGCCAACCAAATCGAGCAGTTTGTAGAAGAAATTCAGACTGGCACCGCAGAAGTTTCCACTGCCATGGAAACCGGCATTCAGCAAGTCGCCGAAGGCACCCACAGGGTGACCGACGCGCGCCAGAACCTGACCGAGATTGTCCAGGCCACCGACCAGATCAGCCAGCTAATTGCCGATATTACCCAAACCACCTCACAGCAGGCCGAAGAATTTAAATCTGTCACCCAAACAATGACCGAAGCCACCGACATCGCGAATCAGACGGCAGAGAACTCCAGTGCGCTGACTCAGTCTATCCAACAGGTTCTAAATACCGCAGAGGTCCTCCAGAGCAGCACAAACCAGTTCAAAGTCCAGTAGGAAAATAGGAAAAATACTTCTAGTCTCCTATTAAACCCAGCACTATATCGCCCCCTTGGCAGCCAAGTGCGTTTCCCCTGCTCCCTACTCTCCACACCCTCTCGCCATGCCAGATGTCTCTGAACAAACCTACCGCTACTTCGAGCAGGAATCGACCGACCTCCTCCAGGTAATGAACGACGAGCTGCAAACCCTGCGGCAAAACTTCAGCCTGCAAAAGGTACACACCCTGATGCGGGCTGCTCATACCTTAAAAGGGGCGTCGGCCAGCGTCGGCCTGGAGACGGTTCAAAAGACGACCCACTCCTTAGAAGATATCTTCCGAGTGCTGTGTCACAAAGACACCGTCGTCACCGAAGAAATCGAGCAGCTTGTGTTTCAAGGATTTCAGTGCTTGCAGCTACTGATGTCGGCACAGCTAGCAGGTTCCCAGATTGATGAAGACGACTTTTTAGATCGCATGGCGAGTGTGGTCAGTCAGCTACAGCAGGTACTGGGTGACCGGTTCGATCAGGCGGGCCACCTGCCGACTTCTAGCGACCTTGGGTTCGACATGACCCAGTCTATTTTTCAGATGGGGGTTACCCAGCGAATCGAAGCGCTGAGTGAGGCATTGGAAAATCCTAGCCCCGAAGAACTAAGAATACTGTTGAAAAGCCAGTCAGAAGTGTTTGTTGGCTTAGCGGAGTCGTTGGGACTGCCGGGCTTTGAAGAGATTGCTCGGATGACTGGCTTTGCGATCGCGCAATATCCTGAACTGATACTACAGATTGCCCCGGTTGCCTTAGCAGACTTTAAGGCGGCGCGGCAGGCGGTGTTGGATGGCGATCGCACTCAGGGCGGCTATCCTTCAATTTCTCTCCAACAGTTCTGTGGCCGAGCTTACAAGCAAACAGAATCCTCTCGTCAACACCAGTCTTTTGTTGATGACGTTGAACAGTCTGAACCACAGCGTGAGCATAGCCAGCAACAAGAGGGTTGGCTCAAGCGTGGCTGGAAAAGGCTCACTCATCCGATTGGAACCCCTGCGAGCCGTCCTCAGCCCCCAGCAGCGCTAGCTCAAATCGATGTGGAAGAACACAGCGCTACCCCCCAACGTCGAAAGATACAAATATCCGAGAATCTTGAATCGGCTGACTCACCGTCAAAGCCCACAGCCCCAGAGCTAGAAGAACTCACCCCCATCGACTTAGGAGAGCTAAATCTTCAGCCTTCCGAGCCGCCAAGATTTGAGCAGCTAAGTATTGAACCCTCGCCATTATCCCAAAGCTCGCCGCCGCAGAGCATAGCCGATGACACCGAACAAGCCAGCGGCGCAACTATTCGCATCAGCGTTGACCACCTTACTCAGCTCAGTCAATCTGTGGGTGAGTTGCTCACTGAGCAAAACCGTCAAACGCTTTACAACGAAGAGCTCAACGCCCTGGTGAGGAAACTGCTGGCTCGCATTTCAAAACAGCAGCAGCAGCTTTCGGGGCAGCAGAGTGAGTACCTTATCCGCCAGCAGTTTTCGGCTTCTTCTGGTGCACTGTCTTCTGGTGCAACGGCTTCCCCGGCGGCCAATCGGCCTGACAAGACTCGGTCTCACAAAATTCGGTCCCAACAAACCCAGTTCGATGCCACCCAGTTCGATGCCACCCAGTTCGATGCAATAGAGCTGACGCAATACAGTGACATTCAGCTGCTGCTACAGTCCTGCGTAGAAGAAACCATTCAACAGTCCGAAAGTGCTGAGGCCATTGATCTGTACGTGAAGCGTTCGGGGCAAGCGCTAGAGAAACAGAAGCGGCTGTTAACCCAAACCCGAGAGACTTTGCTGGCCGCTAGAATGGTGGCCCTCGATACCATCCTCACGCAGTTCCCGCCAATGATTGATCGGCTGGTAGAACAACACAAAAAGCCCGTCAGTCTTGACATGGAAGGCGGCGATATTCTGATTGATAAATCGATTGTTGACAAGCTGTATGAGCCGCTGCTGCACCTTATTCGCAATGCTTTCGATCACGGTATAGAATCGCCTGATAAGCGGCTGGACCATGGCAAGTCACTAGCTGGAAACATCACTGTAAAAGGGGCTCAGCGAGGGCGTCATTTGATCCTGAGCGTTGAAGACGATGGTCAAGGGATTGATCTTGAAACGGTGCGGCAAAAAGCGATCGCTCAGCAGCTAATCACCCCAGCGGCGGCTGCCGAACTCACGCCAGAACAAACCACCGATCTCCTTTTTGAACCAGGGTTTTCGACGGTTGTGACCCCCGATGAACTCTCTGGTCGAGGGATTGGGCTTGATGTTGTAAAAGCGCAGGTGCGATCGCTCCAGGGATGGATTACCGTCAGCCACGAGCCCGGCGTGAAAACCTGCTTTACGATGCAAATCCCGGCGAGCCTCACCATTGCCAAGCTGCTACTGTGCCAAACGCAGGGCCGAGTGTATGCGCTGATTGCCGATGCCGTTGAGCATATTTTGATACCTACTGCCAAGCAGATGCGGACATGGAAAGGCGGCAAAATGCTGACCTGGCAAGCCAGCGATAAAGAGCATTTAGTGCCCGTCAACGCCCTCAACGAAGTCCTGCACTACGCATCGCCAATGTCTGACTATCGGCGAGATCAGCGCTCCTCTTTTGGCGGTGCTTCGCCCTCAGCTGCCGCGCTTAGTGGAACACGCAATGGTGGAACACGCAATGGAACAAAAGAACCCCCTTCTCAGCCCGTCATTCTGCTGCGCCATCAGCACTCACTTGTGGGCTTAGAAGTAGAGCAGCTGCTCGGTGAGCAGGAACTGGTGATCAGTCCGCTAGGTAACACCATTGCACCGCCAGCCTACCTGTATGGCAGCAGTATCCTGCCCGACGGTCAGCTGACGCTAGTGCTCGATGGTGCCATGCTTGCCAATATCATCGTTCAACAGCGTAAAGACCATTTGGAAGCGGGTTCAGCGATCGCCACTGCAAAATCAACCGCGCCGCCAAAAGATAAACCCGTCTTCATCAAAAAACTCATCCTCACCATAGATGACTCCATCACAGTGCGAAATACCCTGTCAGAAGCGCTGCAAAAGCACAACTACCGGGTTATTCAGGCCCACGATGGTGCAGAAGCGCTTGAGCTGCTAAAGCGTTACCCCGAGGTTCAAGCGATCCTCTGCGATATTGAAATGCCTGGTATGAACGGCTTTGATTTCCTTAGAGCGCGTCAGCAGGATCCTGAGCTCGCCGCCATTCCGACCCTGATGCTGACCTCGCGGGCAGGTGATAAGCACCGCCTGCTGACCGAGGAGCTTGGGGCCACTGGCTACATTACAAAGCCCTACCTGACGCCGAAGCTCCTGGCCGCTGTCGCCGCCGCCATCGAAAGCCAGGCTGTAGAAAGTCAAACTATAGAAAAACAAACTGTAGAAAGTCCCGCAGGAGTCTCCTATGAATAACCCCTTGCATCCAGCAGCGCTTTCTATCACTGAAGACAACTATCCTGAAAATACGCAGTACATCACCTTTGGGCTGTCCAACTATCTGTTTGCGCTACCGAGCCAGAGTATTTTGAGAGTCGTGCGTACGCCGCCGCCCAATCAAGGCGGACTAGTGGCGATGGGGATGGTGCAGCTGGGGCCATACAGTATTCAAATTATCGATTTAGAATCGCTGCTGGTGTTGAACAGCAACGTTCTCAAAAATCAAACCCAAATGAGCGTCAGTAGCTCTAGAGCGCTAGAAAACAGAAAAAAAGCCACGCCTGTAGACCCGGATCAGCATCCTTCCTTTTTAATTGTGATGCAAGATGCCGAAAAGGAACTGTGGGGAATTGCGCTTCACGAACCGCCAGACCTCATAGAAGTCCCGGACTATGCCCTCAAGCCAGTGCCCTTTTCGCAAAGACAAAAGCAGTCGCTGAAGTGGATTTCTCACATCGCTAACTATGATTTAAATAGTGTTCGTCATTCTCTACTCGTGTTGGACTTGGTGGCCATTATGGACCCTGAGGGAGCATCGCTGCCTGGAAGTGAAATAGCGACATTTGAAGAGATTCAGCCTCCCGTTAGGCCGTCCTCTGTTCAACGACTAGAGCTGCCGCTACAATAATCGGCGTTTCCCTTATTGATGTCATTTAATCTAGCGACTACAGCCCTTATGAACCCTGGATGGGATGTAGCCAAGCTGGTGAAGGCCTATACATTGCCTTTAGTGAGGATGCGGCTAGGTTGTTGAGGCAGCAGCCAAATCGGAGGCGTTCCATCGACGGTCGCGTAAGGCCCGGCTATATACGGGTTTCTCACGCCTGGTAGCAGCTGTACGTCAAAAATTTCTTCCACCCCCGAATGAAAGGATAAGCACCCAATCTGTTGAGCATTCTTTAAGTCAATAATGGCAACACCACATTGGAAGCCATCAGCGTGCGTGCTAATGGGCAAATTTCCGAAGGTCTCTTTCTCTCTCACTTTAGAGAGACCGACAAAGGCAAACTGACCGGCGATGGCTAATCCCCTGGGATAGCCAGGCAGTGAGAGTAAAGGCCTGGCGCGTCCTGAAGAGAGATCTACTGAGGCCATTTCCCCCCGGCCAGAGTTGAGGACCCACAGTCGCCCGTTCACGAATCGTGGGGAATGGGGCATCGAAAGCCCGCGAGCGACCACATTGCCCGTATCGACCTCAATCACGCAGCCGTGGGTGGCCTTGCGATCGCGCCATCCGCCTGCTGTGTCGGTCAGGCCGAAGACGCTCACGTACTTAGCTTTGCCGTGATGAAGGGCAACCCCATTGAGATGGCAGCGGTCTTCTGGTACCAGGGCAGAGATAAAATCGGGTCGCCATTGAGGGAGAAAATTAAAGCGGTTGTGCAACGTAGATAAACAAGAAAACCGCGTGTTGGTCAGGAGCAGTTCTTTTTGGCCCCAGGCCATCTCGTGAACAGCAATATCGTTGGTGTATTGAGCGCCTCGGATTGTAAAACAAGCATCGTAGGTACCGACTGGGTCAATGCGGGGCGCAATATCAGGCGTGTTTTTCAAGAAATAGATGCAGTTGCTGCCCCCTACGGCAATCTGATTGGGGCCGACGGCTAGCCCCATGGCGCGCTCAAAATTGTGAAACGAGAGCTGGAGAGTCTGATTATGAACGCCCATGGCAATGAGCTTGCCCGCCTGATAGGTGGACACCAGTAAGGAGGCGCCCAGCTGTGCCAATAGGGGTACAAAGTTGTTGGAATATTCGTAACGAACTTCGCGCAGCGCAGCGGCATTATTAGGATTTGGGGGGCTGAGCGGAATCATCAGACACTGGCCATGAAATTTCAATATTATGCCTGAGTGCATCCCGTCTATACGGTCTAATCGGCGAGTTCTGGTTTCGATTTATGACGGTAGCTGCCACAGCGGCGATAGGCGGGAACCTATTATGGTCAAATACGGTCAGATGCCATAGGGATTGACATAGTCAATTTCTGTGTCTTGGGTGTTAGTGATGCTGTTCCATCGAAAAGCTTTTAGTAGGTCGAGAGATGTTTGCTCTAGCATCCATTGCGCCAAGTAAACCCGCCGTCCCTTCGGTAAAGGTTGCTTCCCCGTTAGTGATTATTGATGGGAGCATTGATGCGCCGGAGGTATTAGCTGCCGGTTTGTTACCTGGTGCCGGTGTGAGCCTGCTTGACCCGCAGCAGGATGGGGTTAGCCAAATTAGCGCAGCGGTGGCTAACCACGGTGCAATATCGTCGCTTCATATCGTGTCTCATGGGTCGCCAGGCTGCCTGCACTTAGGGAACAGCGAGTTGAGCCTGCGGACCCTGGGTCGCGATCGCCAGGCGGTACAGGGGTGGTTCGCGGGTATGGCTGACCCTTCGGAATGTTCATTAGTGCTGTACGGGTGCAATGTAGGCGCGGGAGAGGCAGGGGCTGAATTTTTAGCGCAGCTGCACCAGATTGTAGAGCATCCGGTCTATGGGACGCGGACGAAGACGGGGAATGCAGCCCGGGGCGGCAATTGGCAGATAGAGGCCGCGCTAGGCTCAGAGCGTTCGGTGCCGCCGTTGCCCATGCGCTCAGAGGTACTGGCTACCTACCCAGGCCTCTTGCCTGAGGTAGAGTTGATTGCAGATATCAACCCCGGCAGCACCGGTTCCTACCCCGTTTTCCTCACGGAATTTGATGGCAAGCTGTTTTTCAACGCTGATGATGGTGTCAACGGCGATGAGCTGTGGGTGAGCGATGGCACAGCAGCGGGCACCCAGTTGGTCGCAGATATCAACCCTGGCAGCGGAGATTCCAACCCCGGTATCTTCACGGAATTTGATGACAAGCTGTTTTTCGGCGCTGATGATGGTGTCAACGGCGATGAGCTGTGGGTGAGCGATGGCACGGCAGCGGGCACCCAGTTGCTTGCAGATATCAACCCCGGCAGCGGAGATTCTGATCCCGGTATTTTCACGGAATTTGATGGCAAGCTGTTTTTCAGCGCTAATAGTGGTGATACCGTTGAACGTGGGCTATGGGTGAGCGATGGCACGACAGCAGGCACCCAGCTGGTCGCAGATATCAGCTTGGGCGGCCCCGGTTCCGACCCGAGGAACTTCACGGAAGCGGGTGGCAAGCTGTTTTTCGTCGGTTTCGATGATACCAATGGACGTGAGCTACGGGTGAGCGATGGCACGGCAGCAGGCACTCAGGTGGTTGCAGATATCAACCCCGGCAGCGCCAATTCCGACCCGACCGATTTCACGGCAGCTGGTGGCCAGCTGTTTTTCGTCGCTGATGATGGCACCAATGGACGTGAGCTGTGGGTGAGCGATGGCACGGCAGCGGGCACCCAGTTGCTCGCAGATATCAATCCCGGCAGCAGCAGTTCCAAGCTCTCTAGATTCACGGAAGTTGATGGCCAGCTGTTTTTCGTCGCTGACGATGACACCATTGGACGTGAGCTATGGGTAAGCGATGGCACGGCAGCGGGCACCCAGTTGGTTACAGATATCAACCCCGGCAACGCTGGTTCCTTCCCCAGTGATTTAACGGAAGTTGATGGCCAGCTGTTTTTCAGAGCTGAAGATGGTACCAATGGAAGTGAGCTATGGGTGAGCGATGGCACAGCATCAGGCACTCAGGTGGTTGCAGATATCAACCCCGGCAGCTCCGATTCCTTCCCCAGGTATTTAACGGAAGTTGATGGCAAACTGTTTTTCACCGCTGATGATGGTACCAACGGAGAGGAGCTGTGGGTGAGCGATGGCACGGCAGCGGGCACCCAGTTGGTTGCAGATATCAACCCCGGTGGCCGTGGTTCCTCTATTCGCGTCGGCATCAATCGTCCTCCCACCCTTGAATTCACGGAATTTGATGGCAAGCTGCTTTTCACCGCTGAAGATGATACTGGTGTACGTGAGCTATGGATGAGCGATGGCACGACAGCGGGCACCCAGTTGGTCGATATAAAACCCGGTAGCTCCTTTTACGAACCCCGTGAATTCACGGAAGTTGACGGCCAGCTGTTTTTCAGCGCTCAGGGTGTCGGTAACCGTGAACTGTTTAAGCTCACCTCAAACGTAAACGTAAACGAGGCTCCCGTCGCGGTGGATGATGAGGGCTTTTCTGCCAATACCCGCGTCCCCACTACCCTCCTGGTTGCAGACCTCCTCGCCAATGACACTGATGCCGATGGTGACCCCCTGTCTCTCACCGCCATTGACGCCGTTATCGGCGGCACCGCGACGCTTGACCAAGTGACCCAAGCAATTACCTTCCAAGCGGATGCCACCTTCAGCGGTATCGCTACCTTTGACTACACCCTCAGCGATGGCAGCGACCTGTCTGACACGGCTACCGTCAGCATTGCCGTCGGCAAATCCTTGGACGGAGGTGACAGCAGAGACGTGCTGACGGGTACCAACGGGGGCGATGCTATCTTCGGCGGGAATGGTCGAGATATCCTCAGAGGCAGAGCCGGCAATGACTTCCTGGATGGCGGGAATGGCAAAGATGTCATCTTCGGTGGGGGTGGTAGCGATGCTATTTTCGGCGGGAATGGTCAAGATATCCTCAGAGGCAGGGCAGGCGATGACTCCTTGGATGGCGGGAATGGCAAAGATTTCCTGCTCGGTGGGGGTGGTAGCGATGTCATCTTCGGCGGGAATGGTCGAGATATCCTCAGAGGCGGGGCAGGCGATGACTCCCTGAGTGGCGGGAATGGCAGAGACAGGCTCATTGGTCAGGGTGGGGCAGATGTGTTTATCTTGGCCAAGCATACCGGCACGGATACGATTGCTGACTTTGAGCAGGGTCTAGATGTGATCGGGCTATCGGGCAGTTTAAGCTTTGATAGCCTGAGTTTTTCGGGCAATGACATTTTGTTCAATGCCAACACCTTGGCCACCCTCAAGGGTGTCGATACCACCCTGCTAACGGCTGCTGATTTTAGGCCAGTGTGATGTCAGCCGCAGAAGTCACCCGTTGCTAAAAAGAAACTCCTTTTTTCGCTGAGGAGCGAGTGGAGAGAATATGATGATTGCTGAAACGGAGAGAATTGGTTCAATCGCGCTACGCCACCTGACCAGACGTTTGAGCATCCCTTTGAACTTACGCGTACCTGCCGCCAGTTCCTGTAGACCCACGCCTTCAAGCCACACCTGCATATAATGGCAAGTGGCGTTTCGGGAAAAAAATAAAGTTGGTATGAAAATTTCCAGATTCTTCCGCTGGGAGCTGTACCTATTAGATAGCTAGTTCCTGATTTGTATTCGGCTTTTGTATTTTTGTGTTCTGTACTGATAACTTAATTAGCCGAAAATATTTTAGAGTAGCAGATATCCTGAACTTTTCCAAAGAGAAATCTTGCATAGGAATCTTTGCCTATTTGTTGTGCTTGCCCATCTCGATTGTTCCTATCGGGCTGTTGACACGGCCTTTTTTGCACCACTTTTAGATCTAAATTCCTAATCGTCCTTAAACATTGACATGATTTATCTGGATTACTGCCAGACATGAGAATAATTAGGAGAGATTTCCATGCATATTTTCCCAACTCTAGAAGCAACGGAGGACATGAATGAAATCATTGTTCGTTCGGGTGAGAGCATTCAGAGGGCGATCAACCAAGCAACGCCTGGGACAATTATTCGAGTAAAGGCTGGTACTTATCGTGAAGCTTTGTCGCTTGGGGACTTTGATGTCAAAGATAGCAACACCACACCAGAGAAGCCTATTGTATTGATTTCCGAGGATGGACCCGGCAAAGCGATTATCGAACCGCCTAAGGGGACACAAAAACCATCCCTATTTCTGCGTTTGGGCAATACAGTGGTGGACGGGTTCCAAATTATAGGAACCGCCAACTTTGATGGTGACAATGCGCCCTTGAAGATTGGAAGCAAAAAGGGCAATATCCTAATCAAGAATAATTACCTAAAAAGTACAGCAGAAGATGTCATTAAGGTATTTACATCAAAAAATATTTCCTTCATAGGAAATACTCTAGATACTGGTGAAACCAGGCGATGGAAAAGCATTATCCCAGATGATGATTATCTAAAAGATTCTGGTATTGATATCGTGCATGCAAAAGATATCACCATAAAGAACAATGACTTTGTTGGTCATGTCGCGACCGGAATTACGATGAAAACCGGGACTAACAATGTTGACATCTCCAACAATCACTTCACAGGCAAGTATTTAGATGCCGCAATTAAAATCGGAGGACGCGGCGACTCATTTAGAAATCTAGATCCCTGGTTAAAGCTGCCTAACTCCGAAGCAGACAATATTCGTGTCATGGATAATGTAATTGAGGGTGAATTCCACTGGGGTCGTGTATTCCAATTGAGAGGTGGGCAGAACAGTGTTGTTGATGGCAATTTCATTTTCCCGAAAACTGAGACTAAACTCTACCTCTCTCAGCAATCGAATTCCTCCGATTGGTCCAAGTATTACGATGGTACGGATGGATGGTTTAATTCAGAAAATATTGCTTTCTTAAACAATGTCCTCGGTGACAAGGTAGAGGATGGCTATGCTGAAAAGTCTTTGACTGGCAACCGAGAGTCTCGACAAAATCGAGGATTTGTTGAAAAAGGTAATTCCACTGGCACCCTTCAAGCGGTGGATTTCCCTGCGGGAGCTGATGATCAACCGGTAGAGCCAGCTCCTAAGCCAATATCAGTACCAACTCCTCCAACAACACCAGCACCAACTCCTCCAACGACGAAACCCAGCCTGGGAAACGTTATTATCCTGCAGGCTGACGACGCGACCCTCGATAAAGCCACGATCGAAACTGAACATTCCGAGCTGACGAGTTCCGGTTATATCAACTTTGATAATGTTAGCGATAGTGGTGCCGATTGGACGTTCAACAGCACTATTAATGATGGACAGTTAACAATTCGCTACGCCAATGGCAGCAGCAACAATCGCACCATGAAATTGTTCGCCGGTGGCGTTGAACAAGGCATCATAAACTTCAATGGCACAGGTTCATGGGACACCTGGAAAGAGAAGACGGTGGCGCTATCTGGGCTGAAAAAGGGCGACACAATCCGACTGGAAGCAGCGAATCCCATCAGCGGACCCAACATCGAGCAATTGGTTGTTGAACCTTCGTCCAATTCTGACAGCCCGACCCCTGAGCCCGCTGAAGCTGATGACCAACCGGTAGAACCAACTCCTCCAACACCAACTCCTCCAACACCAGCACCTAAGCGGGATAACAGCGTTATCCTGCAGGCTGACGATGCGACCCTCGATAAAGCCACGATCGAAACTGAACATTCCGAGCTGACGGGTTCCGGTTATATCAACTTTGATAATGTTAGCGATAGTGGTGCCAGTTGGGCGTTCAACAGCACTATTAATGATGGACAGTTAACAATTCGCTACGCCAATGGCAGCAGCAACAATCGCACCATGAAATTGTTCGCCGGTGGCGTTGAACAAGGCATCATAAACTTCAATGGCACAGGTTCGTGGGACACCTGGAAAGAGAAGACGGTGGCGCTATCTGGGCTGAAAAAGGGCGACACAATCCGACTGGAAGCAGCGAATCCCATCAGCGGACCCAACATCGAGCAATTGGTTGTTAAACCCTCGGCCAATTCTGACAGCCCGACTCCTGAGCCCGCTGATGACAATCTCAAAAGCGCCGCTATTGGTGAATATGGCAGAACCACTCTAGACCATCGGTGGCAAACGATTAAATTAGATGATTCCTATGACAATCCCGTCGTTTTAGTATCTGACCCTACCCTACAGGAGGCGGATCCCGCTGTAGTCCGCCTTCGCAATATTGCCAAAAACTCGTTTCAGGTTCGTGTTCAAGAACCTAACTATTTAACCAACAATCAACATGCCTCAGAATCTGTTTCTTATA
This sequence comes from Cyanobacteria bacterium J06581_3, assembly GCA_038531675.1. Classification (GTDB taxonomy): domain Bacteria; phylum Cyanobacteriota; class Cyanobacteriia; order Phormidesmidales; family Phormidesmidaceae; genus Phormidesmis. Next base: position 171,437 of record JBCBBK010000004.1, read on the forward strand.
TGGTGATGGAAGCAGGCGATTGGATGCTCGCAGATGGTACTCGCATCTCTGCGGGTACCCATAAAACCCGTCGTCTTACTTCCCAAGGGTTTGATTCAATTAGGCTAAAGGCGTTCGACAAACCTCCTACAGTCCTCTCTCAGGTGCAAACGTCTAAGGGGCGTGATTGGGTAACCACGAGAACCAAAGGGCGGTTGTCCGATAGTTTTCAGATTTCCATGCAAGAAGAAGAAGCCCGGAACTTAGGGGGGCATACAGATGAAACCCTGGGATGGGTGGCGATTGATACGCGTGTGGCCACCGATGGAGATACCTTAATAGAAGGGAATACAACTGGGCGGACTGTAAATAGCGATCGCAGTTCAGTTACGTTTAAGCAAGCTTTTGATACTGCTCCATCGGTGATTGCCAAGCTCAGTTCTTACTTTGGAGCAGATACTGCCAATTTAAGGTTGGATGAGATTAGCCGCACTGGCTTCGGCGTCAAGGTGCAGGAAGAACAATCTCGGGATTTAGAACTGGGCCATACTAAAGAATCTATCTCTTTCTTAGCTTTGGAGGGGCAGGAAGGCGCACTAACCGGCTCAGCCATCTAATCGAAATGCGGCTCTGTTGCAAAAATATAATCAGATAGAACAGCGCCTACAACCTGTTGGCCAGGTCGTAGGCGCTGTTATTAATGTCAAGGTGGGCATCAACTTATCAGTCACATTGCAAATGTATTAATCGACGTTTACCTTGACAACTTTGGTTTTCTCATCTCCGGCCTTCGGCAAGGTGAGATGCAAAATCCCATCTTTGTAGTCTGCCGTGATGCTTTGGTGGTCGATACGACCAGGCATCGAGACCGTGCGCTCAAATGAGGTAACGGCCCTAGCACGTATAGGACCGTACATCGGAGGCGATCGCCTTGCTTAGTATCCGGCCTCATCCAAAAACGCCGCCAGCGCTGTCGGGAAATTTGGATACGTGCCAATTTCCTCACCCTCCTCATTGCGAATTGCCAATCCCCAGTCAGATTCCGCATCGTAGCGATCTAACATGTAGTCCCAGCCTTCTTCACCTTCGCCTACCAGGCTTTTCATCGCTACGTAGCCTGCTAGCACGCCGTTTTGCTCTCTGTTGAATGACGCATCGGCAAAAATCTCTTCAATTTGTGTGATTCGCTCCCGAATGACGTCTGGGAACTGGGCTGTTGTCTCAGTCAGCTCGCCGCCTTGAAAGGTAAGAATGCGAGGGGGCGGGTAAGAGCCTGCATAGGAGGAAAATCGATAGAGAAATCGGTTGTCGTAGGAGACAAATTCGCTTAGCCCGTCGTTGTTCAAATCTTCAAACGCGCCGCCGGTACCATCTGAGTAGCCAGTTTCTATCGATTTAAATTCACCCTCCTGCCAGCTGTAAATTGCTGTATTCGTGCAGCAGTGCGCGCCACCGCTGTAGTTTTGCACTACGACTTCTGCAATGCCGTCACTGTCCAAATCCTGGAGGACTAGGTTTGCAAAGTAATAGGTTTCCACAGCGGCTTCTGTTTCTGCGCTGCCTTCGTAGGAAATCTGATACTGCAAATTCTCTCCTACTTCGGTGTGTTCAGCAGGCGTGTAGCTGACGGTGATCTGGATGGGGCCGCTGGTGAGGGTGCGATCGCTAAATGCAGCCGTATCCGAGTTAATCTCCAGCTCAGCTGGAATGACCGCCGCAAGATTAGCTTCATTATTCTGTTGTGCCTCGCACCAAGCCCTTTTTTCAGGCGTCCAAACTTCACGAGTCAGACAGTTGTACTCCGCAGGCTGTTCAGCTTGTGCCTGCACTGGCAGCCGATTGCTGCCGACCGATAGTGTCCCTGCTACAAGCAAGGCAGAAGCAACGGTCGGAAATATTTTTTTCACCATGGAACACTCTGAAGACGCTACTGAAAAACATCATACGTAAATTCCACAGGTATGCACTGCTCGGGTGAACCAAAAAGCTAATCGCACACCCTACGAGTGATATGTAAAAACGTCAGTTAGCGCCCAGGATACTGCCTAGACTAATATCCAGGCTACTGTGTAGAGTGGCCCTTCGGTATCACCGTTCTGTTGGCAACCGTTTCGGGCTGAAACGGAGAGAGGACAACATGCCCCGAGTCCGTGATAATGACCGCCCGCGTCCGTCGACCGTAAGTCGCATCCACAAGCCGACTAAGATTTCGCGCCTCCGTAATGATTCGCTTAATCGGCGCAGATTCAGGACTCACGATGGCAACCACCCTACTTGCAGAAATAACATTACCAAATCCAATATTAATCAACAGACTGCCTCCTTTGATAATAGTTGATACTGGCTATCCCTCCGGTGGCGGTCCCGGCGGTCTTCCCGGGGGGCCTCCTTCTGGTCCTCCCGGTGGCGGTCCAGGCGGTCTTCCATTCGGTCCGCCCTCTGGCCGTCTTTGTGGTCCACCCCTTCTATCTACAGCGGCGGTAGCATCGCACAGCTCTCCATTTCCATCACCGTCGAACTTGCATCCCGTTTCACCTTGAAAGCAGCCAATAATCGCATTGCTGCCAGGGTCTCCCACGTGATAGTGATAGCCACGGACCTCATCGTACTCACCTCCACACTGGTCTAACCCTGTGGCTTCTTTACCCTGTTCGTCGAGCCGCGCATACAGCCCGTAGCCATCGAGCATGTAGCCAATAAGCGGCGCATGATTGTCATCTTGGGCAACTTCGGTCGAGCAGCCAGTGTGTGCGTGGTAGTGGTAGCCCCCGTTAAGGTTGATATGCCCGCCACAGTCATCAAAAGGCGCTAGCGTATAAGCGCCCAAAATCGCCTCAGTTGGTGCAGGTGGGTCAAAATTTACGCCATTGAAGGCAACGCCAATAGCATCACGACTCAGTGGACTGGCGGTGTCTTGTTTCACTGGCTCCACCGGAATTACGTAGGTCTTACTCATGTCATCTTCTAGATAAGAGAGCAGACACTGCACACAGTAATTGGTGTAGGCTTCATCCACATCCGGACGCGCCGCCGCCGCACAGGCTTCTGCCGAGCCCGTTACCCGAATAGAGCCATCCTCTTCATACAGCTTCCACTGACCGTCGTCGTAAAACGTGTCTAAATTTTCAACAAAAGCACCATCCACGCCGTTGATCTCACCCCCCTCTGGCCAGATGCCACCAGCCTCAGCCGAGTCCGTAATCTTGTTGGGGCACCATGGCCCTGCCTCATGATCAACCGGCATAGAGGTTACCGTAAAGCGGTAGCAGGTCGTTTCTGTTCCGCTCGACAAGGTACACGCTTCCTCCGTGACATCGCTAACTAATCCGGCCTCGAGAAACAAACCGGGGTCGACCGTAGTTGATTCAGTGACAGTAGAAGGCGATGATGCCGCCGGTGCTTCACGGTTCTGTTCTCTAGTAGTATCTTCGGGAGTCGTGTCGTCGGCGGCATCACAGGAGAGAACCAACAGCGAAACAGTAGCAATACCTACAAGCAGGCGTGAGGGTTTACACTTTATCGGCACGGCAAGCCTCCAACCAAATCGAACAGTGGAAGAGAAGCCTATATCAGCAATTAAACGTTGCACGGCTTCTAAACACATCACAGCTGTTTTTTACCGAAAAACCGGTAAACGGTGACGATATTGAGCGTAGAGGGAACCTGTAGCCTTGTCATGTGCTAACTGGCTAAGGCAAGCTAGCCACAGGGCATGTGTCTAATGGCTAGTATTTGCTGAGAGAAGAGGCGGGCACCCTGTCGCTTGCTAGGGTTAGGTGTGCACAGGTTTTATCTATGACTCAACCTTCAAACCTGCTTTATCAGCGCTACCGCTCTATCGCATTAGTGGTGTACACCGCTGTGCTCTGCGCTGGAATCATCGACTGGAGCTACGGCGGCATTGGCCGGAAAGCCTTGATTGGGGGACCCGAAAACCTACGCTTTTTATTCTTTGTAATGGCAACACTAACGCTGATAGGCCTCGAATTAGGCAGTGTAGGACAGGCGAGTTTTGCAAAAGGCAGCAAGGTTGAGCTGCTACCGTTCATCGCCAGACTGTCTTTGTTTGTGGGCGCTTGTGCCATTACAGACCTGAACTATTCACAAATTCTTTTCTTACCTGTTCTCTTATATAGCTACTTAGCTGTCAACAAACGGCTCAGCTTTATTATCGCTTTTTTGGGCGTTGCCATATTGTTTGGTCTCAGCATGACTCGCGTTGATTTTATGAGGCCGCCGCCACCACCGCCGAGTCTTTCTCCGAATAGACTCCCCCCAAATAGACCACCTGCGGGTGGTAGCATAGGCGGCGGCCTCCTTGATAGAAGTATGGGTTCGCTGATTACCCTGCTATTTACGCTTTTGTTAGCTAGGGCACTTTCGCAGGCAACTCAGGCACAGCAAAAGCTCTCTGGCTTGCTAGCTTCATTGGAAGCCTCTCACGTTCAGCTCAAACAATATTCCCACCAAGTTGCAGAACTCGCCGCTGCCGAAGAGCGCAATCGGCTCGCCCGTGACATTCACGATAGCCTGGGCCATCATCTAGCTGCTATTAACATTCAGCTAGAAAAGGCAAATGCCTACAAACAGCGCGACCCAAATCGTGCCTACGAAGCGATCAATCACGCCCAGCGAACGGTACAAAATGCCTTGAAAGAGGTTCGTGAATCGGTCAGCAGTCTGCGGCAAAAGGGAGAGGCGTTTTCCTTTACAGATTCTCTTGCCGAGCTGATTACCCGGATGAATCATAGTGAGCTGTGCATAACCCTTGAGCAGACAGGAGACAGCTCGCGCTACAGCCGGTTGAAGCTGATAACCTTGTACCGTGTGGTGCAAGAGGGGCTGACAAACGTGCACAAACACGCCTGCGCTAGCCAGGTCACGATCGCCATCAATTTTGGCCTTCACGAGGCTCAGCTAGTGCTTACCGACAACGGCATTGGATTTGACGTGACGAATTGGAAAGCAAAAGCGCAAAAACAAACCACGCAAGGCCTGACTGGCTTACAAGAGAGAGTCAGCCTGGTCGGTGGCACACTCAGCATTAAAAGCTCAGCAAAAGAGAGTGTTCTAAAGGGTACAACACTCATCATCAGTATTCCACAAACCGTCTCATTAGAGAGCGCAAAGAACAACACAAAAGACAGTACCAATTCGGTGACATTAACATGAGTACAGCTATTCGCACGCTGCTGGTAGATGATCAATACCTGATCCGAGAAGGCATTGCTTCTTTGCTAGAGCTAGAAGATGAAATAGACGTTGTTGGGATGGCTGAGAATGGTAAAGATGCGATCGCCCAGGCCCTAAAGCTAAAACCCAACATTCTCCTTATGGACGTGAGAATGCCTGAAATGAATGGTGTAGAAGCCACCGCTAAAATAAAACAGGCGCTTCCCACCTGCCAGATCATCATGCTTACGACCTTTGACGATGAAGAGTTCGTTGTGCAGTCACTCCTTGCGGGTGCCTGCGGCTACCTGATGAAAGACATTCCACCCAAAGACCTAGCGCAAGCGATAAAACTCGCCCACGCGGGCGTATTTCAGCTGGCGCCGGAGGTCGCTGGCAAGTTAATTGGTAGCCTTCAAAACAAGTCTCATCTGACCAGCCCACAGCCCCAAATTGAGACCTCGCTCACTGCGAGAGAGCTGGAAGTCTTAAAACTCCTTGCTAAGGGGAAAACGAACAAAGAGATTGCGAAAACCTTTAACCTGAGCGAAGGAACCGTGAAAAACCACGTGTCTAATATTTTGATGCGGTTGGAGTTGCGCGATCGCACTCAAGCTGCCGTCTACGCAGTAGAAAACGGACTCAGCTAGAAAACTATTGCCAGGGCGCTATCCTCGATAGCGTTACTTTTGGAGTCTCTTCTATGGTTGATCCTGAATTGGCAGCTGAATACAAAATTCAGTGCCTTTATCTGGCTCAGACCGTACGGTCAAACGACCGCCGTGTTTTTCTTCGATGATTTGCTGTGCGATCGCCAATCCCAATCCAGTTCCTTTGCCCACCCCCTTAGTGGTAAACAGATGGTCAAAGATTCGTTCTTTCACCACTTCTGACATTCCTTTTCCGTTATCGCCAATGCGAATATTCACTGCCCTTTGCTCGCTGTGGATTTCAGTCTTGATGGTAATGCGCTGGGGGTTCTCTGTGAGCTCTGCAAAGGACGATTGTTCAGCAGCTTCATCAAAAATATCAATCGCATTGGCCAACAGATTCATAAAGACTTGATTGAGCCGCCCGGGAAAGCAGTCGATGGTGGGAAGGTCGCCGTAGTCTTTGACCACTTCAATTGCAGGACGGTTTTCGTTACCTTTTAGTCGGTATTTAAGAATCAGTAGGGTGCTATCGAGCCCTTCGTTGAGGTCAGCATTGACCTTATGCTCAGTATCAGCACGAGAAAAGGTGCGCAGGCTGGTGCTGATGGATTTGATGCGCTGATTCGCAGCTTGCATCGAATCAAGCAGCTTGGGAAAGTCGTCCAAGAGAAAGTCTAGGTCAATATCTTCTGCATTTTCTTGAACAGGTTTGACAGGGTCAGGATAGTGCTGCTGATAAAGCGCTAGCTGGCTTTGGAGATCCTTCACATAGTCTTTCGCATTGTCTATACTGCCGTTGAGGAAGCCGATAGGATTGTTGATTTCGTGGGCAATACCTGCGACCAAGTTGCCCAAGGAGGCCATTTTCTCGCTCTGCACGGTTTTCAGCTGAGATTGTTCCAACTCTTTTAAGACTTGTTCGAGCTCTTCGGTTTTTTTGTAACGCTGATTAGACGAAATCGTCAGCGCAATTAAGTTGGCAACTGAACGAATAAAAGTTTGCTCAGATTGAGTCCACTGGCGCTTATTACCCACTTGTTCACAGCAGATGACACCACTGATTCGACCATTTACCTGAATACCAGAATCAAGCATAGATGAGATATTCAAGACATCCAAGTAGCCTTCCTTAAACTCGCAGGTACGCGGATCGACAATCGCATCATCTATAGAGATGATGGGCTCTGACATCATCGCAGAGAAATAGGCTGGGTAGTCTGCGGCCTTCAGGATAAGCCCTTTAGAATGATCTTGGATACCTTGCTGAAATAGCTCTACGCATTCAATTTGAGTACACGCTTCGTCCAATAGCCAGATACTGACTCGCTCTACCTCTAGCAGTTTCGCTGTGATGGTGGTTATCTCTGGAAACGCATCGCTTAAGTGCCCCTGACTAACAGCGCTACTTTCAGAAAGCTGTACCAGCGCCAGTGCCTGTTGCTGCATTATTTTCTCTTCCTTTTGCAGCTTTGCTTGGGCTTCCCACAGGCTTTGGCGGGATAGCTCGCTGAAGTCTGGATGGGACTGCCTCATGACCTTAATTACGACAGGTTGCTGTGTGGCTGACATCGCTCGGTAAACTGCCGTGCTCCTACTCTCATAGAGTTGCTCGGTGAGGGTGTAGCCAGAGATATGAGGAACGGATTCAGGAAGATTGCTAGATGGCAGTGCCATATGGAATTCTGGAAATACGATGTTAGCCCTAAGAATTCCCATTTCTAGATTAGTGTTCTTACTAAGGGGGCCAGTGCACATGCTGGCCCACTAGCGGGTTGTCGTTTGGTGGGTTGGTATCTGTGTAAAAAATGGGTTGAAAGAAACGCTCAAATGGGATGCGACCTTAACCTCTATCATCTGTCAAGTGCTGATCGACACGGTCAGCTCATGACCTTTGTAAGATTTCAAAATTGGGTTAGTGTACTAACGTAAATCCATAAAATGCGCTCACTACAAAGCTTTAACTGAATCTCAACGCTGAGAGCAACAACAGCGAATACCATTCTATTTAAATTCTGTTGAAGGTATAACAAATCACAACAAGCTATCTATGTTCCTCTAGAATCAAAGGCTTTGAGGGTAACGATTCATTGGCTTACGACAGATCGAGCTGCGCTATATTTCAACACCCTTTTCACCAGTTTGGATCAGGCCCAACTCTCTTACGGGCTGCTTTATGGCGCAGCGTAATCCAGGCTTGGCTGCTGCCGCTGATCTTAGTCGCAGGCTGCGGCAGCTTGCCCGCTAGCGAGGCTCAGCCAGGACCGGGGCGCGGTGGGCCGCGTGGCCAGGCGGATGGGCCAGTTGCTGTGCAAACCGCGATCGCACAAACAGGCGAGCTCAATGGATTGCTAACCTACACGGGCACCACGCGCCCCGCACAGCAGGTGGCACTGCGATCGCAAGTCTCTGGCGAAGTTACGCAGCTCCTCGCAGATGTCGGTGACCCCATCGCTCGTGGCACGCTGTTGGCCCAGCTCGATGGTGACCTGCAAATCACTGGACTGAACCAGGCTCAGGCAGAACTTGCCGCCAGACGCGCCCAAACCGTGCAGGCCCAGGTGTCGATTGCAGACGCTGAAGCCTCGGTTGTGCAGGCCCAGGCGACATTAGATCAGGCAAGAATTGACGCGCAACGGCTGCGATCGCTTGCCGATGAAGGTGCAATCTCTCTTCAGCAGGCCGAAGCCGCAGAGCTGGCTGCCACCAATGCAGAGCAGGCCCTACGCTCGGCCCAGGCCCAGGTTGCTGCACAAAGGCAGGCAGTCGCCTCTGCGTCTAACCAAATCGACGCGCAGCAAGCCGTTGTCGCCCAGTCCGAGAAACAGCTTTCCTATGCTGACTTGCGATCGCCTCTCACAGGCGTTGTTCTCTCTCGGGCTGTCGACCCTGGCGATTTTGTTGAATCTGGCGCAACCCTGCTAGAGCTAGGTGACCTCAGCACGCTAGAAATAACCGTGCAGGTTTCGGAGCTAGATATTGCCCAGCTCAGGATAGGACAGGCTGCCCGAATAGAGTTAGATGCGTTCCCGGGTGAAGGGAGCCTGCCAGGGGAAATTGCTCAGATTGCCCCGGTTGCAGACGCCACATCGAGGCTTATTCCTGTCCAGGTGACCCTCCCTAGCCCTGACGCTCGCATTGGTAGCGGGCTGCTGGCAAGAGTTACTTTTGGCCCCGACCGGCAAGGTGGTCAGGCCCGAGTTGTGATACCGGCAAGTGCCCTAGACGTGGGAGAAGACGAGGACACCGTATTTGTTGTAGAAGGTGAAGGTGAGCAGGCAGCAGCGATCGCCCGCTCAGTGAGAACAGGAGAACGCAATCAAGATCAGGTGGAAATTCTGTCAGGGTTGGATGCGGACGATGCGTTTGTCGTGCAGAGCGATCGCCCGCTGACCTCAGGGCAGGCCGTACGGCTCAGCATTCTATCTGAACGCTCGAATCAGCCAGCTGGAGCAGAAGAATAGAATCCATGGTACAGCCCACTGCTCCGCAAAATTCAAAGCCCAATGCAACACCCAACTCAACTTCCCCATTGCTACCCAACAGCAGTTCCAACAACCTCAGCCTTAGCACCCTGGCCATTCGGCGACATATTGCCACACTGGTGCTAACTGTTGCCGTCATTGTGCTGGGTCTGTTCTTCATCCAACAGATTCCGGTCGATTTGCTACCCTCTATTACCTATCCGCGCATTGGCGTAAGAGCCGATGCCCCCGGCGTATCACCAGAAGTCGCGGTAGATGAAGTCACCCGCCCGTTAGAAGAAGCGCTTTCAGCCACCGAAGGCGTGCTTCAAGTCGTTTCGCAAACCCGAGAAGGCCGCATTAGCCTAGACCTTTATTTTCAACCCGGTGGCAATATTGACCAGGCCCTAAACGATGCGACAGCCACCCTCAACCGGGCGCGAAACAGCCTACCTGATACTGTCGATCAGCCCCGTTTGTTTAAATTTGACCCCTCTCAGCTGCCGGTCTATGAAACCGCGCTTACGTCCGCCTCATTACAAGGCGTCGCGCTCAGGGTCTTTGCCGACCAGGAACTGGCCCGTGAGCTGATTACGGTTCCAGGCGTTGCGAGTATTGATGTCTCTGGTGGCGTGCAAGAAGAGATTCGGATTAATCTGGATCCTGCCAGGCTCCAGGCGCTGGGATTGGGTGTTACAGATGTTTTAGACGCCCTTTCAGAACGTAACCTGGATACCTCTGGTGGACGCATTCAGGGCCCCGATAGCGAACCCTTGACCCGTGTATCTGGTCGCTTTCAACAGGCGGACGAAATCCGAAATTTGATCTTTGAGGTGGACGCTACAAACGCCAATCAGTCTACAGCTGCGTTAACACCGTCGCCCAGGCAGGTCTACCTGCGGGACTTTGCAGAAGTCATTGATGGCACTGAAGATCAGCGCGTTTTTGTGAGCCTTAACGGTCAGCCTGCGGTAAAAGTCAGCATCCAAAAGCAGCCCGCCGCAAACACTATTGCAACGGTCAACGGGGTAAAACAGCGGCTTGCAGACCTCAAAGCGTCGGGCCTTATTCCGGCAGATATGGTGCTGAACGCTACGCTTGATGAGTCTGTTTTCATTCAAAACTCTATTCAAAATGTCGCTATCTCCGGCCTAATTGGTGCGGGGCTAGCGGGGCTCTCTGTGCTGCTGTTCCTCGGCTCGCTGAGGCAAACGCTGATTATCGTGGTTGCGATTCCACTGGCGACGCTCGTGTCGATTTTGCTGATGGGGATATTCGGTCTTTCTCTCAATGTTTTTAGCCTGGGTGGGCTAGCCCTTGGCGTAGGGATCGTCGTCGACAATGCCATCGTCATGCTGGAAAACATCGTTAAAGGTGTCCAGCGAACGAATAAACCTGTGATTCGCCAAGCTGAGGTAAGTAGCCGCGAGCTAGAGTCTGCTTTATTTGCTTCCACAACCACAAACTTAGTGGCTGTTCTTCCCTTTTTGCTCATTGGTGGATTTATTGCGCTGCTGTTTAATGAGCTGGTGCTTACCGTCAGCTTTGCGGTAGGCGCTTCGCTGGTGGTTGCGCTCACTGTGGTGCCCGCGCTTACCTCCAGGCTACTGGCTGTGAAATGGACTAGCGGGGTCAATAACTGGTGGCTCATTCGGCAGTTTGACCTGCGGCTACAGGGTTTCACGCGGCAGTATGGAACGGCTTTAGGTTGGGTATTGCGGCGGCGGATTTTAGCGATCGCGATCGCATTTCTGCTCTTTGGTGGCAGCAGCTTTTTCATGGTGAGCCGCATTCCCCAGGAAATTTTGCCGAGTATTGCAACAGGGCAGGCCAATATGATTGCCTTGTTTCCGCCAGGAACAACCGCCGCAGAAAACCGTACAGTTATGAGCGCAATCGATGAACTGCTCATCGCACAACCCGAAGTGGAATATGTTTTTAGCACCTCGGGTGGGTTTCTCTTTGGTGGGAACACCAGTGAGAATGCACTGCGCGGCTCTAGTAACTTGACCCTTTTGCCAGGGGCCGATGTGCAGGCGTTTAGCGATCGCATGACCCGCGAATTTGGCCAGTTTAACCTGGTCAATACTCGGTTATTCATGCGTCCCGGCAGCGTACGAGGGCTAATTTTGAACAACTCTCCCATACGCGGCGACGTAGATATCATCTTGCAGGGTGACGATAAGCCAACCCTCGAAGCAGCAGGCGCTCAGGTACTTGCCGCCCTCGACGAGCAAGCCACCCTGGCCAGATATTCCCCCGACGCTGACCCCACCCAGCCAGAAATTCAAATTCGCCCCGACTGGGAGCGTGCTGCCGACCTCGGCCTTTCCGCCCAGAGCATCGGTAATACGGTTCAAACGGTGCTGTCGGGGTCAGTGCCTACCCAGCTGCAAAGGGGCGATCGCCTGGTAGATGTTCGCGTACAAGTCCCCGAAGCCCTCATTCAAAATCCGGCAGAGCTGGCTCAGCTACCGCTGCTGAGCGGCGATACCAATGGCCAGCTTGTGCGTCTCGGCGATATTTCCCGCATTGCAGAGGGCCAGGCACCCGGTGAAATTCAGCGGATTAGCCAAAGGCAGGTTTTCATTATTGAAGGCAGGCTGAGCGACGGTGTTAGCCTGGGCGATGCCCTACAGGAAGTAGAACAAGTTATGAAAAACGTCACCTTGCCAGCCGGTGTGACTCGCCTACCCAGCTACAGCGCCCAGAGCAACGAGGCGATTACAAGCGGCCTTGGCATTTTAGGTGGCCTCGCAGCCTTTTTGGTCTTTACAGTTATGGCCGTGCAGTACAACTCTTTAATTGATCCCTTGGTCATTATGCTGACGGTGCCGCTGGCCTTAGCAGGTGGCATTTTTGGGTTGTTTGTTACACAAACAGCTATCGGCGCAACCGTCATTGTTGGTGCGGTGCTGCTCGTTGGTATTGTCGTTAACAACGCCATCATTTTGGTAGAGCTGGCTAATCAAATATATGAGCAGGAGAACTGCGATCGCTTCACAGCCATGTGCAAAGCCGCCCCTCAGCGGCTACGACCCATTTTAATGACTACGATTACTACCGTGCTCGGCATGTTTCCGTTAGCCCTTGGCATCGGGCAAGGCTCGGAATTTTTGCAGCCGCTGGGTGTTGTTGTTTTTTCCGGGCTATCTATAGCAACACTGTTAACGTTGTTTGTGATTCCCTGCTTCTACACGCTGCTTCACAGCTCACGGCCTACTACACAGCAGTCCCTGCCTTAAGCCACTGTTCAAGACTTAGAATAATTACACTAATGTAATTTAGAACTCAGCAAAATCCTGTGTTTCTACGCCTTTAGACGGAAACACTCATCTAAATATTTTCTTTATGTTTGTATGAACAAGCAATCTCTCCATCTGTTTTTTAACGGAAGAGACCGGATAGGAGAGGTCTTGTTACGCCCGCCCTGAATACCAAGGAGCCTTATGCGTTTTACATTCACCTCACTTCCTTTGAACAAGCTAGCTAGCGTAGCAGCTGCGCTAGTGATTTTGCCTGTTGCTGTTGGCTGCGGCACACAGGTAGACGATACCGTTGTAGAAGAGCCCGCCTTAGAGACAGTAGAAGCCGATATACAAGAACCCGCCGAAGATGCCGCTGCTGAAGGCGATACAATTGTAGATGTCGCTAGCGCCAATGGTTCGTTCAACACGCTAGTCGCCGCAATTCAAGCCGCAGATCTTGTTGAAACGCTTAGTGGCGAAGGTCCGTTCACAGTGTTCGCGCCTACCGACGAAGCTTTCGAGGCTTTGCCAGAAGGCGTTCTAGACAAGCTGCTTCTGCCAGAGAACCAGGGAGTACTCGCCCAGATCCTGACTTACCATGTAGTCAGTGGCGAAGTGCCTGCTAGCGCGGTTGAAACCGGCGCGGTCCCTACGGTAGAAGGCACTGAGCTGGATGTGGTTGCAGACGACAGCGGCGTCACCGTAGACGGCGCTAATGTTGTTACAACAGATGTAGTGGCTAGCAACGGCATTATTCATGTGATTGACGCTGTTTTGATTCCAGAGGGTGTCGTTCCTGCTGCTCTCTAAGAATGGCTCCTTAAGGCGCTTCTCTAGAATGTTGTTTTGAAAGATTCTATTCTAGAGAAGTCTCGTTCTAGCAAAGAACAGTCTCCGATAGCTCCTATTTGACAGCTCGCCTGTGTCAATAGGGGCTTTTCTGGTAGGACAAATCGTTGTATAGATGAAGGTAGATATTCACGATAGGGAATTACACCAATATGTCATTGTATAAGCGGCTCGCTGTCTTCATGTCAGCAGCTTTTATTTCAACTGTCGTACTGTTCAATTTTAGTCCGGCAGTGGCTTCAACTGATGCTGCTGTGCAAGTTACGCCGCTCGGCAGCCATGAGGGCGAGTTCTGTGCAAGGGACCGAGCCCTGGTGTTGGAAGATCCTAACGGGTTGCGGATTCTGTATGACGCGGGTAGAACGGTCGCTGGTGCGGATGACCCCAGGCTTGGCGATATTGATGTTGTTCTGCTTAGCCATGTGCATGGTGACCATTTGGGCGATCGCAGAATTGCCGCTGTGGGCGCAGGCACCTGCGCACAGCCTCAAACAGACGTGAGTACAATCCCTAATTCCAACACTGTTGAGATTGCCGTTGATAAAGGGGCTAGCATCGTCGTTGGCAGCGAAATGTCCAGATTTTTGGGCAACAAAGTTTCGGGTCTGGGCGGTGACCCCGAAACGGTTCAGCTTGTTCGCTTTGGTGCATCCCGCGAGATTGAGGGTGTAAAAATTACGACGGTGCCAGCCGTTCACTCTAACGGGCTCAGCGGAGATTTTATTGAAGGTGAGCTGGGAGAGAGTCTCTCCGCCGCTGGGTTGAGTGCTTATGTTGGGCCACCGACTGGATATGTCGTTACCTTTTCCAACGGTTTAGTGGCTTATCTCTCAGGAGACACTGGCGTTACCGCCGAGCAAGAAACTGTCGTTGGCAATCAATACGGCGCTGAGCTGGTTGTAATGAATATCGGAGATACCTTTACCACCGGCCCCACAGAAGCGGCCTATGTGATTGATGAACTCATTCAGCCAAATGCGGTGATTGCTTCCCATGCGAATGAAGCTGCTACTCTCAATGGTGAAGTACAGCCAGATACCAGAACAGCTGCTTTTATCGAAGCAACGCAAACCAGTGTTTATGTGCCACTAAGTGGCAGAACGCTCTCCTTTGACGCCGATGGTGCCTGTACAGATGGATGCACTGCAGAGTAACAGATTAGTCGCTAATGTTGATGTCGGCAGGCTTCTACGGTCTGCCCGCTCTCCCCTTCAACGAGCTGATACTCAAACTCCCAGCAGCCTTCTGAAACCTGTCGATACAAAATCGTACTGGTCACACCAGGCGTTGTTAGCGAATCGAACGCTAAGCGGTACTCCCCTTTTTCATTTCTCTCAAAATCTGTCATCAGCGTTGAGACGGGCTCACCATAGCTACCACCCAGCGGGCTTGGTGTACGCTGTGCTAGTGCCTCGAAGGGTCGAGGTTCTATTTGTAGTGCATGGTCAAAAGCGCCGTGATGACAGCCCACAACATAGGGCGGGGTTTTGGTTGTGAAATGAACAAATCCACCGTCTGGCAGCTGTAGCGCGTTGCACTCATCAAGTTCTTCATCTGGTAAGTAACTAAGGCCAGTGTATCTACCCTGACCATAATACTCATCGCCCCCTTCACCATAGTAAATGGGCGTACCATCCAGGCCAAAGGCAATCGGTAGCTCAGGGTTATGCTTATCCATCAAGCAAACTGGTGCGTAATGGTAGTGGTAGTCTTCTCCTTGGCCTGAGTGGCCACCGCACTGGTCAAGCTCACCCTGAATAACCGTATCGTTACGCGCCTCGTAGTTATCTAGCGAGGTGGAAACGTCGGGCCGTCGCTCGTAATGAAAAATCGGCACACCATCCACCGCAACAGCGATAGGGCCGCGTGCACTTGCCTCTACGGGCTCGGGTAGCCAGGTAGGCGAAAGGGGAATGCGCCAATTGTAATCGTAGGGAACGGGCACTCTTTGTATCCACGATGAAATGCCTACCATCGGAACGTCTTCAGCACTTTCAACATCCAAATCAGGAAGACCCGTGGCAGCGACCTCAAGAAACTCAGCGCTACAGTCAATGGCCTCAGGATCGAGATATAGCCCAACAGCCTCTTTGTAGAGTGTGCAGTTTGTTTCGGCTGGTAATTCCTCTGGTAATTCCTCTGGCACATCCGGGGTAGCTTCTTGGGGTGTGGCTTCTTGGGAGGTAGCTTCTTGGGCGATGCTCTCTTGATCCGGCTGCATGGTCAGACTGCGTACGTCTAATGCTAGTAGAGCGATCGCAGCACTCACACCCAGAACAATCAACCCTACCTTTTTCATTGTCGTAGCTCCCTCAAAACAGAACAGATGACATGGCAACCCCGTCATTATCCGAACAGATCAATACTAGGAAAGCAGGTCACAGGAAAACATCAGCCATAAGTCACGAGCGCTCCATGACGATAGTCATCTCTTGTTTTTTTCACTAGGGTTTTTCTGATTGGGATTTGCTCAGTCGTTTCAAGATTCGATCTAGTTTGGCTTCAAGCTCGTCGTTGTGTTTTTGCAACGCTTCTACCCGCTCTAGCACGCCGCCGACTGACGGATACCACCATGGGCTCTCTTCCACATTGACTTGCGGACGGACATCATGGCCAAAGCCTGTGAGAGCGGGCGTTCGACATAGGTGACGCGGTGTAAGACACGCCAAGCTTTGTTTGATTTTCCGCTGCGGGTTTGGCGGCGCGATCGCGCAATAGCGTTTGTTCACCGGTTTCATCGACCTGAGAGAGCGTACCGTCTAGCCCCACGGCAAAACTCAGCGCGACCGTATTACCCTCTTCTGTAGGAACAGAAAGCAGAACTCGCGTATTCTCTCGCAGCAGGCGCGGCCCAATGCTGGTTTCGCGCTCAATTTGGAGGTCGTATTTGGTCGCACCAAAGCCGTTGGCAACGGTTAGCGGTTTGTTGTCATCTGTTTGTAATGCTAGCTGGCGTTGAATAATGCCGGGTATGCGCCGGGGGCGAATCACCTCGGGTGCCTGGGGCAGCGGTTCGAGCACAGTTTTATCTTTGAGATCAAACAGGCCCTCTTCGGAGACCCGAATTGAGGTGAGTTCAATGTGCTGGCTGGTGCTGTTGTAGGCAAAGATATGCCAGCGGTATCGGCCTTGCTCGTTGGTCGGCAGTAATACAACAGAAAACCAGCCTTGCTTTAGTTCACCGATCAGCGAGAGTTCGGTGATTGGCTCAAAGAAAGGTTTGTTGTTGGTATCGCGAAAGTCGAGTGAATCGACAATGGTTTGACCGGAGCCGGGTTCTTTGGGTTGCAGTGGTGTGTACTTTTGGCGGCTGCGCTTGTAGCGCACTTCTAGCTTGCGAACGAGCTTATTGGTGATGCCATCGAGTATGAAGCGATCGACCAGCAGTGTGGAAGGTGCCACTCGGCTAGCTTCTGAGGGTGACTGGCGAAAGACATAGAGGTGGCCCATTCCGGAGACTAGCTGTATAGGGGCGATCGCACTTTCGCCTGCGGTGTAATAGCGCGATCGCAGCAAATAGCGATCATCATCATCTTGCCGGGTCAGCTCAGCTTTCTCTTTTTCTAAGACAGACTGATCAGGATTTTCATCCGCAGGCAGTTCTAACGCCTGCCAATTTTCCCAGCCCGTTACCTGTGTCGTTTGCTCAAGCGCATTGTCCTCGAACCCATCTTGTTTAACGCTGTACCAAATTTTTCCGCTGTTGTCAGTGGCAAACAGCAACAGCTTGCCCTCGTGGGTAATGGCGTTAGCGTGCTTGAGCTGTTGAAGAGGTAGAAGCATGAGGGATCTCCAAAAAGGAAGGGGGTATAAGGAAGGGGGGCTGATGTGGCGAACCACGTGACCAGAGGTTGCTGCGGCTAGCCTGAAATTGGGAAAAAGCAAGGGTTAGATCATGTCCAAAAATCCTCGAGATTAATCGCAGCGATTTCTTTTTTTACTTCCTGGAAGTAGTTACTACTGGTCAAGCTGACGACCTCTTCTTTTCGCTGGTCGTGGTCAATTTCAATCTGTAACTCTTTGAGCTGGCGTCGTAGCTGTTCTTCTCGATAGACGCGATCGCTAATATCTTGAACAATCCCTTCAAAGTAGAGAATCTGCCCATGTAGGTCGCGCACCGCTCGGGTGTTTTCTTCTACCCAGGTAATGCTGCCGTCTTTGCGATAGATCTGGTATTCCCAGTTTTTTAGCTCATCGCATGTCTGCATCTGTTTTAGGAAGTCGATTCGGGCCTGAGGATCAACATAAACCTGACCGGAGATGTCGGTAATTGCTCGCAGCATCTCTGTTGGGGTGTCATAGCCGTAAATTTTTGCCAGTGCCGGATTCACATTTAAAAAATGCCCTTCTTGGTTAGATTGAAAGATTCCTTCCAGAGCATTTTCAAAGATGCTGCGATATTGCGCCTCAGCAATTCGGAGTTCTTGTTCTCGAAGGCTCATCGCCTGAACAGTGTGGGTAAAGACTCTTGCTAAGCGTCCGAGTTCATCGGTGCGGGCGGCGACGGTTTCTAAACTATCGGGGTTAAAGGTGCTTGATTCTACCGCTGCTGCTGCCGCTGTAATGCGATCGACTTCTTGTAAATAATGAGACATTTGAGCGTTAGCGGTACCCAGCTGCTCTAGATGTACCATTTCTAGATCGTGAAGGCGTTTTTTTTCTAAACAAGCGCTGATTCGAGCGTTAAGAATAACAGGGTTAAAGGGTTTGGTGAGGTAGTCTGCGGCCCCTCGTTCAATGCAACGGACCACGCTGTCAATTTCATCTAGAGCCGAAATCATGATGACCGGAATTCGTCGCCAGTGTTTATGCTGCATTAGCCGATGCAGCACATCGTAGCCGTTTAATTCTGGCATCAGAATGTCCAGCAAAATCAGATCATAGCTTTGGTTAGAGACTTTCGCCAAAGCTTGTTCACCGTTGATAGCGGTTTCTACTCGATAGCCCTGACGAATCAGCTGCCGCGAGAGCAACTCTCGATTGTTTTGATTATCGTCTACGACTAACAGATGTCCAGATTGCTGTGAGGTGGGTGTGATTGGCACGTGTGCTGAATCACTTGTTTTCAGGCTAGCTTGTGCAGGTGAGGTGGTCTTAGGTGCAGGTGCGATGGGAGCATTTTGAATAGTCTCTTCAGCGGTGGCGTGAGAGAAATTGTTGATTAGGACTAGGAGCTGGTTGGCAGCATTGCGAATTTTTTCTATGTCTTGCTTTGGGGTGATTTCGGTGTTGTGGCTAAGCCAGTCGCAATAGCCCGAAATAGCATCTAGAGGAATGACTAATGCTAGCTGATCGGCTTCGCTGAAGACGGTGTGGGGTTCGCTGGTAGCATAGTCTACTACTGGGCGTGTGGTCTCTTTTGTCAGCGTATTAATTAGTGTGAGTAGCTGCTGGCCACAGGCATGAATCTTTTTTAACGTGCTGGTGGCGGTGCGATCGCCACCTTCCGGCAAGTCTTCTAGCAGTATTTCGCTGTAGCCCAAAATAGCATTGATAGGTGTGCGCAAGTCATGGCGTAGCTGTGATAGAGACACCGGCTGTAAAGACACAGATTGTAAAGATAGAGAATTAATCATTTTTGATAATGACCTAGTTAACCTCGGCTAAGCAGGCTTCTATTTTGCTGAGCAGACGCTTGAGGTCAATGGGTTTGGTGTCGTAGTCGTTGCAGCCTGCATCGAAGGCTTTGGTGCGATCGCTTGTCATGGCGTGGGCAGTCAGGGCAATCACCGGAATATGCTGGGTTGTCGGAGCGGCTTTCAGTCGTTGGGTGGCGCTCCAGCCATCGATCACTGGCAAACTCATATCCATTAAAATCAGATCGGGTTGTTCTGAAGTGGCCATGCTAATGCCAATTGCGCCATCGACTGCGATCATGACCTCGTACCCTTTTCGCGTGAGGCGACGAGAGAGCATGTCTCGGTTCATTTCATTGTCTTCAACTAGGAGGATTTTTGACATGGTTCTATCGGTTGTTTATCGGTGTTGTTTAGGGGATAAGTTTGTCTAGGCTGATGTTTCAGCGACCTCTGGGGTCACCTCAGAGGTGGTTTCGGAGGTGGCTTCGGGCCTGAGCGCGATCGCAATTTGACTATGAATTTCTGCCAGCATGGCCTGCCGGTCATAGGCTCCTTTTTGATAAACGGTGGCAATGTGATGATCTATTAGCTGCTGGTGTTCGACAGCAGACAGATCTTTAGCGGTAATCACAATCACGGGGATGGCTTTCCACTTTGGAGACTGTCGCAACTCTTCAAGAAACTCGAACCCATCCATTTCAGGCATCATTAAATCCAACAGAATGAGGCTGGGCCGGTAGTGGGGCATTTGTTCTAAGGCCATGCGACCGTTGGCTAACTCAGCGACTTGCCAGCCTTCTTTTTCTATCTGTCTACCTAGCATGGCGCGGTTAGTGGCATCGTCTTCCACAATCATCACTCGCGGTGTGGCTGCCGTCGTCCGGTATTTGTTCAACACTTGCAGCAGGCGGCTGCGCACGATCGGTTTGGTCAAGTAATCTGAGGCTCCTAGCGTGTAGCCCAGGGTTTGATTTTCGAGTAGGGTGACCATCACCACCGGAATATTCGCCAGCTGAAGATCGCCTTTTAATCGGCTCAACACGCTCCAGCCATCCATCTCTGGCATCATCACATCTAGCGTAATCACGGCGGGTTTAAGTTCACGGGCTAGGGCCAGGCCCATCGCCCCATTGTGGGCAATTCGCACCTGGAGCCCTTCTTTGGTCAAGAATCGCTTTAGTAAGTCTGCCGCTGCTGGATCATCATCAATTACCAAAACCAGGTTCTTTGCAGTGGATAAGTCTTCTGTGTCTAGAGTATTAGTGGCTGACGTCTCTTGTTTGGGTGCGGCTACGCCCGCCGGTGAGGGCAAGGTAACTTGAGCAGGAATCCAAAACGTAAAGGTGGAGCCCACCCCAGGTTCGCTTGTAACTTGAATCTCGCCACCCATCATTTCACAAAACTTACGGGTGATAGAAAGGCCCAGACCCGTTCCACCATATTTTCGTGTTGTTGAGCTGTCGGCCTGGGTAAAAGACTGAAAGAGCTTGGCCTGTTGTTCTGCGCTCATGCCAATGCCAGTGTCTTGAACCGTAAAGGCAAGTCGGTCGGCAGAAGAGGTATACTCTCGCCGTACGGTGAGGGTAATCGTCCCTTGCTCGGTAAATTTGCTGGCGTTGCTCAGTAGGTTGAACAGATTTTGGCGCACCTTTGTAACGTCGGTGTGAATGCTCCCTAAATTCGCTGGATAATCTGTGATTAGGCGATTATTTTTTTCTTCCAGCAGCGGCTGTACCAGGGAAACGACATCGGCAATTAATGCGTTGGCCGAAATGGTTTCTAGGTAAAGGTCCATGCGGCCCGCTTCGATCTTCGACAGATCAAGAATGTCGTTAATCAGGCCCAAGAGGTGCTTACCTGCACCGCGAATTTTTTTAAGGTCGGGAATCATCTCGGTTTCCCCTTGGTCTTCGGCCTCTTCTTCGAGCATTTCGCTATAGCCGATGATGGCGTTTAGGGGCGTACGCAGCTCATGGCTCATATTGGCCAAGAACAAACTTTTCGCGGTGTTGGCTTCTTCGGCTTTGGCGCGGGCAGCCTCGGCTTCTTGCATGCTATGGGCCAGCTGCTGGTTTAGGTTTTGTAGCTCGTGCTCGGCTTGGGTGCGATCGCTCATAGCACGGTAAGTTTGATCTATCATGCTGTGAAAAGCCTGAATCACTTCCCCTAATTCGTCGAGCGATCTTCTTTTTGTGCTGTCTATACTGGGGGTTAAGCCTAAGAGAAAGACCGGTTTAGGCTGGCCTTGGTCAATAGCCTGTCCCGCAGCCTGCAATCCCTTGCGCAAGCTCAAAATGGGCTGTAGTACCAAAGGCCCTAGCGCAAACATCGTGCCCGCCGTCACGAATAGACCAATCAGGAGAACCAAGCCAACAATGCGCCAGAAAAAGCCCGTAACGGCAGGTTGTACCGATGTTGCATCTAGCTGGGCAATCACGACATATTCTGCGCCATCAACCGCTTGCACAGACCATGCCACATTGTAGGTCTGGGTCGTTTTATCGAGTAGGCGCTCCGCTTGTTCGTTTTGGACGTTGGCAAAGGTCAGCAGGGGTAATTCGCCAAAAGTAGCCACCAGCTCTCCGCTGGGCGTGTAGATTCTCGTTCCCAGTAAGTGATCGTCAAATAACAGACTGTGTTGGGGCGCGGTTAGCGCCTGACCAGATAGCCCTCCAGATAGTTCTCCAGATAGTCCTAAGTGATGCAGGCTAATCCAGGGCTTTACCGTAGCTAGGCCAACCTGTTCAAGATCGTCTAAGAGTTCTTGCTCTCGCCGTTGGTAAGACGGAACCAAAATAATCGCTTCAATAATCACCAAAGAGAGAAAAACCCAAAACGCTATCTTTCGAGATAAGCGAGCCTTGAGAGGGCTGATTAAAGATCTAAGTTGGGGGTTAATCATGAAATTTACGCAGTGACAGTGGGGCAATTATTACTGAGCCCGGAGGCCCCCGTCCCCAATGCTGGGGCTCTGAGGCAAGATGAGCTTAAAATCTTTCGCTTCTGTAATTAATCTTGCCAACTAACTTAAGCCTGGCAAGACAATAACCTCATAACTTTCTACAAAACCTTGATATCTTGTCTCAGAGCCCCGAACTCGGGGACGGGGGCCTCGACATGATGATGGTTTATTTGACATTTAATGAGAGCTGTCTACTTACAAGCTTTAGTACGATGGAACGCTGTCTCAAACTCAAGTCCAAAACTCTTCGAGATTGATGGCCGCGACTTCTTGCTTTACCTCCTGGAAATAGTTACTGCTCGTCAGCGTGACCACGGCTTCTTTACGCTGCTCTTGATTGATCTCAATTTGTAGCTCTTTGAGCTGTCGCCGCAGCTGGTCTTCGCGATAAACGCGCTCGGTGATGTCTTGCACGATGCCTTCGTAGTACAAAATCTGATTCTTTTTATCTCTGACTGCCCGCGCGTCTACCTGAGTCCAAATGATGCTGCCATCTTTGCAATAGGATCGGTATTCAAAAGATTCAACCGTGCCTCGCTCATTAATCACTTTGACAAAGTCTTGCTGTCTATTGGGATCAACGTAAATTTGCTTGGCGATGTTATCAACTGAATCCATCATTTCAGTTGCAGAGTCATAGCGATGGATTTTCGCCATTGCTGGGTTCACTCTGATAAAGCGGCCGTCGGTAGAAGATTGAAAAATACCTTCGAGGGCGTTTTCAAAGATACTTCTATACTTTTCTTCAGCAATTCGTAGGGCGTCTTCCGCTTGCTGGCATTCGGTAATGTCGAGGCCAAAGGAAACAGCGGCTTTCCCTTGTTTGTATTTTTGGACGCCAATAAGATAGCACCGAGGTTCTCCGTCAATGGTGATTTCAACTCGGCGGTCTTCTACCTCGTTAGGGCTCAGGAGAAATTCATTCAAGAATTGAGCCAGTTCAGCATTGCCCGCCAGCGTATTCACAGGTTTGCCAACAATGGCGTTGGGGCTAAGGCTAAGGCTATTGGCCAAGCAGTGGTTCACGCCCATAAACACGCCGTTGGCATCCACCCACGAAATATTGGCCGGGACTGTGTTGATGATGGTTTCTAGTTGTTCTTTGGCATGGTGCAGGGCTCGCTCTGACGCTGTTCTAGATTTTGAGCAGCCCCGCAAGGCCTTCAGCATTGCCCACCAAATGGGGAGGATCATCAAGAGGCCAGTCGTGGCGATCGCACTCGCTAAAACCAGCTGTCGCTTGAACCCATTAAAAGCTTCGGGTGTAAGGCGTGACGCGGCATCTAAAGCTGAAGACGCGCCTACTGTACTGGCAAAGAGGTGATAGGCCCGCCAGGCACACCAACCCAGCGGCACAAATGAAGCCAGCGTTAGGACAATCCCCGCACTGACCATGACGGAAGAACGATGAATCGTGAGTTGAAAAAGATGCGCGAGATATCGTTTCATGAGGGCTTAGGTAGGGGGATTTGGGGATAGGGGAAAACGCACTTTGCTGCCGGTGGACAGTGTAGTGCTAGCTGAATGCGTCACCAGTCATCAATGTGATTGCCGCCTTCAATCCATTCAGAGAGCACTTTTTCGGGCTTGGCAACGTTGAACAAATGCAGGCCAAAGTCTCTGGAGAGATCTTCGCAAACTTTGATGCCGCGCAGGCTGTTGCCCTTGGCATCGAGCAGCGGAGAGAAGGTACCAATGCCAATCTGACCCGGAACAACCGCCGTAATGCCACCACCGACGCCACTTTTGGCCGGGATGCCGACGCGGTAGGCCCATTCGCCCGAGCCGTCGTACATGCCGCAGCTCAGCATCACGCTGATGACGTCTTGCACGTAGCGTTCGTCAATGGCTTGGACGCCGGTAACCGGGTTTTTGCCGCCGTTGGCGAGGGTGGCCGAAAGCATGGCCAAGTCTCTCGCATTCACCATCATGGAGCACTGCTGAAAGTAGAGGTCTAGCGTTGTGTCGATGTTGTCGCTGACCATGCCAAAGTTGCGCATGAGGTAGGCCATGGCCTGATTGCGAAAGCCAGTGCCCTTTTCCGAGAGGAAGATCGGCACGTTGATGTCGTGCTCGCGGCCCGTGTAGCGCCGGAACATGTCTAGCAATTTTTTGAGCCGTTCGGTGCAGGTGTGACCTTTGATTAGGTCTGTTGTTGCGATCGCACCCGCATTCACCATCGGGTTATAGGGCCGATTCGTTTCCTCATCCAGCACAATCGAATTAAACGCTTCGCCAGTGGGCTCTACGCTCACCTTGCTATTCACATACTCACGCCCATGTTCTTCTAGCGCTAGGCCAAACACAAACGCTTTGGAAACAGACTGAATGGTAAAGAGCTGGTTGCAGTCACCGACTTCAAACACTTGGCCATCGGCAGTGACCACACAAATGCCAAACCAGTCGGGGTTAGCCAGCGTGAGTTCAGGAATGTAGTCTGCAAGCGCCCCTTCATCCACGGCCTTGTACTTCTGGTGCAGCTCGTTTAAATATGTGCGAAATGGCGAAGTAACGGCGGTTATGGAACTTGCGAGGGATTGTAGGTCTCCACCTATATTTGTATGGGCGGTATTCGTGTCTCCAATATCTGACATGACGACTATGCCTCCGCGATTTGCTGTGCGACTTTGCGAAACTCCTGGCTCACAGGATGTTCTGGATATTTAACGCAAAACACCCCTTCACTGGCTAGCTGCACCACGTCTTCTGAAAGCGGGAAAACACCCGCGACGGTCTCATGAAAGGTTTCTTCGACTTTTTGCTTCAGCGCGTCTACATTGAGCGTGCTGTATACCTTATTGATAGCTAGCAGCATTTTGCGTACCTTGAGCTGACGGGCGACATCAGCGGTGACAGCGGTGCCCTGATAGTCTTGTTTATCTGGTCGTAGAATCAGCAGTAAGACATGAGAGATAGCAATCGATAAAAAAGTCTCTTTTGATAGGCCCGGATGGGTGTCAATAAAGAGATAGTCGAGCTTGAGTGTTTTGACGAGCTGCCGAAAGCCATCGTTCATACGTTTGACGTCGTAGCCATTTTTTAAGATGCGGGCGATGTCGTCAGCCTTGACACTAGACGGCACCAAAAAGAGCTGGCCGCCATTGTGGATATCGCTGTTGACGCCGACGTTGGCGCTGACGTCATAAGCAACAGATTCAATTGGGCTTTCATCCCAAAGGTAGTGGTTTAAGGCACACTCAACTTGTTCGGGCTCCAGGCAAAACAGATTATGGATGCCAGGGGAGGGCAAATCGGTATCGACCACGCCCACCCGGTAACCTTGCAGGGCAACTGTTGTGGCTAAGTTCGCGGTGAAGTTAGATTTACCCGTTCCCCCACGGTAGGAGTGAATAGAAACAACCTTTGGCATGGAAATAGTGGAGTGTATGGTGCATTAACAGTGAATCTTTCAAAACAGGATTTGCACAATTGCGCCTATTGTTTTTTGATGCAATTGTGCAAACTTTCTCGTAAGCTACGCCTTCTCTCATTTTATGGGAGGGAATTCCAAATAGTGGGCGAGCACACCTTTGTAGTTTGAAGCGCCGTAGACCTTAGCCACATCTGGCCTTTTAGAGAGAAAATCTTTGGGGGCAAAGTTGGCAGAGCCCTGACGACCTTCACCGACGCCGTAGGTAAGCCAATGATTAACCGCAGCAGCATAGTCACTGCCAAAGGCCTGCCGTAGGTCGGCGTATTTGTTTAAGTAGTACTGCACATCGAATACGAGAGAACTCTTGCGCCCTTCGTTAATTCCATGGGTCAGCCAGTGGTTGATGACAGCGGCATAGTCTGTGCCAAAGGCCTGCTGTAGGTCGGGATGGATGTTCAGGTAATACTGCACGTCAAAAGCGGGAGAGCTTCTACGCCCTTCTCTAATGCCGTGATCCTGCCAGTGGGTGGCAGCAGCCGCATCGTTAGGATAGCCAAACACCTCTCTCAGGTCACCGTAGGTGTGAATGTAAAAATTGGGATCGAATACGGGTGCACCGGTAATGCTGCCCGCAGGAGCTGTGGTTTTGATGGGTGGAGCTGTGGATTTGATAGGCTTTGTGCCCGCACGACCTTCTTTAAAGCCAAATTCAACAAAGTGGGCGATCGCACCTTTGTAGTTTGAAGCGCCGTAGACCTTAGCCACATCTGGGTTGGCCGAGAGATAGTATTTGGCGTCAAAGGCAGCAGAGCCCTGACGACCTTCACCGACGCCATGGGTAAGCCAGTGATTGACAGCAGCGAAATAGTTGGTATTGCCAAAGGCCTGTTGCAGGTCAGCGTACTTGCCCAGATAGTACTGCACATCAAACACGTGAGCACTCTTGCGCCCTTCCGTGATGCCATAGGTGAGCCAGTGGTTAATCACAGCGGCATAGTCGGTGCCAAAGGCCTGCTGCAAGTCGGGATGGTGGTTCAAGTAGTACTGCACATCAAACGCTGGCGAACTTCTGCGCCCTTCTTTGATACCGTACGTTTGCCAGTGATTTGTGGCGGCGGTGGGGTTTGGATAGCCAAAGGCCTTGACCAAGTCGCTATAGCTGCGAATATAAAAATCTGGATCGAAGACAGGCGCTTGCGGTGCGGGTAATGCCGCTGCGCCCTCTGGATTGAAATTGACTGACTTTGATTCAAAGCCAAACAGGGGTTCGTCAAATTCAGAAGGATCTCTTCTTATTTTGAAAGTGACTTTAATCGTGCCTCTTTCTGCCAGCGTGGTATAGGCTTTGCAATCGAAGGAAAATTCTTGCTCTTGACCGACCGCCAAAGAAGTTATAGAGGCATTTATCTGCCCCGTATGACGCTCAGCACCACCGACGAGATCTCGTTCTTCAATATCACCTTTAACCGTAAATTCTAGCGGTGAAAAGTCGCCCTCTGCGGTAGGTGGCTGGACAAAGTTTTTAGACTCATTGAGCGTAACAAAACGTCCCTTCTTGTAGCTTAGGTTCTTTTCATCAAAATCGGGTTTATGCCACAATACGCCATCGAATCCTTCTACCGCAGGCGTTATCGTCGCGGTTACTTTTCCTCGGGTGCGCTTATCAGTGTCGTCTACTTCGTGGGTAACTTCTAGGCGAGTCAGGGTAATAGAGTAAAGTCTAGGCGCAGGGATGACCTTGCCTAGGGCTTTAAGTGCCTGCAAACGATTCTCTACAGCTGTTTTGATGTAGCTCTTTTTTTGTGTCAAGACATCGGGGCTGGTGCCATCTTTAAAGACATTAGGATCAATCAAGTTGTGCAGTTCAGCCATTTCCACTGCGATCGCAACCGCATTACCTTCATCCACATTCCAATTATCAAACCCACCGCTGCCCCCAATCGAGCGATAGCCCGTTTTCATCTCAGCGAGAATTTCTCTTTCTTTTTGATTTTCTGAAAAGCCAAAGCCGGCATTACCCGAGCCGATTTGTGATGAGCCGGTTGAGCCTTTGCTTGTTTCTGTAGAAGTGCCGTCTATGGGGCCAGATTCAGTCACCTTTGTCAGTACATTTGGTTTACTCGCTGAAAGTTTGGCCTTGACATCTATGCCAAATCCTTTGGCTTTAGCGTAGGTGCTTCTGCTCATGCTGACGTATAGCGATCGCTCACCGCCGTAGTAAACTTTGGTGGGGTAGTGGGTGCCATAGACACCAACAATTAATCTCTCAGCATCCTGAACGCTGTTGACTTTGCTCACATCGATAATAAAGGTCGTATCCAGGTAAGCCTCAGTGGGATCGATGCTAACTTCGTACTGCGATTTTTGCTCGCGGGTGTAGGCATAGACATTGCTAGAACTCCGCTCTTCTTCTTCAAATTGATTGAAGCCAAAGTCTAACGCGCCAGTGACCGAACCCGCCCCGCCCTTGACCGGGACAGTCGCAGAGGCTCCTAAGCTAATATTCCATTCTTGAGAAAAGGCTGAATAGTTAGAGGTCATTTTGACCTCTTTACTTCCCTTTGACAGGCTTGTGGCAGAGTAGGTCATGCCCGTTTTAACCAGTTTTCCCCCTTGATAGTCATAGTCAATGGAGCTGGGATTCAACCCGTCAAAAATGGGTTTACTGACAAAGCTATTCACGACCTGACGAGGATTAAACTTAACCAAATCGATGCCCAACAGGTTTGATTCAAAATCGATATTGCTGACACTTGAAAAATTCAGCTTTTGATCTTGAAAGGGAATATTGCCCTTGAGTTCGATAGTCGTTACGCCATCACCAATAAAGACCGGGCGGTAAAGGATGTTAGGCGCTGTTTTATTTTCCACCTCAAAGACATCCCCTACTGAAATGTTTTCGATGGTTGTTGCAACGCCAGAGCCTTTATTGATTGCGTGCTTACTTTTCGTTTTTTTGTTAGTGAGTTCTAACTCGTAAGCGCCGTGATTGTAGAACGTAATGGTAGACATATTCGAATTTCCTTTTGAACTAACAACAACTGTTTCCGCTGTTTCCTCGACGGAAAAGCAGGCGGTACGCATTTTCCAAACCTTGCCTAAAAAAATGCAAAAAACATCGGTTTCTAATGGTCCAACGAGCTGAGTAGATGCCCGTGTGAATGGCTGTGTAAACGGCTGAGCAGATGCCCGTGTAGACGATTGAACAGAGGATTTTCTCATTTCTAAAGCAGTGAGTTTCATTAAACGGGTGTCTTATGCCAAGCGTCATTTACTCAAAAAATAGACAGCGGAAAGCGAACGAGGAAAAGCGAGCTTCTTTGTGGAAGGGCTTTAGCGATCGCGCTGTACCGTTTTGCTCTTCCAGAAGTAACTTAGGAAATAAGGTGCAGCGAAGTCCTGAGAAAGTTTTGGGAAAGTTTTGGGAAACCCACCAACAGAGCCAAGCCAGTGTCAAAATGCACAGCCTAAACAGCTAAGGTAAGTCTCAACAAGTGATGCTCAAACACTGACGCGCAAAGGAACTGAGCTGAAAGCCAAAGCCCCGCAGTCAACGCCTGCCAGACTTTGCCAAACGTAAATAACCAGGTTTAACCGTTCTTCATCTCCATAGACTTATGTCTGTTTTTATTGGCCTCAGTATTGAGAAAGTGACAGATTGTCAAGTACTATCGGATGGATATATGTGTAATTACTTATGGCCGAGGCATTACAGTGGCGGAGACGCTAAAACTTGACCCCGCAAATGCTTGCCTTTGGCAAGGCACAGTTGCTATTCCACTTACACCCAAAGCAATGGCTGTCGTGGAATACTTCGTGGCCCATGCAGGTGCGATCGCCACCAAAGAAGCCCTGCTAAACACCGTATGGGCCAATGAAGACGTCAGCGAATATGCCCTCACCTCAATTATTCGCGACCTACGGCGAGCCTTGGGCGACAGCACCAAAAACCCCCGCTACATTCAGACCGTCCATCGGCGCGGCTACCGCTGGATAGGAAGCGTTGCTGATGACGTTTCTGGCGACACAGAAGCGCCCTTGCCCACTGCCGCAAACGCACCTCACAATGCAGGGACTAATGCGAGCACTGTCATTAACACGCCTGTCAGCACACAGACCAACACACAGACCAACACACAGACCAGCCCGCAAAACAGCCCATTTTTTACAGGTCGTGCCCAAGAATTAAAAGAATTGCGCCATCGTTTACAGCTAGCCACTGCCGGAAATCGTCAGATGGTTTTCCTCACAGGAGAAGCGGGCATTGGCAAAACCACACTGCTAGAAAAATTTTCCACCCAAATTGAAACCCAGCCAGACTGCTCTGTCGCCCTGGGTCAGTGCATTGAAAAGTACGGCGCAGGCGAAGCATACCGCCCTGTCTTGGAGGCATTGAATCGCTTTTGCCACACCACCAAAGGTCAAAAGTTTATCAGCGTGTTAGAGCAGTACGCACCGAGCTGGCTGCTGCAAATGCCGCCCCTGCTCACCCCCGCGCAGCTCAGCAGGCTACAGGCACGGGGCATAGCCCCCAAAAATAAGTGGCTCAGAGAACTGGCCGAAGCGCTAGAAGTGATCACCCGCGAGCATTCTCTAGTGCTGGTATTAGAAGATTTGCACTGGAGCGATGCCTCAACCATTGAACTCCTAGATATGCTGGCTCGACGCAAGGAACTAGCTCGGCTACTGGTGCTTGCGAGCTACCGCCCGGCGGAAGTCGATGGAGCAAACCATCCCCTTCGGCAAACCAAACAGGAGCTACAGCTACATAACCTGTGCGGAGAAATTTCTCTGAACTATCTCAATCAGCAAGAGATTGAAAGTTATTTAATTCGTCGATTCTCAAACCAGTTTTTGCCGAAACAGAAAGTCTCTGAGGAAGAAACTCAAACTGGCTCACTCGATTCGCAGCCTGAAACAGCCGCCGCTTCTAAAACAGCTATTGCTGAAACCGCCATTGTAGATACGGTCGCTTCCAAAATTTATCAGCGCACAGAAGGCAATCCGCTCTTTGTTGTAAATGTCGTTGAAAGCCTAGTAGAAAAGAAGCTAGATAGCACTGGCGAAGAATATCTCAATCCACCCAAGCTGTTGTTAAATATTATTCCTAATAATTTACAGCAACTGATCGATCTCCAGTTTGACGCACTCGATGACACAAAGCAAAAAATCTTAGCAGCGGCCAGTGTAGAAGGCGCTGAATTTTTATCCGTGACCGTCGCAGCGAGCCTTAAAATGGACAGCGAGCAGGTCGAAGCGGTCATTGATGATTTGGTGCAGCTCAATCACCTGATCACCATTGACGACGTAGAAATATTGCCAAATGGCACACTCTCTACGCGCTACCGCTTCATCCATGCGCTGTATCAGGAAGGATTCTATCAGCGCATCGCGCAAAATCGCCGGGTGCGGCTGCATCGCACCATCGGCACACAGCTAGAAACGATTTATGGTGAACTGGCTCACAAAATCGCCACCCAGCTGGCCCTGCACTTTGAGCAGGGAATGGCCTACGCCAAGGCCATCAACTATCGACAGCAGGCAGGCGAAAATGCCCTCAGGCGTAACGCCCATGCCGCCGCCATTGAGCATTTTCAACAGGGATTAGCCTTGCTGCCAAAGGTAACTCAGCCCGCTGAGCGAGACCCCCTGGAACTCAGCATTCAACCCCTGCTCGGGAGTGCCCTGATGACCCTTAAAGGGCAGGCCGCACCAGAGGTCGGCAAAGCCTACGAGCGAGCTCGGCAGCTTTGCCCCACAGACAGCCCCGAACAATTTGGCGTGACCCTGGGCCTGTGGCGTCACACCTTCATTGCCGGAAATTTAAATAGGTCAATCGAGCTAGGCGAGCAGTGCTTTACCCTCGCCAAGCAAATCAACCAGCCCGCCCTACTGGGCCATGCTCGCTATGCCCTAGCCGGAACCCTCATGTACCAAGGAAAGCTAGAACAAGCCCTCACCCATGCCGATGCCGGACTCGCAGACTATCGCAGCCTCAAAAAACAGGGGGAAACTGAGGCGCTGCGTCATTCTCAAGATCCGAGCGCGACACTGATGGCCTATCGCGCTTGGATTTTGTTCTTTATGGGGTATTGGGATCAGGCCGTAGCAGGGATGAATGACCTGTTTGAGCTGGAGATTGTGCGATCGCACCCCCAAACCACCGTCACCAGCCTCACCTACTCAGGCATCCTCTACCTGTACTTACGAGAATTCGACCTGGCCCAACAGCAGCTAGAAAAAGCCATACAGCTCGCCCACACCTGGCACATCATCCAATTCGCCACCATCGCCCAATTTTTCTTAACCTGCACACTCTCATCACAGCACAGGTTAGATCCCAGCAGCCTATCTAACATGAAAACCACTTTAGAGCGTAGACGGGCCACTGGCGCAGACCTCCATGCAACCGGCTACCTAAACCGCCTTGCCGAAGGCTACCTCAGAGCCCATCAGGCCGAAACCAGCCTAGTCATCCTTGCCGAATCGAGAGCACTCACCGCCGAGAGCAACGAACGCATCTTTGCCGCAGACACTTCTCGGCTCATGGGCGAACTTCTCCTCTCTCAAAACGCCTATCAACACCAAGCCAAAGCCGAGACCCTGTTCCGAGAATCCCTCACCACCGCCCAACAACAAAAATCAGCGACCTTCGAGCTTCGCGCAGCGACTAGTCTTGCTCAGCTGTGGCACAAACAAGAGAAAACCTCTGAAGCCAGAGCCTTGCTAACACCCATATGCAACAAATTCACCGAAGGGCTCCATTTTTCTGACCTTAAAAAAGCACAACAGCTCATAAAAGTCATGTCTTCCGTCAAATAATACAAACAACCTATGAGCTCTAGTTTTCTAACAACAACGCTACTGCCACTTTCTCTCTTTGTTATTCTTTTAGGGATGGGGTTAGGCCTCACTATTGAGGACTTTAGAAAAATATTAATCGAGCCCAAAGCCGTCATCTTAGGGCTGCTGGCACAGCTAGTGATGGTGCCCATGGTTGGATTCGCACTGGCCTTTGCGTTTCCACTATCACCCGAATTAGCCGTAGGCATTGTGTTGCTATCAGCCTGCCCCGGCGGCGCAACCTCTAACCTCCTCACCTACTTAGCCAAAGGCAACGTAGCGCTTTCCGTCACACTCACGGCCTTTAGTAGCCTAGTCACGGTGTTTACCATCCCAATGGTCGTGAACTTTGCCTTAAATCTCTTTTTAGATGAAGCGGTTGACTTGCAGCTACCCTTCCTAAAGACCGTCATTCGACTCTCCACCATCGTCATTTTACCCATGATTATTGGCATGGTCGTTCGCGCTACCGCGCCCCGGTTAGCCGCCACCATCGAAAAAAGCGTAAAGTGGTTTTCCATTGCCTTTATCACATTATTAGTCGTCCTACTCATTGCCCAAGAATGGGAGACATTGCAGCGCCATGCACTTTCACTCAGTGGGGTAACGTTCACCCTAAGTATCGTCACCATGGCCCTAGGCTTTGCCATTGCAACACTCGGGAAGTTAGATATTCCTAGCCAGCGCTCTATCACAATTGAGGTGGGTATTCAGAGTACTAGCTTGGCCTGGACAGTCGCCAGCTTACCGACGTTGCTAAACAGACCTACGATGGCGATACCCGCATTGGTGTACGGATTACTGATGTTTGCCACCAGTGCAGGCTTTATTGGCTTCGCCCGTCGGCAAAAGACTGGCATATCAGTGCCTTAGCTTGGTGCATTAGCCAAAGACTCTGGCACGTAAGAGCGCCACACATTTGCAAACTGAATTTTTGGCGAACTCCAGGGCTTAAAAGGGCCGCTCCAATGAATCAGCTTGGCTTGGTCCAGTAGCTGACGACTGGTATCAAGCAGCAGACGAGTTACTATGGGCGGGCTGCCATAGCCGCAGCGATTCCAGTTCTTTTCTACCTGCAAATAGTCTTTAAACATCAGGTTGAAAACGGGCTCATCGCCTAATGAATAGAGCTTGTAGTTGTTTTCAGCATCCAGGTTCAGATAGTAGTTCAGCCGTTGATAGGTCTCGTCGTTCCAAAAGGAGAGATCGGTAAACCAAACGCCCGCGTTAAAAGTCTTTTTAAACTTAAATATCTCACTCCATACTTTGAAAGGATTGCTGAAGTAAAAAACGCAGGGGTAAAAGTGTGGCACCGACCCAAAGTAACAGTCCTGGTTAAAAGATTTTGTGTAGTCATAGAACTCTGCGATATCGCCTAGCACGATGAGGTCCGTATCCAGGTAAATGATCGCTGACAAATCCGGGAAAGCATCTTTCAAAAAGAACCGAGAATACTGAATATATCGGCTATTTCTACGAGCTTCCGTTTTCTCTTTAAACCGATTGTCTGTATAAGTTCTTAGGAACTCAGGCGGTAAATATTCTTTTACTCTCCACTGCGTTTGTAAGTCCGGCAGGTGGGTGCGTACTTTATCTTCAAAAAAAGCCTGTTCGCCTGGTGGCACCAAAATGTTGCACCGCACGTTTGCAGGATCGGCGGCATTTTGGGCGATGGAGTTGATGGCGACGATGAGCGATCGCCAGATCTTTTGATTGAGAGAAAAAACGATTTCTACCATCACCCTTTTCCTTACTGCTGCGTCAGTATTCCATAGACTACTCTATATTTTCCTTGACGGTAGCGAATCAAAACTTCTACCTTAAGGGAAATCACTGACAGAGGCTGTATCACCACTTATCGCTCACGCGCTATCCATTCTGACTACCTCACAACGTCCCTAGCTGACTAACTTTCCATGAGTACTCCCCTCCTCAACCATCGCTATCGCGTCATCAAATCGCTAGCTGAAGGCGGCTTTGGGCAAACCTTCCTGGTCGAAGATACGCAAATGCCTTCGCGCAGGCAGTGCGTGATCAAGCAGCTAAAGCCGATGAACGATCGGCCCGAGGTGTTTCGCATCGTGCAGGATCGCTTTGCCCGCGAAGCCGCCGTGCTAGAAGCTGTGGGTAAGGGCAATAGCCAAATCCCTGACCTGTATGCCTACTTTGAGGAAGGCGGACAGTTCTATCTGGTGCAGGAATGGATCGAAGGGGAGGCGCTGATTAATCTGACCCAGGCGTCCTGGCCCGAAGCGCGAGTCAGTGAGCTGCTGACGAATGCACTCAAGGCCCTGGCGCACGTGCACCGTCAAAACATCATTCATCGCGATATCAAGCCCGACAATATTATTTTGCGCGCCGAAGACAATCTGCCCTGTCTGATTGACTTCGGTGCGGTAAAGGAACTGATGAGTACGGTGGTACGTCAGTCGGGGGCAACGCAAAGCTCGCTGGTGATTGGTACACCCGGGTTTATGCCACCCGAGCAGGCGGCAGG
Source organism: Cyanobacteria bacterium J06581_3 (assembly GCA_038531675.1). GTDB lineage: Bacteria > Cyanobacteriota > Cyanobacteriia > Phormidesmidales > Phormidesmidaceae > Phormidesmis. The sequence continues at coordinate 206,053 of JBCBBK010000004.1, forward strand.
CCGACCGACGTTTTCCAGCGATTTGTACAGCCTCAGCATGACGATGATCTTTTTGCTGACGGGGCGATCGCCTGCCGAACTCCCCACCAACAGCCAAACCGGCGAAATCCTGTGGCAGCAGTTCGCCCCCAACGTCGGCGAACCGCTCAAAACCATCCTCACCAAAGCCATCCACCCCTACGCCCAATACCGCTATGCCACTGCCGATGCCATGCTAGGCGCACTGTCACCAAACACGGTAGAACAGGCCCCTAACACAATGGAGCAAGCGCCTACTACTCTAGAGCAAGCACCTATCGGTCCCCCTTCATTACAAATCATCAGCACTGCGCCAGCTACCGTAGTCTCGGGAGCAGGCACATCGTCTCAAACCGCTGTTCAGCAGAAAAGTGGGGGCGCCAGCACTGCCGCTAGGCCAGTTCCCTGGAAGACGGTTGGTATCAGCGCAGGGGCCTTTCTGCTTGCAGTAGGCATGTGGACAGGTGCACGAATTACCTTCAATAACACGCCAGCCAGGGCGCAGGTTGAAGATTTTCAAGACACTATCCAGGCGCTGGCGCCTCTGGCAGAAGCCAACGACATGGATTCTACAGAGATGGTCCGGCTGGCTAGGGCCTATCACGAAGTGGGGGAGTATGAGGCGGCGATCGCTCAGGCAGAAGCCGCTTTAGCAGAAGACGATGGCAACATTGAAGCGCTGCTGGTCAAAGGCGAAACGCAGCTAGACACCGGGCAGTACACAGCAGCGCTAGACACGTTTAATCAGGCCATCGAAAAAGACAGCCAGAGCGCTGCAGCCTTCGTACAAAGGGGGATTACTCGCTCTGAAATTGGAGAGTACGAAAAATCTGTTGAAGATTTCCGCAGGGCGCTGCAAGTAGATGCTGACTATGCCCAGGCTTACCGGGAATGGGCCTACACCAATGTTGTAGAAGGCAATATTCAAGAAGCTGTGCAAAACCTGGATCTTTCCATCGAAAAAGACGACAGTGTTAGCAACATATCGGCCTACGTGAATCGGGGCAGTCGTAAGTCGGAGCTGGGGGATAGATCAGGGGCGATCGCCGACTGGAGCACCGCGCAAAGTATGGAGGTCAGCACCGCAGATGAGTACGCTAGCCGAGGCTACGCCAAGTCCAGGCTTGGCAACAAAAAGGGTGCCCTAGATGATTTCAATCAGGCGCTTATTGTCAACCCAAATCACGTTCGTTCTATTGTTAATCGTGCCTATAGCTTTTATGAATCGGGTGACAAAGCACAGGCGCTAACCACCGTAGAAGACGCGCTAGCCGTAAACCCCAATTCGACGAGTGCGTTGATATTAAAAGGTGAGGTTAATGCCTACAACAACCCGGCAGATTGGGACGCGGCGATCGCCGCCTATACCGAAGCCCTGGAAGTCAATCCCAAAGATCCGCTGCTGCTAAGTAATCGCTGCTCAGCCTACTACGCGACCGAGCAGCTAGACTTGGCGTTAGCAGACTGTGACCTGGGTCTACAGGTCGATTCGCGTGGCACAGGGCTTTATATTGCCCGAGGGAATATTCGCCTAGCGCAGAACAATTACGAGGGCTCGGTACAAGACTTTAGCAAAGCGCTCGAAATCCTTCAGGAAACGGGCAGCGACCCTTTTAGAGAAGCGTCCGCCTATTCCAACCGAGCTAGTGCCCTGTTCCAACTTCAAGATCTCGACGGTGCACTCTCCGATTTAAATAAGGCGCTAGAAATTAAGCCTGACGACGCACCAGATCTGTACAAGCGAGGCCTCGTTAAAGTGGCTTTGAACGATACAGAAGGTGCCCGCGCCGACCTGAAAAAATCAGCCGAGATTTACACCAAAGAAGGGCGAACCGACAGCCACAGAAACGTGATTGCCACTATGGAGGAGCTGGGTCTATGACGAGCACCGCCGGGTTGATAAACCACCGCTACAAAACTATTAAAGCCCTGGCAGAAGGTGGCTTTGGCAAAACTTTTCTGGCCGAAGATACCCAGATGCCCTCCCGGCGTAAGTGCGTGATTAAGCTGCTGAAGCCGGTGAGCAGTCGGCCCGAAGTCGCCAAGATCGTGCAGGAGCGATTTACCCGAGAGGCCGCCGTGCTTGATTCGGTGGGGAAGCGGCATGACCAAATTCCTACGCTGTATGCCTATTTTGTGAGCAAAGGTCAGTTCTATTTGGTGCAGGAGTGGATTGATGGCGAGCCGCTGCACGTGGCCGAGCACAAGGTTTGGCCGCAGGAGAAGGTGCACAAGCTGCTGGTGGATTTGCTGAGCGCGATCGCTCACATCCACCGCCTCAACGTCATCCACCGCGACATCAAGCCCGACAACATTATCTTACGCAAGGCCGACGGCCTTCCCTGCCTCATCGACTTCGGCGCGGTCAAAGAAGTCATGTCTACCGTCGTCAGCCCTGGCGGATTGCCAAAAAGCTCCATCGTCATTGGTACCGCTGGCTACATGCCAAAGGAACAAGCCGCCGGACGACCCACCTTCTCTAGCGACCTGTACAGTCTGGCAATGACGGCCATCTGCTTGCTTGTCGGTAAGCCGCCTGCGGCCATTCCTAGCGATAGCCTGACGGGCGAACTGTTATGGAAACCCCTCGTCCCAGATATTGCCCCGACCTTTGCCCAAATTCTGTCGCAGGCGGTTCATACCTACCCGCAGCAACGCTACACCACTGCTGCCGATTTATTTTCCGCGCTCAAGGGTCTCGCCTCAGGCTCAGCGACCTTACCACCACCGCCAACCCTCGCCCACAATGCGGCGACCTTACCACCACCGCCAGGACCTGTTCTTCAGCCCCCGATTCAGCCACTGACTCAGCCATCGACCCAGCCGCTGATTCAGTCGCCGATGCCTGAGCCAATGCCTACTCCGATGCAGCAGACCCCAATAAATCTGCCTGTTGCCAGGCCGCCCTCCAAATTTCCGCTGGTTGCTAAAAGCACTGCATTAGCAGTATCCGGTCTCGCCCTGGGCGGTGCGCTCCTCGTTGGCGTTCGTCCGATGCTCAACTTTGACGACAGCCTCACGTCCACCGCTACTCAGGCGGTGTCCAACAGCGACGCTTCCGGTCAGTCAGCAGAAACTCGCTCAACCACAGACGTACCCAGTGAACCTGAAACTGCTGAAGACTTCACGCAACGGGCCACGCTTTTGCAGCAGCAAGGTCAGGAGCAACAGGCGTTAGAAGATATAGAAGCGGCACTGGCGCTCGATCCTGACGCGGTGGACGCCTCGATTCTAAAGGGCGACATTTTGGCGAACCAAAGTCGAGTCGATTTGCCGGGTGCGATCGCTGCCTACACCCAGGCCCTCAGTGCTGAGCCTGACAATCCAGACGCCCTCGAAAAACGCTGTAAAACCTATCAGCAAAATCAAGACTGGAATCAGGCCGAGCAAGACTGTAGCCAGCTACTGTCCATACAGCCAAACAACGCCCTCATTTACGATCGGCGCGGCGACATCCGCAGCGCCCAGAAAAATTATGAAGCCGCGATAGAAGACTACACTAAAGCCATTCAAATCAACGAAAATAATGGAAATGCAGCTGCCAACCGCTCCATCTACTACAGCCGAGGCACCGCCTACGGCGAAATAGGCGACCCCGAAAAAGGCCTAGCCGACTACGAACGATTCCGCGCTCCCACTCTTTAGCCCTCTATTCCTACTCAGCTACTCCCTGGTGGTGGCTGAGCGTAGCCGAAGCCATGTTGCTCAACCATCGCTACCGCATCATCAAAGACCTCGCAGAAGGCAGCTTCGGCAAAACGTTCCTTGCCGAAGACACGCAAATGCCCTCTGCCCGGCGCTGCGTGATCAAGCAGCTAAAGCCTGTAAATGATGACCGCCCGGGCGTGGTGCAGCTAATTCAAGAACGCTTTGCCAGAGAGGCCGCCGTACTCGAAGGCGTGGGTCGCGGCCATAGCCAAATCCCCGACTTGCTGGCCTACTTCCAGGTAGATGAACAGTTCTATCTGGTGCAGGAAGCCGTCGAGGGCATTCCACTCAGCGAGCTAACAGACCTGCCCTGGCCAGAAGCAAAGGTCTCGAAGCTGGTGGAAAGTGCCTTGGGTGCGATCGCCCACATCCACAGCCAAAACATTATCCACCGCGACATCAAGCCCGACAACATCATTCTGCGCCGCACCGACAACCTCCCCTGCCTCATCGACTTCGGCGCGGTCAAAGAATTGATGAATGCCACCGTCTCACCGTCCGGCTCACTCACCCCCGTCCCTGCAAGCTCCATCGTCATTGGCACCCTCGGCTTCATGTCTCCTGAGCAGGCCGCCGGTCGTCCGATGTTCTCCAGTGACCTGTACAGCCTGTCGATGACAGCCATTTATTTGCTCACGGGGCTCCTCCCACTCGAAATTCCGACCAATAGCCTGAACGGCAGGCTGTTGTGGAAACAGTTTGCGCCAGAAGTGAGCGATCGCTTTGCCGGAATCCTCACCCGTGCCATTCATCCCCATCCGCCCACCCGCTACGCCAGCGCCCCCGAAATGCTGGCCGTCCTCACCGACACCCCAGCGCCTATCCGTCCGTCCCCACCCATCATTCCAAAGTCAGAAACAGTCACATCAGACCTTCCCAATCCAGACACCACTAATCCAGACACAACCGCACCGCCAAAAGACCCTGCAACTACCGAAATCACAGCACCCACCCCGGTTCCGATTGCTAAGAGGGGCCTGAATATAAAGAGGTTTCTATCCCTTCCAAGACCGCTGATGTACGCAGCGGCTGGCATGAGCACCCTGCTAGTCGGCGGAGCACTATTTATGGGCGTACGCACGTTCTCTGGTGCCGTCGCAGAAGTGGATGCCAGCTCGCCCGAGAGCTTGGGAAAAGCAATTACTTCGCTAGAAAAAAGAGTAGATGCTCGGCCCAAGGACGAAGAGGCCAGGTTTAAGCTGATAACGGCCTACCAGACGGCAGGAGACTACGACGAAGCAACAGAACAGATAGACGAATTGCTAGATGATAACGAAGAGAATACCGAAGCACTCCTTCAAAAAGGTCGTATGGAAATGGTCGAAGGAGACTACGCAGAAGCAGAAGACCTGTTTTCGCAAGTGATGGAGCTAGATGATGAGCATGTGGACGCGACTAATATGTTAGGCAGGGTCTATTATGAAACGGGCCAGTACGAAAGCGCACTCGAACAGTTTGAGAAAGTTGTGAAACTCGGCGATGACAACGGCCTTGGCTACATTAATATCGCCACACTTTACCAGCTACAGGGCAACCTGGAAGAGAGCCTAGAGAACGCTAACCTGGCTGTGGATTCGGCTAATGCGGAAACCCTTTTCAACATATATCTGGGCCGTTCAAATATCCTTCTCGAAATGGGCGATGCAGAGGCCGCAGCAGAAGACTGGGAGAGTATTCTCTCATTCTCTTCCCAAACACCCTCGGACTATATTGTTAAAGCTTACGCAGAGGGCGCACAAAACAACAGTCGCGCCGCCATGGACTACGTGGAGCAGGCCCTTAGCATCAACCCTAATTCGACGGGTGGATACATAGCAAAAGCATTTGTTCATCTCTTAGACCAAAAGCCTCAAGAGGCGATCGCGGCCACCGATCGAGCGCTGGAAATTAGTCCTCGCTTAGTCGATGCAATGAAGGTAAAAGTAGATGCCATGATTGTTCTGCCAGAGCCTGACGCGTCAGCTGCGGTAGAAGTTGCTACCAGGGCACTTTCTATCAACCCCAATACGCCTTACGTGCTCAGTCAGCGATGCGTGCTCTATTTTGTTTCCAATCAGTACGATAAGGCCATTCCCGACTGTACAAAAAGCATCGATACCAACCCTCGCATCCCCGAGCCCTATCGGGGCCGTGGACAGTCATACTTCGCCAAAGACGATTACGACAAAGCCGAGCCAGATCTGACCAACTATATTGAGCTGAACGATGAACTAGAGAGGCCGCAAGATCCCAGCATCTACGCAGCTAGGGCAGTGATTCGGATAACAAAAGAAGATCGGGATGGGGCGATTGCAGATTTCACTGAAGCGATCGCCCTCAATCCCAATGAGGCGCAATACTACCAACTACGCGGTACCCTCCAACTCCTATCAGAAAACCCAGAAGCTGCGGCCAAAGACCTGCGTAAGGCCTCCGAACTCCTGACTGAAAAAGGAGAATCCAGTAAAGAACTAGATGCACTACTAGAATCCATGGAGCAAAATGGATTGATCTAAACGGCCAGTGTATTCTCAACAGCCCCGCTCATATTCCCCCATCAACCTACTGTCGCGACAAATTTGTCCTATGCCAGCGCCTACTCTTCTCAACAACCGCTACCGCATCTTGAAAGCTCTGGGCGAAGGGAGCTTCAACAGAACTTACCTGGCCGAAGATACCCACGCAGGTAACGGAGCACGCCGTGTGATTAAGCAGTTAAAGGCTAGCAACGTAAAAACAGATCCGCCTTCTCAAGATCGCTTTTTGCGTGAGGCGGCTACGCTCAAAGCAATGAGTGAAAACCACGGTCAGCTCAGTCACCTTAGCGACTACTTTGTCAATCAGGGGTGGTTTTACATCGCCCAATCCTGGATAGACGGCACGCCCCTTAGCGAGCTAGTTACCGCCCCCTGGACCGAGGCAAAAGTAACGCAGCTTCTGATCTCGGTGATGCAGCCGCTGGCCTATCTACACCACCAGCAGATTATCCATCCAGATCTTGGCCCCGATAACATCATCATTACCAAAAACGCTCAGCTGCCTTGCTTGACCAATTTTGGGACCGTCGAAACCCTGATCAAAAACGCGCAGCTCACTGCCTCTAAGTCAGCCATTGGTAAGCCAATGACCAAAACCCAAGGCTTTATGGCACCAGAGCAGGCTATGGGGAGGGCTGTGCCTTCTAGCAATTTGTACAGTGCGGGGATGATTGCTATTCATTTACTCACTGCCCGCTCACCGCTGAAGATTCCGACTGACCCCAATAACGGTCGTCTGCTGTGGAAACCGCTAGCGCCTACTGTGAGCGATCGCCTAGCAGGTATCCTCACCCGCGCTATTCACAACAACCCGGCTATCCGCTTCGCTAACGCCGCCGAAATGCTAGAGATTCTGACCCAATCAGCCGCTGTTGCCATTCCACGGGCAGCGCAGAAAGTTGCCGACCCCGCCGCAGTCCAAAACCTGGCAAACGAGCCTACCCAGGTAGCCAAGTCACACACTCAAATCAACACAGCGGAAACCGTGGTCGCCAGGTCTAATACCGCAATGCAGCCGCCTGCCGTTTCCAGACCTCAAACCGGAGCCACCGTCGCCGTTTCAGCTGCCGCGCCTGTCTCCACACCGCCTCAAAACCAATATTACTCACCATCAGCAGGCGCTAGCTCAAGCGGCTCCTCTGGTCATTCATCTGGAGGGTTATTCAACTCCTCTCTATTCAAAAAATCAGGTCTTGTACTCGGGGCCTCGGGAATAGCTGCAACGCTGTTCTTTGTCTTGAGTAATCTATCGGGTGGCACAGTGAGCACCTTCGAGGCCAGTTCGTCAGAACAGTTGGAAGATGCGATCGCCACCCTAGAAGAACAGGTAGAAAACCAGCCAGACAACGCAGACCTGAACCTGCAGCTGGCCGAAAGCTACACCCACGCGGGCGATGTGGAAGCAGCCGATAGATACATCGCCGCTGTTTTAGATGAAGATGGCAGCAACTCAGATGCCCTGTATCAGCAAGGGCGTCTTTACTTTCACATCAGTGACTACGAACAGGCGATCAGCACCCTTGAGGATGCGTTAGAAGAAGACAATAAAAATGGTCCGGCGATGATTATGCTGGGCCGGGCTTATCAAGAGATTGGAGAATACAATCAGGCCAAAGAACAGTTTGAAGAGGCTTTGAGCATTCGAGGCCAAAAGGGGGAAGCACACCTAAATCTCTCCTATTTGCAAAACCTGCAAGGCGACGTGAGAGCAGCCCTAAAATCAGCAGACAAAGCCGCTAGGTCTTTCAGTGGCGACGACATGCTGAGGATTCACGCGCAAAGAGGGACACTGTATTTTGACCTCAAAGATCTTGAAAAAGCAGAAGAAAATTGGCAAGCCGCTGCCGAGCTTTCGCCTCGTAACCCTGAAGCCTATGTGGTGCAGTCTATTAGCAAGTTCTTTTTGGGAGATAGTGAGGGGGCGATCGCCAACCTGGAAGAAGCCACCGCCATCAACCCCAACTTTGCCGAAGCCTATGCTATGCAAAGCCTCATCTACCTCAATCAGGCCGAACTAGACCCCTCTGTTGCCGCCATTGAGCAGGCCCTTGACCTGGATGATAACTCCATCACGGTCCTCAAAATCACCGCAGACGTCACCCTGGCTCAAGCCGAACCCGATCCAGAACTCTCCTACACTGCCAGCAGCAAAGCGCTAGATATCAACCCTAACAATCCCTACATCCTCAACCAGCGCTGCAGCCTGCTCTCCATTGTCAGAGAGCTAGACGCCGCCGTTGAAGACTGTAGCCGTAGCCTGGAGGTCAATCCCTCAGGCATAGAGGCCTACACCCTACGCGGGCAAACCTACATTGCCATGGGCGACTTTGAGCGCGCCGAAGCCGACTTCACCCGCATTATCGAAATCAACGAAGAAGTTGGCCGTCCCCAAGACCCAGAAGCCTACGCCCAAAGAGCCGTCGCCCGCACAGGCCTGGAAGATATAGAAGGTGCAGAGGCCGACCTGCAAGCCGCCTTCGAGCTCAATGGACAAGAACCCATCGACTTCGAGCAGCTACAAAGAGATCTGGAAGGAGAACTCGGAGAACAGCTCAAAGAAGGGCTAGAAGAGCTAGATATCGACCTGGAACAGCTTGAAAGGGAGCTCGAAATAGAGATCGAACAGAATCGGTGATACAAGATGTAGACCTCAGCCTACCAAGGCCTGTAGGCTGAGGTCTACATCGCATTTCATTTAAAGTAAACCCTAGCACTGACAGTTTGACTTAGCTCCATGGCAGCCTCCCTTATTAATCTCCGCTATCAGGTATTAAATGAACTCGGCGAAGGTGGTTTCGGTACAACGTTTCTGGCAAAAGATATTCAAATGCCTTCACGGCGGCGCTGTGTTATTAAGCAGCTAAAGCCGATGAGCGATCGCCCCGAAGTCTTCGCCGTTGTCCGCCAGCGGTTTGATCGTGAGGCCACCGTGCTCGAATCTGTTGGCAAGGGGCACAGCCAAATCCCCGACCTTTACGCCTACTTCGAGGAAGACGGCAAGTTCTATCTGGTGCAAGAGTGGATCGACGGTCAACCACTCTCCGATTTGGCCGCCTCACCCTGGTCAGAAGAACAGGTTTGCACGCTACTGTCACACACCTTATCTGCACTGACTCACGTCCATGGCCTAGGTCTCATCCACCGCGACATCAAGCCAGACAATATTATTCTGCGTCAGGCCGATCAACTACCTTGTCTGATTGACTTTGGTGCGGTCAAAGAGCTGATGAATACGGTCACTGTCAACGATCCAAGCTCTCTGGCCATTGGCACACCAGGCTATATGCCTGCCGAGCAAGCTATTGGCAGGCCTACTTTCTCCAGCGATTTGTACAGCTTGGGGATGACGGCGATTTTTCTGCTGACGGGGCGATCGCCCGCTCAAATTCCCACCGATAGCCGCACTGGCGAAGTCCTATGGCAGCAGTTCGCCCCCGACGTCAGCCCTGCTTTTGCTGCTGTCATTACCAAAGCCGTACAGCCCACCGCTCAAAACCGCTACAGCACTGCCGACGAGATGCAATCAGCGATTCCATCACAGAGTACCAAGGCCGTTTCTATTTTCCCCACAGTCATCTCATCCAAACCGTTCGAGATGACCTCACAACCGCCGCAAAGACCTGGGGTAATTGCTCAGAACCCGCCCGTTCAGAACACGCCTATCCAAGAGCCAGCGACTCAGCTATCAGCCACTCGGCATCATGCTCACCAGCACACCCAGCAACAAAGTAAAACGGTTGTTCCTTTTACTCAGAATCCATCAAAGCTCAACGCAATACCGCTCAAACGAGTGAGCATAGCAGCAGGTGCCCTGTTGCTAGGGGCAGGAATTGTCTTCGCGGGACTTAACGCCAGAGGCTTATCGCCTGAACTAAAAGAGGCACAAGCAGCGTTAGAAGTCGGCGATTACGACCAAGCCCTAACTCAGCTCGATGAGGTGCTTAGCGAATCGCCAGATAGTGTGACGGCGCTGATTATGCAGGGAAAGGCTCAGAAGCGGCAAGGCGATTATTCAGGTGCAGAAGAGAGTTTTTCGGAGGCGATCGCACTCGACGATCGCAGTACCGAAGCCCTAAACCTTAGAGGCGATACTCGCTGGGCCATTGGCAAATATGACGAAGCTCAAGCCGACTACCGAAACGTTTTGCGAATAAACCCCGACGATGGCGAATCCTACAAAGATCTGGCCTTCGTCAATGAAGAAAGAGGGCAAACTCAAGAAGCCATCAACAATTTGAATATCGCGATCGAGAAAGATGCCCAGCTAGCCTCAGCATACTTTTTCAGAGGAAGCCTACGCGCCGACCAAAACGATAAAGAAGGTGCCGTAGAAGACTGGGAAAAAGTAGTTTCAATTCCAGCAGAAACAGCTGAAAACTATCTCACTCGCAGCCAAGCGAAATCACGATTAAACGACAAAGACGGTGCTCTTAGTGACACCGATCAGGCGCTCATTATTAACCCAAACTACGAACCCGCCATCCTTGCTAGGGCATTCATACTCCTCGACCAGGGTGAAGTAGAACAGTCGCTAAACGCGGTAGACAAAGCCTTGTCAGTCAATCCCAATTCAGTCCAGGCCATGCTTATTCAGGGCCTTTTCGCCTCTCTCGATCCCACTACAGGTCCACAAGAATCCATCGACATCCACACCAAAGCCCTCGAAGTTAATCCCAATAATACTGGCGTCCTGAGCGGTCGCTGCGTAGCCTACACCGCAGCAGAACAGCTCGATCTTGCGCTTGCAGACTGCAACAAAGCAATACAAATTAATCCCAATTTTTCAGACGTATACATCAACCGAGGAAACATATACAGCAAACAAGACAATCTTAGCGCCGCTATCAAAGACTACACTCGCAACATCGAGATCTGGACAGAAATGGGAAATGAGCCTGCTGCCGCTTCAGGCTACGCTAATCGCTCTGGCATTTTGATTCGTACAGGCGACGTTCAAGGAGCCTTCTCAGATATCGACAAGGCGGTAGAACTGAGCCCCCAAACACCCTCCTACTACACTAGTCGAGGCATGCTGCAATCCATTCAGGGTGACAAAGATGCCGCCAGAACAGATATGCAAAAAGCTGCAGATATGTATCTAGAAAACGGCGACACCGCTAATCGAGACAACGTTTTATACCTGATGGAACAGTTCGAGCTATAGACCTTTCACAAACAGTGAACAGAAAACGGATCACCTCACCCACAATCCCCACAATGAGAACAAAAAGCGGGGCCGAAATATCGGCCCCGCTGAGTGAACTTTATTTACGCAAGATAATCGCTCAAACTATCTAGAACAAATCCGCAGTCGCGACCACAGTATCGTCGCCATTAAAGCGCAAGAACTCGATATTGATCAGTGTATCTGTTCCAATTCTGTTGCCTGCGACAGTAAAGTTGTCAGCCACCCCACCAAAGGTGTAGTCCGCCTGCATACCCTGATACTCCACAACATCTGCAGTAACCTGGTAGGTTTTGCCCTTGGCATCTGTGAAGGTTGTTTGGCGATCGCTACGCCCAACCTCACCTTGCCCATCAAACACATTGTCCTGACGGTTACCAACAAAGCGATCATTACGCTGCGTACCCGTGACATTCTCAATGTTAAAGAGCCGATCATTCCAGGCCAGTGCCTTGTTAGTACTAGAGTGCACAGCACGTCTGGCCGAAAGGTTAGCATCTAATCCCGCCACAGTACCAAAGACACCATTAATAACAATGTCAGAATAATCAGCCGTATCAACACCACCCGAGCCAGCCATCCGGTCATTACCGATGCCGCCATAGATCAGGTCATCGCCCGTGCCGCCTCGAATGTCGTCATCACCATCCTTTCCAAAGATGACATCATCACCGCTGCCGCCCCGCAACAAATCGTCCTTACTACCGCCATATATCGTATCGTTGCCACGACCCCCTTCAATTTTGCTCCTCTGTCCATCGAAGTCTTGAAAGCGATCGACTCGGTCTGCAGCAAGAATGTCATCACCTCCGTTGCCCTTAATAATGTCACCACCACGGCCACCTTCAATAATGTCGTTACCATCAAGCCCACGAATAACATCGTCGCCGTTGTTGCCAGTGATAAAATCATCCTCGCGGGTGCCCACCAGTCTGTCGTCGTCACGAGTACCGTCAATCCGATTCGGCTCATCTGGCTCTACCGCCAAATCAAGCCCCACCAAAATAGGATCGTGGTCAGAATTGCGATACGGATTGTCTCCATTGAACAGTGACGGATTACGATTAAAGTCCAGGTTATAGTCCAGCGCGTCCGGTTCGTCTGCATTCACATGCCACTCAGTTACACCCGTCACCTGGGACAGTAGTGTCGTATTCGCTAGTGCATAGTCCAGCGTACCTAGCTGACCATCAAACAAGAAAGAGTAAGGCACACCGTCCAAAAACTGCTGAGCCAAATCAGTGTATCCTGCGGCCTCCAGCGCTTTAATCGGGTCTTCTTTCGCATAGGCGTTCAAGTCGCCCAGCACCAAGTAGTCAGCATCACCGCTGCCCGTTGGATCGCTTGCTAGCCACGCAGATAGCGCCTCAGCGGCCTGCACACGAATCGCATTGTTGTTGGCCTGTCCATCACCAATATCAGTGTTGCCCGGCTCGTCAAACACACTCCCCTTAGACTTGAAGTGATTAACGGCAATCGTGAACTTGCCACCCGTTTCTATCTCTTCAAAGGTAACCGCCAACGGCGCACGGTTAGTGCTGCGGCCATTGAAAATGACCTCACCGGCAAACTCCTCAGGTAAATTGTCATCCGTCAAAATCGCCGGGTTAGTGCCTGCTGCAATGCTGACCTTGCCAGGCTTATAAATGGCACCCACCGAAATCGCATCGCTCACATCGACGAACTGTTGACCCGGATCAACCCAGTCGTAAGTCCCCTCACCGGCAATCTGGTTCAGCCGATTCACCAACGTCTCAATTGCATTACCGCTAGAGCCTGCCAGGAAATCATTTTCAAGCTCTACCAGGCCCAATACATCTGCATCTAGCGTTAGAATCGCTTCAACCAGCTTCTCGGTCTGCCGCTCAAACTCTTCGACACTGTCAGCGCCTCTAGGGTCACTTTCATTAGCAGTACTGTTGCCGGAAACATCCAACGTCGCAAAGTAGTTCAGCACATTAAAGCTAGAAACTTTCAGCCGTCCACCGACATCTTCAGGCGTCGCTGGTCTGGGATTTGTAGAAGTAAAGACCGGATCTTCTGTGTATTCAATCCGATACGTCTCATCACCAGAACCGCCACTAGCACGACTAAATCGCACATTGCCAGTCAGCCCGGTCACCGTATCGCCCCCTCGGAAGTTGTTCGCATCGCTAAAACCTGGAGCCGGAAACGCAAGCGGGTCCGGGTTCTGAAGGCTCTGACCGTCGTCTAGGGTAATTCGCCTTCTTGCAAGGTCTTCTAGAAAAGCCTGATAGCCTTCTACGCTGGGGTCGTTGGTTTGGGTGAACTGGAAGGGGCGATCGCCCTCAGAAAGCACAATCTCTCCAAACCGGTCATAGTTAAAGTACTCATCCACCGTCAGCGCCTCCTCAAAAGACACCAACATCCCCTCATACTGTTCCAAATCAGCAATCAGCTCATCATCGCTGTTGGTTACCACGCCCACCGTTGGCAAGTCAACAACAACAGGTGCAACAGAGCCACTGCCAATCACGCTGATCTCGCTAGCGCTAATTTGCGTCTCCCCAAAGAACTCATTCACCGTCCCTGTAACGCTGACCTTATCCCCCACATTTACATCAGTCAGGAAATCGCCACCTTCAAACACAAAAACACCGTCAGACGTAGCCGCGTCGCCATCTCCCATCTCATCCTGCACATAAAATCCGCGCAGGTTACGGCCCTCGTCAGCATCGCCATCTTGAAAGTCGCCCGTCACAACACCTTCAACAACAACAGTCTCACCGACTAGTTCACTGGCTCTACCGCTGCCCTGAACAGTGTAAATTGCGACCGCTGTGGGATCACCACCGCCGCCACCGTTACCATCCTCATTGCTAGCACCGGGCGTGTCCGTCCCCGCCGCCGGGTCAAATTCACCAATCACAAAATCACCCGTTCCATCCGGGTCGCGATAGACATGAGCCGGAACAAAAGTTCCACTCGGACCTACCTGAGTCTCGCTATATACCTGGTCGCCGCTACCCGGTGTCTCTATCAGCGCCACCGAGTCCACTACCTGACTCCACGGCGTAGCGTCTAGCGTACCGTCGTCATCGGTATCCAGGTCATCTCCGCTGCTACCAGTAAAATCTTGTACTAGCAGATGCGTCACGTTGTCGCTGTTTTCAAAGCTCAGGCCTGTAACAAAATCGGCAGTCCCTAACGTAAACGTATCTTCGGCAGCAACAAAAAAGCCGTCCGCATCCAGGCTTTGCCCCGTTAGGTCAGTAACAGATTCAACAACACCGCTGCCACCTGACCCATCGCCAATCACAACATACGAAAGCCCATCCAAAGAAGCATTGGCCGCGCCAGTCAGTTCAAAGTATTCGTCGTTATCATCGCCAGGCTGGTCAATGCGAAGCTCATTTATAGCAATGCTTGTAGGTCCGCCACCATTCCCTTCAAAAGACCCAATCCCATCAAATGTATCGGTAGGAAAGCCAGTAAATTCTACAGACGGGTCGAATGCATTATTGGGATTGTCATCGCCTGCCATAACCGTTGCATTACGGCGCAACGTATTGTTTTGAGTAGACACATCACCCGTGCCCCACTCACTACCCGGATCAACGCCAACCTGTCCAAGGGAGTCAACAACATTGCTACCTTCGAGCAGAAGAATCGCATCATCACCATTAAAGAAGCTAGCAGTACTGACCAGATCTGTGACGTCTAAAATTGCCTGGTCCGCGCCGTCATCAGCAATCACATAGGTATTACCACTCGCCAGGGTTCCACTGAGTGCAATCGTCGTGCCAGGACTGGTATTACCGTTAAAGTAAAACGCTAGCGTGTAGGCACTCAGGTCAATATCTGCCCCTGTTCCGTTGTATAGTTCAATTGCTTTGTTGTTGCTACTTCCTTCAATATATTCTGTAATAATTAAGTTGTTCAAAGCCATAAGTCTACTCAAAAGCTACGTCAGCGACAGATAAAAGAGATAGCACCCATACCAGCCTGAAAGGCAATGCAGGGCTAGGCTATCAAACAATCTTCGGTCGCGGGTAAAGAGAAGCTTATGAGAGCATTAACCAAGCTTATTTACATCTAAAAGAGAGACTTAACCGATAATGCAGACACGACAGTTTGAGGGAAAGTTAGCTGCTTTTCCTCAAATGCAAAACGTCATGGTTAGGCTCAATCGACTACTCGTAATCGTCCCGTATTCAGCGCCTCGTAAATCTTGTTGATTAGCGCTTCATCTTCCGCGCTAATTTTGCCGCTGGCAAACACCGCCATCAAAAAAGCCTGATCCTTACGGGTAATCCGACGCGCTTCAAATATTTTTGCGACTCTCTTTTCAACAGACGACATAAGCGAACAGTAAGGCAACTAGCAAAATGCTCTAAACAACCAACGATAAATCTACGCTTGCCCCTACTACCAGCATGCCCCAAACACTCCGGGCACCCCACGTAGCCATTCACACAACCGTCATAACAGACAAAAAAGGACTGCCGTGACAACGTAAGTCATCACGGCAGTCCTATGTCTACAGTCGCATTGTACGAGTGATTTACACAGCCGCTAGCTCAGGGCGACGGCTATTGCGAATATCCTTAATAGCTGTTGCATAATCATCTGCTTTGAATACGGCAGAGCCTGCAACAATCGCATTCGCACCGGCGTCCAACACCTGCCAGGTATTGTGAGATTTCAAACCGCCATCGACCTCAATCCAGGGGTCAAGGCCACGCTCATCACACATCGCTCTGAGCTTTTGAATTTTGGGAACCACACCCGAAATAAAGCTTTGACCACCAAAGCCAGGATTCACGCTCATGATCAAAATCAGATCGCACAGCTCCAGGCAGTACTCAATCATGTCCAGGCTAGTACCAGGGTTTAGCACTACGCCTGCCTGCTTGCCCAACTCCTTAATCTGGCCGAGGGTACGGTGCAGGTGGGGAGAGGCATTGTGCTCGCAATGTACAGAGATGATATCCGCGCCTGCCTTGGCAAAGTCTTCAACATACTTCTCAGGCTCGACGATCATCAGGTGAACGTCGAGGGGCTTCTCGGTGTGTGGGCGTACCGCGTCTACAATCATCGGGCCAATGGTTATGTTGGGCACGAATCGGCCATCCATCACATCTACATGAATCCAGTCCGCACCGGCTTTGTCTACAGCGCGGATTTCTTCTCCCAAACGGCTAAAGTCAGCTGACAAAATCGACGGCGAAATAACAGTGGACTTGTTAGATTGAATCGTTGCCATAGGGGAGCGGCCTCTCAGGTGATGGGTCTACATAAAAAAGATCTCTATAGATAGACTCTATAAAGTGTGTAGCCATTGTAACAAAACATTTCACTCGTGGGTCATCACCTCCACACAGAATCGTCCCGATTGAAGTTGACAGATTCTCCTCGACTGGAATCCGCTTACCGTCTCTTCGTTGAATTAAGCTAAAGTTGCTTTATTAGCCTTACAGTTTATTTTTTATCTCTACATACATGACGAACTCTGTAGATCAGGCCCCTGCAAACACTCCTGGGACTAACCAGCCGCAGCCGTGCCAGGCCAGGCATTGTATAAAACGATTCGGCAGCTTGGGATTAGGAATTGCAGCACTGGCGGTGGGTGTCCCTGCACTGGCCTTATCTACGTCTGTTAATGAAGATGGCATCAATGCACGTCGCCTTCACGCAGCGCCTTACAACATTACTGGGAAAAAGATCGCCATTGGCCAGGTCGAGATTGGTCGCCCCAGTCAGTTTGGGATTGATAAGCTGGCTAATGAAAATTCGCCTGTACCGGTAGGTCGCATTTTTGAGCTAGATGGACCGGCGATCGCCGACGAATCCGTCGATGGCCATGCCTCCAACGTCGCCAGCGTCATGATCAGTAACGACAAAGCCCTGCGCGGTGTCGCTCCCGATGCTTTCCTATACTCAGCAGCCATCGGCACCCTCACAGAATTCACCGGCCAGGCCGAAGAATGCCTTGCCTCTCAGCATGTTGCCCTGCAAAACAGCGGCGACGTCCGCGCAATTAACTTCAGCTTTGGCGAACCACTCAGCCGCGACGAACGGCCCAACGCCAGGCTAGACGGCGACGCGCTGCTGACCCAGTGCATCGACTGGTCATCGCGGGTACACAAGTTGCTGTATGTGATTGCCGGGAATCAGGGCAGAGGCGGCATTCCCATTCCCACCGACAACTTCAATGGCATTAACGTCGCCTACTCCCGGCGGGTCAACGGCCAGTTTGTTCGCCTGGATACGGCCAACCTCACCAGCGAACCGCCAGCCAGCGCAACCCGAGGGCCCGGCGTCGAATCGAACACTGGGGCCAGACGCTCTATTAATTTAGTGGCCCCTGGCAGTGAAATAGAAATGTTTGATCCTGACGGGAACCGCATTGTCAGCAGCGGCACCAGCTTTGCAGCGCCTCATGTGGTGGCGACTGTTGCCCTGTTGCAGGAGTTCGGCGATCGCCAAATTCGCAGCGGCGTCAGCAACTGGAGCCTCAATTCTAGAGAACCGCTCGTGATGAAATCAGTCATCCTCAACAGCGCCGATAAATTAGAAGACCCCGGCGACGGCTCCCTCCTGGGCATGAGCAAAACATTGCTAGACGAAGGCGGCAAAGACTGGACAGCCTCCGACGCCTACGATAATCAGGAAATCCCAATGCACGTGGAGCTAGGGGCAGGGCACCTGAACGCTTTTCGTGCTTACGAGCAGCTAGCAGGTGGGCAGTGGGCGCCCGGCGCTGTGCCCGTGCTAGGTTGGAGCTACAGCAGTGTCTTACCCGATAGCAGCGAAGACTTTGTCTTTGAGCAGCCACTACAAGGCGGTAGCTATGTCAATGCAACCCTCTCCTGGGAGCGCACCGTAGAGCTGAACTCCAGCGATGAGTACTACGATATCGGCGAAAGATTTACCGGTAGCGCCCTGAGTAATTTGGATCTGTACCTGATGCCAGCCGATAGCGACGACATCAGCCAAAGCGTGTGGTCATCAGTTAGCCGCGAAGACAGCCTGGAACACATTTTCATCCCCGTGCCTGCCACCGGTAACTACAAGCTGCGGGTAGTGCAGCGCCAGGGACAAAGCGCTGAACCCTACGCACTCGCTTGGTGGACTCAGGCAGCTTTAGCAGATAGCGCGCCAGCCAACTCCTTCTCCACAGAAGGCTCACTCGTAGAAATTGAGCCTACAGAAACCTCACCTGCGGAGTCAGAGAACTAATAAAAGGGCGAACGACGGGGATCGAACCCGCGAATGGTGGAATCACAATCCACTGCCTTAACCGCTTGGCTACGCTCGCCATAACCTGGGGATTAGTATAGCATCGCTTTTTTACCAATCGACGGGTCCTTTAAAATTTTGACAGGAATTTCGTGCGCTGCGATCGCTCGCTGCCGAGTATGAAGAAGGCCTTAAACTAATGATTTAACCTAAAAAATGAATCCTACGATACTTCGCTTTGTAAATTAAATTTCAGATAATTGATATTCAATGTGTCAAAGATCACCGAGTTCGATATCAATAGATCAGAGCTGGTTAGCATTTGCATGAGAGGTCTTTTTTGAAATTCATTGCCGCATCAACTGCATATCTACTGATTTCCCACGGCAGTCGGGACCCCCGACCACAGGCAGCTATGGACCGACTGGCAGAGCTTGTCCGTCGTCAGCTGGAGAAGATGCCTCGGCTAGAGAAAATGCCTGGCAAGACGCCCTTGGCACACGGCGAGACTGCATTAGGGGAAGCAGTGCCTGTTAGGGCTCGTACTCGCAAGCAGCTTGGAGACAGTTCAGCAAGCCATTCAGCGGGGAACACCTCAGTTCTGGTCAGGGAATCTCTTGGCGAAGACGCTAGCATCATCGTGGAAACAGCCTGTCTGGAACTCGCGGCAATGCCCTTGAGCGATCGCATCTACGAATTCGCACAGCGCCTAATCGCACTGGGCATTAGCGAACTCAAGCTAGCCCCTATTTTTCTGATGTCAGGCGTCCATGTGATGGAAGATATTCCAGCAGAAATTGCGATCGCCCAAAAACGCTTAGGCCAATCAATCCGCCTCACGGTGTGCGCTCACTTGGGCAGCCATCCTGGTATCGCCAGCGTATTGAAGCAGCGGCTAACGACCATTCCCGCTGAGGGTGCTATCCTGGTAGCCCACGGTAGCCGTCGGCCAAAAGGAAACAAGGCGATTCAAACCCTGACCAGACATATCAAAACCTCAGTTGCATACTGGGCTGTCCCTCCCGATATAGAAACCCAGGTGATTGAGCTTATGCAGCAGGGCTGCCAAAAGCTCACCATCTTGCCCTATTTTCTGTTTGCAGGCGGCATTACCGACGCCATCATGCACCGCACAGAAGAGCTAGCCGAGCGCTTTCCAAAAGTGCAGTTTCGCCTGCTGCCGACCCTGGGCGCGACCGATGAAGTAGCAAAACTAGCAGTGGAGCTGATTCAGTCAAGCTAGTATTTGAAGACAGTTTTCGCTGATACCTATGTCTTCTGACGCCTCTAACTTGAATACAGCCACACAGCACGCTTCCATAGTACACGCTACAGATGGCCAGCCTGCTCCCGTCGGCAAGGTATATCTCGTGGGCGCTGGCCCAGGTGATCCAGGGTTGATGACGGTGAAGGCCAAATCGTTGATTGAATGCGCCGACGTGGTAGTTTACGACGCGCTGGTGAGTGAGCCTATTTTGCAATGGATTGGTCCACAGGCGGAAAAAATTCACGCCGGGAAGCGTCGAGGACGACACTCCTTGTCTCAAGAAGAAATTACACAGCTGCTGCTAGCGAAGGCGCAGGACAACGCTGTTGTGGTTCGCCTGAAAGGGGGCGACCCGTTTGTGTTTGGCCGGGGCGGCGAGGAAATGAAGGACCTGATGGCGGCCAACGTTCCGGTGGAGGTGGTCCCAGGGATTACGGCAGGAATTGCCGCGCCCGCCTATGCTGGCATTCCGGTAACTCACCGGGGCTACAGCTCTTCGGTGACGTTTGTGACCGGTCACGAGTCGGCAGGGAAGTACCGGCCTAAGGTTAATTGGGAAGCGATCGCGCAGTCATCAGAAACCATTGTGGTGTATATGGGTGTGCACAATTTGCCCAATATCACCGAGGCACTGCAGCAGGCCGGGCTAGCCGCCAGTACACCAGTCGCCCTCATCCGCTGGGGAACCCGCCCCGAGCAAACAGAACTAGTCGGGACCCTGGGCGATATTGTGGCGCAGGTGGAGGCAACCGAATTCAAGGCACCAGCGATCGCCGTCATTGGCAAGGTTGTAGACTTGCAGCCGCAGCTGGCCTCTAGCTCACCGATTCACGCAGAGCACTGGCTAACCACCCAGCTAAGCAATCCTTCCCCGAAGTCGGTAGACTCAAATGAATAGAAAGAATGCTACGGACAGCTGAGGAACACAGATCATTTCCGACGAGACTATCCAAAAGACAGTTGCAGACCCGCAGCCTGCCCGACTAGACCGCTGGCTGGCGCAGCATATAGAAACGCTCTCTCGTAATCGCATTCAGCAGCTGATTGAGCAGGGGGCAGTGCAGGTAAATGGAGCGGTGTGCGATCGCAAAAAAGTATCGGTAAGTGAAGGCGATCGCATCACCCTCACCATTCCTAGCGTCACCCCCTACCAGCTAGAACCCGAAAATATTCCCCTCGATATTCTGTACGAAGACTCGCAGCTGCTAATCATTAACAAGCCCGCTGGCATGGTGGTGCATCCGGCCCCCGGACACCTCACAGGCACCCTGGTGCACGCGCTGCTGTGGCACTGCGGCGAACAGCTCACTGGCGTGGGCGGTGTGCAGCGCCCTGGCATCGTGCATCGCCTCGATAAAAACACCACCGGAGCAATCGTCGTTGCTAAGACCGAGCAGGCCCTGCACCACCTACAGCAGCAGATTCAGGCCAAAACTGCCCGACGAGAATATCTTGGGCTCGTCAACGGTGCACCCAAAGCAATCCAGGGCAGTGTGGATCAGCCCATTGGCCGCCATCCTAAACACCGAAAGAAAATGGCAATTATCCCTGTAGAAGCAGGCGGACGTGCTGCCGTCACCCACTGGAAGACGGTCGAGCGGCTAGGCAACTATACGCTGATGCACTATCAGCTAGAAACCGGGCGAACCCATCAGATTCGGGTGCATAGCGCGTTTTTGAATTTGCCAATTGTGGGCGATGCAGAATACGGCTCGGTGAAGTCGCCCGGTATAAAGCTACCTGGCCAGGCCCTTCACGCCTTCAGGCTCACTCTTCAGCAGCCCGTGACAGGTAAAATCATCTCTGCCGAAGCGCCGCTGCCGCAAAAGTGGGAAAAGCTTCTGACTCAAATCAAAATGCGCCAGCGTTGAGCATCAGCGTTCATCAATTGAGCGATCTCGACCAAAAAAAGCCGAGGCGGGAAACCCACCTCGGCTGATAACCTTTTGAGGAAAGAACAAACGAGCGACTAGCTGTTGGAGCTGGGCTCGGGCGCAACCGGCACGCTTAGCTTACGAAAAGGAACACTCGCACCGATATTGATAGTCGCGGTATTCACCGAAGGCGCCGCCGCCGGACGAGGATTCACGCTGCGAGCCATATCGAGGTATAGCGAAGGGTTGCCAGCAGTCGCCTTCTTCTCTTGGGGCTTGAAGCGACGAACCTCTTCCTGCCAAACGCTCTTGGGAAAGCCCAAAATGCCACGGTAGTACTCGTCGTAGCGGGGCGACTTGATATCGAAAGGACGCTGACCAATTTCACGACCTGGCAGAATCCGACGACGGTAGTAAGGCACAATATCGTAGCCAAAATTCTCCATATACTCGTCGCTATCGAGCAATTCATCTACGAAGCCTGCAACCCCTTTGGTGCCAATCTTAATCGACCAGGCAATCTTTTCACGCTCGTTGTAAGGGTCGCGGCCCAGCACACGCTGAATGCACTGCTCTACAAAGCGATAGTTGCTGTTCTTGGCATAGTAGTTGCTCAAGAAAGTATCAGAAAGAATCAAACCACGGATAAAGTCGCGGACGGTGATCTGGCTGTTGCGTAGCTGAGATTCTAGGAACTTCTCACGGTCTGACTCAAAACAGTGAAAAAAGATTTGACGATAGGCTGCATCGATCAGCGCTGTCATCTCGCTATATTCTAGAAGCGCTTCAGCGCTGTAGATAGTGGGCTGATCGTCGCCCTGGACTGTGTATCCCTCAACCCGTTGATTCTGACTTTTGGGGGGATAGTTCAATAAGGGAAGAGCCACGCTTGAATCTCCAGACTTTTGTAAACAGCTGCAAATAATATTCCTCAATCATAGGGGAGGCTGTGCGCCCCAACAGAATAGTCTGAGAAAAACATTACACAGCTTAATATTTAACAAAAGCGGCTTGAATCAAGGCTTTAGGCACCCAAATACGCTATCTGTGCAGGCTATGTCACGTTGCAGGTAACAGAACTATGATCAGAAAATACACGATTTGCAATATGCACTGCCAACGACATGCCGCCAATCATCAGGCGTATTGCAGTTAAACAACAAATTAGGAGAAAGCTCTGCATAGGGCAAAACAGGCACTGTACGTAACCATGGCTGAAAGGAACACTGCTGACTCGCCTGGTAGTGCAACAAACTGGGCAGGCCCCTGCGATGGTAAAAACCACATAGAGGATGCCAGCCACGCGCAGTCCTGACTAACGAGGCCGTTGGCAGCGTATCTGTAGCTGTAGGTACAGGCTTCTCTTCACGGGCCATCAGCCAGGTCCACCAGCGTCTTAGCGCTGCTGGCTCCAAGTGGGGCATATCGCAGGCCAGTAGCAAACACCAGTCAGCGGCAATACGCTGCCATCCATAAGCAAATCCATGTAGGGGACCTCTAGAGGGCTTTTGTCTGGCAGAGTCACCAGCAGCCGACTCATCTAAACTCGCAGCAGGCACGGCAGCAGGTTCTGTAATAAACGTTGCCGATGAGGGAAGCACCTCTCGGTAACGTGCTGGCCACGGTGTAACCACCACAACCTGCGGGGTAATCTCGGCAGCGACCTGGCACGTATGGGCCAGCAGCGACCGACCATCTGGCAGCCGCAGCAGTGCTTTGTCCTGCCCCATGCGTCGACTGTAGCCACCCGCAAGAATGATGACGGCCACTGTTGGCTCAAACGAACTCATATTTTCTACAGGGTCTCTGCATAGGTCTTGCTTCAGAGCCTACAGCTCGGGGCCTCACAATTAATGGTTGTCGCGAGGGAAATCGTTGGTGGTAGGCTCGGTGCGAGGCTCGTTCTGACGAGGCGTTGGGGTCTGCGCAGGCTGGGCAGGTGTCGGTGCAGAATTAGCACCAGGCCCAGAAGTAGACGCACTAGAACTAGACGAATTAGAGGGCTTCCCAATCAGTGGTTTTCGCATCTTCGGCTCCGAGGCTTTGGCGTTCGATGGTTTAGCGTTCGATGGTTTGACGTTCGATGTCTTAGCGTCCGAGGCTCTAGAGTCTGACACTTTAGGCTTCGAAATCTTGCTTTTCGTCACTTTTTTCTTTGTCGCCTTGCCTTTCGCTGCCTTGCCTTTTGTCGCCTTACGTTTCCATATAGGGCGCTTCGCCGTGGGGTCCTTGGTCGCGATGGGTGACACCTGTGGGGTCACTATGGTCGAAGAGCCTAACACCACCCTTTTCCCACTTGATTGTCTGTTGCCGGCCTGTCTGCTGTCCGCCCATAGCGCCCCCTTAAAGTAGTAAATGACCGCCGTCAGCGCAGCAATAGTCATATACATGAACCGAATTAGCCAGCCAACTCGCTCAAATACATAAGCAGCTAAATCGGCACGGGGGTCGTCATAGCTGGAAAGCTCTTGGGTCAGCAGCTTGTTAGGATTCACCGACTGCTCAGAGCGCAAAACCTCTAATCGGGTGGGCAGCTCTGCCAGCTGCGTGCTAAAGGGGTAAAACCCAAAGAAACCACTTTTGCCGGTCTCGCGCTTTAGGTAGGTGTTGGTGACGGTCTTGGCTTCCCGGTAGGAAACATTACCACTGTTGGCCACCTGCTGAATCCACAGATGCTGCTGCATCATGTAGCTGGCACTAAACACAAAGGGACTCAGGGCCAGCAAAAAAGCCAGCTTTATTTTGTTGCTCCAGCTGGCAGGCAGTAGTAAGGTGGCCGCACCAATGCCTGCCCCCAAAATCGCAAACACCACAAGGTTGGAGATCTCGGTGATTTCGATGCTTTTTAAGAAGCCCCCAATCCAGGGCACAGAGTAGGCATAGGTATGCGCGATCCAGGCAAACAGTGCTTTGAGCCCAGCCATGAGTAGCGCCAGCCCAAAACCAACAACAAAAAATAAAACAATGCGTGATTTCTTAGGTTCGAGGGGCATGGACAGACCGCAAAAGGAAAGAACCAACGAAAGGACTGGACTGGACGAAAACCTGAGAGCTAAACGATTACTTCACACTGTATCAAAACCCTGGGGAGGCAACTTGTAAAGTATCGCCACGGAGGCCTTGTACTTTGCCTAACAATTCAGTACATTTGAACTATTCTCTTTTGTGTCGAAGTGTATTTGGCTATGAATATAGGACAAACAGATCAGCTTATTCTGCTCATTATGAATTCAGCGCTGATGACTTTGCTGTCGTCTGCTTTACTAGGCGGCACCTGGCTGCGGCAAAATTCATTGCTTCGCCAGCTCACTGAGGTGCGATCGCACTACCACCACCTCACTCGCCAGCAAGACACAGTCCCTCACACAGCTCCCCATCCCAAGCTAGCTAGCACCCAAGACCTCAAGCAGCTACGGGCCCGCCGAACCCGACTCAATCAGCAGTATCAATGGAGCCGGGTCGGCACTGCCCTCATGCACATGGCAGTTCTAATCTTTAGCGTAAGCCTGTTTACGCTGACGCTGCGATCGCTGCTCGCCTTCGACAGGCTAATTCCTATTGCGCTCTTTCTATTTGCCCTGGGCGCTGCCGGAGTGCTCACTGGCATTGCCTGCCTGCTGGTCGATTTTGCCAGCGATCGCACCAGCGGCTACTCCCTCGGCCAAACCTTCGCTAGCCTGCTAAGTCAAATCGCCCAGCAGTGGAAGCGCAGACCGCTAAGCCAGCCAGCCACGACAGCTGTCACAGAACCCAGCAGTCTGCCCACAGGTGTCACCCAAGAGCGTTCTGCATAGCCAATACAAACGCTACTCTCTACTACCCTAACTTTTATTCTTGACGCTGCCCTACACCTGCTCCGCCAGCTCTCTGTGCGCCTCGCCCAGCTCGAACTGTTTGAGAATCCGCTCCGCCATCTGTGCAGGCATTAGTCCCAGCTCTGCTTTTGACTGGTCAGGAGACGCATGATCGACTAGGACATCAGGAACGCCCAAGCGCATTAAATCGGGGGTCATTTTGGCATCGAACAGCGTTTCTGCTAGCGCGGAGCCGAACCCACCCATAATGCAGCCATCCTCCATCGTCGCAACGCGGCCAATTTTCTCAATTAGCGGCAGCATCAGCTCCGTATCCAGCGGCTTGGCAAAGCGGGCATTAACCACTGTTGCCTCTACACCATGCTCACTCAAAATCTCAGCCGTCTGCATGGCCGGATACACCATCGAGCCGTAGCCGACTAGCAGCACGTCATCCCCCTGGCGCAGCACTTCGGCCTTGCCAATAGGCAGCTTCTCCCAGCCAGATTCCATGATGGGCACACCGTAGCCACTACCCCGGGGATAGCGCACCGCAATCGGGCCATCGTAATCAATGCCTGTAACCACCATGCGCTGAAGTTCAGCTTCGTCTTTGGGAGCCATCAGCACCAGGTTAGGAATGCAGCGCAGATAGGCAATGTCGTACATGCCCTGGTGGGTGGGGCCATCGACGCCGACAATACCAGCGCGATCTAGCGCCAGGAATACCGGCAGCTTTTGAATGCACACGTCATGCACAATCTGGTCGAAGCCTCTTTGCAAGAAGGTAGAGTAAATCACCGGCACCGGCTTCATCCCTTCGCAAGCCAATCCGGCGGCCAGGGTCACCGCGTGCTGCTCGGCAATGCCGACGTCAATGTACTGCTTGGGTAGCTTGGCCTGTAGCAAATCTAGCCGGGTGCCCTGGGCCATGGCGGCGGTGATGCCAATAATGGTGGGGTCCTTCTCGGCCAGGGTAATGAGCGTTTCAGAAAAGACCTTGGAGTAGCTGGGCGGCTTGGGCTTGTTAGAAGGGATTTTCTGCCCGGTTTCAATGTCGAATGGCGACTGCGCATGGTAGCCCACCTGATCTTTTTCGGCGATTTCGTAGCCTTTGCCTTTGACGGTAGCAACGTGGACCAAGACGGGGCCACCGTGATTATGGGCCTCTTTGAAGGCGTGGATTAGCTCCGACAGATTGTGGCCGTCAATTGGCCCCATGTACGTGAAACCCAGCTCTTCAAAGACTGCACCGACCTTGGGCACCGCTAGGCGTTTCATCCCTTCTTTGAATCGGCCCAGTTCGGGGGTGAGCGTCTCGCTAAAGGGCAGCTGCTTGAACTGTTCTTCGAGGTTATCGGTGAGGAACTGCATCGGCGGGCTCAGGCGCATTTTGTTGAGGTAGCGCGGAATCGCCCCCACGTTGGGAGAAATCGACATCTCGTTGTCGTTTAGCACCACGACCAGGTTAGTGTTGGACAGGTGGCCCGCATGGTTGATCGCTTCTAGGGCCATGCCGCCGGTGAGGGCACCGTCGCCAATGATGGCAGCTACTTTGTAATTTTCGCCCTTCAGGTCGCGGGCGATCGCCATTCCCAAAGCCGCCGAAATACTGGTTGAAGCGTGGCCCGCACCAAAGTGGTCAAATCGACTCTCTGACCGCTTTAGATAGCCCGCCACACCATGCTGCTGGCGGAGGGTGTGAAAGTCTTTGTAGCGGCCCGTAATCAGCTTATGAGGATAAGCCTGATGGCCGACGTCCCACACCACCTTGTCGTGATCCAAGTCAAGGGTTTGATAGAGCCCTAGCGTCAGTTCTACCACGCCTAAGCCCGGCCCTAAGTGTCCGCCGCTAGCTGCAATGGTCTGTAAATGCTTTGCTCGAATCTGCCCTGCAATTTTCTCTAATTGACTGATGGGAAGACCATGCAACTGGTTTGGATGCGTAATTTCGCTCAGATGCATATCAAATCCTCTCTTACCGACATAACCGTATCGTTCATTTTCTCTCTTTCACTGTAGATTAGATCAGAGCGCACATAAGCAATGAGGCTCCTAATGAAACCTTTTTTGACGCCTGATATTTCGGTCACTCGCATTTTGTCCAAATCTGGGAGCAGAGCAGCGGTTGCAACAGCCTTTGGCATCACGTCAATCGCTTTAGCACTAGTAGCTTCACCTGCTGCGGCTGCCAGTCCAGACTATTTCGAGTGTGCCGCTGGCATGACCGACTATGGCATTTCCGAAACCAGTGCGATCGCTGCCTGTGCAGGTGCTCGCTATCCCGAAGATTTGGGCGCTTGTGTAGTTGATGTTAACGAATTTACGGGGCTCACTGCCGAAAGTGCGCTGGCGGTTTGTCAGCGATCGCGCCGCCCCATCGAAGTGGCCAACTGCACCATCGACATTCACGATGCTTTCCTGGATAGCCCCAATAGCAAAGTGCTAGAGAACTGTGGCCGTAGCTTACTACCAGAACGCTATGGCACTTGCGTAGTCGATATTGTTGACGCAACTGAAGTCGCTGTGGATACAGCCCTAGACCAGTGCATTCGCGCCGGATATCAACCCTGGAGAATCGAACCCCGACTCTAGGGCAGCGTCATTTAGGTATCTCGGCATCGGCGATGCTGAATGTAGCCCTACCGAGATACCTGCGCTAGCAAATACACACCCGCACTCAGCCCGATAAACAGCGGCACCCAACCCGCTAAAAACGGCGTAATCACCCCCGCCTCACCCATCGCCGACGTAATAAAGCTCAGCAGATAGTAGCCAAAAATAATCACCACGCTCACGCCAAAGCTCGTGGCCTTACCCGTTCGCTGCGGACGCACACCCACCGCCGAACCCACCAAGCCAAACACCACACAGGCAAACGGAATCGCCAGCTTTCGCTGAATCGCCACTGCCAGCTTTCGCACGGCCCGCTCATCCCCCGTCTGCGCCAAAATGCTCATGTATTCGCGGGTTTCAGCAATATTCATTTCCTCTTCTTTCTTCGGCCTTTGTGCCAGGTCCAGCGGCGTTCGCGGCAGCTGCAAATCCTGCCTGTCAAAGCGAATAATTTGCCGAAACGATCCCGTAGGCGACACTGCGTAAATTGTCCCGTTGGTAAACTCCCACAAATTGCGCGAAAAGTCCCACGTCGCCGAGTCCGCGCTCACAATTTGCTTTAGCCCATCCTCACTATCGTCCTGGGAAAAGTCCACCACTGTAATGCCACGCATCGTGGTGCCGTCAAAATTTTCAGCATGGAAAAAGCGAACCAGCTCATCGTCTTCCTGCTGCTGAAACGTAATATTGCCTTCCTTAAATGGTGGCTTTTCTTCATCCAGAGCCCTTGCAAGCAGTAGCGCCGCCCGTTCCGTACTCGCCGGAGCCACCACCTCATTCACCGCGAAGCTCAGCCCCGTCACTAGCAGGCTCAGCACCACCGCCGGAATCACAATCCGCTTTACGCTCACCCCACAGCCGCGCATTGCGATCAGCTCACTATCGCTCGAAAAGCGGCTATAGGTCATCATCGTCGCCAGCAGCGTCGACATCGGAAATGCCAGCACCGTAAACGTCGGCAAACTCAGCAAAAAAATCTCAAACGCCAGCGACGCCGGCAACCCTGCCTCCGCCACCTTGCGAATCAGCTCAAACAGCGCCCCAATCGACACTGCAATCGACGAAAACGCCCCCACCCCAAACAAAAACGGCAGCGTCAGTTCACGGGCAATATAGCGGTCCATAATAGACAGCCGAGGCACCCAGCCCGCAACGCGTTGAAAAATCGTCGGTGAAGTAGCAGAAGTCATACGTAGGTTGGGTTAAAACCCAACAAATCCGGCATCAACAAAACATCAAAGCTTAAAATCATCACCCAAATAATATTGCCGCACCAGCGGATTATCTGATAGATCATCCGCACTCCCCGACGCCAAAATCTGCCCCTCACTCATAATGTAAGCCCGGTCGATAATCTCCAACGTCTCGCGCACATTGTGATCGGTGATGAGTACGCCCATGTTGCGATCGCGCAACTCAGCCACAATCGTCTGAATCTCCGACACCGCAATTGGGTCCACCCCCGCAAACGGCTCATCCAAAAACAAAAAATCCGGCCCCTGCGTCCCCGCCGCCAGCGCCCGCGCCAGCTCAGTACGTCGCCGTTCCCCGCCACTCACCTGAATTCCCAGCGAGTCCTCCACCTTCTCCAGCCGAAACTCCCTAATCAAGTGAGCTAGCCGCGCATCCCGCTCATGGTAAGGCACTCCCGTCTGCTCCATCACCAGCCGAATATTGTCCTTTACGCTCAAGTTCCGGAAAATGCTAGCCTCCTGCGCCAGATACCCAATCCCCAACCTGGCCCGCTTATACATCGGCAAATCAGTAATATCAGATCCATCCAGTGAAACCTTGCCACCATCAGGCTGCACCAGCCCCGTTGCCATGTAAAAAGTCGTCGTCTTCCCCGCCCCATTCGGACCCAGCAGCCCGACAATCTCGCCCTGCGCCACCGCCAGGCTCACGCCCTTTACAACGGCGCGTTTGCCATACGTTTTTTGCACGTTGTCGAGCACCAGCTTCGCCGAGTGTATTCCTTCAGCAGCTTGCACAGACTCAGAATTTGCCAGAGATGTCATGGGCATCTATCCACTCAGCACTCAACTCTCAATTCTCGACGTTTAAAGAACTCAAATCAGCAGGCAACTCATCTGGAGGTGCCGGAATCGTCAGCGGAGCGGCGGGAGCTGCCGTCCCGGCATCCTCACCAGGCAGGCCACTACTGACTTCTTCTTCGGGCAGTAAATAAACCGCCTCTACCTGACTGTCGGCCCCAGGCGTTGCGACAAATCGCCCTTCAGTAATTAGATAGGTCACCGTCTCAGCTTGTAACGTATTGCCCTCTTGAACGATATCGACATTACCACTCAGCACGATTCGCTGTTCGTTGCTGTAGTACTGCGCCTGAGCCGCCGTTGCAAAAATTTCTCTACTGGGATAATCGATCCGAACGTTGCCAATAGCCGTGACCACACCCGTATTGGAATTCGCTTCTACTCGCGAAGCCTTGAGCTGTAGTGCACCCCCGCTAGACTGAGCTGCAACTTCAGATAGCGGCGTTGGCAACAGCGGCAAGCTCAAGGCAGGGAGCATCAAAGCGATCGCACACCCCAAAACAGCCCACCGAATACGCGCTTTGACTATCCACTGAGTTAAAACAAGACGATAAAAGTGCCGATGCCGCATTTTGAGCCGATATGACGATGATCAGGAGGGAAAGCAATGCTCTCAGGCGCAGAACTTTACTTCCTATGCTAAAGAGATTCTATGCCCTTGCTTCTATAGGTTTAACCGATTTGTGAACTGGCGACTGGCAAATCAGTTTCGTTAGTTACAAATAGATGCTTCTACCTTAAGCTGCTGTGTCAGCATTGAGAAGAATTAGCGGCAGACTTTTACATAGGTTGCTATTCACTCGCTTGCTCATACGGACGGCTTAATCTTCGGTTTCGTTCGCGACTCATCAGCCATCAAAGCTTCTAACCCGCTCTCACCGGCTAGTTGCACCTGCTCTAGCCAGTCCACAGCCTGGTCTACCAGGTCTTCGACATCAATACCTCTGTGGGCGGGCTCAAACTTGCGCAGCCGGTTGATCCCCTCACCTAGCAAAATTGCACCGCCTCGCCAGTTGAGATTGCCCAGATGATAAAACGCCACAGCAATCTGCAAAATCCCCTGATAAAAAGGTTTCTCTGAAGTATCGGTGTCTATCCAGACAGCTTCTAGCGTGTCGTGGCAAGCGTAAAACTCGCCTGCATTGAATTCTTTGAGGCCTCGCTGAAAAAGTATGGGCTGGGAAGAGGCTGATGGTGTACTCACAAATGGGTGCTCCAAAAAGCAGAACGGGCGGCAAAACGAAGAGGTCTCACAGCTATGAAAGCAGAAGAAGCCCATAGCCTTGAAGGCCAAAGGGATAAATAAAAAAAGTGAATAGTTGAAATCACGTGGGCATAGTCTGAATAGCTGTCTATTCAAATTTCGTTGATGGATGGGCTTAGAGGCCGGTGCACCTATAGGTTCCACGCAACTTTTGCATCTCGAAACCAGTCAAATACACCAGTGGGAATTGGCACACTGTTTCTCATTATTAAGTTTAAGGTGATATCCTCCACAGTTAGGCTTGGCAATGATACGTGCTTTGAAGCTTTAGCAGCTTTGGATAAATTGCGTAAGCAACCGTTAGTTTTTAGTGTAGGGAGTAGGTAAATGGTGAGTTCTCCAATTCGGGGCGATCGCACAAACAATTTGAAAGGAAAATCACAGCGACGCCCCGACGCTCCAAGCGCATCCTCATCGTCACCTTTTATCCCCATTCCCGCCAGCAGATGCACCCTACAGTCGCTGCCAAGCACCAAGCTTTTTGGCACTGACGGTATCCGGGGCGAGGCAGGCACCCTTCTTACCGCACCGCTCGCCACGCAGGTCGGCTTTTGGGCTGGGCAGGTCCTGCGAGCCCACGGCGAAACTGGTCCCATTATTATCGGGCAGGACTCTCGCAGCTCTAGCGACATGCTGTCCTCAGGACTGTCCTCAGGACTAACCACAGCTGGTCTAGAGGTGTGGAACCTAGGCCTATGTCCCACCGCAGCAGTAGCACACTTGGCTGCAGGCAACGCAGGTGGCATTATGATTTCCGCTAGCCACAATCCCCCTGCCGATAACGGCATCAAGTTTTTCAATGCCGAAGGCACCAAACTATCGGGTGATATTCAAAAAGAAATTGAAGCCGCATTGCGCGGCAAAGGACTGCCTCAAATAGGGACCGCCAGTCCAGCATTAGTGAATCCCGACACCGCACCAATGCAGTGGGGCCGTACCTACCAACGCCCCGACTTAGTAGATCGCTACATCGACTTTTTGCATCAGCCTTTCCAACCGCATCCTGATCTGAGCGGCCTCAAAATTGTGCTCGACCTGGCTTGGGGCGCGGCCACTCGTGTCGCCAAGCAGGTATTTGAAGCCACTGGCGCAGAAGTTGTAATTTTGCATGGGTTGCCAGATGGCGATCGCATCAACGTCGACTGCGGCTCGACCAACCTGGGCAAGCTCAAAACCGCCGTTGCCGAACTCGACGCAGATATTGGCTTTGCCTTCGATGGCGACGCAGACCGCGTGATGGCCGTAGATACAAAAGGCCGCGTTATCGATGGTGACTACATTCTGTATTTCTGGGGGCAAACGCTGCAAGAAGCTAGCAAACTACCCAACAACACCATTATCTCTACGGTGATGGCCAATCTAGGCTTTGAGAGAGCCTGGCAAAAGCGAGGTGGCACCCTAGTTCGCACCAATGTCGGCGACCAGCATGTCCACGCTGAAATGATCAATCAGGGCGCAATGTTAGGCGGCGAACAGTCCGGGCACATTTTGTGTCATCACTACAGCCTTACCGGCGATGGCATTCTGACTGCGCTGCACCTAGCAGACCTGCTGAAGCAAGCTGGGTGTTCCCTACCCGAGCTGGTGGCCCAAAGCTTTGAGACCTATCCACAGCGTTTAGAAAACGTGCGCGTAGAAGACCCTACCGTGCGCCGTGACTGGCATACGTGCGACGCGCTGCAAAGTGCGATCGCCCAGGCAGAATCCGATATGGGTAACCAGGGCCGCGTACTCGTCAGAGCCTCTGGAACTGAGCCTGTGATCCGCGTCATGGTCGAGGCGGCTGATGCGAAGGTAATGGATCACTGGACCGATACGCTAGCGGCAAAAGTCTCTCAGTATCTGGCGTAACAACAGACAGCTACAGCCGGGAAATATAGCAATACCTGCCCATAAAACTAGACCTGGACGGAGTTGTAAAGATTTGCAAAGCCACCTGGGTTCGTGTTATTTCTACTGGTAGGCACTCACACACTGACCCCTTCTCTTCGCAGCAACTATGACGGCGACGCTTCCAAGCTCATCACGGGTCACTACGCCAAAAACGCTCAGCGAAAACATTTCAACCCATCCAAAAAAAGTCATCGCCATCGGCGATAGCCTGGTGTACGGATATGGCGATAGCGAAGCGGGCGGCTGGGTAGAGCGGCTGCGACTGGGATGGATGGATCCAGCGAATCCTGGGCCGATTTTGTACAACCTGGGTGTCCGAGGCGATGGGGTTACGCAAATAGCCAGGCGATTTGAACGTGAGTTTTGCGATCGCGGTGAGCTGCGCCATCGCAAGCCCGACGTCCTGGTCTTTTCCTTCGGCGTCAACGATTCTGCCCGTGCAGGCCGTGCCAATGGTCGCCCGGTCACAGACCTCTCCACCTTTGGCCAATCCGTTCGCCAGCTGTTGCAGCGTGCTAGCGACCTTTGCCCGGTCTACTTTGTCGGCATGGTCCCGGTAAACGAAGCCGCCATGCCCTTTGCCAATATTCTGCACTTCTCGCAAGCAGAGCAAAAGCATTACAGGGATGTGACTCGGCAGATGTGTGAGTCGGCTAATGTGCCTTATTTAGACTTGTTTGAGCAGTGGACGCAGCATGGTGATGAGTGGGTGTGCGATCGCCTCTGCCCAGACGGCATCCATCCCAACATCCTTGGCTATCGCACCATATTTGAAGCAGTTCAAGCTTGGCAACCCTTCATGAACGCTATCCAGTAAAGCTTACCGATAAAGGGAGGCCAGGCTGTCATAGTAAGAAGCGCATGAAAAATGCTAGGGAGTCAACGATTCGTTGACTCCTGTCATCATTATTAAATCCCGCTGCGGATCGCTACCGAACTGAAATACATGCTCACCCACAACGCTAAATCCATACTTGCCGTAAAAAGCTATTGCCCTAGGGTTATGTTCCCAAACACCAAGCCATATATGGCCCGCGCCAGCATCCGCTGCTGTGGATAGAATCCCAGACATCAGCTTATGAGCCACACCTCGGCCATGCCATTCTTTTTCAACATATAACCGATTAAGTTCTGAGGGATGCTCGGCAGCGACGCAGTCTTTGGGCGATCGCAACAAAACCTGAGCAAAGGCAACTACCCGGCTATCCACCTCAGCCAAAAGCGTGACACAGTTAGCCTCCAGAATTTCCTGCCGTTGAATCTCCGTACCGAAGTTCTCCGAACAGTACAGCTCCATATCAGCGAGATTGTCTTCTGTTGCGAAAGTCTCGCGAAAGGTGTGCTCGGCTACACGGGCTAAGACTTCCGCATCGTCAGACTGTGCTTGCCTAATCGTGATCATTCTTAGTCCTGCTGGGTAGAGAACTGATGAGCACCAATCATAGATAGGACAATAGCAAACCCCAGCAGGATTGGGATACTGTACCAGGGGAATTCTGCAAAGGGCTTGTAGGCGATCGCTCTCAACCCAATCGTCGTATAGGTCAGCGGCAGCGCAAACACAATTGGCTTCAACCCAGCCGGTAACATCGTCGGGTCAAAAAACGTCCCACCCAAAAACGACATCGGCACAATCAAAAAATTATTAAACAGCCCCACACTCTCCAGCGACTTTACATTCAGGCCCACAATCACACCTAGCCCTGCAAACACCGCACAGTTCAAAATCACCAGCAAAATAAACAGCGGATTCAAAAAGCTCCACACCTTGCCAGTAAACAACACCGCCACCAAAATAACCGCCGAAGCCGTCATCAGGCCCCGCACCACACCCGCCATCATCTTGCCGATATGAATCGCCAGCGGATGCACCGGATACAGCAGCATCTCCTCAAAAGTTTTGGAAAACAGCCGCTCTCCGCAAATCGAGAACGTAGTGCCACCAAAGCTAATCACCATCGAAGAGAGCGCCACCATCCCCGGCAAAATAAACTCCAGGTAGCTGTCGCCAGCAGTATAGGTAGAGCGATCTAGCGAGCTGCCCAGGCCCAGACCAAACGCCAGTATGTAGATCAGTGGCGATACTAGGCCTGAAGCTGCAACCTGTGGAATACGCACCCGCAGATCCAGCCAATCTCCCCAGAAAACAGTCAAGGCATCAGAAATTAGAGTGCCGAAGGCGACTTTAGGCGATTTGAATTCGGTTTTCACAAAAAACGATCAGGCTAGCGATCGCCTGACTCTCACTTATAGATAGCTACCTCTTATTGTGCCGCTATCTGTGCGCCTGGCAAAGTAAAAGCTATTGAGATCACGAGCGCCAGATTAAAAACAACGAGCGATTTAATCAGGAAGTGGTTGCCCAAAAGGAATCGGCTCTGGCCAGCGGTTTACACTGGCAGGCTGTACGCTTTCTATAATCACAGGTTCCGGCGTTGCTTCTACAGGTTCTGATGTCGGTGATTCTGGTGCGGATACGCTGCCGCTAGCAATCTGCTCGCTAGTAATCGGCTCACCTGCTGTCTCTTGCACAGCTTCAGGTTCAGGCAAGTCTGGCTCTACTGCCGCAACCGGCGCAGGGTCAGGCGCTGGCAGTGCTTCAACCGAAGGCGCCGCAACAATAGCAGGAACCACCACCTCAGGTGTTGCTTCGATCTGCACATCAGGCATATCCGCCACACTTTCGTCAATTTCACCAATAAAAGGAGGTGACTCAGGCAAGGACGCGCTGGCGGGTTCATTGCCTGAGTCGCTAGCCGGTTCGTTGGCAATAGGCGGTGAGGGACGCTGGAGCGTAGGCTGTGTAGGTTCAGCCGGAATCACTTCTACATCAAATACAGGAGACAAATCAGACAGTTCAGCGGCCTCTGCGGATGGTTCTATGTCAGGGATTTCAGCAACAGGGACCTCGGTTGGCTCATCGGTTGCTACAGACGGAGAGCTGATCGCTGGCTCAGGGGTCGGTAGCGGCGCAGACGAATTGAGCGGAGGAACGCTCACCGGCTCGTCGATGGGCATCGCCGGTTCTAGTATCGGCAGGTCAGCGGAAAAGTCTGGGGGCTGATTGGAAGATTGTGCGATCGCATCCGACTCAGTTCTGAGGCTGCTCGCAGAAGACTCCGCTGTCGTTGCAGGTGCCGCAGCTAATGTTGGGACAGATGCCGAGTCTGGCGTTTGCCCTCGACTCGCCGAAACCAGTGCCGGACGCACCTGCCACTGCTGATCGCCATTCTCAGCTTCCGCCAGCGGGCGAGCATATTGAGCCTCGGAAAGGACCGTCCCCTCAGCAAATTCAACGGTTACCCAAACGGTCTCTGGAGTAGCCTGTTGCAGCACGACACTGTCTACAACGCCGTCCTCTACCGTCTGGCTCATGACCTCGCCGACTTGCGTGTTGGGCAGCTCCAGCAACAGCTGATCGGGTGCAATGACAGAGACTCGAGGCGTGACAGCAGGCGGCAGGGTAAGGTTAAGCGATCGCGTTTGCACATCATAGCCCCACTCTGTCAGCGCTTCGGCATAGGCAGGTAGCGAGCCTAGCGCCGCCCAAACAGTACTGCCCAGCACTGCTGCCTTCAAAATAGGTCGCCACATCGATCGCCATGGAACCACCCGTTCTGAGCTTGGTTCGAACTGATCTGCCGAATTACGCGCTAAGTTGCTGCCCATGACGTTCGTATCTACCAATCAAATTCAATGTAAGGATACGTCAAATCAAAAAAAATCAACAGGTAATTTTTCGAGGGGCTTTTCAACATCTTCCAAAAAAGATCCATATATTCCCGCTATTAATTCGCCATTATGGAAACAGCGCCACGTATTTTTAGGAGCACGCTGTCATGGAACTGCACGATTTCTTTCTACTCATTCTTTTACTCAGTCCAGGGTTACTCCTTTCTGTCGTCGTTATGGCCGGTATGAGCGCAGGAGGCTAGCGTCATGGTCAGAACCGAATCCACAATGCTCCCACTGGGGACTGCTGCGCCTAGCTTCAGTCTCGCAGATGTCGTATCGGGAGAAACCATCACTCTAGACACCTTCAAGGGCAAAAAAGGGCTGCTGATTATGTTCATTTGCCAGCACTGCCCCTTCGTAAAGCTAGTAGAAGACGAACTCGGTAAAATAGGTCAAGACTATATCCCACAGGGCATTGGCGTCTTAGCTATTAGCGCCAACAGCATCGAGACTCACCCACAAGACGATCCTGACAACATGCGAGAGCAGGTTAAGCGGGCCAGTTTCAACTTTCCCTACGCCTACGACGCCACCCAAGACGTCGCCCAAAGCTACACAGCCGCCTGCACACCCGACTTTTTCCTGTTCGACAGCGACTTCAAGCTAGCCTATCGTGGTCAGCTAGACGATGCGCGCCCCGGCAACGGACGCCCGGTAGATGGCAAAGACTTAAGAGCCGCACTCGATCAGCTGGTATCAGGAGAAACCATTCCCACAGATCAAAAGCCCAGCATTGGCTGCAACATCAAATGGGCACCCGGCAGCGAACCTGCGTACTTTGGTGCAGTTTAGTTCAGCATCAACTCTGATCACCAGGCGACAATGCCTATCCCTTAAACGACTCAATCACTTCACAAGGCCCATCTTCTGCATCGTACATCGCAGGTAAAAGAGGGGCCTTTTTAGTGGGCACCCAAGATTGAAAATAATCTTCCAGTGCAGCAATCATTGCCTTTTCCGGCTCAGCAATATCCTGATCATTTTGATAGGCCTGTAGCTTGGCCCGCAAAGCCTGAGGAACATTGACTTTGATTGTCTGCACAAAAACACCTGATAAAACAGCATTCAACTTCTGTAGGATAGGCATCCTGCCTGTCCTAACCCAGTCAGTACATACAGCCACTCCCTACGGAAACGGCAACCCCGCCCTCGGATTAAATCGCTCAATCGCCCGCAGCTCCTGATACAGAGCTTTCTCCTCATCATCTAGCACCGTCGGCATCACCACATCAACTTCCACGATCTGGTCGCCATACATATCCTGCGCAATCGGATAGCCCTTCCCAGTCAGCTTCAGCCTTTGCCCAGTCTGCACCCCCGGCGGAATCATCATTGTCACTGGCCCACCTAGCGTTGGCATCGCCAGCGTACCGCCCAGTATCGCCTCGCTCGGCGTCAGCGGCAGGCGGCAATACACATCACTTTCTTGCAGGGCGAAGTACGCATGGGGCTCCACTTCAATTCGCAGATACAAATTACCGCCGTCGATGCCCTGTCCTTTCAGGCGAATACGCTGCCCGGTGACCATGCCTGGTGGCATATTCACTTCTAGCGATCGCCCATCTTCTAACCGCACTCGCTCCCGACCACCGGCATAGGCCTTCTCCAACGGCACCGTCAAATCAGCTTCAGCATCTCGCCGAGAAGACGGCGGCGGCTGACGACGGTAGCTAGCTCTAGATGCGCGATCGCGCGAGGAAACCTCGCCAGTGGCGCTACCTACACGGGCTGCTCTTCCATTCGCGGTACTTGCATTCGCCGCATTCGAACGAGCATACCGATCAGTCGCAGGTTCCGGCGCTACCCGAGAAGCACTCTCCCGATTAACTGTCCGCGTACCTGCTTGTGAGGATTGCTCGTTCGCCTCACGCCGCGCCGACTTGCGGCTGCCGGGTTTACTATCCGGCTGATGCTCTTTCAGCAGCTGCTCTACAAAATTATCAAAGTCTTCAAAGGCGCTATAGTCCGTCTGCTTAGCCGATGAGCCAGCCGTCCACTTACCGCGTCGACCCCAGCTTTTACCCTTGTTATCCCAGTACTGGCTGTACTGTTCGTACTGCTTGCGCTTATCCGCATCCGATAGCACGCCATAGGCCTCACCCAGCAGCTTGAACTTCTCTTCAGCAGCTTTATCACCAGGGTTTACATCAGGATGATACTGGCGGGCTAATCCCCTATAGGCTCGTTTAATTTCTTCAGCGGTGGACGTTTTGGGAATGCCCAGAATTTCGTAGTAATCCCGAAAGTTTTGCATGAACGAACGCGTATCTTATTGCAGGTTAAAACCAATCATCTTCGTTGCTGGGTCGCTTTTTGGGCGACCGCGACGGCAAGGGCCTGCCATACTCATCCACAGGCGGATTAGCCGCAGATCCATTACGCGGGGCATCCCAATAATCATCCGTCGAATAGTTGCCCTGACCTGCCGCATTTTGAGGAGGTTGTTGCGATGACTGCCTGTCACGAGGATCGTACCCCCCTTGTCCGGCAGGTGGATAACCCGAGCGGTCGTAAGCATCCTGCGGCGGGTAGCC
Organism: Cyanobacteria bacterium J06581_3; assembly: GCA_038531675.1. Lineage (GTDB taxonomy): Bacteria > Cyanobacteriota > Cyanobacteriia > Phormidesmidales > Phormidesmidaceae > Phormidesmis. The sequence goes on from JBCBBK010000004.1 coordinate 245,714, forward strand.
ATCCTGCGGCGGATAACCATCATTTTGCGGATAGCCGCTGCCTGGCTGCGAATAGCCGTCACGCCCTTGCGCGTAACCACTGTCCTGCGGATAGCCTTGCTGCGGATAGTCACCTTCTTGGGCATAGCCATCACCCTGAGCATAGCTTCCCGACTGTGAATAACCACGCTGTGAGGACCTGTCGTCCTGAGAATATTGCGAATAGCGATCCGTTGGTGAGTAGCCACCTTCTTGAGCATAGCCATCGTCTTGAGCATAGCCGCTGCCCTGGTTGTAATCCTGCGGCGATCGCTCATACCCTGGCTCAGCCCCACGCTCAGGCGAGCCGTAGGCAGGCGAGGCGGAATACCCTCCCGACGCCGGGGGATAGTTTTGATCTGGGGGATACCCTGGCTCAGAATAGCTAGCCGCCGGGCGATAAGGCTCGCTAGGCGTATCGTACTGGCCTGAGCGACCGCGATCATCGTCGTAGCGAGGCAGGGAATCGCCAGGCGCTCGCCGCTGGTCTGGTCGGTATCCACCCGCGTCGTATCCACCGCCATCACCGCGATAGCCTGGTGGTGCTGGTGATGCCGAACGCTGAGGCGTCGCCCAATCATCGTCCCAATCATCGTCCCAGCTATTGGCCTGTGATCGCCCGCCACCCTGATTCCAGCTTGGCGAATCCCACTGAGATTGGGCGCTATAAGGATTGCTCGGATAGTTCGTCGGATAGCCAGAGCCAGAGCCGTAGCCGTAGTCGCCCGTCCGGTAATAGTCGTCATCCTCGCCCGAAAAGGCGCGTTTTAACGTATCGCCAATCTGACCCAGGATGCCATCACCCGCTTCATCCAAATCGTACAGATAGGCCTCTCGGTTCAGCTCATAAACCTCATTTTGCAAATCCGTCTGACGCAAATCAATACCCCGGTCATCTCGCTGCTCTAGCGCAGCGCGAAGTTCCTGCACCAGGGTTTCAATGCGGCGACGGCGATCGCGCCCAAACTGCATGCCAAAGTCAATTGCCACTTCCCGCAGTAGCCGCTCCGCCTTAAAGCACAGCGCCTCTGCCCGGTTGCGCTTTTCAATGCGATCACGCTGCAGTCGATCCGTCGCCGAATTCTCCTCCGCCTCCCGAATCATCCCCTGAATCTCGTCTTCCGATAGATTCGAGGCCTCTTGCACCGTAATGCTCTGCTGTCGCCCGGTCGTTTTATCCAGGGCAGACACCTGCAAAATGCCGTTGGCATCAATATCAAACGACACCTGCACCTGCGGAATCCCTCTAGGCGCGGGCGGAATGCCCATCAGCTTAAATCGGCCCAGCGACTTGTTGTCATTCACCATCTCGCGCTCGCCCTGCAAGATGTGCACTTCCACCACGGTCTGATTGTTTTCCGAGGTCGAAAAAGTATCCGAACGCCGCACCGGAATCGTGGTGTTGCGTGGAATCAGCTTTTTCATCACGCCGCCCACTGTCTCCAGCCCCAGGGACAAAGGAGACACGTCCAGCAGCAAAATATCCTTGATCTCCTGGCTGAGGATACCAGCCTGAATTGCCGCCCCCACCGCCACCACTTCGTCTGGGTTAACGTTGCGGTTGGGCTGTCGGTTCATCACCGAAAACACTAGCTCTTGCACCATCGGCATGCGGCTAGCGCCGCCGACAAGCACCACTTCATCGACTTGGCTGGGGGTAACGCCTGCATCGGCAAGGGCCTGCCTCAGTGGCGATCGCATGCGCTCGACGAGCCCACCACACAGCTCTTCAAAATGCGCTCGCTCCAGCTTCGTCTCAATATGCTTCGGCCCGTCTTTGGTTGCAGTGATAAAGGGCAAATTGATTTCGGTGACAGGTACACCCGACAGCTCAATTTTGGCCTTCTCGGCGGCCTCGCTCAGGCGCTGTAGCGATTGGCGATCGCGCCGCAAATCCACGCCTTCTTTGGCCAAAAAATCTTCAGCCAGCCAGTCTACAATCACCTTGTCAAAATTCAGGCCGCCCAGCTGCGTATCGCCACTGGTCGAGCGCACTTCAAATACGCCATCGCCCACGTCCAGCACCGACACATCAAAGGTGCCACCGCCCAAGTCAAATACCAGAATCGTCTGGTTGTACTGCTGGTCTAGGCCGTAGGCCAAGGATGCCGCCGTCGGCTCATTGATAATTCGCTTCACTTCTAGCCCGGCAATTCGTCCGGCATCTCTAGTCGCCTGTCGCTGCGCATCGTTAAAGTAAGCAGGCACCGTAATCACCGCGCCCGTTACCGATTCGCCCAGGTATTGCGCCGCCTCTTCTGTCAGCTTTCGCAGAATCATTGCCGAAATTTCTTCAGGCGCAAAATCTTTGTTGAGGCGATCGCAGCGTATTTTCACATTGCCCGACTCACTGCGCCGTACGGTATAGGGCACCCGCTTAGAATCGGGCGATAGCTCGTCATACTTACGACCCACAAATCGCTTTACTGCGTAAAAGGTATTCTTTGGGTTCAGTACAGACTGGCGACGAGCCATCTGACCCACTAGCTTTTCGCCTTCCTTACTAAAGGCAACCACCGATGGCGTTGTCCTCATCCCTTCTGCATTGGCAATCACGACGGGTTTACCGCCTTCCATTACAGCCACGACAGAGTTGGTCGTACCGAGGTCAATGCCAACTACCTTACCCATCCGAAGCGTTTCTCCCCTAATTAAATACCTGGCTTTAAATACCTGGTTCAGTCCCTGGTGTGCTCTGGGCTAGATGCCCACCTGTTCAATACCTGGCTAATTAGCAAATCTTGCTACTTACACTTATCAGTGCTTCCATGATAAGCGCTTCGCAGGTTTGTCGTCTGAGCTTACCATTTCCGGCCCGTTTCTTGATACTATTGAGGCCCGTGCGGATGTGGCGGAATTGGTAGACGCGCTAGATTTAGGTTCTAGTGTCCTCGTGACGTGAAGGTTCAAGTCCTTTCATCCGCATCGAGTTTATATCGGAGTCCATGCTGGCTCACAAAAGACTCAATTAAAAAACAAAGAGCGCCTGATTCGGTAATCACCGGTCGGGCGTTTTTAATTGAGGCGTTTGGCATATTTCCCAGGGACTGACGCAATACCCTGCCCCAGAAAGAGCATCCACCACACAACAGCAACTTATACTGCTGAAATAGGGCTTATGCGTAACCCGTTTATTAGCGATTCGCTTCCCCACTTATCACCACTAGAATTGTCGTTTTCAATACAGTTTCAAATTACCCCCATATATAAGGAGAAGATTTTAGTTTTTACAGGTCCTATTCGCCACGCATTACTTCTCATTTGCTGCCATACCTCAGAACATTTTTCTCATTACTGCTCATAATTCAAGGACACTATCGTGCTGCTATCCAAAGGGTTTGAAGTTGAGATGTACACCGGCACTCCTGCAGGAGAGGTCGTCGGTTTCTCAGACAAAATCGTCGCCACCCTCGACGGCTTCGTCCGCGAGCCCGACAAGCGCAACGTCGAATACACGACCGCGCCCTTCTGCCGATACGAGCACCTGCTATGCGAACTCATCAAACCCAGGGTCCGACTGCGTAACTACCTAGCCACCCTCGGCGACTACACCATCATTCCAGGCAGTACCCTACCCCTAGGCGGTGCAGAATCGTTCCATCGCTCCGATCCTCAAAACCCCTATCACACCTACATCGAAAATACCTACGGCACTGACGTGGTTACCGCCAGCATCCACATCAATGTCGGCATCACCGATCTCGAGCAGCTAATTCGCGCTTGCCGCCTGATTCGACTAGAAGCCCCACTTTACCTGGCACTCAGCGCGTCTTCACCGTTCTTCGACGGCAATATCACCGGCTTTCACTCCACCCGCTGGCAAATGTTTCCACAAACGCCCCAGCACGTCCCTCTTTTTGAGAGTCATCTACACCACATCCGCTGGGTCGAAGCGCAGCTAGAAGCCAAAACCATGCAGAGCGTTCGCCACCTGTGGAGTTCTGTAAGGCCCAATGGCGATCGCCGTCCTTACAATCTGAACCGACTAGAGCTGCGAATTTGCGATCTGGTCAGCGACCCGCTACACCTACTCGCGATTACTGCACTACTAGAAGCTCGCCTTCAGCAAATGTTAGCTACGCCCGCACTTGACCCACTCGAAAGCAGTCAGCTACCGGCACAAAATCGCAGCGAGGACTTGCTCGCGCTCGCCCTTGAAAACGAACAGGCCGTCGCCAAAAGCAGCCTGAACGCGCAGCTGCGCCATTGGCAAACCGGCAACCCCATCCTGGCAAGCGACTGGATTCAGCAGATATACACCGAAGTTCAGCCCTACGCCAAACAGTCAGGCATTGGCTGCTTCCTAAATCCCATCCAACAAATCTTACGTAACGGTAATCAGGCTCAGCAGTGGCTACGGCAGGCCGAGACGAACACGCCAACAGCCGTGATTCAAGGGGCCATCGAAAAAATGCGCCTTCAAGAAAGCCAGCTAGCCCAAGACGTTTGTCAGGCTGCCGCTGTCTACGCGTAAGTCAGTACGTAGTCAACAAAGCACGCAGTTGCGATGTGCCGCTAGCCAGTTGATATTTCCAGTACTTTAGCCAAGCCGATTTATTTGTTCCATGCCACGTATCGTTCTGGTCAATCCTGAAATTCCACCCAACACGGGAAATATCGCGCGTACCTGCGCAGCTACCGAGACGCCCTTACATTTGGTCATGCCACTGGGGTTTGAGTTGAGCGATCGCTATCTCAAGCGCGCCGGACTAGACTATTGGCCTCACGTCGATCTGCACCTTCACGAAACAGCCGCCGATTTTTGGCAATATGCCGCAGACAAGGGCGGTCGCCTAATTGGGTTTAGCGCCAGAGCGACCGATAGCTATACCCAAATTGAATATGTCGACAGCGACTGGCTACTGTTCGGATGCGAAAGCAAAGGTCTATCACCCGACGACGTCACCCATTGCGATCAGCTCACCACTATCCCCATGAGCAGCAAAGGGCATGTGCGCAGCCTCAATTTGTCCGTTTGCGCGGCAGTGGGCCTATTTGAAGCCCTTCGACAAACTCAGGCCTAAGGTTCAAGGCATCTGGTCAACATCATCTGGCCAATCTCTTTTGTGCTCATCTCGTTCAAAAAACCTTGTACAAGCATGATGAGCACAAATAAATCAGGCTCAGTTAAATCAGGCTTAGTTGATTGATCACATAAAAACTGGAAACCGTTTCAGAATTAGGGACACTAATCCGGTACTTTTGGATACGATTCCCTCGTTATTTAGATAAGTATTTCCTATTCTTTAAAGAGATACTAATTACTCGTTGTTAATTCAACGGGTTTCTATGTAGTTTTCGGGAGAAATGGATCAACAACAGGACTGACATGGGGTTCAGGGCAAGCATCGAAAAATAGCATGAACATCCCTCAACTCACACGAACTTCAAAAACATGAGCGTTTTAGTAGTGTGCCAAAAAATAAATTGGCCGAATTAAAATCAGCCCAAAGACCCACAACAAAAGGAATTTCTGGCATTTCAAACCGTCGCTCGCGCTCTGCTAATCGCCGCTGAACATAGTCAGGAAGTTTAGCAAAAGTGTTTTTTGGGCATTCAGAGTTAGTCATGCAAGTGACAATTGAAATAATCGTTAAGTCGTGTAAACTTGCCTAAGTCGGGCAAGCGAGTTAGCTTGTAGGCCTGCTTAGGGCAACCGCCTCACAAGCTCGCCTCACACCTGACTCTGAATCGAAAGCACACGGTCTAAGCGCTGAACGAATGGCAGCTACTGCTGTTATCCAATCGTTCAAAGTTCAGTAACTTCACTAGCTCGATAACAAGTCATCGGGTAATAGAGTCACTGAATGATAGCGATTAAGCACCGAATCATTAGGAGGTTATATTCCTTGAAACAAGCAATTTCACAGGAGTCTGTGTCTGACTCAGGTCATTCATACAGCTCAACCGAAAGCGAACAAAATTCGGCTAGCAAAGTTAAGTCAGCAGCCATGTTAGGTATCGCGCTATCGGTGGGCGCATCTGGGGCATTGGTCGCGACAGCTGAAGCATCTGCTGCCGTTTCTGCTCCAACGGTCTCTGACACCACAAAGGCTTTTTCAAGTGAGTTTAAAGCTTCGGGTAGCGAGTCTTCACAGGCACAAATCGTTGCTTATCACACCGTTGCGTCGGGTGAGAGTCTCTGGCAGATTGCTCAGCAGCATCGCGTTGGACTCCAGGACCTCAAGGTCGCCAACGAGCTCCCGCCAGAAACATCTATTCGCGTCGGCCAAGTGCTCAGAGTCCCTGGGAATAATCCAGGCATTGAGATTGAAATTGCATCGGTACCCACAGTGCCAACGCCAACAGTACCAACAGTTGACAAGACGGCTCAGCTAACAGAGGAAGAAGCAGGCGCAACAGATGAAGATTCAACCTCTGCACCTGCTTTAATCGCTCAGTCGATAGAAGTCGATTCGCAAGCTCAGCCAGGAGCAGAAGCACTAAGTCTTGATGGCGTTGGGGGCACGGCACCTTCCATCGAAACGACCGAACAGGCACCTTCCATCGAAATCCAGATTGCAGATGCTTCCTCGCAAATTTCTCCTCAGGCAGAATCTGCGCCGGTTGTCACGGCATTGGCAGCACCTCAAACATTCAGCAACTATCAGATTCAAGCAGGCGATACCCTGGCTAGCATTGCATCGTCCCTAGGAACTACTCCCCAAGATATTGTTCGGGCGAATGGACTATCTAACCCGAATGTGATCATTACAGGCGCGACGCTTCGTGTACCAACGCTGCACCAGGCAACTGTATCTAGAGGGGGAGCGACACCCGCATCTGCGGTTGAAGCTGCACCTAGACGAGATATCCCTGAGAGTCAGCGACTCGCTTACTTACAAAGTACGGCGACACGTCCTGAGGGGTCTCGTCTCTTAGAAGAAATTCGTGTCAATGCACCCACAAATCCCGCTAGCGTAGGTGGGCAAGCAGTCACTCAGCAAGATGTAATCGGATCAGATACTTCGGAAGAGCTACAAAGTGCTGACCCGTACGTTGCGAACCTTTTAGAAGATGTTCAAGCAGTTCGAGAGAATGATGTTCAAACATCTGAGGTAGCAACAGAAGTCATCGAAAGCGACAGTGAAAGACCTTCACTGATGGCTAGGGCTGTTAGTCAAGAAGACGGTCAACGCATGTCTGAAGACATTGCAATCGCACCTGCTGTCCCCGAAGCTGACGCTGAACTATTGGCAGCAGCTCCCCTAAGTCCCGATGCTTACATTCCAGCTCAGCGGCCAGCAGCTGGCCAAGTAGTTTCACCGGACATGCCGCTACTCCCTGGGTCTGAAGAGTTCTTACCAGAGGCCCCTGAAAGCTTCAATGGCTATGTGTGGCCAGCCCAGGGGACATTAACTTCTGGATACGGCTGGCGATGGGGCAGAATGCACCGGGGCGTTGACGTTGCAGGTCCTGTGGGCACACCTATTGTGGCAGCAGCTATGGGTGTAGTTGAGCAAGCTGGTTGGAACTCAGGGGGCTATGGCAATATGGTCGAGATTCGTCACCCCGATGGCAGCCTCACCAGATATGCGCACAACAACAGATTGAACGTGAGCGAGGGCCAGAGGGTCAGCCAGGGTCAAAAGATTGCCGAAATGGGCAGTACTGGCTACAGCACAGGTCCTCACCTACACTTTGAAGTGCATATGAGTGGTCAAGGCGCTGTAAATCCTGTCGCTTATCTGCCAGGACGATAGCGTCCAGCGTAAGCTAAGTCATATAAAGGGCCTCCTCGTAAATGGGGAGGCCTTTTTAATTCTCTTCTTTTTCCTCAGACAGGACCTCTCAACTGACGCCGCCATAGAATAATTTTCTGAGCGTTTTCGTTTTGTGTTACATTTGTTTGGCTAAGTTTGATACTTTTTGACGGCAAGGGCCGCTACATCGAACAAAAAAGGCTCTGTAGCTCAGTGGTTAGAGCAGGGGACTCATAAGCCCAAGGTCGCAGGTTCAAATCCCGCCAGAGCCATTTAATTCCTCCCAATACACTCATAATCAAATTCGTTATGAGTATGATGTTTAATTAATGTTAATATTTCGATTGAACATACATATTTGAGGAGAAACCTGATGAGCGAGCAAGGCTGTCTCAGAGTTGGTCAGAGCGCACCCGACTTCACAGCAACGGCTGTTGTTGACCAAGAATTCAAGACTATCAAGCTGTCTGACTATCGCGGGAAGTATGTGGTTCTGTTCTTTTACCCACTAGATTTTACCTTTGTATGCCCGACGGAAATCACCGCGTTCAGTGACAGCTTTAGCAATTTCAGCGATATCAACACCGAAGTCCTGGGTGTCTCTGTAGACAGTGAGTTCTCTCACCTAGCATGGATTCAGTCTGACCGGAAGTCGGGTGGTGTGGGTGATTTGAACTATCCTTTGGTATCTGACATTAAAAAAGAGATTAGCACTGCATACAATGTGCTCGATCCTGACGTCGGTGTAGCGCTGCGTGGTCTGTTCATTATTGACAAAGAGGGTGTTATTCAGCACGCTACGATCAACAACCTATCGTTTGGTCGCAGCGTAGATGAGACACTGCGTGTGCTTCAGGCGATTCAGTATGTTCAGTCTCATCCTGATGAAGTTTGTCCCGCTGGCTGGCAGCCCGGTAGCGCTACGATGAATCCTGACCCTGTTAAGTCTAAAGAGTTCTTCGCAGCCGTCTAGGCTAATGCTGTCTAGACCATAGCGAATACAACAGATGGCAGTACCATCAGACTTCATCAGCGGAGTCTGATGGTTTTGTGCTTTTAGCTCTCCTAATTCGCGATCGCTTTTTCACAATGCAGCTGACTTCTACCGACTTTACAGGACTCATTAATCAGCGATTTATCAGCAATTTTCGGCCTGTCCCGGCGCGCTGCCAGTTTCAGCTTGGCGAAGCACTTCCAGCGTTTACGCTCACCGATGTAAATGATGACAGCCCGCATTCACTGGTTCAATATCGTGGTCAGCCAGTTGTCCTCGCCTTTACACGCATCTTTACAGAGAAGCAGTACTGCCCCTTCTGCTATCCCCACATTCTGGCAATGCAAGAGGCCTACGCGCAGTTCGTAGGACTGGGCGCTGCGGTGCTGATGGTTACCAGTACAGACCAGCAGCAGAGCAAAATCGTCCAACAGGCGCTCGCGTTAGAGATGCCATTATTACCGGATCCTAGCTGCAATACTTTCAGACAATATGGAACAGGCCAGGCACTGGGCGCACCTTTGCCGGCTCAGTTCGTTTTAGATGCCAACGGTCAGCTGCGTTTCCAGCATCTTTTTTCTTTTATCCATCGCAATGCAACCCCCGAGCGATTGCTGTGGGCGGTGCGAAATCTGTAGCGGGCTTGCATGGCAGGCCTAAGAACAACAGACTTAAAAACAACGGAGAAGGAGGGATTCGAACCCTCGATGAAGTTTACACCCCATAACTCCTTAGCAGGGAGCCGCTTTCAACCACTCAGCCACTTCTCCATGAGTGAGAAATCATAATACCAAGAACTCTGCGAAAGCTCTAGCTATATTTTCAGGTAATTTTTAAGACAGGGTGATTCTGGGAAGGCGGCGTTTGAATCCACACAGAATTTCCCAGGAGATTGTCTGGGTAGTGGCTGCCCAATGATTGGCATGGAGTGTTTGGTCGCCTGCTTGACCCAGCAAAGTCACAACTTCGCCCTCTTGTACGTTCTCTAGCGCTGATACATCTACCATTAGCTGATCCATGGTGATGGCACCTAGCTGAGGGACCTGCTTAGCTGCGATCGCAACCTGCATTTTGTTCGACAGCAGTCGGGGTACACCATCTGCATAGCCAATCCCTACCACCGCAATTCGCATCGGCTCAGGGGCAACAAACCTATGACCGTAGCTAATGCCGGCCCCTGCTTCTATTGTCTTTAGATGGGTAATACGAGCTTTTACCGATAGGGCAGGGCGAAGAGCGATCTTCTTGGTAAGATGAGGCGCAGGATAAAGGCCATAGGTGGAAAGGCCGACTCGCACCATGTCGTAGTGCAAGGCAGAATCGGTGAGGGTAGCTGCGGAATTGGCGAAGTGAACGGTTGGAGGCAGCAAGTTTACTTGTTTGAGATCGGCGATCGCCTGCTCAAATCGCTGATGCTGAAGCCGCATGGTTGCGGGTTCAGGGCTATCCGCAGTCGCCAGGTGAGAGTAGAGACCCACGGCCTTCAGATGAGGTAGCTGCTGTACAAACCGAGCAAGCTTTACAGCCTGCTGCCAGCTAAAGCCCAGGCGAGACATGCCAGTATCTAATTGAAGATGGACTGGCAGAGGGTGACTCATCTCTGTGGTTGCCATATCCAGATCGGTCGCCAGGGTTTCGGAAAAGACCAGGGCCTGTTTGGGGCTCACAATAGTCGGCTGTAGCTGCCAGCGGGCGATCTCCCGCACTTCTACAGGGCTGTTCACCGCACCCATAACCAGAATAGGCACCTCAATTCCCGCCTGACGTAGCTCAATCCCTTCAGGCACTGTAGCAACTCCAAGCCATGTCGCACCCGAGCGAATGGCAACGCGAGCAACTGCCACCGCGCCGTGGCCATAGGCATCAGCTTTCACAACGGACATCAAGTCTGTGGTGGGTGACAGTAAGCCTTTTAGCGCCTTGATGTTGTGAGCGATCGCCACCAAATCAATTTCTACCCAGGCTCTGGTACGGTGCATGTCAGAAAGCACAGAGGGTGTGTTCGAGCAGATCATAGCAACCTCAACTATTGTGGCCTGCGATTTGGCCCTTGCAAGACTGGTCTTAAAAAGTAGCTTACCAGCAGGCCAAAAAGCCGCAAAGGGCTGACTGTGCTAGTATCTAAGCAGCCTATTGGTACTCTGATATGAGTATGGCAATATATGAGTAAGGTTCTCGTCCTAAATGCCTCCTATGAGCCGCTAAACATCACAAGCTGGCGACGCGCAGTTGTGCTTATTATCAAAGGAAAGGCTGAGCAAATAGAAGAGCGCGAGCACCAAATCTATCCAGACTTCCCACTCCCTACGGTTATTCGGCTCAGGCACTATGTCCGCATTCCGTATAGAGAGATCCCACTGACCCGACGAAACCTGCTCCACCGAGACGACCACACCTGTCAGTACTGTGGGTATACAGGCGACGGGCTAACGCTAGATCATGTCATTCCCCGATCTAGGGGCGGCGGTGACAGCTGGGAAAACATTGTCAGTGCTTGCGTTCGGTGTAATGTCAAGAAGGGTAGCCGCACCCCCAGAGAGGCAGAAATGCCCCTTAAGAATCCACCCCGCAAACCGCACAGCAGCCTATACTTTGAAATCTCCAGACATGTGCGCGGTGGCGTTCATCAGGAATGGAGACAGTATGTTATTGGGCTTAATTAGGGCTTAATTTAGCTTAATCAACCTCCGCTTTGTGCTTCGGCGCACTTACTCATCAGAAGGACACTTAGCCTTGACACAGCCTGCTTTAACAGACCAAACAGACACTCTTAGAAGGGTCGCTGGTTTCGAAAGCAACCCAGTGATTGCAATGGAAAAGTTGCTGAAAAAGCACAGTGGTACGCAGCAGCTTGTACTTGTGCAAGATTTTCCAGATCCAGATGCACTGTCTTCTGCCTGGGCCTATCAGCTAATTGCCAGCGCTTACAACATTCAGTGCGACATTTTCTACTCTGGAACGCTCAGCCACCAGGAAAACATCGCCCTAGTGAAGCTGACAAATCTCCCAGCAAAGCGGTGGCCCGTATCCGCTAAGGACGCACCGGACCTGTTGCAGTATCAGGGCTACGTACTGATCGATACGCAGGGGACAACCAGCCACCTCACCGAGAAGGTAAAAGAAGCTGAGCTTCCGCTACTGTTGGTGATCGATCACCACGCTATTCAAGGCAAGCTCAATGCTGAAATGGCAGACATTCGCCCAGAAATTCATGCCACGGCCACGATGATGGCACAGTATTTGCAGGCAGGGCTCATTCAGCTAGATCGTAGCAATAGTAATCATGTGAAGTGTGCAACCGCGCTGATGCATGGCTTGCGCTCGGATACCAATCAGCTGATGCAGGCTGCTGAGCCCGATTTTGCGGCGGCGGCGTTCCTTAGTCAGTATTACGATGCTCAGCTGCTGAGCGCGGTGCTACAGGCATCTAGATCGCGGCGGGTGATGGATGTGATTGAGCGATCGCTACGCAACCGCCAGTTGCAAAACAGTGTTTCCATTGCGGGCGTGGGCTACCTACGCTACGAAGATCGCGATGCTATTCCCCAGGCGGCAGACTTTTTGGTTACCGAAGAAAACGTTCACACTGCCGTAGTGTACGGCATTGTTCACGACGAAGATGAAGAAAAAGAGCTGGTCATCGGCTCGCTAAGAACCAACAAAATTACGCTTGATCCAGACGAGTTCATCAAAGAAGCCCTAGGCCAAGATAGCCATGGTCGCTTCTTCGGCGGCGGCAGATCTATGGCAGGCGGCTTTGAAATCCCAATTGGGTTTCTCTCTGGATACTACGAAAACAGCGACTACAATCGGCAAAAATGGGAAGTTTTCGATAAGCAAATCAAACAAAAGTTACAGCGCCTAGTAGACCCTGAAAACGGTGTCCTCAACACAGACTGATCACCTCAAGCTCAACGAGACAAACTACAGCGCTAGATTTATCCTGTGGCAAATCAGCCGCAAATCGAGGTGAAATTTCACTGAGTCAACCATGGACCTGAGTCAGCCACAGGACCGAGTCAACCACAGAGTTGATGCACGAATCTTGTCATAAGCAGCGATTATGACCAATCTCGTTCTATGGTAGGTATATCTATGATTTATTAAATGAGGCGTCTAATATGACCGCAGCGGTGACATGCGAATATCGGCCAGGGCTAGAAGGCATTCCGGCCACGCAGTCGAGCATCAGCTATGTTGACGGTCAAAAAGGCATCCTGGAGTATCGTGGTATCCGCATTGAGGATATTACACGCAGTAGCTCGTTTCTAGAAAGCGCCTATCTACTGATTTGGGGCGGATTGCCAACTCAGCAGCAGCTGCACGATTTTGAGCACGAAGTTCAGTACCATCGTCGGCTCAAGTATCGCATTCGCGACATGATGAAATGCTTTCCTGAAAGCGGACATCCGATGGACGCACTACAGGCCTGTGCGGCGGCGTTAGGACTGTTTCACTCCCGCCGCGAGCTATCCGATCCGGCCTATGTGCAAAATGCGGTGGTGCGGCTGATCGCGAAAATTCCGACGATGGTTGCCGCCTTTAAGATGATGCGAAAGGGCAATGACCCTGTGCAACCACGAGATGACCTGGGCTACGCGGCTAATTTCTTGTACATGCTTAACGAGCAGGAACCCGATCCGCTCGCTGCTCGCATTTTTGATATTTGCCTGATACTACACGCTGAGCACACAATCAACGCATCGACGTTCTCAGCCATGGTGACAGCTTCTACCCTAACCGACCCTTACGCAGTGATTGCCTCTGCTGTTGGCACACTAGCAGGGCCGCTTCATGGTGGGGCGAACGAAGAGGTGATTGCCATGCTCAAGGAGATTGGTACGGTAGAGAACGTACGGCCTTACATTAACGAACGGATTGCCAACCGCGAAAAAATTATGGGATTTGGCCACCGGGTGTACAAGGTCAAAGATCCTCGGGCGGCTATTTTGCAGGGGCTTGCCGAACAGTTGTTCGCCAAGGTAGGCCGAGACGACTATTACGATATGGCCCTAGAGCTGGAGCTGGTTGTAGAAGAAAAGCTCGGCCATAAGGGAGTTTATCCCAATGTAGATTTTTATTCTGGGCTGGTGTATCGCAAGCTGGGGATTCCGACTGATTTATTTACGCCGATATTTGCGATCGCTCGGGTTGCTGGCTGGCTCGCCCACTGGAAGGAGCAAATTGGTAAAAATCGCATCTTTCGCCCGACTCAAATTTATCAAGGCCCCCACGATCAGCCCTACATCGGTATCGAAAATCGACTACAGCTTTGGGAAAAATAGATAAAAAAAGATTGATCAGCCACTTCCCAGCAGCGACTCTAAAGCGCTCTTATAGATAGGGTTACAGAGACTAGTTCTCAATAAAAAGCAGTCCAACTAGCCCTATATATCCAGAGGTGATGGGCGCTACCCCCCTTGGCAAATATCAAAACTCGGCTGAGTATATACCCAGTGACGATTTTCAGGAACTCCAGCCCCTCCGGCATTCGTGCCGGAGGGGTTTTATTATGTTTTGCTCGCTGCAACGCTATGCAAACGAGATCTATAGCATCTATAGCTTTGGATTAACGTAGAGCGGTTGATTAAGCGCTAGAATCTGTTAAAGAAATCTAGACTCACGCCCTTAGCCAACCATAAAAGCATGACTCCAGGCATTGACCTCCAAGGGACATTTGTCCAAGCCCTGACGAACTTAGGACTCCCCGCAGGGGCCGCCAAAACGGTGTGGATACCGCTACCGATGCTCCTTATGCTGATCGTAGCGACCGTTAGTATCTTTATCTGTGTGTGGCTAGAGCGTAAAATTTCAGCTGCGGCCCAGCAGCGAGTCGGCCCAGACTATATCGGGCCGTTGGGTGCCCTGCAGGCGGTCGCTGACGGCATTAAGTTAATCTTCAAAGCAGATATCACCCCAGCGAAAGCCGATCCCTGGCTCTTTGTCATCGGTCCAGCCATCGTGGTGATTCCTGTCTTCCTCTCGTTTTTGATTGTGCCATTCGGCCAAAATCTGGTCATCACGGACCTGGGGATCGGCATCTTCTTGTGGATTGCGCTTTCGAGTATCACGCCCATTGGGCTGCTGATGGCAGGCTACTCATCGAACAATAAATACTCATTACTGGGCGGACTGCGAGCAGCGGCTCAGTCGATTAGCTACGAGATACCGCTCGCGCTAGCCGTTTTAGCTGTTGTCATGATGAGTAACGGCCTTAGCACTATTGACATTGTGAATCAACAGTCTCAGTACGGCATCTTGGGCTGGAATGTTTGGCGTCAGCCCGTAGGCTTTGTCATCTTTTGGATTTCAGCGTTGGCCGAATGTGAGCGGCTACCCTTTGACCTACCAGAAGCGGAAGAAGAACTCGTAGCAGGCTATCAGACCGAATACACCGGCATGAAGTTTGGTCTGTTTTATGTTGGCTCTTACGTCAATCTGATGCTTTCTGCGTTGATTGTGTCTGTGCTGTACCTGGGCGGCTGGAGCTTTCCTATTCCCGTTGAGACGGTAACTGGGCTGTTTGGCATTAGTGAGACAACGCCCTGGGTACAGGTGATTACAGCCTCCCTAGGCATCGTGATGACGATGATCAAGGCTTACCTGCTCGTCTTCCTGACTATTTTGCTACGCTGGACGGTACCTAGAGTCAGAATCGATCAGCTGCTTGATCTAGGGTGGAAATTTTTACTCCCGATCGCACTGGTTAATCTACTTGCCACAGCTGGACTTAAGCTGGTATTTCCCTTTGCCTTCGGCGGCTAGTCTCCTGTGGCGAACCCTCCCTGGCATACCTGCTGCTAGCAGATTGCATATCTACTCCTAATTGTCTTACATCACCTAGCCCTCGCACCATGTTGAACTTTCTAAAACAAGTCGGTGACTACGCCAAAGAAACGGCTCAGGCAGCAAAATTTATTGGCCAGGGTCTGTCAGTTACTTTTGACCACATGAAACGCCGCCCCGTGACGGTTCAATACCCCTACGAAAAAGTCATTCCCTCGGAGCGCTATCGGGGCAGAATTCACTTTGAGTTTGACAAGTGCATTGCTTGCGAAGTGTGCGTCAGGGTCTGCCCGATTAACCTGCCAGTGGTGGATTGGGAATTTAACAAAGAAACGAAGAAGAAGACGCTTAATCACTACAGCATTGACTTTGGGGTATGCATTTTCTGCGGCAACTGCGTAGAGTACTGCCCTACTAACTGCCTTTCTATGACAGAAGAGTACGAGCTATCGGCCTACGACCGTCACAATCTGAACTACGACAACGTTGCGCTAGGAAGACTGCCCTACAAGGTTACGGAAGACCCGATGGTTACGCCCATGCGTGAGTTTGCCTACCTGCCTAAGGGCGTGATGGATCCTCACGACTTGCCAAAAGGCACCCAGCGGGCTGGTCGCTTGCCAAAAGACATTCTGGCTGAGCTAGAGACAGAAGCTGCCAAGCAAGAGCCAGCAGCGCAAGCTGCTGGCGAAGAGAAGAGCGAATAAATTGCGTTTTATAACTGCGGCTTCTAAATCGCATTGTCTAAATCGCATCGTCTAAATCGCCCTATCTATGAACGCAATCTATGAACGTAATGCCTAAAACTGCGTTAGGCATGAGATATTAACGTGGTACCCAGAGATATACCAACATGAGGAGCACATCGTTTTGACACTGGCAGCTTTGAACTTAGCCGAAGGCGTACAGCTTGTTTCTTTCGGTCTTTTGGGCCTGATTATGCTCGTCGGAGCGCTCGGGGTTGTTCTTCTATCAAACATTGTTTACTCAGCTTTTTTACTGGGACTTGTGTTTATCAGCATTTCTGGGCTGTTTATTTTACTCAATGCTGGGTTTGTAGCAGCCGCACAGGTTCTAATATATGTAGGTGCTGTCAATGTCATAATTCTGTTCGGAATTATGTTAGTGAACAAGGACGAAGACTTTGCGACCATTGAGAACGCCTGGATTGGCAGAGTAGCCACCGGAGCTGTTTGTGCAGGACTCTTTGGATTGCTAAGTACTATGGTGTTGTCGCATCCCTGGGCAATTTCGACTGCGCCAGCGGCAGGCGATAAGGCCATTGAGGTGATCGGACAGCATTTCTTTAGTGACTATCTGCTGCCCTTTGAGCTAGCTTCTGTGCTGCTGTTGATTGCGCTAGTGGGTGCCATCATCCTGGCGCGCCGTGAATATATGCCCGATGCCGCTGCCCCGGACGAAGAAGCACTCATACTACCTGAGAAGCCTCGCGAATTAGTCGCAGCTGGAGCTCGCGAAGAACTATAAGCCAAAGCACTATAAGCAAGCACGATACTCTGCCTAACTGACCTATGCAACTTGAATATTTTTTAATCTTGGGCGCTGCACTGTTTTGTATTGGAATCTATGGCCTAGTCAGCAGCCGCAATGTTATCCGTGTACTGATGTCTATCGAGCTGATGCTCAATGCGGTAAACATAAACCTGATGGGATTCTCTAACTATCTAGACCCGGCGGATATTAAAGGTCAGGTGTTTTCTGTCTTTGTGATTACGATTGCAGCAGCAGAGTCGGCTGTTGGTTTAGCGATTGTCCTGTCTATTTATCGCAATCGTGACACTGTAGATATGGAGCAGTTTAACCTGTTGAAATGGTGATCTTTGCTGAACAATCTACTGAGCTACCAAACCTTGAGGCTGATATCACCTTAAGGTTTTTGCTTTTATAAAAACAGGAAATACCGTGCAGCTTAAGCAAGTCATTATCGTTTACAAAGCAGGCAATAAGCTGAGTAAAGGCTGTGCGGATAGTTGTGCCCGGCAGCTAGAGGCTCATGGTGCCAACGTGATGATGGGTCCTAGCGGCGCTAATGACAACCCCTACTCTGTTTTCTTAGAGTCATCGCCAGATCCTATCGATTTGGCAGTTGTCATTGGTGGAGATGGTACAGCACTGGGCGCAGCGCGGCACCTAGCGATGGATGACATTCCTATTCTGGCCGTCAATGTGGGCGGACATCTGGGTTTTTTGGCGGAATCTTCTGAGGTGATTGGCGACTTCGATAAAGTGTGGGAGCGTCTGCTAGGCGATACCTACGCTGTGCAGCTACGGATGATGCTGCAAGCAAGGACCCACAAGGGGGAGTCTTACAATATCGAGCCGATGAGCGATCGCTATTTTGCCCTCAATGAAATGTGCGTAAAGCCCGCCTCCCCCAACCGCATGATCACCTCCACTTTAGAAGTGGAAATTGACGGGGAAGTGGTCGATCAGTACCAGGGCGACGGCCTGCTAATCAGTACACCAACCGGATCTACCGGATACACTGTTTCAGCGAATGGTCCCATTGTGCACCCTGGAATGCAGGCACTCATCGTGACCCCCATCTGCCCGATGAGCCTTTCGAGCAGGCCGATTGTGCTACCGCCAGGAAGTACGGTTAGCGTCTGGCCACTGGTCGATCCGGACGGCAATACCAAGCTGTGGACTGATGGTGTATTTGGCACCAGCATCCGACCAGGTCAGCGAGTGGATATTCAGATGGCAACCCATCCAGCAAAGTTCATCATCTTGACTGAAGAGCATTCTTACTATCGCACCCTTCGCAATAAGCTTCAGTGGGCAGGTGCTCGGGTGAACTATCGCAATACCCATCGACAGGATAGAAAAGGCTAAAACTAACCAACTGACCTAACCAACTGACCAAGGTAAACGCAGAACCATCTGATTTCGGCCTCGGCGCTTAGCCTCGTAAAGGCCCAGGTCAGCAGTGTCAACTAGCGTACTCATTGCGATGCCTTCTTTGGGCGTTACTGTCGTTACGCCCAGGCTAATCGTGACATGGGCAGCGACTTTGGACGCTTTGTGCTCCATTTGCAGTGTGCGAACGTGAGCGGCGGCATCTTTGGCAACGAGCTGAGCCCCTTCTGCATCGGTATTGGGTAGCAAAATCACAAATTCCTCACCACCGTAGCGAGCGGCCAGATCGTCGGGCCGACGAACTGACTGACCAATGGCATGGGCTACCTGGCGCAGGCATTCGTCCCCTTGAGGATGGCCGTAGGTGTCGTTGTATAGCTTGAAATAGTCAACATCACAGAGGATGAGTGAGAGGGATGAGCGCGATCGCAACGCTCGCTGCCATTCTTTTGACAAATTATTTTGAAAGCTACGACGGTTAGCAAGCTGAGTGAGCTCATCAATCTCGGAGAGGGCCTGGAGTCGGTTCAGTTTGTGCAGGCGACTCATTAGGGGTGCCGCGAACAGTGCAATGCTAGTGGGTACAACAGGCAGCCACCAACCGCCTACCATCAGCATAATGTGGCTAACGCCTACATTAGACACCAGACATAGTCCATAAAGTTGAACGCGCCGAAAGTCATTTCGACCAATTTTATATAGGGCAATGCCCACCCAGGCAAACACCGTAATCAAAAAGATTTCGGCATAGCCAGAGAGAATTTTTAGTGGGGGCCGCTGACCAAAGGCTGCGCTGATAATTTGACTGACCAAGCTTGCGTGAATTTCTATACCGTGGCTAGGCACGAGACCAAAAGAGCCTTTCCTGGAGCTATAGGGTGTAAAGAAAACATCTGCATCACCTGATTGCATTCCACCAATTAGGACAATTTTGTCGCGTAGAGCGCTCGAGGGAATCTTGCCATTGATGACATCATAGGCACTAAATGTTTGGAACTGAAGATTGGAACGCCAGTTCATCACAATTTGGTAGCCGCCTGCATCTGCGTTACTGTAGCCACCAGAATTTTTCTCGAAAGGGGGCAAGCGAGCATAGCCTAGCTCCAGAGTGCTGGCGTTGGGATTGGGCTGAATATCGTGACTTGCCAAGTATTCTAAAGCGACGCGAAAGGCCAGGCCTTCGAGAATGCGATCGCCGACCGCACTTGGAAATATAAATCCCCGCCGCACCCGACCATCCACATCAACAATCAGGTCACTGGCCGCCACCTGATCGTTTTGAACCAGCACAGAATTACCAGAAACGGCGGCTAGCGCGGCATCATCCACAACTTTTTCGATGCCGATGAGATTGGGCGTTTCTCGAAATGTCTGCTGTAGGCGTTCGTAGCCTTGATCGCGCGGAACATTGCGGAAAAAATCCAGGCCAATAACTGCTGGATTCTGGGCCTTTACAGCCTCAATAACATCTGCAAGCATCTCATCAGAAACCGCCGCATTTTGAGACCGCTCTATATCATTTTCGTCGATGCCAATAATGATAATTCGATCGTCAGGGTCCTCGGCCAAACGATGATTCATCATAAAATCAAAAGCCTGTAGTTCCCAAACTTGAAACGTGCCCAGACTACGCAAAGTCAGCACCCCACCAGTCGCCATAACGCCCAGCAGTAGTCCTATATGTTTTTGATTGATGGCCCGCTTCCACCAGTTTTTAAGAACATACGTCCATTCTGTGGCAGGCGACTTTCGAGGCTGATCCACCACTTAAAAATCTATCCCCTTATAGCTTTCTTCTGGAGCGTTCTCTGGCGCGATGCCAATTGCAAAC
This sequence comes from Cyanobacteria bacterium J06581_3, assembly GCA_038531675.1. GTDB lineage: Bacteria > Cyanobacteriota > Cyanobacteriia > Phormidesmidales > Phormidesmidaceae > Phormidesmis. The sequence goes on from JBCBBK010000004.1 coordinate 265,926, forward strand.
AACTCAGGTGAGATGCAGTAGTAACGCCTGCACGGAGGCTTCGCCAACGTACATTGAAATGCCCAGGCGAATGCGACAAGCACCCCGCGTAGCCACTACACGAGGTGCAAGCGCTTACCTACTTAGTAAGCCCACTCAGAAGATAATCAGCTCATCCGCAGAGCCTGACCAATACAGAAAACTGGCCCTGAAACGACGAGAATAAGGCTAAGAATCTACTGCCGACTCTGTAGCGAGGGAAAGCTCCAAAGGAACTTCGGTCTCGGCCTGCCGGAGCAGTTCACGAATCTCCAGAAGCGTCGTCATTTCACCGTCTGCTCGATATAAGGATACGAGCGTATTGAGCGCGTCGTACCAGATACCATTGGATGCATAGAAGTTAGCACGCTCTAGAGAGGATGCGCCTGCACTTAACATGCTATTGGCCATGCCATCGACAGCCATACGCTCCACGAAGCTGCGAGCGTGAATAGTGTAGTCACCGCCTTCACAATCGACAAACACCGTCCAGCGGTAGGGCGTGCCAACATCCAGCGCAGCAGACTCGGGCAGGGTAACTTCCACAAGTCCTGTACCTGACTGCAATTGCTTGGAGTACACCGGATTGGCACTCTCAGGATCAGAAAGGACAAACTCCATGCTGACCTGGTTCTCACTTTCGATGAACCAGGAGAGGGTAGGGGTTGCTTCCGTTGTCAGGTTAACGCCACCGTCAGGCACCAGGAGTGTAATGGCCGGATCCGGCTGCTCGTCGTCTAGTGCGCAGGCTGCAAAGGGTGTGCCTCGACGGCCTCCAGACATGGTAGTAGAGGCGCTGCCCCGCTCAGGGTCAGGGGTCCAGCGGACGCCTGCATGTGCCGGAGAACCAATTTGCCAGCCGCTGGCGGTGTTTGCATGGGTATTGTTGCCGGGTGCTGTAAAGGTGGCAGACCAGGCAGCCAACATTAAAAAAGCACCGAGAATATGGAATTGTCTCATTATGAAGTCCCTATGGTGATGTGGTGAGAATCCTGAAAACTGCCCTTTAAAGACACCTTGAATGCTTTACGAAAAACAGTTAAAAGATTCACCCACGAACAGCCACCTCAGTAGGCTGTTTTAGTGTGGTATAAAAATATACTCACACTAATTCTTTTATCCGTACACTTTTACAAAAAACTTTTTGGATTTCCCTGCATTGTGTGGTCAAAAAGCAAAAGCAAGGCAGTCAGGGCAGTCGTTGCAAATAACCTGTAGACGTCATATTTGCGACTTGCTCTTTTACTGAAACATGCCAGAAGTAGAGTTGAGCAGGGTGATTTTTCGTATTTTTTAGGGATTCTCGTCTTCGAGTTGATAGGGACTTCCGTCTTTGTGGATGAAGGCTCTGCCTGTGGGGGTAGGGGTGCAGATTAAGTCATGGTCTGGATATTCGGCTTGGTCGGGTGTGGTGCGATCGCCTATTTCCAAATACATTGCAGGCGCTACCGAACGATTGACCAAATGATGCCCGTTCGTCACACCTGCCGCAAAACCGGCCATGTCACCTGGCTGCAGAACCTGCTCACCATCATCAGTCACCAGTATCAGCTCGCCTTGCACGACGTATACAAACTCATCTTGAGCGGAGTGCCAATGCCTGAGGGCTGACTGACTACCGGGCGCTAATGTTGTGAGGTTGACACCAAAATTTTGGAGCCTGGCGGCATTGCCAACGCGCTGACGGGAGCGGCCTGCCACAGCAGAACGGAACTCAGCGGGATAAGTGGTTCCGGTTTCGACAGGGATTGCATTTAGATCAATTTTCATGGGGTGACCTCTAGACTGACGCGGTGAGACTAAGGGAAGGGAGGAGGCTATTGGCTAGGCTGCCAGTTGGCTTCCATGGGTGCAGAGAGGAATGCTGGCAGTGCTTCGGCTCGTAAGGACAGCGCTGAGAGGGCGGAGTAGCGATCGCTTTTCACCACATCTGGAATCATAAACTGCGTAAACTGCCAGGCAACACTGACGGCAATGTCGGCATTGGTCAGCTGGTCACTAATCAGCCAGTCGGGCGCGTTAGCGGCGTAGGGTTCGAGCAGGTCGTAGGCGGCTAGTACCTGGGATTGGATGCGATCGCGCCAAGGCTGATGCTGCTTTTCGGCAGGTCGCAGGTCACGCTCGTACACGATTTGTACGCTTTTATCGCAGGCGTTAATCGCCAACCCTAGCAGCCTTAATTCCTTTTGATAGTCAGCAAAAGACTCGGGTATTAGACTGTCCTGAGGACTGTCGCGCTCAGCAGCCAGGTTATGAATGTACGCCAGGATTAAGGTGGAATCTATGAGGACTTCGCCGTTGTCGCAAACTAGGGTCGGGGCTTTGACCAGGGGATTGATTTGGCTGAACTCGTCAACGTTGCGGAAGACGGAGAGGGAATTGTGCTCGAAGGGGAGTTGGTAGTGGTGGAGCGCGATCGCAACTCTTCTGACGTAGGGAGAGTCGAGCATTCCGACTAGCTGCATAACACCAACCACCTTTGCTTCATGAGACTTGAGTCAGGTCCAGTCAACCACATTCGTGAACTGAACGCCTATCTATTCATTCAATGACTCGTATCTAAAGTTTGTGCAGATGCTCTACCTTACGAGACTGCATCAGCTGGCAGATTCAGGAAAATCTCTTCGATAAGCATCCTTGTTTTATCATCTAGCAGTCGCCAGTCGACTTCGCCGTCCTCATCAAACAAAGTTTCGTCAGCTTGAATAGAGTCGGAATCACCGGACGCAGCACATACCCGGTAGCACAGATTCCAGATATCTATCGCTTGGTCTTCGTAGTTGTCTTGAGTTAATCGCAAGGTATAGAGCGGTGACGGTTGAGGCAATTCGGACATCAAGGCCGACACGCGATCATGTTCTTCTGGAGGAACACCGTGCAGCTGTTTTTGCAGTGCAGCGTACTCTTGCTGCTGCTCGGGAGTGGTACCGTCGGGCCAGCGGAGTTCTTCTTCGTAGCGGCCTTGCCAAGTCACACTATCTAGCTGCTTACGAATATTATCGATCACACGAATCAGGGCAGGCTGCATCAGCTGCTTTACCTTTGCCCTGTCCTCGGGCGTGGCAAACTTTGGGACACCATTTATCATTGTGAGTCCATGCGAAACCAGGCAGTCAATGCAACAGCAAGCCCGTCAGCCGCATCGTCGGGCTTTGGAATACTCTCCAGGTTCAGTTCCCGAGCAACCGCATTTTGCACATCGGCTTTATCGGCATTGCCATGCCCCGTAATCGACTGCTTAATTTGAGCCGGGGTAAATTCTACAAAGGGCAAATTGTGCTGAGCAAGCACCAGCATCACTACGCCACGGGCCTGAGCGACCAAAATGGTATTACCCATTTTATAAAAGAACAGCTTTTCGATAGAGACTAAATCGGGCTTGTATTCGTCGATTACGCTGTGCAAATCGTCGTAAATGGTGCACAGACGTTTGCCCGTGTCGGTGCGAGCGAGCGTTTTCACAACGCCATAATCTACGGCCTGAATGTCTGGCTTCAGACTACGCATGTTTTCGGGGTCGTAGTCGATAACACCGAAGCCTAAAATCGCCAGGCCTGGGTCGAGGCCAAGTATCCGTTTGGTCATAGGGAGCGACTGTGCCTAGTGAAATTGACCTATCGAACGCCTGCAGGCTGACGACCGTTTGTAGACATCTCGGGAGCAGCGACGCCAAACGCAGAACTGAAGGTTTTTTCAACCTTGAATCCAGAATCGATGGACTCTAAAGGATCCTTACGAAGGCGATGACGCAGACATAAGGCGATAACGCGTTGGATATCTTCGAGAGTAACTTCGGTGCGACCTTCATAAGCGGCGAGAGCTTTGGCAGCGCGAGTGCTAACAATATCGCCTCGCAGGCCATCTACGTTCAGCTCGGAGCATACCTCAGAAATTTTTAGACGAAATTCACGCTCCAACGTGACATCTTTGAGGCGGTTTTGAGCGCTAACAATCTTCTCTCTCAGGGCATCTTGGTCAGCCTTGCACTTTTCAGAAAAGCCATCTGGATCCTGGTCGAAGCCGGTACGCTGCTCTACGATTTGCACCCGCAGTTCAGGGTCGCGAACGGTACGTATTTCGGCATGCATGCCGAAGCGGTCGAGCAGCTGAGGGCGCAGTTCGCCTTCTTCTGGGTTACCAGAACCGATCAGGACAAACTGAGCCGGGTGACGAATGGAGATGCCTTCACGTTCTACAGTATTCCAGCCGGATGCGGCGGAGTCGAGCAGGACATCGACGAGGTGATCGTCTAGCAGATTGACCTCATCTACATACAGCAATCCGCGATTGGCTTTGGCAAGTAAGCCAGGCTCAAAGGCTTTTACACCTTCTGCAAGCGCTTTTTCAATATCGATAGTGCCGCAGACGCGATCTTCGGTTGCGCCCAAAGGCAGGTCTACCATGGGAACTTTTTTGGTAGCGGTTTTGATTTCGCGATCTTCGTATTCACTAACGACGTCTGGGTTGTTGGGAGCGCGGCTGTAGGGATCGTCGGCAGTGACCTCAATTTCGGGGAGGAGGTCGGCGAGGGCGCGGATGGTGGTGGATTTGCCTGTGCCGCGATCGCCCATAATCATGACGCCACCGATCTTAGGATCGATCACGTTCAAAATGAGGGCTAGCTTCATATCTTCCTGGCCGATGACCGCAGTGAAGGGAAAAACGGCACGACGGGCGGGCTGATTGGCGTTACTCACAGGCTTAAATCTACAGGTATAGAGGTGTCTATACATTGTGCCATAGGAGGTTGTACCCAATAGCGGGCACCTCAGGAACACAAAGAAAGGATACAAAAAGGACTGCCTTGTGATTAAGGCAGTCCTTTTGCAGTGTTGAAAATTGAGCAGACGAGAAGAGCTAGAGCTTCTGTCCTTAACCAGGCAGCTTGTCCTTGAGACTGTTCACAGTATCACCCACTTTACTTTGGGCTTCAGAAGCTACTTCGTCAATCTTTGTCTGTGCTTTGTCCTTCAGGTTTTCGCCAATTTCGCCAGTATCACCGACAACGCCTTCCACCTTGTCTTTGGCAGTATCTACAGCATTCTTCAAATTATCTTCGAGACCCATGTGTTTAACCTTTTAGTAAGAGAGTTAGTGAATACAGCTAAGAACTGAATAGAATTCCGGGTGCATTCACGCACAATATATCTAAGTGAGTTGATAAGTGCCACTGCTGTGACATCAATCGCAAATATTTGACATTGAGCCCTTTAAAGCGAAGAAAGCGCCCTCAAAAGAGAACGCCTTGATCTTGAAAATTAAACGAATGAATCGGAGCGGCGGGATTTGAACCCACGACCCCTACTACCCCAAAGTAGTGCGCTACCAAGCTGCGCTACGCCCCGAAGCGTTTAATTTGTCTATCAAGAATAGCATAAGCCTGAGTAGATTCTGTCCTCAGCGTAAAGTTAGCGCTGAGGACAGAATCTATGCCCCACTAACCCAGGTGAAAGTCTGGATAGAGATTCTTGGATGCTAACTCTCGACGGAGTTGAAGACGGCTTGATTCATTGAACTGCAACAGGAAAACAGTGGTTCACCCAACATTTGTAAGACCTGCAATATAGCCATTTTGTGATTCAAAGTGCTCTCCCCAAAATTGAAGCCGGGGATTGAAAAGTGGCGTAATCTCCCCACTCAGGGCATCAATACTGGTTAAATCGGTTCCTTTGTGACGGTTACAAGGCAAGCAAGCCAAAACTAAATTTTCTTGCACTGTTTTACCACCATGTTTGATGGCAACTGCATGATCAATTTCATGACTGTACATCGAAAATGTTTGATGCATTAAACAGTATTCACAGGTATCAGCAACTCGCTGACGAACTAACCGTCTGAGCACATCTGGAATGTAAGACATACCGCGACTACGATTCGAGGTTAGAACGAAGGGATATCAAGGCTTTAGCCTTGAGCAGGCCCATTAGAGTATCTAGTTGTTCGTAAAGAGTCAGCTCGCTTTTCTCTCCTGGACTCAGCACTGCATCACGATTTTTCTCCAGCAGGCTTTGCAAACGAGACTGAGACTGTTCGGAGACTCGAAATTCGACAATTTGATTTGAAGTTGGACGACCTATCAAAAAGTCGAGAACTTCCTGGTAGGTTGCTGGCGGAGAAGCACCCTGGAGAGACGGTGTAGACACAGTGTTCGGAGGTCGACTACTCAATAAAGCAGCTGATATAAAGCGAGTAAATAGCTCAGGAAGCTGACCTTGAAACTGCTCCAGACTTTGAGCGAATTCATCAGGAACTTCAATTGTGATCTGTGCCATCTTGAATTGCCTTTCAAGCATTGGCTTCCATTGTAGGCGTCTTTGATAGAAATCCTATGAATTCTGACGCAACGTGAGTGCTGCTCTAAGGTTGTAAAAATAATTTACAGTCTCAAGAACTGTCCTGCGGGCACTCGCGGACTATCCTGAGGACTTTCCGTATTTTTATCCTGCGGACTGTCCTCAGGACATGCTATAGTAAGTGCAAGCGAAAGACTCGAGGGTTTAGGGGGAACGGCTTCCACTGGTGGGTAAAGCCCCTGCTGGCGAACAAGTGCCAGAATGACTAAGAGTCCACTGCGATCGCTCCCCGAAAGGACTTAGACAGACAGGACACTTCTGTGGACTACTGTTTAAAATGCGAAAGCGGTGCCAGTGCTAACATCAGCATCACTACCGACATCGTCACCGTCACCGCCATCACTAGCCTGGTTCAATTGATTCCGTTGCAGCGGAAGTCAGTTGAGACGTAGACAAACGATACGCACAAAAGAGTTCAAGAGGCTGGCAGAAATGTCAGCTTTTTTCTTGCGTGTACATACATACTACTATACAGCTTACCCCTTGGATACTAGCCAGGCCGTTTCGCCACCAGAACGATAGCCCGCTCGGTTAAAAACAAAGCCTGCTTCGTAGAAGGTTTGGCCGTAGCTGTTAATTTCTTTGGGGGTTAGCTTCAGCAGGTCAGCTAGCTCAGAGGTTCGCATTTTCCATTTGCCCTTGGCTGCTTTTTCTAGCTTCTCGTAGTAGGCAAGCGGATCTGCTGAGGGAGTAAGGGAGGGCTGAAGATTTTTTGCCATTTCGGCGGCGATCGCACTCACCAGTTTCAGCATGTCCGCCTGGTTCAGCGCTATTCCTGAGGACTGACCTGAGGAGTCATCCTCAGCTTGCTCGTCGGGCTTATCCAATCCCTTGCGGGCAATAAACTCAGCGATGTTACCACCCACACCAATGAAGCTGTGCAGTTCATCTAGCAGCGCTACTTGAGGCCCACTAACGTAGGCGCGATTTCCGACCTTTTCGCGCTCAATGCCTAAATCGGCCATGCGCTTATACACAGCGCTACGGGCCAGATTATATCGAGCGCTTAGCTGATTGACCGGAATGCGGTCTATATTTCCACCACTCATTCCCTATCCTCTGGACAATCCGCAGGAAACTATATGTACATATACCATACATACTTTCTTGCTGATGTAATAGCAGGCAGGCATTTCGTTCGGACACACAAACACTCCGTGTTTATGCGGAGAACAAGTTTCTACCAACCATAGTATATACGAACTATATAAATTCCTGAGGACAATCCTATGGACCCTTGACAGACTATGTCAAAATTGCGCCGCCCATCAGCTTTTGATAGCGCCGCTCCAGCTCTTTTTCCATCAGTGGCCAGCGGGTAAGTCCATCACCGTCCTTAGCCTCTTCGGCTAATAAATTAGTCGCGGCTGTCCTGGCAATCTCTAACACTTCCTGGTCTTCTACTAGGCTTGCTAGCGCAAAATCTGGCAGACCTGATTGACGAGTACCCAGCACCTGGCCCGGTCCCCGAAAGCGCATATCCATCTCAGAAATAAAGAAACCGTCCTGTGACTGTTCCATCACTCGTAACCGTTGCATAGCAACTTCGCTTTTACTGCTCGTCATCAACAGGCAAAAAGACTGGTCCGCACCTCGGCCCACTCGACCACGTAGCTGGTGCAGCTGTGATAGGCCAAAGCGCTCTGCATGTTCTATCAGCATGACCGAAGCATTCGGTACGTCCACACCCACTTCTACAACGGTGGTAGAGACCAGAATTTGTGTTTCTTTGTCACGAAAAGCGCTAATTGCGGTGTCTTTGTCTGCTGAACTCATGCGGCCGTGTAGTAAGCCTACCGAGAAGTCGGGGAATATCGTCTCCTGCAAGCGAGCGTGCTCTTCCATCGCTGAGCGCAAGTCCAGCTTTTCAGATTCCTCAACCAGAGGCAGCACAATATACACCTGACGACCCAGCGCAATTTCACGCCGGATCAGGTCGTAGGCCTCAGCCCTTTCTTTTCCACCCAAAACGGTTGTTTTGATTGCTTTTCGACCCGGCGGCAGCTCGTCAATTTGGCTCACGTCCAGATCACCATGAATCGTTAGCGCGAGGGTCCGAGGGATTGGTGTTGCCGTAAGGGTCAGCACGTGAGGATTGTCCCCTTTTTGCTGAAGCTTGGCCCGTTGAGCTACGCCGAAGCGATGCTGCTCGTCGATGGCGACTAGGCCCAAGTTGCTGAACTGTACCGGATCTTCTATTAGGGCGTGAGTACCGACCAGTACGGGCAGTTCGCCAGTTTGTAGTTCTGCATGAATCTGACGGCGTTTAGCGGCTTTGGTAGAGCCAGTTAGCAGCTCTACGGGTAGGTGCAGCAGATTGAACCACTCTACGAGCTTGCGGTAGTGCTGTTCGGCAAGGACTTCGGTGGGGGCCATAAGTGCGGCCTGGTAACCAGCCTGAATAGCCGCGAGTATGCCAACCACGGCGACAACCGTTTTGCCCGAGCCTACGTCGCCTTGCACCAGGCGATTCATGGGCGCGGTGGACTGTAGGTCGTTGAGGATTTCCTGGGCGACGCGCTGCTGGGCGTTGGTGAATTTGAAAGGGAGTACTTTGTAGAACGATTCGATGAGTTCGCCGGTGGGGGCCATTTGGATGTTGGTTTGCTGCTGCTGCTGTTCGGCGCGGCGGCGCAGCAGGCCCAGCTGCAGGTAGAAAAATTCATCAAATACGAGGCGGCGACGGGCGATCGCCAATTCCTCACTACTGGGCGGAAAATGGATGTGGGCGATCGCAACAGGCAAATCCACTAGCTCGTACCGATCCTTCAGCTCTCTAGGCAACGGATCACGCAATTCCACCACAGATGGCAGTGCAGCGACCACCGCCTTCCGTACTAGGTCAGCACCAACCCCTTCAGTAAGCGGATACACCGGCACCACTCGGCCCACCTTCAACGACTCAATCTGGTCGCCCTCGCCACCCAGCACTTCTATCTCTGGGCTATCGATATTGATGCCATATTTAGACTGCTTTACTAGTCCTGAAATCGCCACAATCGATCCCGGTGGATACAGCCTTTTTTGTCGTTCTTGCCAACCTCTGGAGCGGAAGTGATTACCGGCCAAAAAGCGACTGAGCTTTAGCCGGGAGCTACTGTCGTACACCGTCAGCTCGAAAATAGTGAGCTTGGAATTACGTGGACTGTTGAAACAGTTACACCGTTTTACCGTAGCGACGATGGTAACCGTTTCACCGGGGACCAAGTCTTTTATTTTGACCTGACGTGCATAGTCGATGTAGTCGCGGGGAAAGTAAAAAAGCGCATCTCGCAGGCTTAGCAGGCCCAGTTTTGCCAGCTTTTCGGATTTGTTAGGGCCAATACCCTTTAGATAAGTCAACGGCTTATCTAGTGGATGGGTAGAGTTAGGGCGATTGACTAAACCCGTGACGTCTTTAGTCTTCGGCGATTTGGTCTTGCGTTTGGCGCGATTTGATTTACTTTTAGACCCACTCGCCGCAGCGCTGCTCGACTTAGAGGATTTCGCACTATTGGGCTGATAGCTGCTGCCAGATTCTGCGGCTACTAATAAGGGCAACGATTCAGCAGCCTGTCTGGCCCTGTGCAGGAACCGCCGAGTATCGGCGACTAGGTGCTGCCGCTGCGAAAATGATAGTTCGGCGTAGCTATCGAACCGCTCAGATAAGCTCTCCCACTTGTCGGCACTAACCTGCCCTGATAGGTTGCTTGCCAGGGCCTTACGTCCACTCTGCAAGCTCTCAGACAAAAACTCGTTGAAGTGCTTTTGATGCCCTTCAATATTGTTGAATCCACGCTCCGATTCGACACTCAGCGCCTTTTGCAAACGCACCCAGTCGGGCAGTGCGGGTGCAGAGTGGGGAGCAGTGGTAACGGTCGATGGTGTAGGGGTCGATTGCGCCATGCCCTATTTTAGTGGAATTTTGCTTACGACTCTTCTGCTTACGACTCTTCCAGGGCCGTCCAGCTAGAGCGCCACGCGTCTTCGGCTTTTGCGGTTTCGAGCGATCGCTGTGTTTTCTGATATTTCATCCCTAGCTGCTTCAGGTTGGCAAACTCCTTTCGCAGGCGATTGCGCCAAACTGACACCCGAGGGTCTGTAAATTCGACTTCGCTCAGCTGCAGATTAATCACCGCAAATTCAGGAAAAGCTTCTATCTCGATGGCGTTGGCCGGTAAAAACCGTCTGGAGGGGCGATCGCCTTGTTCACTGTTAGATGAACCACCATGAGATGAAGACGATCTACGGCCTCTAGAGCTGCCTTGAGATCTATCGCTAGAGGAAGAATCACTGGACCTGCCGTTGAGTCTGCGGGGCGGACGGTTGTTTCTGTCGGCTCGGCGCGATCGCGCTTGTCTACCCAAAGCCCCTTTATCCAAAGAGCCTCTGCCCGAGGAGCTTCCATATCCCGAGTCGTATCCCGGCTCACGCCCGTCGTCACCCGCCTCACCTTCGAGCATGTCAAAATTGGCCTCACCGTGCATTACCCGCACCGATACCTTCACCACGTTAGGCACTGCATTCGCCATCTCACCCACACCCCTAGAATCTGCGGCTGCTGCCATCAGCGCCTTTGGGAAATTAGGCATCACGTCTGATGTTTGCAAGATTTCATTAGCTTCTTCTGAAATGGCCTTAAACACATCTCTAATAGCCTTCTCCATCAGTACCTGCTGCTTTGCCAGGTGAACCGGCGCTAGTGCCGCCTCTTCACTATCCTCATCCGGCTCTTCTCGCATAGAGCGACGCGCCAGCGCTTCTAAGGCACCTAGCAAGTCGTCCTCTTCGGACACAGTGAGGCGCTGCTCAGCCGCCGGAATATCCATCTCAAAATCCAGCGCTTCACCGGCTAATTCTTCACCACCTAACTCTTCACTACCTAACGCTTCACTGCCCGATTCTTCATCGCCTAATTCTTTGGCAGATAGCTCATCGGTTCCGGATAACCCCAGCGATTCAAAATCAATATCATCACTGCTTGCACCATCCCCTTCCACAGGCTCTGCTGGGGGGACATCCGATTGCCAGTCATCTTCTCTGGGGGGCTCGGGTCTGGGGGAACCGGGCTCAGTAGCCTCTTCTGTGGTGCCATCAGAAGCTGACCCAGCGCTCGCATTGAGCTGTGCAAGCTCTGATAGCTTATCTAGCAAGTCATCACGGCTACCTTCTCGGGTCTGAACCACCACCCCTTCAGACCTGGCTTCCAATAAGCGCTGCAAAAAAGCCAGGCCGTTGTTTCGCTGAGGCTTACGACTATTCTTCTTCGCGATTGCCCGCTGTTCGACTAGCTGCACATGAATCTGTGTAGCCAGCTTTTGTAAAGACCGCTGTAGCTGATTACGCTGCTGCCAGGAGAGACTCAAAAACTTGTCAGGATAAGCCTGCGTACACAGGTGGTAGGCCGCTGCCATCAGCTGCTGCTTACTCGCCTCCGCCAGCGCCTTCAAGTAGCCCTGATACAGCGGCTCTAGCGTCTCGGCCATATCCTCTGTTCGCTGTTGGAGCAGTCCTAGCTCCTTTTCAATCTGGCTGCTTGCTTTAACCATATATTCTCTACAATAGCGAGCCCGCACCAAACTAGCACCAAAGCTGCTCTATCTACACTCTAGCAAGTTGCTAAAAAGCCGGGCTCTTCTGGCTGAGGAAGAACCCGACCTTCATGCATCACAATGGCGACACAGCTAGGGTGTGTGCCATTGCATCGACGTCTTTTTACATCGACGTCTTCCGCGCTTACTTCTTCTGACCTGTCTGAGCTGCAACCTCGTCTGCGAAGCTGACTTCCTCTTTTTCGATACCTTCACCCAAAATAAAGCGAGAGAACCGGCGGATTTGAATGTTTTCACCCAGCTTAGCGACCGCTTGCTTTACCAGCTCGGCCACGGTGATGTTCTGGTCTTTGATGAAAGGCTGGTCAACCAGAGACAGCTCCTTCAGTCGCTTGTCAATACGACCTTGAACAATCTTTTCTTTGATGTTGTCAGGCTTGTTACCCAGGTCATCACGACCCATCTCGACTGACTTTTCGCTCTCAACGATGCTCTCTGGAATGTCGTCTATTCTGACGTACTCAACGTTAGGAGATGCCGCAATTTGCATCGCCACATCTTGGGCCAGTTGCTTGAAGTCTTCATGACGACCCACAAAGTCAGTCTCACAGTTGATCTCAACCAGTACGCCTACGCGGCCACCCGTGTGAATGTAGCTGTGGACGAGACCTTCTGAAGCGACTCGGCTTTCTTTTTTACCCGCAGAAGTAATGCCCTTCTGGCGCAGCCATTCACTGGCCTTTTCCATATCGCCGTCGGTTTCTTGCAGCGCTTTTTTGCAGTCCATCATGCCCGCGCTGGTTTTATCGCGCAGTTCTTTCACCTGCTTTGCAGAAATACCTGCCATTATGCCTCCGTTTTATGTTGATTAATTGAGTTGCTCTGACGGTTGAGAGTGTTCCTTTGAGGTGGTTTTCGAGAGGATGCAGTCAGACCTTTACCACTGCGGAGGAAAAATCTGACCACATCTAGTGAAACACCAATCGACGAGAAAGATCAGTTAGCTAGCTGACGTTCCCGTTGCGGCTTCTGCGGACGCAGCGGCATCGCCAACTTCAGCGCCTTCGTCGTTATAGTCTGCGCCATCGTAGCCATCGTAAATATCAGCGGCATGGCTAGCGGCCTTGCTGCTGCTACCACTATCGGTACCACCGCCCCGTGAACCCTCGTATATGGCATCTGCCAGTCGGCCAATTACCAGCTTAATCGCGCGAATGGCATCGTCGTTTCCAGGGATAGGCACATCGACCACATCAGGATCGCAGTTTGTATCTAGCAGAGAAATGATAGGCAACCCTAGCTTTTGACATTCTTGAACGGCGTTATATTCGCGGCGAACGTCGACAATGATGACAGCATCAGGGATACGGCGCATTGTCTTAATGCCGCCCAAATACTTCTGCAGCTTGTCGAGTTCACGACGAAGCATGGAGGCTTCCTTCTTAGGACGCATGGCTAGCGCACCAGACTGCTCCATTTTTTCGAGTTCTTTCAGACGGTCTACGCGGGTTTTAATAGTCGTCCAGTTGGTGAGCATGCCACCCAGCCAGCGCTGATTTACGTAGTAGGAACCACAGCGGCTCGCTTCTTGGGCAACAATGCCTGCAGCCTGACGCTTGGTACCGACGAACAAAAAGCTCTTGCCGCCTTCTGCGGACTTGCGGACATATTTGTAAGCTTCTTCGAGCAGTGTGGCGGTTTTGACCAGGTCAATAATATGGACGCCATTGCGGGAAGTGAAAATGTATTCGTCCATCTTTGGGTTCCACCGACGGGTTTGGTGGCCAAAGTGAACGCCTGACTCTAGTAGGTCAGACAGTGATACGACTGGCATTTGATTTTTCTCCTTTCGGGTTAAACCTCCATCTGGCTGCATTTGACAAGTGTCAACAGGTTGCCTGAATCGACTGGCTTTTGCCAGCTATCGAAGCGGCCCTCGGCTTACCAAACACCCGAAAACCCAGATGTGTGAATTTAGTACAGCCTTAATAAAGTAGCACAGGATGCTAGCCGTTTTGTATTCAGGGATTCGTCAGATCTGTTGGGTTTTCCGCCTGTTCGCTGCCGACTTCGTCTACTTGCTACCTGCTGTTTACTTAGCGCCGAACGCTAATCCTGGTTGCTCGCCCGTTTTTAATCGCTATTTTGGGCAGACTTAAACTACGTAAAGCCCTTTCCCACATAGGTTACAGGGAATTCACGTAGTCCACACTTTACTTGCATCCATTGAGGGGCACCATGAGCAACTTGCAATCGCCACCGTCACCACCACCTCGGCCTGCGATGCCACCGCCGCCACCACCTCGCGCGGCATCCGCCCCACCGGCTATGCCTGCTCAGGCGCGGCCTGCGCTGCCCCGCCCTCCTCAAACGCAAATGTCGTCCCAGCCGCCTCAGACCAAAATGGTCGGGACACCACCTGCGCCTAATGCAGCGGCTAAGGCTGCTGGTCATAGAGCGGCTGCACCACCGCCAATGCCGAAAGGGGCTGCGGGCAATGGTCCTACCCTAGAAAAGGTGATTCGTAAGGCCTTTGACGAGGGCTACTCGGATATTCATGTGGGTGTGGGTGAGGTACCCCGCTACCGGAACCGGGGCGAGATTATGGCGACGGACTTCCCCAAAACGACGCCAGAGATGTTTGAGAGCTGGCTGACTGAAATTTTGACGCCTGAGCAGATTGAAGAGTTCAAAGAAACACTCGATTTTGACGGCGCGGCGCAGTACGACTTCTCCCGAGTGAGAATTAATATCTTCGATAGCTTGAATGGTCCATCGATTGTGATGCGACTAATTCCGGTGGAGATTTTGACGATGCAGCAGCTGAATTTACCGTCTGTGATTAAGGACATGTGTCATTATCACAAGGGCTTGATTCTGGTGACGGGGCCGACGGGCTCTGGTAAGTCGACCACAATGGCGGCGATGATTGACTACATCAATAAGGAGATGCCCAAGCACATTATTACCATCGAAGACCCGGTGGAATTTGTGCATCAGAGCCACAAGTCGCTGATTAAGCAGCGAGAAGTGGGTGTGCATACGCGCAAGTTCGCAAATGCGCTGAAGGCGTCTTTGCGCGAAGATCCTGACATCATTTTGGTAGGGGAGATGCGTGATAGGGAGACAATTGAAACGGCGCTGAAGGCAGCTCAAACTGGTCACCTGGTGTTTGGAACGCTGCACACTAATAGTGCGGTGAAGACGGTGGAGAGAATTTTGGGGATGTATGAGCCGGAGCAGCAGGCCCCGATTCGAGTGGCGATCGCTGAATCCCTCATTGGCGTTGTCGCCCAAGGCCTGTGCCGCACCACCGACGGCAAGCGTGCCGCCTTCCACGAAATCCTCATCAACACCGACGCGATTAAGGACTATATTTTGCGCGGTCAGCTCGATGAAGTGGAAGCGATTTTGCCGAAGTGCACCTTCGACGGCATGTGTACTATGAACCAGTCGCTGTATAGCCTGTACGAAGCGGGTCGCATTACAGAGGAGACAGCACTAGAGCTATCACCCAAGCAAAATGAGATGGCCCAAATGCTGCGCGGTCGCGTGTAAGGCTTGGCCCCTGTTCGATAAAAATCAATAGGAACTCAAAAAAGTCCCATAGCGAGGTGTAAAAACTGCGATCGCTGTGGGACTTTTGGTTACAGCAAATCAGCGCTTGAGGATGTGGATCCGTCGGCAATTTGAAACAAGCGTCTCATACTGGCCTCATCTAAAGCCTCCAAGTCGCTTTGCGCAAGCTGGCTGATACCGTCGAGCAGCGTTGTCTCGGAGGCGTTGCCCAAGGTGATTTGCTCGAACTGGCTTTGCAGCTGTGAAACGACTTCGCTATCAATACCCTGCTCGGTTAGGTAGGAGGCGATCGCCTCCGGTTCACTTTGTTCTATTAGCCGCTGCCAGTCACCTACCGCTAGATCAGCTAAATCAACGTCCGATAGGTCACTAGTTAGACTTTGCTGATTGCCGTTTGCGCCTATGAGCGGATCGATGGCCCACCATGGCGAAGTGATTTGTGGCTGGGTAGCTGGCTCATCTTCAACAGGCGCTGTTGTCTTTTCAGGGCGATCGCCAATAGCAGGCTCTAAGCGCTCAGGTGCCATCGGAAGAACAGGCTTTGCCTGTTTTACAAGGTCCTCTTCTGTGCTGACAACCTTTTCCGTATTGACCAGCACAGTAGGCGTAAAGGAATCGCTTTGAATCAGAAACTCACTTTCGGGAATCGTGACTTTTTGGGCACTTTTTACAACGTTTGTAGGGTCTAGAACGCCCAAATTCGGTGCATCCTTAGTCCACCAGCTTTCTTTGAACGTAACCACGATAGGGAGCCTGATGGTCTCTCCGGTTACCCGATCGGAAATGTACTCTTCAATAACCGCAGCGCGGCGTCCGTCGGCGAAAGTGTAGTAGCCCTTCTCTGCTAATGCGGTAACGTCTTGATAGTTCAGCCACAGCGTTTCGTTGCCAAAGGGCATTTCGATGGTGCCCAAAGAATCTGTCTTCGTGCCCTCGATTTTGATATAGGCCTCGGTATCATCAGCTGAAATTTCTAAATCACTGGTATCAGAGAGTTCAAAGTTCAGCTGACCAGGGTTTAGATCCGCTTGCGTGAGCCACTTTTCGGGTGGCAGTTCAAAGTTTTTGAGATCGATAGCTGTGTTCTTAATCTCTAGATCGATCCACACCAGTCCCCGGTCATCGAGCTCTGGAATCCCTCGTCCGGTTCTATTCTTTCCAGCAACGATGCCAGCATTAAAGCCGTCTATGGTCATATTGTTGAATACGACGTCTTGGAGGTTGGCCTGCATCGTCATGCCCTTGTTTCGCCAAAGGCGGGCGTTCTCACTGCCAACGAGATCAAAGTCGTTGAGGGTGTAATGAGAGGTGTATTGCAGGTGGGTGCCTTCTTCTACTTCCCAAGCTTTGAAGCCGTCGAGCACCGTACGCAAGTCGTTGTACTGCCGAGGAAAATCTTTGACGATGTTGAGACCCACGCTAGAGGCCAAGACTTCGTTGTTTTTGAAGCCTTGAATAGGGGCGTGATCGACCGTTACATCACCTAACTTGTCGCGGTTTCTGGCGGCTTCGGGGAAGGGAAGATCTTCAGGGTCTGGGCGAATGAGCTCCCTGCCGCGATGCATGTAGAACATACCGGTATTACGGCTCCCGGCAGCGACGTTGCCTTCGTTTTCCATCAAGCGCCCAGCAAACCAAAAGCCAATGCCCGAGCGGCCAAAGTCGTGGGTTTCAACCCCTTTCTTTTCGTTGTAACCGTGGATGCCACCTGTTTTAACAGAAATGTTGTTGCGAAATGCGCCCTGTTCGTTGCCGCTTTCGGTAACAAAGGCTGCGCCGTTGATATCGTAGGCAACATTATTTTCTAGGATGGCGTTGCTGTTATGAATGGCAACCCCCCAGCCGGGTGAGCTATCGACGACGTTGCCTACTAGCACAGCTGGATCGCCATCGGTACCCGTTTCATGGATATGGGCAGCGTAGCGACCCTCAACATTTTTGCGCCCATCAATGACTTTGTCCAACCGTTGACTTTTATCGGTGCGACCCAGGTCTTTGAACTGGGCGTAGCGAATATTGATGTCATCAGAGTGCATGAACATGGTGTGTCCACGCTGGCCTACGGGGAGGCGATCGCCATTCTCGCTGGCAATCACAACATTCCGGCTAAGGTTGGAAACATAGGCCTTCAGGTCGTCGCGGGGCGTGCTGTGGTCGTACGCTAAAGATTCTTCGAGGGTAACGACATTGCCATCAATAGCCTTGATGGTGACTTCTTCATCTTCGTTAGTTGCTTCCCATTTGGCGTCACTTTTGGCACTGTTGTAGCGCGTACCCGTCAGTACCAGCGTGTCGCCGACTTGCCAGTTAATGGGTTCGGATTGCAGTGTCAGGGTGTTGTCACCTACCTTGGGGTCAGTACTCACCTTCAGGTGAGAGGTTTTCGCCTGACCGTGAATTTGCACATCGCCGTAGGAAATCAGACCGCGCCCGAGCTGAGTAGGGTCGCGCCTTAGATTGATAGCGCCATTATCGGCGATTAAAATTTCGGCTTTAACATTGGCATCAATCGGATCATCTTGAGTCCCAATCTCTAGCCTGCCGTTGGCAGTGACCACAAAAGTATCGACCACCATTCTGGTGTCTTTGCGGGTGGCGAAAGTCAACTCGCCATCCACTCTAAGCGTGTATAGCTTTACGTCGTCAACGCCGTCATAATTGACCGACACACCGTCTGGAATCACAACTCTGGCGTCATTGCCGGGGATATTTCCCCCTCGCCAGGTATCAGGATCGAACCAGGAACCGCTCTGCTTGGCAACGTGAGTAGGGGTACGAGCAACCAGACTCATAAGAGCCGAGCTTTCCATTCGCATGCTGGCTGTTTCCGTGTCAGATGCGCTGGCCTGAATGGTAGAGGCGTCCATAGTGCATTAGTCTGTGATCCTGATCACAAACTATGTTCTCACATGAGTACGCCATTTCTCTACCGCTGATGTCAATTTCTCGGATAGCCAGCTGTCGTATTTTGGGTAAACAGGGAGACGTTTCTGTAGGGTCCAACCGTGGGCCTGTAGGAGCTGTTGCAGGTGGGTGCGATCGCGATGATGATAATCCGGGTTGACCTCATCAATTGGGCCAATGCCCCCCAGATCGCGTGCACCTGAGTCGATACAGGCAATCAGTGCGCCTTGCGAACGGACCAGATTGGGTGGAATTTGAATGGTGATGTCAGCAGATAGTATTTCACGAGCGATCTTCACCGCCTGTAGCAGTGTTTCACCCTGGCAGGCAGGAATTATTTCTGCCTGGGTTTGACCCGGTTGATAGGGCTGCAAAATGACTTCTTGAATGTGATGGTATTGAGCATGAATGCGGTCAATTTCTGTCAGACTATCGCGCCAATCATCCTGGCTTTCGCCTACCCCTAGCAGTAGCCCAGTCGTAAACGGAATCTGCAATTTGCCTGCTAGCTCCAGCTGCTGAACGCGCACTTTTGGGTGCTTGCTCGGCGCATTGGCATGCACCGTGCTGAGCAGTTTGGGCGTCAGCTGTTCCAGCATCAGACCCATAGAAACATTCACCTGCTTCATCTGTGCCATTTCTTCTGGGCTGAGCGGTCCTACGTTGGTGTGGGGCAAAAATCCCATCTGCAACGCTAGCTCGCACAGATCGTAGATTCTTTGAAACCAGGCTGCTCGCTTTGGGCTGTGAGGATGTACTTCGCCCGCGAGCATCAGTAGCTCTATGACGTCGTGGTTAGTATTCTGGTCTTGCAGTGCGCTTAACTTTTCTGTGGCCGTAGCGATACTCATCCAGTCGTTCTGGCCTGGGTCGACACGGAAATTACAGTAAGCGCAGCGGTTGAAGCACTCAAAGGTAGGTACTAGCGTATAGGCCGGACTGTAGGTGATGACATTTTCCATAGGTCATATCCTATCAAGTGCTCCTCAGGTTGGGCACTCGCGCGTCTGGTGGTAGAACAGAGCCCATGCAGGCTCGAAGGGACGAATACGCCAGATTTCGCAGCTGCTGTTGCCACTGATTTGGCTGGTGGGCCGATACTCTCCCGAGAATTGATCTAACGGCTGGTCGGACAGGCTAGCGGAGGGCAGCATCGTCTGTAGCGGTGTGAGGTTGCCGTCTGGGACGTGAATGAAGCCTTTTTCTTCGAGAATGGAAGATTTCCAGCTCACCCAGCCGCTGGTCCATCGGCTAGCGGCTTCCTCAATCAGGCCAGTGCCTTCTCTGTGTTGATGGGTGACTATTAGGTAGCTTTCTTCAGTGCCTGCGGCGATCGCCTTGCCAAGATACTGCAGGCTATACGCCTCACCTAAAGAGGCTGTGTTGAGCGCACAATCCCCAAAAATATCTAGGGAGTTGGGCGTAATTAGCTTATCGGTCTCCAGGTAGCGCTCTTTGAGGCTAGGGGTGGTCTCCTGTATCTCGCAGGCGTCCATGAGCTGGATGAGTTTTGCCTGGTTTTGCTGCCACTGTGTGAGGAGTGCTGAATCATCTGGCAAGTTGGGTGGCCGTGAGCAGCTGATAAGGCCAAATAAGGCGATCGCTAAAATGACAAGCCGCTGAAGAATTCGTTTGCTTTTTGTTGTGTATATCACGTTCAGCGAAGGACTTGAATAAAGCAGTTGCAACATCTTGACGTGTCAGAGCGATCGCTTATAAACCATGTTGTAAGATAGCTCTGGCACAGGTACCGGCATAGTCAACAATTCACTTCAAAGGCGAGGATAGCTCCGTTGAAAACTACTGTTATTATCGTTCGTCACGGTCAAAGCACCTCGAATGTTAGCCGCGTCATTCAAGGCCATCATGATGAGGCAGTCCTGACTGACCTGGGCGAACAGCAGGCCAAAACGGTGGGCAACACGCTAGATACGCTGGCCTTTGACGCGGTGTACGCAAGCCCCCTCAAGCGGGCTCGCCGCACCTGTGAGCTGATTGTAGAAACCATGGGCGCAAAAGGGGCCGAGCTGCCAGAGATTGAATTTACCGATCGGATTAAAGAAATTAACCTGCCGCTGTGGGAGTCTTCTACCTTTGACGAGGTAGAAGCGAAGTATCCGGACATGTACCGGGCCTGGCGCGAAGACCCTATCAACTTTATGATGCCGTTGCCGAATGACGATGGTACCACCGCTGAGTTTTATCCTGCTCGCGAGATTTGGGAGCGGGCAATAGCCTTTTGGCAGACCGTACTGGAGAAGCACAAAGGCCAGACCGTTTTACTAGTCGGGCATAGCGCAATTAATAGAGCACTGGTCGGCTCCGCGATTGGCTTGGGCCCTGAAAGCTTGAACAATATGGGCCAAAGCAACTGTGCCATTAACGTGCTTAACTTTGCGGGCGGCTGGGAAGACGGGGTGCAGCTAGAGTCGCTGAACCTGACAAGCCATATGGGTGAGCCCATTCCAAAGCGGCGATCGCGCTTCAAAGGCCCACGAATTTTACTAGTGCGCCACGGCGAAACCAACTGGAACCGCGACGGTCGCTTTCAGGGCCAAATCGATATCCCGCTAAATGAGAACGGTCACAAGCAAGCCGCCCAGGCCGGTGAATTTTTAAAAGTTGTTGAAATCGACTCGGCGGTGACTTCCTCTATGGCCAGGCCCAAAGAAACTGCCGAAGGTATTTTGAAGTACCACCCCGACGTGACCCTAAAGACCACTGAGGACCTATGGGAAATCAGCCACGGCGAGTGGGAGGGCATGTTAGAAACCGAGATTGAATCTGGCTATCCAGGGATGCTAGGAGAGTGGCAAAGTAAGCCGGAAACCGTGCAAATGCCTGGGGGTGAAAACCTGGAAGATGTGTGGCGCAGAGCAAAGAAAGGTATGGAAGACATTGTTGCCACATACAGCGATGCAACAGCGCCTCAGACCGTGATGGTGGTGGCCCATGATGCTATTAACAAGGCGATTCTGTGTCAGGTCTTTGGTCTGGGGCCAGACAAGTTTTGGCAGTTCAAGCAGGGCAATGGCGCAGTGAGTGTGATTGACTATCACGGCGGACCCGGTAGCTCGCCAGTGCTAAGTGCGGCGAATATTACTACCCACCTATCAGGCAGTATTTTTGATAAGACGGCAGCGGGTGCGCTTTAGTGTCTTTGCTGGCGGAGCCAGTGATGGGAATTGTGTAGGAGAGCCGGATGGTGGCTGAGCTGATAAAACAGGCGTACCTGCTGACGGCAGCTGCGGAGATGACGGGCGCAGATGGGACGGGCGATGTGCTCATTGAAGATGGGAAAGTGAGGGCGATCGCACCTTTCCTTACCGAGTTACCTGCCGATACCCAGGTCATTGATGGGCGTGGTCAGTTCCTGGGGCCAGGCCTGATCGACCTGTACAGCCAAAGCGGTGAACCTGGGCACGAGGCGCGTGAAACCCATGAGTCCTTGCGAGCGGCAGCAGCAGCCGGTGGATTTACGCGGGTGGGGCTACTGCCAACGGTGCCAGGAAATGTGGGGACGCTGGCGATAGATGAGGTAGATGCGATCGCAGCCATCTATCAAAAAAATGCCCAGGCAAAGCATCAGCCTCAGCTCCTTCCCTGGGCAGCAATTACCCAGGGTGCAGATGGTCAGCAGCTAACCGAGCTCGCTGAACTAGTGAGCGTAGGCGCTCTGGGCTTTACAGACGCACTGCCGATTACCAACAAGGCCCTGCTCCGACGCTTACTAGAATATGCACAGCCACTGCAAAAGCCCATTGCGCTTTGGCCGTGCGACCCGTCTTTGGTGGGTGATGGGGTTGCCAGGGAGGGGGCTAATGCATTGCGATTGGGCCTGCCAGGGGTGAGTGCGATCGCCGAAACCACTGCCCTGGCAACGCTGCTGGAATACATTGTAGAAGTGCCTGCCCTGGTCCACATTATGCGCGTATCGACAGCCCGAAGCGTAGAGCTGATTCGTCAGGCTAAGTCACGAAACCTGCCGATTAGCGCCAGCGTTCCCTGGCATCATTTACTGTTTGATACGTCCGATTTGCAGCAGTACCATCCCAGCTTGCGACACAAGCCACCGCTGGGTAACCCAGCCGATCGTCAGGCCCTGATTGAAGGTGTGGCTGATGGGGTGATTGATGCGATCTCCGTAGACCACAGCCCCTACACCTACGAAGAGAAAACCGTGGCATTCGGCTCAGCACCGCCCGGAGCAATTGGACTAGAGCTAGCCTTGCCAATTTTGTGGCAGACGTTTGTCGCCAGCAGCGCCACCGAGACAGGCCGATGGAGCCCGTCGCAGCTGTGGCAAGTCCTGAGCGCAGCACCTGCGCGGTGCCTGGGCCTTGAAGCGAGGAAGCTGGAGGTGGATGCACCGGCAGAGCTGACGCTGTTTGACCCACGCGAGGAGTGGGTGGTGGATGAACAGGAATTGCGATCACTCGCTCGCAATACCCCCTGGCAAGGGCAAACCATAAAGGGCAAAGTCAGCAGAGTGTGGGTTTAGCGCAACCCACCCACTCGGCTAGGGGGCCAAAAGCGAGCTGTGGCCTTACCAATAATGGCCTCTTCAGGCAAAAAGCCCCAGACATGACCATCGGAGCTGCCGTTGCGATTATCACCTAGCACCAAATAGTGACCTTCAGGTACGACGTTTGGTCCCCAGGTGTAGCGCGGCGGTGCTTTGATGTAATTTTCTTCGAGTGCCTGATTGTTGACGAGCACCTTACCATCGACGACTTCAATCGTTTCGCCGGGCAGGCCAATCACTCGCTTCAGGTAGGCATCGTTCGTATCGGAGTTAGCGGCAGCTAGCGCTTCTTCTGGCGCTTGGAAAACAATAATGTCACCCCGGTCTGGGTCTTGAAAGAGATAGCTAATTTTTTCGACGACGAGGCGATCGTTAATTTCTACCGTGGGCTGCATAGAGCCAGTGGGGACGACCCGCGCTTCGGCCACAAACTGCCGAATACCAAAGGCCATAAGCACACTCAAGCCGAGGGTTTGGATCATTTCTACCCAGAGGCTAGGGGATTTTTTGGTGATGGAGTCTTTAGCCATGGGACACCGATTTTCAGGTGAAACTTATCGCCTATTAGCCTAGCTTTTGGGCATGGTTTTGTACGCGTAATCTATGACAGTTGGGGGAGTGCCAGCTAAAGGCGGTATCTAACGCAAATCGCTAATCGAGCCCACCAATCCGTTGCAAGGGCCAAAAGCGCACAACCGCACGGCCAATAATACTTTCGCGCTCAAGAAACCCCCACACATGGCCATCAGAGCTGCTGTTGCGATTATCGCCCAGCACAAGGTACTGATTTTCTGGCACGGTTGCAGGCCCCCATACATATACAGGCGGGGCCTGAATGTACTCCTCGGTCAATGGCTCACCGTCGATGAAAACTTTGCCATCTTTGACCTGAACTTCTTCGCCCGGTAGGCCAATTACCCGCTTGATATAGGCATCGTTGGTGGTAGATTTTGCCGCTTCGAGGGCCTTTTGTGGTGCTCTAAATACAATGATGTCGCCTCGTTTGGGCGGATTAAAGTGATAGCTGATTTTTTCGATGACCAGCCGGTCGTCAATTTCGAGGGTGGGAAGCATCGATTCGGACGGAATGAACCTCGCTTCGGCGACAAATTGACGAATGCCCAGGGCCAGCACAATACTCAGCCCGACAGTTTGTAACCCTTCAATCCACGGATTTTGTTGCTTTTCAGACACGACAGTTATAGGTCAAGTTGATGGTTAAGATTGCTGGGAAGTCTGGTTGGTTGAACCGTCCTAAAGTATTCAATCATATTTACTAGATAAGTTTAGGCCCTGTCGTGCCCTTGCGTACGAATTACACCCATGACGCTCTCCATGACACCCCCCATGACGCCAGACTCACTTGCGATCGCACCTATCCTAATTCGAGGTGCACAGGTCCTGTTGCCGTCTGGCGCCATTGAGGTTAGAGACGTGGCGATCGCAGGCGGACACATCACAGCGGTGGGCACTGATTTGCCTACCGACGCCAGCACACGCGTGATCGCAGCACAGGGACTGACACTGCTACCTGGGGTAATAGACCCGCAGGTACACTTCTGCACGTCTGGCGAGGCCTATGGAGAGGCGCTATTCACCGAGACTTGCGCGGCAGCAAAAGGCGGTGTGACCTCTTTTTTAGAGATACCCAATACGCCACCTATTACAACAACTCAAGCTGTTGTGACCAGGAAGCTAGCGATCGCCGAAGCACAGAGCTTGATCAATTACGGCTTCTTCATCGGTGCGACCCACAGCAACCACAAGGCTTTACAGGTCGCAAAGCCAACCTGTGGCATTCACGTCACCATGGGGGCCGGCCACAGCCCACCTATACCCAGTCCGCTCCTGGTAGACACGCTTGAGGCGCTAGAGCCCATTTTTGCCACAGGCGACCGGCTAATTGCAGTCCATGCCGAAAACCAGGCACGGATTACAGAACGCGCTCAGCAATTTGCCCTGGAGACTGACCCGGCGACGCATACTAGAGTGCAGGATAACCAGACTGCGCTGCTCGCGACCAAAATAGCGTTGGGACTTTCTAAGGCGTATCAGCGGCGATTGCACATTCTGCAAGTATCTACAGGCGAAGAAGCTGACCTGCTACGTAGTGACAAGCCCAGCTGGGTCAGCACTAGCGTGAGCCCACAGCATTTGTTACTGGATATGAGTGCCTACGAGACGATGGGAACGCTGGCACAAACTAATCCGCCGCTGAGATATGCACGCGATCGCGATCTTTTGTGGCAAGCGCTAAACGATGGCATTATCGACTTTATTGCGACTGGCCACGTGCCACACAGCATGACAGCGAAAAGTCGGGGCTACCCTCATGCACCGTCCGGCATGCCTGGGGTAGAAACCGCCTTGCCGCTGATGCTGACCCAGACGAAGAAAAACCACTGTACGATAGCCCAGGTCTGTGACTGGATGAGTACGGCTGTGGCCGACGCTTACCGCATTCCTAACAAGGGACTGCTAGAACCGGGATATGATGCGGATCTGGTGCTGGTAGATATGGCTACGTATAGGCCAGTGGTGCGCAAAGAGCTGCAAACCCGATGTCAATGGAGCCCGTTTGAAGGCTGGAATTTGACGGGATGGCCGGTGATGACTATCGTAGGCGGACAGGTGGTGTATGACTATGGTCAGGTTGATGTAAGCGTGAGGGGACAGGCGCTGCAGTTTGGGTAGGCGCGGTTTGAGTGGGTTGGCTGGGGTGGGACAGTCGGGACGGGACAGTCGGGACGGCTATCCTACAGGTGGGTTTACTTTGGTTGTTGGGGGTTGAGGGTTGCGTCCACTTAAATATTTGCCGTGGGATAGCCTGTTTTTGAGTGCGTCGGTGACGATGGCGATGGTGACAGTGGCCGACTATCTGCTGTTTCAAGGCATTTTGGCACTATCGCAATCCGACGTGGCGGCGGGCTCTCCATTGGCCCTTACCGGTCTTGTATTGCAGTTTGTACCGCTGGCGGCTGGGTTTGGGTTGGGCGCACTGGCGCTGTATATTACCGCCCGCTTTTTTGGAGAAGTTCCCCTACGAGCAGACACCATGTGGGCGCTCAACGGCTGCTTGATACCACTTTTGTACGTCAAGCGGTTTCTGCCAGTGCCCGGGGTACTCATTTATCCGGGATTTGCGACCATTATGATGATGGTGCTGGGCGTATTTTTTACTGGAAAGCGCTTCTGGCGCTAGCGCTGACACTAGAATAGGTTGTAGCGCACCGAGAAGTAGATGCCGCTGTCTTGCAAGGTATTGCTGTCACCATCGTCAAGATCTACTAGGGGAATGCCCCAGTCCAGGCGAGCAGAGAAATTGTCGTTTTGCTCCCACAGAAAACCAAAGCCAGTGCCTGCTAAAAAGTTGTTGCTAAAATCATTGTCGCGGTGATTCCAGGCAACGCCAGCATCCACAAAGGGCGTGATTTGAACAATGCTATTTTCGGCAAAGCGGACAATGGGGAAGCGAGCTTCTGCTGAGACCAAGGCACCGTTGTCACGGAGTAAGGCGTTTTGGCGGTAGCCGCGTACCGTTTGCTGACCGCCTAGGCCAAATTGCTCTGCCGAGAGCAAGCTGTCGCTGGCTAGCTGAACATCACTGCGTAGGAAAAAGAGTGCATCTTCGCCTAGCAGCCGAACCCACTGGCCCTGCCCTCGCCAGGAGAAAAATTGACTGTCTGGCGCGGTCCCTGGGTCGTTAACCGCGTTTTCACTGCGGGAGGCATTCAGAATATCCAGGCCCAGGTTGAACTGAGAGCGGGCGGCGAAGACTTGCTGGGGTGATCGCTTGGTCCATTGCTGCGTAAACTGCAAGGCGCTTACCCGGGTTTCACCATCGCTATCTGCACCAGGAGACAGGGGAAATGCACCAAAGTCCTGAATGCCTAGTCGGGTTTGCGTTTCTTTGTGAGATAGCGCCAGACCCAGGGTGAAGTCTTCGGTGGGTGTTTCAATCAAGGGATGCTCGACACCAACGGAATACTGAAAGGCATCGGAGCTAATTTCTAATACGTCGAAGGGCTCGCCGATGATGCGGCTTTCACCGATGCCTGCTTGGAAGTTTAGGCGCGTGTTGTATGGGCTAACTGGAATGCTGTAGGACAGGTCTAGGTTGTTACTGCCGTCTGTGTTGCTGTAGCTGAGGGCAATGCGATCGCCGATGCCAAACAAATTCCCTTCCGACACAGAAAGCTCCCGGCTAAGGCTCCCGACGTTAGGCGATCGCCCATTATCAATCGTCGTGCTCACCTCAAAAGAATCGGCTTCTGTCACTTCTACGCGCAAAATGCTAGTGCCGGGCCTCACCCCAGCCTGTAAGTCCGCCGATACCGTTTCAACCAGCGGATCTATTTGTAGCCTTTGCAACCCCTCTAGCAGCGTATCTGCATTGATTGGCGGCTGCGCGGCCAGCCCTAACCGGCTACGAATATAGTCAGGATTCAGCCGCTGGGTACCGACAATTTCAATCTCTTCGATCACCCCTTCTAGCACCTGAACGGTGACCACGCCCCCCTCCAACGTCTGCGGCGGAATAAAAGCACCCGTCGTCAAAAAGCCTTCTTCTACATACCTTTGAGTTACTGCCGAGCGCAGCTGCAACAGCTCGCTAAACGTAATTGGGCGACCGATGTACGCTTCAAACAATGTCGCAAAATCATCGGACGTAAAAATAGAGCTGCCAACTAGCTCAATCCCGCTAATTTCAAAGGTTTCTTCCGAACCACCCGTAATCCCCTCTGGCGTGTTCGGGCTCTCAGGGTCACCTAGCAGCTCGTCCACAGGCGGCAGCTGTGGTAGTGGCCTATCCGGCAGCTGCTCACCAGGGTCAAGGTCTGGCACAACATCAGCCGGAGGAACAGGCTCTGAAGGAATGCTATCGGGGGGCAAAGAGGGTGGCAGCGTAATCTGGGCGATAGTTTCAGAGGTGCTGCGGCCTGTTGTCGTTGAGGCTTGTGTGCCAGAGGCTTGTGTGTCAGAGGCCTGTGTGCCAGAGGCCTGTGTGTCAGAGGCCTGTGTGCCAGATGCCTGCGTGCCAGATGTCTGTGTGTCAGAGGCCTGTGTGTCAGAGGCCTGTGTGTCAGAGGCCTGTGTGTCAGAGGCCTGTGTGTCAGAGGCCAGAGAAATCCCGCTTGCTGGTGCTGCCAGAAAAGCGACTGAAGCGCTAGTCATCATAAAGTAGAAGAACACGCGAGGGGATGAAACCATAACAAAGACATGCAGGATGTTTCACCTACTACTGTTCCCGAAGTATCAACTTTTGTCCACAAGTTCAATATCCGCTACCGAGCAACCAAAATCGCGCTCATACCAACGGCCCTCGCCCCCGCGTAGTCTTCGGCTTCGCTATCACCAATATGCCAGGCATCAGCTGCATCGCACCCGTGCTTGGCCAGCGCAGCCTTAAAAATCGCCCCCGACGGTTTAGCCGCGCCTACTTCTGTTGAAATAGTCACCGACTGAAAATAGTCAGTCAGGCCCAACACAGCCAGCACTCGGTACAGCCGTGAGTCAAAGTTGGAAATCACACCCAGGGCAATTCCCATAGACTGCCAGCGCCGGAGCGACGTCAGAGTATCTGGATAGACATGCCAGGGAGCGCTGGTTTCAAAGTAACCGTAAAGCCCTTCACAGAAGGTATCAAAATCCTCGAACTTGCCGAGCGCGCCAACCCGATCGAAGGTTTCTGCCACAACGGCTTTCCACCAGCGAAACTCTAGCTCTGGAATGGCACTTTTATCCACACCTGGAAACGCCATCCTTTCAGCTGCCGCAAAGCTCTGAAAAAACGCTCGATTCACAGCCATCGGATCGGTTTTTACCTGAACTGTACGCGCTAGTGTGCTGTAGATTTCGCCGACGCTGCCTTTGACGCCAAACAGTGTGCCAAAAGCATCGAGATAAATGACCTTTGGGCTAACACCTACGGCGACGCTTCGCGAACGACTACGCTCAGCCACAGTTCGGCTATGCTCAGCCACAGGGAGAGGAGGGACTTCGGCTACGCTCAGCCGCCGAGGGAAAGAGGGGGATGCAGGCATTACTTTTGGGCGCTGGCGATCAGGTCTTGGACGGGTTGCGTGAGCCAGTTAATGCCCACTCGAATTTGATGTTCTAGGGTAGGCATACGATAGAGATAGGTCAGGCGGCGAGCGACGTGAGCCAGGTTACCGTCGAGCTTGAGGCCGAGGCCGGTGAGTGTGGCATTGTCACTGCCGAGGGTCATCATTTCGCCTAAGTGCTGGTAGCGGAAGGGGAGGAGGGGGCGATCGCTCAGACTTGCCCAGATGTTCCACGCGGCATAGTCGGCTTGCTGGAGGGCAGATTGAGCGGTTGTTGGCACGGTTTTACCGGTCGCATCTGTTCCGTCAGCCAAATCGCCCAGCGCAAAAATATTAGGATGATCGGCAACTTGCAGAGTGGGTGAGATGGTGAACTGTCGACGTTGGTTGCGCGGCAAGTCGAGCGCATCTAAGGCCGGACTCACTTTGTTGCCAACGGTCCACAGAACGATGTCCACGGGGATGGTATCGGTTTTGTCTTTGTAGCTGAAGGTGAGGCTGTCGGCGGTCACTTCGGTGACGGTGGTTTCGTAATCTAGCCAGACCTTTTTTTCGGTAAGCGCCTTGCGAGCGGCCTCCTGGTTGAACTTGGGCGAGTTTTGCAAGATTTCGGAGTCACGTTCTATAATCCGCACGCGGCCTTTACTGCCTAGCCTTTCGGCGACTTTACAGGCGATTTCTACGCCACTGTAGCCACCGCCGACGACAGCGACTCGAACTTTTGTAGGGTTGGCATCTTCTAGCTGTCGCAGCTTTTCCTTAAGGCGGTAGGCGTCTTCTAGGCTGCGAAAGGGAATGGCGTGTTCTGCAACGCCTGGTGCCATGTCCATGGGCGTTTCACCCCCCAGGGCAAGCACGATGCGATCATAGGCAAGCTGAGTGCTATCTGTAAGGGCCACTTGCTGCTGGTTGAGGTCAATGCTCTCTACACCGCTTTGGTGAAAGCGAACGCCGGTGTTAGCCAGCAGCTCTTCGTAGGGGGGCGCAATTTCCCAGGTTTGGAGTTCGCCAGTGACGATCTCATACAGAAGGGGGGCAAATAGGAAGCGATCGCGCTGATCAACCAGGGTAATTTCGGGCTGCTGGGTTTTCCAGTCGAGCTTACTGAGGGCGAGGGCTGTATAAAGGCCGCCGAAGCCGCCGCCGAGAATGCAAATGGAATGGGGCATGAGGG
This sequence comes from Cyanobacteria bacterium J06581_3, assembly GCA_038531675.1. Lineage (GTDB taxonomy): Bacteria > Cyanobacteriota > Cyanobacteriia > Phormidesmidales > Phormidesmidaceae > Phormidesmis. The sequence continues at coordinate 296,075 of JBCBBK010000004.1, forward strand.
GGAGAGGCGCAGGTGTGAAGGAGAAAATTGTGTGTATTTAATAGGATAGCGTTAGTGAGTGGGTCGTGCTTCTATCTATTGTTGCAGGCTATCTATGAACTACATCAGCACTAAAACCCAGACCATTACGGCATTACCTAGCGATAGCATGACTGCGGCACTAGCAGCATCTTTGGCTTTTTTGGCCAGCTCATCACGGTGCAATCCAATGCGATTAACGGCTGCTTCGACTGCCGTATTGATGAGTTCAACAATCAGCACGATCAAAATGGCCCCTATCAGCAGCACCAGGGATACGGCATCAGGCGCAATAAACGCGGCCAGCGGAATGAGAAAAACAGCTGGGACAACTTCCTGCCGGAAAGCAGCTTCGTCACGCCACGCGGCAACCAATCCATCAATCGAGTGAAATAAAGCGGCCCACAGTCGTTTCATATCAGCGCTGTAATTGTGTACTTGAGATCGCAGAGGTATCGAAGCTGTATTGTATAGTTGTCACCTCTCGCTGATTGCGGCGCGTTCGACTCTTTTTGTTGTGCATAAACGAAACCGAGGGAAAAAACGCTTTCGTCCACGCTATTGGCTTCGGCGGATAGCCACCTTTTTAGGCTGGCTAGTGATATGGCTAGGAGCGCTATCGGTGGTGCTAGTGCTACTGCTGAGATTTGTGCCACCGCCAACGACTAGCTTTATGCTGCAAGCGGCGGTTCGCAATGGGCTCTATGCTTACCAATGGCAGCCCTACGAGCGGATTTCGCCTAATGTATTGCTGGCTGCGATCGCCTCCGAAGACCAGCGCTTTCCCACCCATCGCGGCTTTGATGAAGAAGCCATAAAAGCCGCCCTCAGAGACGCAGATGGCGGTGCGAGCCTACGCGGGGCCAGCACCATTACACAGCAAGTTGCCAAGAACCTATTTTTGTGGCCGGGGCGTAGCTTTGTACGCAAAGGTATGGAAGCCTGGCTAACTGTGCTGATGGAGCTGATGTGGAATAAGCAGCGAATCTTGGAAATGTACGTAAACATTGCCCAGTTTGATGGTCGTACCTTTGGCGTGGAAGCCGCCAGTCGTCGGTATTTTCAAATATCTGCCCAGGACCTGACCCCCGAAGAAGCCGCCCTTCTGGTTGCCGTACTTCCTGGCCCAGAGCTGTATAGCCTAGCGCCTCCTTCCTGGGAAGTGCTCGATAGCCAAAGCTGGATTCTCACACAGATGGATCAGCTTGGCGGCACGGACTATCTTCAGCAGTTGTAAGGTGCTGATCGTTTTCGAGACTGTGGCTGATGCAATATCAATGATGCCTCAAGGCCCTTCTGTTTTTGAGCGTAGGGGAAATGTTGTTGTTATGAATACCCAGAGCCAGCAAGCTAGGCAGATAACAAAGCGTTGGCGATCGCCAGAAGATAGCTGAATGCGACCTGCGCCCCGGCAGACATTCGTATATGCTACGCAGAAACTAGACGAGGCAACACATAGTCGAGCTACTCAACCCATACGTGTCATAAACAAATATTTCATGAACAATAGAACCTGTCTCAAAATTGGTATGACGCGTTGCTTTTGAGACACCTTGCGAAGCTGCAAAGGCAGCTTGTAGCTACGTTTTCTCATTTGTGCTCTGCGATAGACTAGCAGTGCCAAAAAGGAAGGATTTTGACACTGTTATAGAGGTCGCGACCAGTGTCCGACCGTTAAAGCCAGGTTGTCATGTTCTGTTTCGAGGATCGTGGATCACTTGTCTGACAATTCCGATGACCTCGTAGTTCTCATAATCCTGAGATATAACCCTATGCTTGTGAGTACTGTTAGAGCTTTCAGGCATGAGTGTAATGCTTTTGTCGCCGTTGATGTAGTAGCGCTTAACCGTTATTGCATCTTCGATACGGGCAATTACTATATCGCGAGTATTTGGCTTAACATACGTCCCTCTAACATATTCAGCTATCAAAACATCACCAGGAAAGATCCCAGCATTAATCATTGAATCGCCGGATACGCGGATTGCTATCGTCTGAGTCTGGCTTGCTGCGTTGTTTCCAATGGCGTGGTTATAGAAATCAAAAGAATCATGGCTGCTAGAGTCGAGTGCAGGAACGTCAAGCGTAGCTGATACTAAGCTTTCGATTAGATGGATTGGCGGATGGTTTCTTTCACCAATCGTTGATTCATCGGATTCAGAATAGTCTTGTTTTGCTAGGAGAGCGATGCGTAACTGATCAAGAGTTGAATCTGGGTGAAGATGTCCGTTGTTATACAGCTCTGCTAGTATCTCCCTTGAAGGATTTAAAACTTCTTCCGGAACGTTCAACCTACTTTTCTTCTTTGATTTCGGAAAGACTGCCTTGCGGCCTTGATTCCTGTTAGGTCCTCCTCTCTTTCCCACGCGATCACCTTTACTTAAAACCATCAGTCAGAATAAAGCCATACAAAAAAGGCTGTACTAAGGGTAGTACAGCCTTTTTTGTGTTGAGCCTTCTAGTGATATATCTGAGCCACTGCCTACCAAGCTTGCTACAGATGGATTGTCAGATCCAAGTCACTTATCAAAGGCGCTATCTATTAGCACCTTCTAATACTAGCTGATAAATGGCTTTTTATCAAAATATAGTTATCTTCAATCTTACTCTGAAGTTAGGTTTCAAAGACTTTTTTGATAAATAGCTTTTAAACAAAAACAGTAGGCAAGTGACGCCAAGTTTGATAAATGGCTTTTAAACAAAACACCTAACAGCAAGGGGTTGCAGCTTTTATAGTATATGTGTACTATGTGTTTATCAGGCATCTATCAAGAAAGTTTTAGAGAAGCAACGCCTACCAATTGTTGCCCTCTTTCGTCAGATCCAATCGTATTACTTATCTAAAGGAATCGCATATTATGTCAAAAAAATGTGGTAGCTCAAAGCCAAAGTCTATTCTTCAACTGTTCGACAAGGGTAAAGGGTTTTCTCTTTCTATCAAGATGAGAGGCTTTGTTGAAGTTCTCCTAGTTAGCAGTCTATGGTTTGGTATCGCTCCAGATATAGATATACCTGATCCTATAGCACCAGCTTCTGCTGAGGTGGAGACAGCCTGCTCTTCTATCGAATAATAGTGTAGACAAACAGATGAAGATGAATAGGTGAACTACTTCAGCTCACCTATTCATTTTTCTTTCACAGCATAGTCTCATTACCTAGACCTTTCGATACCCTAATGAAAACCATATCTTAATTAATGCCTCGAAAGGCTTTCTCACATAGAGTCCTTCGAGTTATCTGAGACACTCAACTAAAGCATAAATGGACTTGCAAAGGTCAATGATAAGAACATCTCTTTGTACGATTGCTATCGTTCGCTAGCACCTCCTCTCCTGGTCCCAGGTCTTCCTAATCCAGGCGAGGATCTTAAACTCCCCCCAGCTCCTTCATTATTCCTTTGTGCTTCAGTGGCTGAACGACTGAAAACCTCTGATGGTAAATCTGGCTTGTATGGATATTCTTCTCTAGGGACATCTGCATCTTTGAGATTTTTAAGCACCTTGTTTGCCTCTACACTCATCTCATATAGATGTTTAACATCCTCTGGTTTATACCCGGCATTCAGTAGCTCTTCCTGAATACTTAGCCATCGCAATGCTGTTTCCAGATAAAAGGGCTTATTAGTACTAGCCCAAGGAAATTCTCGTTTCGGATAAGCCTTGGAAACTACATAATCAGGAACGAACCATAGATGGGTTCTAGAAATGATTCCTGTGAGAAGCCCTCCTGTGTAGAAAATCGAAGCACAAATTAATCCAGCGCCAATTTTTTGAGGCCACTTGCTTTGTTTCAATCCTTCATTTTCTGGATTTTTTTCTGGTTTTAAATTTAGCCCTACTACTGTACCAATGGAACCAAAAAGGGCTGATAGTATAGAACCCACAACAGGAGAATTAGATGCACCAACCATAAATCCAGTGATTGCTGCTGATAGACCTAGCCCCAGAAAGATAGTCAAGATAGGTATTCCAACAGTCCGTCTAAAGAATCTATCTACACGTATTCTTCTCATAATATTTATTGAGACACGGGGTCTAAGACACTTTTAGGCATATACGATAGCGAATCTGTGCAATATGGCTATTTCAGTTGGTGTGATGTAGTTAGATAAGCGGGTCTTGGAGCAACGGGGGCATTTCGCCAGAAACCTGCGGTTTGTGCGTTAGGCAACTAACCGATAGTAGCTGGCACGGCTAATGCCGACCTGCTCACAAATCTCAGTAATGCTCAGCTCACCCTCATCAGCTAAACGCTTTGCTTCTAGCTTCTGCCCTTCAGTAATGCTCTTCTTTCTACCACCTTTGCGTCCTCGCGCCCTAGCTGTCGCTAGTCCTGCCAACGTACGCTCACGGATAATATCGCGCTCTAGTTCGGCAATTGATGCCGTCATCCGAAAGAAAAATTTTCCCATTGCAGAAGCAGTATTAATCTGCTCTTTCAAGCTCTTTAGCTTGACGCCTCGTTGCTTTAGATCTTCAGCTAGTTCGATCAGATGCTTGGTCGAGCGACTGGCACGATCTAGTTTCCAGATGACGAGCGTGTCACCCTTGCGCAGATGATCCAGGCAGTGATCCCACTCCGGGCGACTACCCTTCGCACCGCTCTCTCCCTGGTCGCAGAATATGCGATCGCACCCTTCCTTCTCCAGCGCATCCATCTGCAAATCCAAGTCCTGCTCAAAAGTAGAGACCCGTGCGTAGCCAACCTTCATATCTTCGTGTCACAACTCGTTCATCTCTGCTAATAATGACACATAGAAAATAAAACAAGTTATAAGACATCTCAAACGCAATAGACTCGTTGTCCGTCTTGGCTTCTATAGGATGCCTTACAAACGGTTAGTTGAAACACATACTACGCGGCGCGATCGCACAAAGCACAATCTCTCAAAAAGCCAACGTGCACTGCTACTGCTGATGCGAGAAGATGGATGTGCAAATTGGCTATTTAGATGGCCAATTTGCTCGCTAATAAACTACATAGCTAGCTCTCCCAAAATATGGCCGAGTTTCCTGCCCGAATCCACGTGTTACTCGCGAGTGATGCACCACTGGGTCTCGTTATCCGGCGCGGTCCGTCAAAATACGTTGCTACAATCCTGTGGAATCGTAGGACTGACGACTTCCAACTAGGTCAGTGGCTAAAGGGCCGCATCTACGAACGCCGCAGTGACCTCTCGCCTGACGGCAAACACTTCATTTACTTTGCGATGAATGGCAAATGGGGCGCTGAAGCGAAGGGGGCATGGACCGCGATATCACACGCGCCATACCTAAAAGCCCTATCAATTTTCCCCAAGGGGGACTGCTATCACGGTGGCGGTTTGTGGACCAGTAAAACCAGCTACTGGATAAACGATGGGTACGGCCATTCCGTCCTACGAGACACAAAAGAATTTCGACGGGACAATGGATTCGCACTAGCCAATAAATATGGCAGTGAGTGTACTGGTGTGTATTATCCACGTCTGCTCCGCGATGAATGGCAACTGGTTGATCGTGTCAAAATCGAGAAGTGGAAACACCAAGACATATTCGAAAAAACCTTCACACGTGGCTGGTCTCTTCGCAAAATCGCACATAGTGAAATGGATTCACCCGATGGCAAAGGCTGCTATTGGGACGAACATCAACTGATACACGCAAAATCTGGGGCCAAAGTCGATTGCCCTGACTGGGAATGGGCCGAAGTCGATAACAAACGCCTTGTTTGGGCCTCTCAGGGAAAACTGTTTTCGGGGGTTGTAACGTCAGCTGGTTTGGTCGAAGAATCTGAACTGTTTGACTTTAACCCACTGCGCTTCAAACCTATCGAAGCCCCCTATTGAAAGCGACGAGTAGCGTTACGGTCGTTGTTGAGACAGTAGTGTTTGTCTTTCAGGCTCAAATGCTTCGTAGGCGGCGTAGCCGTCGAAGTGGCGATAGTAGACCTCAACGCCTTTGTCAAAGTCTTTTATCTCATCGATCAATGGTTTCACTCCCACTCGTTGAAGTCTTGAGCGTAGGGATTTTCGACGTAGGTGTTTTGATACACATCCTGATCGGGGTAGCGAGTGGAAGGACGACGACGCTGTTTGTTCTTAGAGTCTCTCCAGGCGGAGCCCATGCCCTGGAAGATACCGCGCCCCACGAGGCCAATGCCACGGCCCAGCACTTCGGTGAGGACATAGACGACACCACTACCAATGAAGGAGACAGCAGCTCGCAGGCGCGGAGAGAGCGCATCGCGGGTTTCGAGGGCAAGGGTAACGGCTAGCGGAATTCCCTTTAGGCGGTCTAGCTCGGCTCGGCGTGGGGCATACAGAGAAGTTTTCTCAATGCCGTTGGGAGCAAGTATAAGAATGTTGTATCGGCTCTCAAAAACAGCTTTGGGTTCGTTGATTAGCCGGTCCCAACGGTAGCGCCAGGAGAGATCGTTGCGAAAGCGTTCTATGTCTCTTGAAGACATTAGTCGACTGGTGTACAGGCTCTTTTTGATTTGTTCGGTGTCGGCAAGTCTATTTAACAAAGGCTGAATAACCGCATTGGCGACCTGGATTGTGAGATTTTCTAGCAGTCTTTCGCTGTAGGCGATCGCCTGCGAAGTATTCGCCATATACGACGCACTCTCAATCATCATCGGCTCTTGAAACAGCCAGTGGCCAAACATCTCGGGTACTAGCGGGATGTTGTTTAATATCTGCGTTTGAACAACAGGTTTTTCTCTTTGCAACAGCGTAACCACTTCTTCTTCTACATTGCCGACGCGCACGGTGTAGTACTTGCCAAAGAAGTCTGTATTAACCGAGTCCCACAAATCGGAAATGACCTGCTGCGATCGCCCCCCTAACTGCCCCGGCTGTAGCTGCGATGCTCGCAAATCTGCCAGCAGCTCCTCCAACTGTCGCAGCACCAAGTACAACAACTCCAGCTTCTTATCCGCTCGCAAAATATCGATCTCCAGCGGCTGCTCGCTAATATTTTTCAGCGGACGCTGTAACTTTGCAAATACCCCTTCAAACACTGCATTCTGCACATCGCCAGGGCGTCCTTGTAGGCTGCCAGGGGGCGAACTCGTCGGTAAGCCAGGTTCCATCGCGGCGATCGCAGCCCTCGCTCCCGGCACCAGCGACTCCCGGTCCAAATACCGGGCCGCTGTCCTATCTGCGTAGCTACCGCCATAGTCACCCTGCGCCATCCGCATCCAATCCAGACTGGCTGCACCTCGATTCCGCTCAATACCTAAACTGGTAGATGAACCAGGCCGGTTCGACTCAAAGCGGGGGGTGCGCCATAGGGCACTCATCAACCATTTGGCAGCCGCTAGCTCACGCTTTTTGCCATCCAACACCACCTGGCTTAGCCATGAAGTCGCCTGCTGTCTGGCAACTTCTACATCCACCATATTTTGATCAATCTGTCGCATGCCTGAGAGCCGCATACTGATCCGCATTGCAGTCAGTGGACCTGGAATATCTTCTAGCCGAGAAAGGGCATTGCTACGCGCTCGTGACCTTTGGCCAGCGGGCGATCGCCTGTCTGGTTGTGAGGAGGATGAGGCTTGTGACTGAGTGTTTTGTGTCGTGGGGTCTTTTGGAGCGGTAGAGGCTTTGGTCTCGGTATCTGTTTGCACAGCGGTTTGTCTAATGAGCTGAGCCAGTCGCCGTACGGACATGCTGCGGGTGCCATAGGCACTAGCCCCCATCCGCTCGGCGGCGGCTTGCAATACCGGCTCTAGCTGGGTGCTAAGGACCAGTACAGGCAGCTGGGGAAAGTCTGCCGTAATTTGCTGACAAACAGCCAGTCCCGGCGTGGTGTCTGGGTCTTTGGCACCTAAGCCCAAATCGAGAATGACCAGGTCGATAGGGGGGTGCAGGGATTCTTTTTTCTTGCGGAGGGCAGGGTCGTCTAGGGATTTTTGATAGTCTGCGAAGCGCGATCGCACACCATCAAGAGCCTCCTTGGCACCACCCGCTTCGGCCACGACGGCAAAATCACTTTGCTGCTCTAGCCACACCTTCAGCCCCAGACGAAAAACCGGGTCTTCATCAATCAGCATTAGTTGCAAAGGGCGCTGACTCAAGTCATTCATCTAGGTCATTCGTTCCGGGGGCGTTTCGTCTAGAAGGCGTCGGTATAGCTATCCTCATAGCTGTCTTCTTCAGTGTAGCTGTCATCATAATCGCTATTGCCCTCGCTGTAGCCATCGCCCTCAGCCGCAGGCGCTTCCAACGACCAAATATAGGCCCGCTCTCTATCCCAAATGTTAATACTGGCAAGGGCTTCACCGTACAGCGCTCTACCCGGCGCAATCTGCGAGGCAACGCTAATGGCGGCGGATAAAGAGCCCCTGGCAGCCAGATTTTGGGCTTCGATTAAGATCGGGCGATCTTCAATAATCTGTAGCTCTTCGGTCCACGCTTTGATTGTGGTCTGGGCATCGGCGTACAGGGCGCGGCCTTTGCTGACCTTTCTGGCCTGGGCGATCGCCGCGCTCAGCTCGCCGGACTCCGCCAGCCGATTAGCCGCATTCAAAATGGGCTGATCTTCAATCGTTTCTATCCGGTCTTCCCACTCGGCAATGTAGGTTTGGCCCTCGACCCGCAGGGCGCGGCCCTGTTTTACCTCAGCGGCTTGGGCGATCGCCTTTTGCAAGTTTTCGATGCCGCCTGCTGTGGCAATCCGCACGGCTTCGGTCAAAATGGGCCGATCTTCCAGTCGTTGAATTTCTTTGACCCAGTGAGAAACCAAGGTTTGGGCCTGCAAACGCTGGGGACGCTCTTGGGTAATTTGCTCAGCTTCGGCGATCGCCCAGCGGTAGGTCGCTTCCTGTCCTATGCTGGCAAGATTGTTGGCATATTGCAGCTGCACCATGTCGTTGAGCTTTTTCTGCCATTTGTCCAGGCTATCTTGAGCCTGGGCGTAAAAAGGGCTATCGGGAGAAATGCGCTGAACCGCCTGAATCGCTTCTGTAAGGTTATAAATTTGGCCATAGGACGGTGCCCACTGATCGTAAGGGTCATTTGCCAGGCGCTGCGCATGGCCAAAGCTGAGCAAATCTTTGGCTTCGGCAGTTGTCGCCAAATCGGGAGGCACCAGCTGCACCACTTCAATGGCCGCATCGATGTCTTCTTCCTCCCACTTCTTGAAGCTGTACTGTAAAACGCGCTCGGCCCACTGGTCCAGATCGGCTTTGGAGTCTCGCCAGGCGTCTGTTTCCAGATTAATGGCTTTGGTTAGCGCCAGCGCTTCGCCCAGCTTTTCTACATCACCAGTGGCGACTAGCGCACGCGCTTTTTCCAAATTGTTACGGGCGGTTTGCTCCCGGTCTATTTTGGCTTTTAGCTGGCTGTGACGGGTACGCACCCAGTAGTTGCTATTCAGAATTTTTAGGCTTTGCAGATGGCGGCGGGCAGCCACCCAATTGCGAGCAGCGATCGCATTTAATACCTTCGTTTCGACCTCCTCGCCCACGCTCCACTCTTTGTCCCAGGTGGCCTGCGCGCTTTTCACTTCCGGATACACGGCTACCCGCGCAGGAATTCGACTGGCCAAATCCATCGCCCGGCGGCGATCGCCCGACTGCACCATGCCTTCTAATTCGGCTAGCAACGCCTGCGACCAGCGATTCATCAGCCGGTTTGCCTCCGAATACAGCGGATGCGACGGCGCCCAAGGCTCCACTAGCTCAATCGCTTCTATCAGCGCCTGGGCAGAGCCAGACTGCACGCTAGCCCTGGCACACAGCAACCGTTCACTGTCGGACACTAGCCCGCCCGACAGCTGATTACAGTCGGGTAGGGGCGGATTTTTGGTCATCACCGTGACGGCCCGCAGGCTAACACCACCGGCGGTGATGAGGATAGCGGCCCACACAAGCGGCAATAGATAGTCAGAGAGCTTTTGCGTGATGCGCTCACGGAGTGTAGGCGCTGCGGTAGCCGGGCAGCGAACAGAACGAACAGAAGAGGGAGACGTAGGAGGCGTAGATGTCATGGGAGCAGAACCCGGCGGCAGCCGACAGCAGTGGGTGCGATCAAAAAAGGCATCAAAAATACTTGATACGAGCAAGTCTGCCTACAGTTCCCACTAGAAGACGTTGCTGACTCATTTGGTCCATGAGGCGAGTCCACTGGGTGAACTTGCCGATGGCAAAAAGCGCAAATAAGTGGGCTGAATCGCCGATAAGCTAGCGACCAGCCAAATCAAATATTTTTCATCAAAATTTTGCTGATATTGTAGTGTCAATTGGTGCTGTTAGCACTGGTTTGACCTAATTAGTTTTATTTTCTTTGGATGAAGTGAGTAGTTGAGCGCGTGAGTACTAAGCCGTCGCAAAGCGCTCCTGAATCAGAGCAAACAGCGATCGCATTCCCATCGCCTCCCCCCCTTCTGGCCGACCGGGCAAACTGCGTGTGTTGTAGGCCATAAAGTCGATATGGATCCAGGGCTTTTGCTGCTGAGTAAACGCCTGTAGGAAAAGCGCCGCCGTAATAGAGCCGCCGTAAGACGTACTCGAAATATTATTCATATCGGCAACTTTGCTATCCAGCATGGTGCGATAAGGCTCGTGCAGAGGTAATCGCCAAAGGGGATCGTCCTGCTGTTCGCCAGCCGTTAGTAAGGCCTGGGCAGTGTCGTCATCATTGCAAAACAGGGCCGCGATTTCTGAGCCGACGGCAACGCGAGCCGCGCCAGTCAACGTTGCACAGTCAATCAGCAAATCAGGCGATTCGCTGCTGGCTTCGGTGAGGGCGTCGGCCAGCACCAGCCGTCCTTCCGCGTCGGTATTGCCAATTTCTACGGTCGTTCCCTGCCGAGCGGTTAGTACATCAGAGGGACGAGTCGCATTGCCAGAGATACTGTTCTCTACAGCAGGCACCAGCACACGGAGAGAAATCGGCAGCTTTAGCTGCATAATCATGCGGGCTAAGCCCAGCACCTGCGCTGCGCCACCCATGTCTTTTTTCATCAGCTTCATGCCAGCAGACGACTTCATGTTCAGACCGCCCGTATCGAAGCAGACCCCTTTGCCCACCAGGGTTACCTGCGGATTATCGGTGTCGCCCCATCGGATGTCTACAAGCCTGGGTGCCTGGGAGGTGGAATGGTTATTTGCCTGCCCTACCGCGTACACCATGGGATAGTTCTGCGCGATCAGGTCGTCACCGACGGTGACGTTAAAAGTCGCGTTAAATCGTTCGGCGAGCTGCTGGGCGGCCTCGGCGAGCTGCTGTGGCCCCATGTCGCGAGCAGGCGTATTGATCAAATCGCGCACCAGATAGGTGGCTTCGGCAGCCGCAGTGATGTAGTGCTGATCCGCATGATCTGGAATAGCCAGCTCAGGGAGCGCATCGGCTAGCTGCTTGTAACGGGTAAAACGGTACTGGCCAAGCGCCCAGCCCAGGCATAGTTTGGTTGTAATATCGGCGGGCAGCTCGTCCGCTAGGGCATATTTTTGGGCGGGCAGGGTTTGCGCTAGCTTGCCTAGCGTCCAGGTATCGAAGGCCTTGGGCTTGCCGATCAGCACACGCTCCAGCTCACCGTCTTTGGACGGGATCAGGCAATAGGTGCCCGCTTTTGCGGTGAAACCAGACATCTCCAGCCATACCGACTGATGGACGTACTCCCGTTTGACCTGGTCTTCGTCAACGAAATTCAGGGGAATAGTGGATGGCAAGAGCTAAGTCTCCAAATTTTGGTCTATCAAATCTATAGCATGGCAGTGTTGCGTTTTCGTAAACATAGACAAAGCGCCCCGGTTGCAAACAACCGAGGCGCTTTGATTAAGAACGAAAACTCAAAAGCATTGCTTATTTAACAGCAGCGACTTCAGACTTCTGCACACTTTCCGCTTTGAAAGCTTTCTCCAGTCGCATGACCTTCTTAGCGCGGGCAGAAAGGGCACTGACATCAATGCGGTTAGCAAGTAGCGCATCGAAGGAGAATAGTCCAGGGCCGTTGACTGTGAAGTACAGGAAACAAGCAGCATAAATAGCAGACAGCTCCAGGTAAGGCAGGCTAAGGCCTGCAACCTTAACGTGGTGGTACATTGCAACACACATTGTGCTGAACAAACCCAGCGCAGCGGGGCGAGTGAACAGGCCCACCATGACCAAAGGTGCACCGATTAGCTCAGTGTAGGCAGCTATGTAGCTAAGGAAGATAGGGAACGGAAGACCCAGGTAGGCAACGTAGGCCTGAGCAAAGCCTTCGATGTCGGCAAGCTTATCCTGGCCGTTGTGGATCATCATCAGACCGAGGACGACACGGGCGATCGCCAAAGTTGTCTGAGAAGCGATATTGGCGTTGACGTTGGGCTTGAAAACGAAGCTTGCTAGCGAGGTGAAGTTCATGTGTGAGGAGGTAATTATTAATTTCTGAAACAGTTATGTAAACAAGTATAACAACTCCTCAGCCTTTTGGGTCTCATTCAAAAGCCTTATTTCTCAGGTTTTCCAGATACTTTCCGCCCTTGACTGGTAGTCAACATCTCTTCCTAAAGTGCTGTAATCCGACTCAGTCGGTTACTTTTCTTAATTTATTTTCTCAATCTATTTAAGCAAGGAAAAAAGTTTCGTGCATTTTTAACTTGCCAGATACGCATAAGTAAAGAGGATTTGGGCCGCGAAAAGCATGCAAACGACTGAGTTATTTAATTCTCGAGCCATAGCCACCCGCAGAGCAAGTGACCTAACCACAATCTATCGCTGCATTATCGATCGAGCGGATTAATCAAGCGTGAAGGGCACAAAGTCGTAGCCCACACCGGAGCGCGTACCGGGTTCGACCTGTACTAGCCGGTCCACCTGACGGCGATCGCCTGACGGCAAGAAAATAATTGGGCCCGCCGAACTATCCACACTAAAGTTGCTGTCATCGAGCGCCAGCTTCAGTCCTTCGCGGCTGGCATCTCCAGTCAGGCCTGCGGCAATGGTAATCACCGCGTCGTAGGCAGCGGCGGTGCGCCAGCTGACGTCCCCTTTCCACAAATCCCGCGAGCTTTTGGCAAAATCTGTGTCGGTATCGTTCGATAGCAGGTGCCAGGGCACGGCAACAGTAAGCGCCTGAGCATCAGGGCCCGTTTCTTCAAGAATGTAGCGGTTGTAAATTTCGTCGCCGCCCAAGATGGGTCGGACTCTCTGGTTCGCTTCAATGACCTCAGCGGCTTCGTCTAAGGTATCTGGGCTGGCTGCAAGCATGACCGTATCAGCCGTGTCTTCGTCCAGTACGTCTACCGAAAACCCTCCCCCGGCCATGTCGTATTCTTCGACAACTTCCCCACCCCAGGCGCTTACAAAGCTGCCAAACTCTTCTTTTAAAGACTCGCTCAAATCGCTAGAAGAATCGTAAAAAACAGAGACTGTACGATCTTCACGGTAGTAGAGCATGTAGGCAGACAGGGCCGCCGCTGCAAAGCTGTCACTGGGTACGGTGCGGTACAGGTAAGGGCTGATGCCAGATAGGTCAACCGCTGTGCTTACTGGGGATATGGTCACCAGCTCACCCGCTGCATAAATAGGCGCAGTCGCCAGGGTGACGTCACTACTGTAGTGCCCAACAACGCCCAGAATCGAGGGGTCTTCAACCAGGTTTTCGGCTAGGGTTGTTGCCAAATCGGTATCGTTGCCATCGTTAACCAAAATCAGGCGTACTGGGACGTCGTCAATGCCACCACTTCGGTTGATAGTGTCCTGAGCCTGAGCCGCACCCCGTAAAATTTCTAGGCCAATCGGGCTTGCCTCACCAGCAGGTGCCACTACCGCGATGTTGTAGGCGCGTTCGTTCCCGATGCGGGCATTACTGCGATAAATGAAGGCTTCAGGATCGTTAGGATCGCTAGAAAGGGAAGCGTTGAGCACAGTGACTGCGTTGGCATAGTCGCCCTCAGCGATCGCATCTATCCCTGCTTGCTTTTGCTCAGACTCAGCATCGAACAGCAGCTGAGCGCCCATGCTAACGCGCGATCTTACCGTTTCGGGCAGGTCATCATTGAGGGTGATGCTGCTGCTATCGGACTGCAGCTGGACAGCATTGTCGACGCGGCCTGTCAGTGCCCATAGCAAGAGCGAAACGCCTCCCACCAAGCCAAACGCGACCAGGGTGGCGATAATGGCAAACCGACTGTCATTTTCCTGGGACATACTGTCAACGAACCTGAGATTTCAGAAAACTTATGCTCTAAGAACCATACCAATTTTTGGTGATTTGACGACGTCAGCCGCTGGTATCTGTATCATTTCAACAGTACGACTACTCAATTACTTATGTCGTTTTTACACAGCATTTGTACAGGCAGTTTGCACAGAAGTCTATACACACAGAGGTCTATACACTAGGTGACAGCCGCCTGAATAGATGCTTTCTGCTGACGGACAGGCACTAATGTATGGGCCGTCATCATGCCACTAGCGGCCACCGCCGGTAGCCCGATGCCCGGAAAGGTAGAGTCACCGCAGCATAACAGATTTTTGACAGGGGTTTTGGGGCCTGGGAACAGGGACTGGCCGGCCTGAATCGCCGGACCATAAGATCCCTGATAGCGCCGGAGGAAGCGCTGATGCGTAAGGGGCGTACCGGTTAACGAAAGCATCAAGCGGTCGCGGATATCTGGAATCACTCGCGTCAGGGCTTGCCACATCACTTGCGATCGCTGCTTTTTTAGCGCTGCATATGCCGCCGTCCCCGGCTTCACCCCGGCCCAAACCTCATAAGGTTCGTTGCCAGGTGTATACACATGAATCGTATGCTTTCCAGCAGGTGCCAGCGATGGGTCGAGCACAGAAGGAATCGAAATGAGCACCAGGTTTTGAGGGGCACTGATGCCCTTATCCCAGTCGTTCACCACGATATAGTGACAGGCCAAATCCGCAGGCAAATCAGTCGCGTCGATCCCCAGATGCAAGTGCATAAAGCTATCGCAGGGCGGTGTGGCTCGTCGCTTGTTCGCAAATTTTTCTGGTAAAGCGCTGGCCGGGATTAGCGCTAGCGTGTCCCATACCGACGCATTGGAAATGACGGCTTGTTTGGCTTGAATGCGATCGCCATTCCGCAGCCGCACGCCCGTCGCCGTGCCATCTTCTATCTCAACCTGGCTAACGTGAGCCCCCGTCTTTATCTGCCCGCCATGCTTGGTAATTCCACGCGCTAGCGCATCCACCAGCGCCGCCGACCCGCCCATAGGATAGTCCAGCTGTACCCCGGGCCGATACCAGTCGGCAAACATAAAAGCCACTTCTGCCGTACTGGTCCCGCTTGCAGGCAACCCAGAGAGCAAAAAGCACAGCATATCCAGCCAGTTATGAACAAAGGGATCGGTGATCACCTTATCCATAATGTTGCTGAAGGGGCCTGTAAGCTTTGCGGTACTCAGTGCATGCCCCAGCAATCCGGGGACAAAAGGAGCCGCCGTTTTCACCGCGCCCCAGTCAAAGCGAACAGCAGCCGTCGGCAACGCCACCGCCGCACTGGCCAAAGGCTTCATCACTCGCTGCAATTCTCGCCATTCGGCGACGGCCTGCGGTCCGCGTAGGGTTTGTAGCACTTCACAAAACTGATCGGCCCCCACCGCCGTATCAAAATCGCCTTCGGGCAGGCGACAGCCCCAGGTATCGTAGTTCGCCCACGCCACGTCTTCGCCAATGATGTCGAGCACCTGGCGCAGCGGATTGGGCGATGGGCTGTAGGAAAGGCCCGAATACAAGGAAGGCCCCGAGTCGAAATGGTATCCATCTCGAGTGAATCCATGGGCCGCGCCGCCAAGCAGGCTATGGCTTTCGCAGATGGTGACATCCAAGCCATAGTGAGCCAGCAGTGCGCCGCAGCATAGGCCGCCGATGCCGCTGCCAATGATTACAACATCTGCTGTGTCAGGTGTATGCATTAAGTTAACGCGGCCACCTTATCTTCTTCCTTTGCCCGAAAACCCACCATCACAGCCTTGCCGTTTTTCTCGAACAGCGGTCGCTTTAGCAGCATGGCATCGTCAGCAAACGCCTCTGTCCACTGCTGGTCGCTCCATTCTTTTTTCTCTTCGCCCAGAGCTCGGTAAGAAAGGCCAGAGGTGTTGCGCATGGGTCTGGCCGTAAGCGATGCTACCCACTGCTCGATCATTTCTTGGGTGGGTGGATTTTCTTTGGTGTTGATAAAGGTGTAGTCGACGCCTTTGTCGTCTAGCCAGGCGATCGCCTTTTTGCAAGTGCCGCAGTTAGGAATGCCGTAAACGTTGAGACTCATAGAAGGTTGGGTAAGGACACTATATATAGTATGTGGCTACTGCGCTGATTCTTCCACAGGGATAGGCGGTGCCGTTTGTGGTGAGTCTTCTGTCGTGGCAGGCGGGACTGTTTCTGGGGGCTTTAGCATTTCTTCGGTCAATGTACTGACAATGTATAGCGGTAACGGCTGCGTCCCCAGCTGCACAATCGAAGTGTCATCAAGGGCAGCTTTATAGGCTGTGTTTTGATTGATCTCAGCTTCCATAAAGCCAAGCGTGAGCGCCCTCAGGTAGCTGTAGGCTAGCTCGGTATCTGCATTAACCAGCTGACTCGATAGCGCGATGCTATCGGCGCCATCAATATCTATAGGATCGTATAGATGAGTGCCGCCCTGAATCAAAGCAAGGTAGTGATCGGGAACAGCTGTTTGGTCGCCTGCGTTTAGCCAGGTAAAGGGCTGAATTTGCTCGAGCAGAGCGGGTGCTACCGGGTCGGCGCTGCCTGCAATCAGCAGACTGGGAATTTCAATTTGAGAGAAGCCTTCACGACCAAACAAACTGCTGGTGACTGGGTTAAGGGCAATAACGGCCTGGATTCGCTCGTCGCGCAAGTCTTCGGTGAACTGCCCGGAATCCAACAGCGCGGTGCATTGCAAAATCATCGAAGGGTTAGCAGCGTTGAAGATGAAGGCATCCGAGTCGCAATTGGCCTGCAAATTGTCGTAGTCGAGCCGGGCACCGGATAGGGCGAGCGCGGTGTAGCCACCGAAGGAGTGACCGATGATGCCGACTTTGGACAGATCCAATCGATTGGCAAGATCACCGCTCTCGTTCATGCGGGTGAGATCGTCTAGCAAGAAAGTGACGTCCTTGGGGCGATCGCTAAACTCTTTGGGATCAGACACTTCCTGCTCAATGCCCTGCAGCAAATCGAACAGCCGAGTGGTGTTGCTACCGGGATGGTCGAGGGCGACAACGGCGTAGCCATGGCTAGCCAAATGCTGTGACACGGTAGAAAATCCTTTGCGATCGCCTGCCAGGCCATGGGAAATTACCACCACAGGCGCAGGCGGCGCATTCACCGGCAAATACAAATCGGTAGGCAAGGTGCGATTCCGCTGACGATCGACCAGGCTCAGCTCCTGAGTCTCTACGGTATAGGGCCCTGACTCGGACAGCGCGCTGAGGGTAGGGATTTCAGTCGCGATTAAAGCAGTCGGTACGCTCTGAGCGCGAATCGCATTCAGCGCCCTGTCAGTATCTTGCAAAAGGCCGGTAAAAGCGTTGAATATCCGAAAGCCCTGCTGCGCGTCGATGCGGACACTCCCGGTTGGGAACTTGTCGAGGACGCCCAGCAGGGAGAGCCCTTCGGGGTCGGCAGCAGCCAGTACCAGCGCACCGCGCAGTCCTTTGGCCCCATCGCGACGCCCTTCGGTGCGAATCACGGTCCCAAAGGAGCGCAAAACGTTGTCGCCGATGGCTGAGTACAGGAATTGCGACATCTGCACGGGGTCAATGTCCTGACGGCGCTGCAGGCTTTGGCGAAGCTGCGATCGCTGCTGCGAGTTCAAATAGTTGAGATAAGAGTCCAGCTCTCGATTGGCGACGCCCGTATCGGCATACTGCTGTAGCGCCTCTACAGTCGTTGAAATTTCCACAAAGCCGTAGGTGAGCGTGACGCGTTCAGCGGCTTTGGCAGGTGTGGCCAAAGCCATGGGTAAAAGAACGCTGAGACCAAGGCCGCCGAGTAGACTGACCATGCGAGTGCGCCTTGAGCGCCTCGGCGATTTAGTCAAAGCTTGATATACAGCAGTATTTATGGACATATCAGATAGGAGTACCAGCAGAGCAGTAACTAAACCGCTCAGTTTACTTTAGGTAAGTTTACCTTAGCTGACAGTCTCGGTCGGGTCAGTTTTGAAAGGTTCACAATCCGATTCATGCGTGCTTAGGATATGTCCTGAGAACAGTCCTTAAGACGGTCTTTGTGTAGAGGAAGAAACTGACTGCCAGCACGACAGTGAGCGCCGGATGCAATGAGCCGTTAATGCAATGAGACAGGCAAAACGCCCTGACGTAGTCCTTTTTGCTCATGTAGCCAGATATTTTGGGCGAAGCGAAAACGACCAAATGTGGTGGCGATCGCTTCAAAACCTCGATAGGGCAGCCCAGGGGTAGAGATAAACGCGACTTTGCGCCACTCTGCCAGCTGCATGTTCTGAATGGCCTCTATCTCCGGCTGACGTTCTGCCTGGATTTTTTGCAGTACCTCGTAAGGGACCGGGCCATTGCGGTTGTCTACAGCTTTCATATAATTGGCGACAACGATGGCGTCACGCAGGGCCATATTAATGCCCTGAGCACGGTTGGGCGCCATCGGGTGGGCAGCATCGCCGATGAGCAACAGGCCTGGCAGCTGCCAGCGATCGGCACAGCCAACTTGCACATCCAAAAAAATCGGCCCTTCCAGTTCATTACGATGGGATCGAAAATGGGCCGCTAGCTTAGGCGGCAGAGCAGGGGCGAATTCTTCAATCCAGTCACGATCTTTGGAGGCTCTTGCGTCCGCACTCGGCTGATTTCCTTTTGCCCGCCTATCGGCCTTTTTTTGAGTGATCCAACCAATTTGCAAGCGCCCGTCCCAGGATGGATAAAAGGCAAACTGACGGTCTGGCTGCAGGCAGGCGATAAAAGGCGTCTCTTCCATTAAGGAAGGTGGCGCGGGCAGCTTGAACCACAACACGTCGAACTGAACAGAGGACTGATGGGAGGAGTCAGCAAGGGAGAGTCCAGCCAGTTTGCGTAGTCGTGAGTAGCGTCCGTCCGCAGCAATCACCGCGTCAGCCAGAATGTCTCTGCTCTGACCGCCGTAAGTCCCTTTAGACTTGGCACGCAAGCCAATCACCGCATCAGATTTTCGGTCTCTCAGCAGCTCCACGCCCTGCCACCCTGGGCAAAACTCAAAGTTTGGGAACGCTTTGGCCTTCTCTACTATGGCCTGTAGCAGTGCGCCCTGGTCCATAATCTGGGTAGCCAGGCCCTCGTCTTCAGGCTCTATCACCCGCATCCGCCGCTGAGTGCCCACATAAAAGTCCCAGGAACTCAGCTGTCGGTGAGGAATTTTTTCAAAGGTATCTTTTAGCCCCATTTCTTGCAGCGCGGCGAGCCCAGAGGGCATCAGACCTTCGCCTCTAAAGACGCGCTCAAATTTGGGCTCTTGCTCTAGCAGGGTGACTTTTAGGCCTTGCTGGGCCAGTAAGAGAGCAGTGGCAGCGCCAGCAGGACCAGCGCCTGCGATCGCAATATGTTTCATCTATGTTGTATCCCACACCCTCAAGAAATAAAGCGGTCTAGCGCCGTTTTTAGGGCATCGACTTCCGCCTCAATATTGCCTTCATCAACGGCGCGAGTAATGCATTCGCTCAGGTGCTCATCTAATATGACGCGAGCTACTTTGTCGAGTCCACCTCGCACTGCCGCCACCTGAACCAGTACATCCGGGCAAGGCCGGTTTTCTTGCACCATGGTTTTGATTCCACGAATGTGACCTTCCAGGCGAGACAGACGGTTCACAATCTTTTTCAAAGACGCTTCACTGTGAACATGATTGTGCAGTTTGCCCGACTGATGATCTGGCTTGTAGTCTGCCTCGTGCTCGTGGCCTGGGGGCTGCTGTTCATGGTCAAGACGACTACGAGCCGGTGAAGAGACTGTTTGCGAGTGTGTAGGCGCGGGGGTAGAAGAGGGCTTCACTGAATACGGTGTGGGGTAAATGGCAGGCCAAAAGGTAGCCAGGAAGGGATGTTTTATAGGTGATGTTGCAAGTTGGTGAGCGTTGTTACATCGACATAATTTAAGTGAAGTTGCGTGAAGTTAACAGCTGGAAGCGATCGCTCATTGTTTGAAGTTATTTCAATCGTAGAACGCCCCAGCAAAGCTATATCGCACAAGTGTTCACAGCATAACGAAACTCGCCAGTCTGGTGCCTTGAATTGACACAAGGATTTACGTAAATGAAAGATACTTAAATCCTTTATTGGCGAGCCTTCCCCACCCTATCGGCCAGCCAATGTTACAAGAATCTGAAGATGAAAGCGGATACCCCCCTAGGGCATTGCGAAAGATAGCAACTGTCCGCCATGCTTTCGATGGCTAGATCGTTTAGAGGTGGCACAGCTGTGGAAAACAAACTGCAACAAACTGCAAAAACTTTGACTCTAAAAACTTTGGCAACTACTGCATTCATGTTGCCGCTGCTAAGCTGTACGCAGGTATCTACCCCCCAAGCCGCATCCTCTTCTCCTGGCACTTTAATCATTGAGGCAAATGGTGAAGACTTCGTGCGTCAAGGCTTTACCGACAAAGACGGCTGGCAAATCAGCTTCGACCATGTGTACGTCACCTTGCAAGACATCGTCGCTGCGCAGAGCGATCCCCCCTTTGAGGCAGGCAAGGGCGATCCAGTGAGCGCTACTCAAAAGGTTGTCGCTGGGACACCGCCGCTCACAGTAGATCTAGCAGAGGGCGGAGCAGATGCGCCGCCTATTGCCGTTGCAGAATTATCAGAAGCCCCTAGCGGTCGCTATAACGCCCTAGCATGGGAGATGGTCGCACCCGCTACCGGACCAGCGGAAGGGTATCCACTTGTCCTCATCGGCACCGCTACTAAAGAAGGACAAACCATTCCTTTTAACATTCAGCTCTCAGAAGAGATGGCGTTCAACTGCGGTGATTTTATAGGTGACGAGCGGAAAGGATTGTTAGAAGCGGACGAAACGGCTACTGTAGAAGCGACCTTTCACTTCGACCATATATTTGGCGACGCAGAAGCTGCCGCTGATGATGAAATCAACACGGGCGCGTTGGGCTTTGATACGTTCGCGGAACTGGCGGATTCGGAGGCGCTAACGGTTACTAGCAAAGAGCTAGAAGAGCAGCTATCTGCAGCTGACTACGATCAGTTGAAGACACTGATAGCCAGCCTGGGCCATGTGGGAGAAGGGCACTGTGACGCGACCCCAATTTAGCGATAATCTTCCGGCAACAAATCTAGTCAGCAAATCTAGTAAGAGCATGGTCCGATGAAAAAGTCAGTGGTGGGATTATTGGTGCTGGGATTGTTGTTTGTAGAGAAGCCGCAGCGGGCGATCGCCCACGGTGCAATTATTGAAGTGACTCCAGAAGCGCTAACCATAGAAGCCGCATTCGACAACGGCGAACCCATGGCCGAGGCTCAAGTGTCCATCTATTCGCCTACTGATCTCAAAACGCCCTGGGCACAGGGCGAAACCAACGAACAAGGCCAGTTTTCATTCTCTCCTGACGATGAAATACCCGGGCAGTGGGAGGTCACGGTGCGACAGGCGGGGCACGGCGGCACAACAACCTTTGAAATTGGAGAGTCTACAAACACAGTCGCTTTGTCTGGGGCGGGCTCTTCGCCTGCTGCCGGGGCTACTGTTCAGAAGTGGGTTAGCGTAGCCGCCGTTATTTGGGGCTTTATCGGCACCGCGTTGTTTTTCTCTCGAAAGTCTTTAGCTTCAGAGGTGTCGGCGTCGAAGATGTCGGGAGGGGAAGCTTAGTGCACATTCCCGATGGCATTGTTCCGGCGCAAGTGTGCATAGCGGGCTACGGAACGACTGGATTACTCACCTGGTTCTCGTTGCGTCAGATAGATCGCCAAGGAAATTCCGCTGCTAAGGTACCCAAAGCGGCCCTGTTGACGGCTGCGTTTTTTGTTGCTTCCTCTATTTACATTCCTATTCCGCCCGCGAGCGTACACCTGTTGTTGAATGGGCTGTTAGGCGTAATACTAGGATACTTTTCGTTCCCGGCTATTTTGATTGGCTTGTTTTTTCAGGCGTTGATTGTAGGTCACGGTGGCTGGACGAGCCTGGGTGTCAATGCAACGATGATGGGATTGCCTGCCCTGCTGGCCTATCACATTTTTCAGCTAAGGTATGTCGGTAAAAAAGAGAATGCTCACAGTCAGCTGTTAATTGCCATATTTGCTTTTTTGGGAGGTGCGATTGGGCTGGCGTTGACGGCGTTAATTTTTATGGGCGTGGTGATTATGACAGTGCCTGCTGACTTTAATGCGGGTTCGGAGCGCACGGCGGTAACGACGTTAATGCTTATTCATATGCCGCTAGCCTTATTAGAAGGGGCGTTTACTGCAATGTTAGCGGTGTTTTTACAGCGGGTAAAGCCTGAGCTGCTGACAGGAAAATAAGCTGGTAGAAAAACAAACAAGAGAGATAATCTATGGCTTCTGCGAGTTTTGATACCTATGTGAGCGGGCGATCGCTCCTCCACAACTGGACACCCCGGCTAAAGCTATGCAGCCTAGGGTTGTTGATGTTCGCTTTTGCAGCGGTAAGGCAGCTGTCGCTAGTGCTGCCGATGTTAGCGGTTGCCGGACTAATATACGCTGCATCTGAGCTCCCGCTGCCCTACTTGCTAAAGCGACTACGCTATCCGGGACTGTTCATTTTGATGGTGGTGCTAGTGCTACCGTTCGGCTCAGGGGACACGGTGATGGCACAGTGGGGGCCATTGGTACTGCGTCAGGAAGGGCTGATGACGATGCTACTCGTCGTTGGTCGGTTTCTTTCTATTTTGACGTTGGGCTTTGTGCTGCTGGGGACGACGCCGTTTTTAACGCTGCTGCGGGCATTGCGATCTCTCGGCCTACCTACCCTGCTCGCCGACATGACCCTGCTCACCTACCGCTATCTGTTTGAAACCGCAGATATGCTCTCTACCATGCAAACCTCTATGCGACTACGGGGGTTTGGGCATCGCAAGGGGTGGCTAAGGGTAGAAGGCAAAACGTTGTCACAGCTAGCGGGGTTACTCGGCACGTTGTTAATTCGCAGCTACGAGCGATCGGAAAAAATTTACAAAGCGATGCAGCTACGAGGCTATGGGCGATTAAAGGCGTCTCAGTTAGTGACTAGGCAGCCAGTAGATAGAATAAGTGTGTTGTTGACCGGCCTATGTGCGATCATCGCCACAGCGTTTGTAATCGCCGAGATTACCTTTTAACTAAATTACTAATTACTAATTTTTATTGTTTTTTTGAGTGAAAGATAGGGCAACCCAGTATGCGTTCGAGCTTAATAGATCAACAGCTTACCTCCCAAGATCAGTATGGCCAGTCACCCTCTGCTGAAACGTTCTCAATCGTCGTAAAAGATTTGAGTTTTCAGTATCCAAACTGTGAGCCTGTGCTAGACGGCGTATCGTTAAACATTCACAAAGGTCAGCGCGTTGGCATCATTGGTCACAATGGCTGCGGGAAAACCACATTGTTTATGTTGCTGTGCGGTGTGCTCGCCCCCGATTCGGGAGAAATGTCTTTACTAGGCAGACCGGTCGTGCCGGGTGAGTTTCGCCCGGAAGTTGGCATGTTGTTTCAAGACCCAGACGATCAGCTATTTTCACCGACGGTTCGAGAAGATGTTGGCTTTGGCCCACAGAATATGGGCCTAGATGTGGAGGGTGTCACTGAGCAAGTCGACAGAGCCCTGAAGCTGACAGGAATGGATTTTTTGGCAGATAGGACGCCCCATCATTTGTCAGGTGGAGAGAAGCAGATGGTGGCGATCGCTGGCATCCTCGCCATGCAGCCCAAAGTTGTTCTGTACGACGAACCCACCGCTAGCCTGGACTTGCGGACGCGCAGGCGGCTAATTAGCTTCATGCAACGCTCTTCGGAGACGCTGGTAATTTCTTCTCATGACTTGGAGTTTATTTTGGAGGTGTGCGATCGCATTCTCCTCATCGACAACGGCCAAATTATCGCTGACGGCGACCCGCTAGACATCATGGGCGATCAAGCCCTAATGGAAGCCCACGGATTGGAAAAACCCCATTCGCTAATCCCTCATGTAAAACCACACCACCGCCGGTTGAGCGCATCTAATGAGCCTGTAGCAATCAACGCACACTACAAAGAACCGCCCAACAAAGAAGTCATGAATAACGACATATCACCCGGTTCGACGATCAACCGTTAAGGCTTTCTCTGATGAAAGCAAGGAAAGCCATACACGCTGAAAGCAGCGCCTATGGCTTTTCCCCTAAGTTTTCTTTTCCTTACCTACGCACAGCTATCGATTATTCTTTAGGGCAAATCTCAAAAGCAGAATCAGCACGGTAGAAGCACACATCAAATTCTTCAAAGAAATTCGTGTGTCCCAGAATAACAGGGACTTGTTTAGATCTTGTCCAGGCAAAAGCCAATGATACAGAGAGAAAATCATCTATTGTCGTAGATAGTACTATCCCCCTTGCTTCTTCTCTAGCCAGGTTTCCGCCCAGCTGAATAGGGACATTTTGTTCACTCCATGTTGCCCCTAAGCGTAATCCCGCTTCATACGGCAGCACGTTTACACTTGCACCCGTATCGAGTAAAGCCATTGCTTCTATTGTTGTATCTCCATAGATTAAGGCTATGGGCAAATAGGGCATCGTGTTAGCTATGTTTGCACTGTTAGTACGCTTTACAAAAGGGAACCTTTTACCTTTACGCATCACTTTCCATCTTGGAAGCTACCAGCATATCCGAGAGCGTTTGAGCAGCTCCATGTTCATCAGAAGGAGACCATACTACCGCTTCAGTAGAAGCCAGTTTTTCGAGTAATAAAGCCTCTTTATTGGAGGGCTCAATCACTTGGAGATCACAGCCATCTTCCTCTGCAACGGCAAGCAGTAGAATCTGAATAAGGCGTAGCTTATCATCGTGAGACAGCTGAGTTACAACAGGCAAAAGTTCAGTTAGGGGCATATTTCATCACGACTTCCTATTCGTCAAGATTAGCTCATAGCACTTAGAAAATGCATCTTCGGTGGAGACTGTTTGTGACTGACTCTATCGTTAAGCAAAGCCGTATACGTGATCGCACTTTTGAGTGCTAGTTTGTAAGGGCCTTTTATCGCGGTGCGCTGCTTAAGCCAGTATGTCTGACGCTGCTTACAGAACAAATTCTTTTTGGTGGCAGACGCGGAAGCTGCTGTCGCGGTTCAATCAATGGCTAGAGTATAGAGACGATCAGGCCGAGCCGAGGCCGGACCGTGATTTTAGTCAGTGGTCTCTGCCGGAAGAGATTGCCCAGGTACTGTTTTGGATCATTGTAACGGTGCTGTGTTTGTGGCTAGCCTCGCTGCTGTACAAGGCCCTAGAGCCCTTCATTCGGGAATGGTGGGAAAGTGAGCAGCGGTGGGTCAAGCTAGGTGGGAACAAGACTCCGGCGGCGGAAGAGCATAGCGTTTCGTACTGGATGCAAATGGCTCAGGAGCAGGCGAAGCAAGGTAAATATAAGGAGGCTTGCCGAGCGCTGTATCGGGCGACGTTGCAGCAGCTGCACGATACCAAAACGTTGCAGCACGACCCGAGCCGGACGGATGGGGAGTACCTAAAAAGATTAGGAGAACGGTTGGGGCGGCGGCGATCGCTCCCTCGCCCCTACCAACTTCTGATTGGCACCCATGAGCGACTGGTGTTTGGTAGTGCGATCGCCACCGCAGAAATGTTCAAACGCTGCCGCCGTGCCTACGAAGAAGTGACTAAAGAAGCGGCTAAAATAGAGCCCGACAAACCGGAGGCGACTAACTCATGAAGTCCCTAGGTAACAATCGTCGCACCTGGATAATCGGTATCCTCGCTTTTTTAGCCCTAGCGCTGATATTTGTACTTTCCGCGCCTGCGAGCAACCGTATCAACAGCGGCTCTACCTGGAGCAACGCGCCCGATGGCTACCGGGCCTGGTATGCCTACATGGAGGCGCAGGGCGTCACAGTCACGCGCTGGCAACGCCCGATAGAAGACTTATTAGAAGAGGTTGCCGAACGCGATCAGCCTGCCACGCTGTTGCAGGTACGCCCTGCGGTGCTCTCTAGTACGTATATAGGGCCATCGTTGTACGACTGGCGCGAGCAAGGCAATCGGGTGATTATCCTATCGCAGCAGGATCGGCCTGTGACCGCCGCACCCTTTACCTCTCAAATATCCAGCGAATCTGGAGCGGTCACGGTTGAAACCAGAAGGCGAACCCAGCAATCGGCAGACGATTCGCTATTGGCCGATAGTTATGGCGCGGTGGTTTGGCAAGACAACCGGCAAACCGATGAGCTCGCAGAGGATGCAAAGGGAATTGTGCGATCGCTCACCCCATACCTCGCCGCCAACGCCTACGCTAACGAGCCCGGCAACTTTGCATTCCTGGCAAATTTGGTGCAACAAGCAGGCGGAACTATCTACGTCGATGAATATATACACGGCTACAAAGACAGTGACGTAGTGGTAGAAGAGGTCGCCGGGTCCTGGATTAATTACTTAGCCGAAACCCCGTTGCTAATAGCAACAGCACAGGTGCTAGTTGTGCTACTGATTGCACTACTGGCGCAGAATCGACGGTTCGGGCTAAAAAAGCGAATTCCACCCGTGCAGGTCAATAACAGTGACGCCTACATTCAGGCGCTAGCGGGCGTATTGCACAAAGCCAACAACCATGATTTCCTAGTGGAGACGTTAACCCGCGCAGAGCAAAAGTCGCTTCAGCGGGCACTGGGCTTGGGAGATGCGCTGGTCTCTATGGAGGTGCTGCAAACCGCTTGGGAGCAAGCAACCGGGCGTCGTGCGGGTGAACTGGCACCGCTGCGCTCGGCCCCCCGGACTGAAGGGCCTTTGAAGGACTGGCTACAGCGGTTACAGTCTTTGCATGTGCTCGCCGTTCAGCGAGATAGCGCTCTTTCCGATTCTTTATCTAAGGACACACACTCACTATGAATGATCTGCAAGGTAGTCTTAGCCGTATTAGTCAGGCGGTAGGGCAGGTTGTAGTGGGACAGCAAAAGCTGGTAAATCAGCTGCTGGTGGCATTGCTCTCAGGTGGTCATGTGATTTTAGAAGGCGTACCAGGCACAGGTAAAACGCTGCTGGTAAAAGTGATTTCGCAGCTATTACAGGCAGACTTTTGCCGGGTGCAGCTGACGCCAGATATCTTACCCTCAGACATTTTGGGCACCAACGTGTTCGATATGAACGAAAAGACGTTTACCCTTAAAAAAGGCCCCGTGTTTACCCAGGTGCTGCTGGCCGATGAGGTGAACCGGACCCCGCCAAAGACGCAGGCGGCGCTGCTAGAAGCGATGGAAGAGCAGCAGGTCACGCTCGATGGCACCACCTATCCACTGCCAGATTTGTTTTGGGTCGTGGCGACGCAGAATCCGCTGGAGTTTGAGGGAACGTATCCGCTGCCAGAGGCGCAGCTAGATAGATTTTTGTTCAAGCTGGTGGTGGGTTACCCTTCGCCGGAGGCTGAGAAGCAAATGCTGGTAAACGCGCAGTCGGGGTTTGAGGCAAAGCGATCGCAGCTTCAGCAGCTTCAGCCTATTGCATCGTCGGCAGATGTGCTGCAGCTACGCGAGGCAGTGAAGAAGGTAACTGTGCAGGAGCCCATTTTGGATTATTTGCTGGCACTAGTTCAAAAGACGCGGCAGCATCCGGATTTAGAGATTGGGACGTCGCCAAGGGCAGCAGTGCAGTGGCTGCGAGCGAGTAAGGCCTACGCGCTGCTGAATGGTCAAAACTATGTATCGCCAGATTCGGTGAAGGCAGTAGCGACGCCACTGTTGCGTCATCGGTTGATGCTAGGGGCCGAGGCGCAGTTGGACGGATTGACAACCGATCAGGTGATTCGCGGATTGTTAGAGAGTGTACCGGTGCCCCGCTAGGGTCAAATCAAAGGAAAAGAAGAACTATGGTTCCGACCCAGAGAACGTATGGATTGCTGGTGGCAGGAGGCGCAGTGGCGTCACTGTTGACGGCATTTGCGGGGGGGAGCGATCGCTTCACAATCGCGCTACTGAGCCTGGGCATATTCGACGGTTTTGTGCTGCTGGCCATGGTTGTAGATGGGCTACGGGTGCGCGGACGGCGGGTAGACATAGAACGCCTGCCGCTGGGTCGACTGTCAATTGGGCGCAAAAATCCAGTCGAGCTAAAGCTAAAAACGAAAGAATCTGCGGACGTGCTGATTTACGATCGATTTCCGGCGGCATTTGAGGGGCCGGATTTGCCGTTGCGGGCGACGATACTGGCTGATAAACTCTCGGGCGGTGAGGAGTCTTTGACCTACTCGGTGGTGCCAAAGCGCCGGAGAGAGTACGACTGGGGTGATTTGGAAGTGCGGCAGCGGGGACCGCTGAAGCTAGCCTGGGCAGATTGGCGAGTGCCTGCGGCGGGTAAGGTAGCGGTGTATCCAGATTTGATCGGGCTGCGGCAGCTGTCGATTAAGCTGGCACTGCAGTCGACGGGGACCATGAGGCAGAAGCGGAAGCTGGGGGTAGGCACGGAGTTTGCGGAGCTGAAGGAGTATGACGCAGGGGATGATCCGCGTTTTATTGATTGGAAGGCGACGGCGAGGCGCAGTCAGCCCCTGGTGCGCGTGCTAGAACCGGAGAAGGAGCAGACGCTGATTATTTTGCTGGACCGGGGGCGATTGATGACGGCGCGGGTGCAGGGGCTATCGCGGTTTGACTGGGGGATGAATGCGGCGTTATCGCTGGCGCTGGCGGGAATTTCGCGCGGGGACCGGGTGGGGCTGGGCGTGTTTGACCGGTCGATGCATACTTGGATGCCGCCGAGGCGAGGACAGGGGTATTTGCGGCAGATGGTGGAGCGGCTGACGCCGATTGAGCCGGTGCTGAAGGAGGCGGATTATTTGGGGGCGGTAACGCAGGTGGTGCGGGCGCAGAGTCGGCGGGCGCTGGTGGTGGTAATTACGGATGTGGTGGATCAGACGGCTTCGGCGGAACTGCTATCTGGGCTGATGCGGCTGAGGCCAAGGTATTTGCCGTTTTGTGTGACGTTGCGGGATCCGACTATGGATAAGCAGGCGCAGGCGATAAGGCAGGATGTGGCCGGGGCCTATGAGCGGGCGGTAGCGATTGATTTGATTGGGCAGCGGCAGGTGGCGTTAAGCAGGTTGAAACGGGGTGGGGTGATGGTGCTCGATGGGCCTGCGGATGGAATTTCGGAGGCATTGGTGGAGAGTTACTTGCGGGTTAAGGCGAAGGCGAGATTGTAGCGGGTCTTTGTCTACGACAGTACTGAACAAACACCACAAAAATAGCTGCCCCCACCACATACTTCACCCCATTCGGAATCCACAGCTGCGGTGAAAACAACCCCTCGACCCAACCCGCAATAAACAGCATGGGGATAATTCCATACACGAGTTTGGCGGCCTCAAGGCCGTAGAGTTTGAGGGCGTCAAGGCGGCGGTATCGGCCAGGCAGAAGAATAGCACGGGCGAGCAGGAGACCTGCGCCACCCGCGAAGAAAATAGCCGGAAGTTCTAGAGCGCCGTGAGCACTGATGAAGGCCAGTAAATCGTAGGCAAGGCCAACTTGCGCAACAAGCGCAAAGACGCTGCCAATCATCAGGCCGTTGAAGGCAAGCAAATAAATGGTGAAGGTGCCAGGTGGCGTGACAAAAAGACCGCCTAAATGCATAGTGATGCCGCCAACAATGGCACGTAGGGAGACAACGATGTTGTTGATCATGATGCCGCTGGAGGCGATGGGCTCCTGGCCTAGGATGGAGACGGTCCAGAGTTCCTGGCTGTTGCGGACTTCTTGAACAAAGCCGCTGCCGAGGACAAGGGTCATGAAGCTGTCGTCCCTCCAGGCGTACCACCAGCCGATGGCCAGGCCGATGAAGAAGAGAAGGGTGGAGATGGCGATGTAGGCCCAGTTTTGCTGGACGGTTTCAGGAAAGCCGTAGCGGTAAAAGTCGAGGACTTCTTTCCAGTCTTGGCGGCGAGAGCCTTGGTAAATCTGGCTGTAGCCCCGGGAGGTGAGGGTGCGCAAATCTTTGACGATGGCAGGACTAATTTGCTGGCTTTGGGCGCGGGCCAGGTCGGCGCTGACGGAGCGGTACAGGCTGGCCATCTGGCGGATTTGGTCGCTGGTGAGGGATTTCAGGCCTTTTTTTTCGGCTTGTTTAAGGAGGGTTTCGAGCGATCGCCAGCTGGTTTCGCGTCGGGCTATCCATCGCTGCACGTTCATAGGTGAGAATGCCTTAAGTGGTGATGTAGGGGTCGGGCCGATTCAAGAATAACGCTATTGCCGAGGAAGATTGATCGAACCTATAGTAATGTGGCCTGAGTTAGTCATATTTTGAGGCGCAACTGCAATGACTTCGGCTCCTTCTTCTACGCCTGGGCCATTGAATCCAGGGGATGTGGTCAGTGCGGCAATTCAGCTGTATCGCGATCGCTTCAAAACATACATTGGCCTTTCTGCTATCGCGACGCTGTGGGTGGCGTTGCCGTTTGTTGCATTTAGCATCCTGGCCTATTTCATGGTGGCTTATTCTATTACGAATTCGGCAGCGTGGGCGCTGTTTGTGCTGAGTGCTATCTTTTTGTTTCTGTACTGCTGGGCGAAGTACAGCATGTATACCGGCCTATTGGCTCGCCTTTCGTTTCGAGAACTAGTCAGTGAACCCGAGACACCAGATCAGGCCAGGCGTCAGCTGGCGCCTAAGCTTTGGTCCTATATAGGTCTATCGCTGTTATTGTTGTTAATTTTCATCGTAGCTTTTATCGGCATATATCTAGCAGCTACGATTGTCGGATTTGCGGTAGCCTTCGGCCTTGGTACTTTGTTCAATCAGTTGTTTGGTGATACGGGTGCGTTCTTGGGCGGTGTTGTCGGGGGCTTACTCATTTTTGGAATCTTTGTGATCGGCATGCTGTGGGTGGCCAGTCGATTTTTTATCGCAGAGGTTCCTATTTCTATGGAGACGCCAACGGGTGCTTCAGAAAGTATTGGCCGAAGCTGGAGTCTGACTAAGCGCTCCATTTTACGAATTCAGTTTGTAGTGGTAGCAACCTATTTGTCCGCGCTGCCACCAGCGCTGCTGTTTAATATTCTTCCACAGTTCTTTTTGTTGAGGCTAGAGCCCGGCACAACAGCCTATAACGTTACTTCTCTCTTTATAATACTAGGTAGTATTCTCGTTAGTATCGCCATAATGCCCTTCTGGCAGGCGGTGAAAGGAATCCTCTATTACGACCTACGAAGCCGCCGTGAGGGATTAGATCTGATTTCTGTCTATTCAGGAAGACGCCTGTTTAACACAATTAAAATTCAAACCCCTGAAAGCGTCGAACTGGAGTTTGCACTAGCAGGCGTCGGTAGCCGAGCGGTAGCGCTTATCATCGACTATATTATTTTGGGCTTTTCGCTGCTGTTGATCTTTTGGTTTTCTATTTATGTGCTCTCTCAGCTCAGTCAGATAGAAGTGTGGGCTTCTGTAGATACAGCAACCGTTCAGCTGTGGGTGATGGCCATTGCATTCCTAATTTTGTTTGCGGTGTATGTGGGCTACTTTGTTGGGTTTGAAACTGCCTGGTACGGCCAAACGCCGGGCAAGCGCTATGCCAAAATTCGGGTTATTCAAGATGACGCGCAGCCCGTGCGGGTGTTTCAAGCGACGTTGCGATCGCTCCTCCGCCCAGTCGACGACATTCTGTTCCTTGGCTTTTTCTGCATCTTATTTAACAAAAGAGAAAAGCGACTGGGTGACTGGCTAGCAGGCACACTGGTAGTACAAATTGATCCAGACAATACAAAGAACAAAATCACCACCTCAGCAGATGCTAAGGCCATGAGTGCTGTACTCATTGAAGTGATCGACTTTAATCGGGTGAGCCCAGATGACTTTGCCACCGTTCGCGCCTATTTACAAAGGCGACCGATGTTGACCGCGATCGCCCGAAAAGAAGTCAGCCTTCAGCTCGCCCGCCAAATAAAGAACAAAGTAAAGCTAGAAACTCTCCCCGCAGAAATGACCGCCGATACGTTCTTAGAAGCCGTCTACTGGGGCTACCAAGAACGCAACCAAAAACGGGCTCCTAACCGTCCACTCTGACTCGTTTGGTCAATATAGCCATGACTTCGTTAGGCCGTCCGGTAGAAATCGGCTGGCTCCAGTCGTTGGGTTCGGCGTAGCCGCGTTTGTGCAGCACTCGAATGGTCGACTGAACAGCGCGGAGGCTACCAAACAGCATATGGCGGATAGGTTCTTGATAGGCACCGCTAGGTGGCGGTGGGGCAAAGGATTGGGGCGTAGCGAATGAGCTGGCGGCAGGCGAAGCTGTGGACGCGGGTGCGTCCTTAACGGCTGGGGTAATCATGAAAATCTGGTCTCCGAATGGGGCTCTGGCGATCGCCTGGTTGGTTGCTGCATCGCCAAATGCAGGCAATAGTCAGAGCGTGGTTTGTTGAATTTTTCTGCGATTAGAAATTGGCATCCCTTATCAATATTATATGCGGCTACCGCACAAAAAGTAAATGCCTTGCAAGGCGGGTTTACGAATCGTCTGCAGCTTGTGCAAAATCGGCTTGTTTGGCAATCATATTCAACAGTTTGCACTTAGAGCGGTCGGGTTCGTATTTGTTGTTTTCCCATTCGCTAACAGTTTCTCGTCGAACCCCTAGCTCGCTGGCGAACTGTGCCTGGTTCAGTTTCTGGTAAATTCTGAGTGCTTTTATAGCGTCGGCATTCCAGGCGATTTCTCCATCCTTTTTTTGGATGTTGTAAGTGGCCTGGAAGGTCTTGAAGGTGACGGTTCGCTGGGTTAAATCGACGTGTTCGACTTGGTAGCCTGCTGTGATCCAGGCGATCGCCTGCAGGGCGCTGGCACTATCCCGATTGCTCCACCAGTTTTTCTTTTTAAGGGCCGATGCAGGCAGCGAGCATCCCATCAAGACCTCGATTTCACCAAAAGTCAGTGTGATGACTTCTTGGTCGCACTGTTGTAAGTGTTCAAAGAGTGGATAGTACTTGCTTCCAGATTTCATGCCGACTCGCTAACCGCTTGTAAAACTTTTGCATAGCGCCACGTCGATTCAGTGTGTATCGGTGCGATCGCATCAGCAAATGCTTTCAGGTAGCTTGAACGTAGGCTGATTCTTTGCCGTAGTCAACCTCAACTCAGCTGAAACATAGCTACAAACCTGAGAATAGGATTGCACTGAGCATCCGGCTAGGCCACGATCTGAGACTGCAACGTCAGCCTAGCGTGCCCCGCAAGGACTATTCTCAGTGCTTATGGGACACGCTTATCTAAAGTGCGAGGCATTGCAAAACAGTAAGCAAGAAGCTTGGCTCCTTTGCGATGCGTTGCATCCTAACTGCTTACTCTGACGCGTTTGGTCAATATGGCCATGACTTCGTTGGGCCGTCCAGTAGAAATAGGCTGGCTCCAGTCGTTGGGTTCAGCGTAGCCGCGTTTGTGCAGCGCTAGGATGGTGGACTGGACGGCACGGAGGCTGCCAAACAGCATATGGCGGATGGGTTCCTGTTAGGGTTCGGTAGGTGGTGGCGGGGCGTAGGTTTGCGTAGTGGCCGAAGAACTAACGGCAGGTGAGGCTGTGGACGCAGGTGCGTCTGTAACGGAAGGGATAAACATGAGATCTGGTCTCCGGTTGTGTTGTCTGGTAGGAAACCAGAACTCAACTAGACCTAGCCACCCCGCAAAATGTGGTGCAAGTCGAGGTGGCTAAGGTAAAGTGACCCTAGCTGCCGGGATTGCCTGTTAATCCTGGGGGTTAGCTATCGGTAGGTGTTGCAAGCACCTGCCGATGGCGCTAAGTAAAATTGAGTTCTGAGAAAGCACTGTGACACATATCACAGCTTAGATCTGAAGATAGGCTGATTTTGAGTGCGCGTCAAGCGGAACCATGTAACACTTGAAGGCGAATTGCCAAGGTGATGGGAAGGCACGAAGATAGGTAAAATAGCTCTATACGACGTGTTTTGCTGCATCAGCGAAATAAAGGCAACTGTTGACGTTTCTTAAGGAGGCAAAAATGCAAAAGCTTGAGTATTTAGATTTGCGGAATTTGCCTGCTTATCCTTTTGTAGATGCGGCTCATTACTTAAGGGTGCCACTCGATACATTGCGCTCTTGGGTTCGGGGCAGACATTACGAAACGAACAAGGGTCAACAGTTTTCTGAACCGTTGATTGAGCTGCCTACTGCTGAGGCGAGCGAGCTTTCGTTTACTAACCTGGTAGAAGCGCACGTACTCAGAGCGATTCGGGTAGAACATAAGGTACGGCTAGACAAAATTAGAAAGGCGTTGGCTTTTATCCGTGATGAATTGGGAATTACACATCCACTGGCTAGGGTTGATTTTTTGAAGACGGATGGCAAGTCTGTGTATGTGGAACATATGCAGAGTTTGTTGGATGCTTCTAGCGGTGGTCAGATTGCTATCAGAGAAACGCTTGAGATCTATCTGACTCGTGTGGAAGCTGATGAGCAAGGAATCGCCGCGCGACTGTTTCCGTTTGTTCATTCGGAAATAGACCGAGATGAAAGGGTAATTGTTATTGATCCGGCGGTTTCGTTTGGGCGTCCGGTGATTGCTGGGACGGGGATACCTAGCCGAATACTTGCCGATTTACATAGGGCGGGCGATTCTATTCAGGAATTAGCTGAGGACTATGGATGTGCTGAGCGGCTGGTTCAGGCGGCGGTTGATTATGAGCAAAGGGCTGCGTGACTTCTGAACCGCTTATATTTTTTACAGACGAATGTTTGGGTCGGCGGGTGCCAAAATATCTGCGGGAAGCAGGGCTGACGGTAGAGCTGTATCTTGATTGGTTTGACCCAGCGGTGCCTGATGTTGAATGGCTGCCCGTGGTGAGTGAGAAAGGGTGGGTTGTGCTGACGAAGGATGGCATGATTGGACGGAGAATTGTGGAGCAGGTGGCGCTCGCGCAGGCGAACGCGAGGGTATTTATTATGGCTTCTAAGCAGCCGAACACTAAGGAAATTGCTGAGGGTTTTGCCAAAGCGCGATCAGCCATGGAACAGCTAGCTCAAGAGAGCACCGCCCCCTTTATTGCAAAGGTATATAAGTCGGGGGAAACCAGCTTGTGGAAAGACTATGTTCGTCTCAAGGAGCTGTTGAAAAAATATCCGAAGAAAGAAGAGAAGCCTTGAGTGTGCAGCTACTGGCCATACATCGAACCTTCTAATGGTTCTATACATTCGCTTTGGGGACTGTGCTACGCAGTAAGAGCTTGTGGTTAGTTACCAGTAGACGCCTATCGGATTACTTTTTCTTTTTGGTTCTGGTTTTCTTCTTTTTGGTTTTGGCGTTTAGTTTCTCTCGTTCGGCTTGGATGCGCTGGAGGAGGACGCTGGCGGGTTCGTCGGTGGGGTCTTGGGGGACGAGTTGGCCTCGGAAGGCTTTTGCGAGGATGGATTGGTCGAGGTTCTTTTGTTCGGTAATAATTTCGCTGTAACGTTTTTCAACTGCGTCTGCTACTTTCATGTAATAGTCAACTTTTTCCAGTATCTTCGACTGCTCCATCAGCGGCGGTACTGGAATCGCCGTATTCCTGATAATGCTCAAGTTTAGATTTGGTTGAACTCCGCCAGATGCAATTAGACGTATGTCCTCATAGTTTTTTTGGAAAAACAATTTAACAACTGGCTGAATTTTTTCTGATGTCTCATGAAAAGACAGAGCAGCACAAGCTTGATTTGTTGCTGCTTCAATCAATAGCTCTGAAACCCTGCCTCTAGTCTGTCCTTCACCATACATAGCCACCAATAGTGTTTTTGGTGGGAAGAGTTTTGCGTTAGTTTCTTGAATGGCAGCATCTGTAATGAAGTCGCTAGCTTTGCTAACGAAGAGACTATTCAATGCTCCGCTCGTGATCCATGGAATCGTTCCTCCTTCATAGTATTTCGATTCGCTTTTCTTAGGAGTAGCACCAGTTCCAATAGATGAAACTTCATCTGCGGTACACCAACTCCAAGTGTTAGGGAGCGTAGAAACATTTTCTTGTCTACAAGAACTAGGTTGCTTATATTTTTTCTTCCACTGGTCATTTTTCAGAATTTTCCCCTTCGCTTTCATTTTCTCCAGCTCAGTGGTCTCCCATCGCGATCGCCTCTCCACACGAATCCGCTCTAACAACTTCTCCGCAGGTTCTACATCAGGATTCTGTGCGCGCCAATCTGCGGTGAGGTCGCCCCGGAAGGCGGCGGCGAGAACGGACTGCCGAAATTGATCGAGCAAGGTGGGGATGGCGTCTAGGGCTTCGCGGGCTTTGCGACTGCGGGTGGTGAGGGCTTCGATTTTGGTGACGATGCGGTGTTGCTCGTTGAGAGGAGGGATAGGAATAGCTATCTTTTTCAATGCTTTTTGATTAACCTTCGGCAGCACTGTTCGTCCTTGAGTCCGCGAAACTAAGTGAGTAAACTCTGCTGAAATTAACCACTTGTGTAGATAAACCGGATTAATATTAGCTTTGATAGGATACATGTCAGCGCTACAGAGACCTTCAAAATCAACTATCACAGCCTTTGCAAGATAAGGTCGAATCTTAGAATATATGATATGCCCTGGAAAGAACAAATGCTTGGAGCTTGTAACGGCGTCTGTTTCTATTGTCTTATACTCCAACAACTTTCCAT
Source organism: Cyanobacteria bacterium J06581_3 (assembly GCA_038531675.1). Classification (GTDB taxonomy): domain Bacteria; phylum Cyanobacteriota; class Cyanobacteriia; order Phormidesmidales; family Phormidesmidaceae; genus Phormidesmis. The sequence continues at coordinate 332,803 of JBCBBK010000004.1, forward strand.
TGCCTGACTCAATGCGATTAGGTGCTACATGAGGATAGCTTTGAAAATCCTTTGGATCAACAAGGTTTGACTCAATATCAGCAACATCGTTTATCTTTGCAAGCGACCAATTCTTAGGAAGATCGTCGAATGTGCTAGTCAAGTGGCTTTCTCTAGTATTTGGCAAATACAAGTCTACTACAGGTAAAAGCTGTTTAACAGCGTGAGTAACTATGTATCGATTCGCTGGAAGAAATAGCTAGAAACAAAACGCAAGTCGTCAAGAATTGGGGATTTCCTCCCCAGACCCCTCCTCTGCTGTGAGCCTTGAGTTGCTGCTTGGGGGACTCTACTCCCCCAAACCCCCCGAACAAGAGGATACTGGCGAAGGAATTTAGTTTTTGATTGGGGGCCGGTGGGTGAAGCCGTCGCGCACGACGCCTAACAATTTTCATTCTCCGGGAGAGGCGACAGTAGTGGTCCAATCTTCTCTATTGGTAGTGGAACTCTAACGGTGGCAATCTCCCAGATCTTCTCGTAATCTAGTTCGTCGTATTGATGGATGATTGCATTTCTTAAGCCAACAACGCCTCTCCAGTCAATGTCAGAATGCTTTGCCTGAAAATTTGAGGTCAAACGATTGGCCGCTTCCCCGACAGTCTCTAATTCTCGCTCGACTACTCTGCGCAGAAAACGATCCGAGATGTAGTTTTCAAAAGTTTTGTCTTGCGTAAACTCCTGTAATGCTTGCATAGAATCAATCATAGTCAGCAAGGCGGCATTATTACGAACATCGTCTGTCGTTCTTTCATCCGCCGCTAGTAAGCTTGTAAAATTCGCATTCTCAGCCGGATATACCACCCGATACGTTTGTAAAATCTCCGCTCTGCTAAAAGGGTTTTTCAGCAAGGCCTTTTCAGTCAAATCTACGTCGCGCCCAAACAGCTCAGCTAGCTCAGCTTGCGCATGGCCACGCGCAAACACATCCTGCTGAACGTCAGGATCAAACACAACCAGCACATCTACATCACTATCCGCTCTAAAGTCGTTTCTAATAACAGACCCAAATAGCCCCAGCTCTGTAATATGCCAGCGCTGGCAAAACAGCGCGATGTCCCTGGCAGAAACATTTAGTCGTTTTGCCAAAACGGTAGGTAGCTCGAAGGTATTTTGAACTGTCATGACTCTTCCATTCAGCTAACCACTACTTTACATCTCAATGCTGTCCAGCATGTCTTGTGAAAAATCAGACAGGGCACGCTTTCTCATAGATAGATAACATCAGAAAACACTTGTTCTTGAATTCTGGGTTTAAGACCATTCTTGGTTACCAAATCAACCTTCAATCCGGTAAGTTCGCTCAGCACTATTCGTAACTCAACGAGTTTTGACAGGGGCGGAGCCTTCTCATAGTCAATCAAAATGTCTACATCACTGTCCTCTGATTGCTCTTCTCTCGCGTATGAGCCAAAAATGCCCAACGCGGTAACCCGGTAATCTTCTCGAAAGGTCACCATGTAGGCTTTCAATATTTTTTGAACCTCGGCTAAGGTCTTCATCTATTCCTCCAGCAACGCACTCAGCGCCTGCATTTCGCTCATCGCGGTCTGTAGCTTCTCTATTATCGTTGCTGCGATCGCATTTTATGTTACGAGCACAAGGCCATTGATAAAACGAAAGTCCTTTTGGTTTCTGGTGAGGAGAGGAAGACTGTTCGTAAGCGCGATCGCTGCAATAAAAGCATCTGCCAGCAACAAACCATGACTTAAATTATAGATTTTCACCAGTTCAGCAGCCTTATTGGAGCTATCAACATCAACCGGTAGAATCTGAAAATTCTCCAATAGCTTTTCTACAGCGCTCAAAGCTTGCTTGTTCTGACACCCTTCAACCAATTCTAAATAGGTCACCACAGTAGTAACCAACTCATCAGTCGCTATCAACTCATCAAGTCTCAGCGCAGTAGGCTCATAGCCCCTCATCACATCAATCAAAATATTACTATCTAACAGTATTCGACCCATCAATCTTTACGCCACAACTGCTGACGCCATTCTTTGACGTCCTTCATATCGTCTCTATCTTTCCACATCCCAAAAGCAGGATGATTGAGAAAACTATTAGCTCTTTGCTCAGTAGGCTCTGGCATATGATTCTTTTGCAAAGCCTGAGCGTATTCCAGCACTTGCTGTTGCTGCTCCGCAGGCAATGCTTGGATTGTCTCCAAGACCATCTCTGTAACACTCATAATTATTCCTCCAACAGCGCACTTAGCGCCTGCATTTCAGTCATCGCCACCTGTAGCTTCTCCATTATCGCTGCTGCGATCGCATCTGGCTCAGGCAAATCCTCCACCGACTGCAAACTCTCATCCCGCAGCCAAGAAATATCTAAATTCTCACCCCGCTCCTCAATAAACTTGCGACCAAAGCACCGAAACCGTCCCGCTTCCCCCTCATCGCTTCGCGCACTCCCACCATTCGCATCCTCCCCATAACAAGCCTCAAACGCCTCAAAATGCTTCCGCGTCAATGGCGTCCGCTTGCCAAAGCTCGGCATATTCGTCCGCAGGTCATACACCCACACATTTTCCGTATTTCCCTTTTCCGTCTTCCCCCGCTGAAAAAACAACACATTCGTCTTTACCCCCGGCGAATAAAATATCCCCGTCGGCAAGCGCAAAATCGTGTGCAAATTGCACTTATCCATCAGGTCAGCCCGAATCTTTTGCCCCTGCCCCGCCTCAAACAGCACATTATCCGGCAGCACCACCGCCGCCCGCCCCTCCGGTCTCAAGCTCCGATAAATATGCTGCAAAAACGCCAGCTGCTTGTTAGAAGTCGGATAGGTAAAATCATCCCGCGTCGGATTGCCCCCACCCTTCTTCGTCCCAAAAGGCGGATTCGTCAAAATCAAATTCGCCTTCGCCAGCCCAGTCCCATCCGACCCCAACGTATCCCCCAGGCTCACCGCACTCTCAATGCCGTGCAGCATCATATTCATCAGCAACAGCCGATGCGCATCCTGCACCAGCTCCATCCCCACAAACGCCTGCTTCCGCTGAAACATCTGCTCAGCTTCCCCCAGGTCAAACAGATCATCCGTCTGCTTCTTAATGTACCGATCCGCCGCAATCAAAAAGCCACCCGTCCCCGCAGCCGGGTCCTGCACTACCTCCCCTGCCTGTGGCCGCATCACCGCCACCATCGAATCAATCAAACAACGCGGCGTAAAATACTGCCCCGCTCCCGACTTCTTCTCCCCCGCATTCTTCTCCAGCAGCCCCTCATACAGGTCACCCAGTCCTTCCTCCTTGGCCGAGTACCAATCCAGCTCATCAATGCTGGTCACCAATTTTTTAATAATGCGCGGCTGCTTCAGCGCCGTCTGCGCATTCGCAAATATCGCCTGCACCCGCTTATTCACACCGCTACGCCCCAGGTCCCGCAGCAAATCCCGATAAAATTCCAGCTGGTCAATGCCGTCAAGCGCCACCAGATCCTCCCAGCGCTTTCCCTCCGGCAGCAGCGCCTCCTGCTCCGTCTCCTGCATCATCTTCAAAAACAGCAGATAGGTCAGCTCCGTCACATATTGCAGATACGTAATGCCGTCATCGCGCAACACATTACACAAATTCCACAGCTTCGCGACAATATCAGACGTTACATTCATAGAAGCAAATATAGATAGCAGTAAAAATAGAGTTTGGTGAGATTAGGCCGATTAACAGCGCAAACTTCAGTCAATCAAACCAATTTTCGATGGTTAAGTCTTGAAAGTGTTGAAAATCTTTAACGTTGCGGGTGACTAAGGTGAGATTGTTGACAGCTGCTATGGCAGCAATTTGCCCATCCGCGTAGGCAGGTGTTTTTCCCGACTGCATTAACCTCGCGCGTTCAATCGCGTGCCAACGTGCTGCCTTGTTGTCATAGGGCGAAATCGCCAGCACCCCTTCAATGCTTTGCCGCATGTACACCTCTAGTTCTTGGCGCTTTCGAGACGATGGCAGCCTCAGATAGCCGACCATTAGCTCATGGTATGTTATAGCCGCGATCGCAAATCGACCACTGTTTTCAGCCAAGCGACCCATCACCTGAGCATTCGGACGCAGCTTAGTCACTTCCGACAAAATATTAGTATCCAGCAAAAAATGAATAGCCATTACCATTCAAATGGCTCAGGTCCAGGAGACTTATCCCGCACAGTCTCCATAATGGCTTCAAACGCTCGATCTTCATCGTCTTCGTCGCGCTCATCCAGCCCAAATTTTTCACGCCACGCCAGCACAGACTGCAAAAATCCTTGCTTAGGTTTCTGCAAGCGGTCGTATTCCTCCACAGAAACTAGCACAGCTACTCGTTGCCCCCGTCGGGTAACTTCCACCGCATTTCCCTGCTCCACTTCATGTACTAACTGAGTAAAGCGATCGCGCGCCTGAGCAATAGAATACTGAGCCATAAGATAGCCATCTAGATAGCCACTTTAGTATAGCAACGCGCAGCTGTATTCGAGCACTCCTAAAACATCGCCGAAAGCTCTGCCATCGCCGCTAGCTGACCTCGTCCCATAGCGCCTGATTAATATCAGTCAGTACCTGCTCTAGCCTTCCCTTAAATATCTTTTTGTTCAACCGCTCAAATCCACCGCCATCTGTCTTAAAAGCGCCCCGTTCAAGCGCGTCTCTATCCACCACGTATTCTTTCTCTAGCTGCTTACCAATGCGCTCCAGCCATTTTCGCTGAGGAGCCGTCCACGGCTGACTCGCTGCAATCTTTTTTATCGCCTTTTGTACGCGATCGCCATAGGGCACCAGCGCCTCACCCACCGCCGCCTGCCGAATAAATCCAATAATTGACGCCGCAATATCCTCATTGGTCTGGTTCCGCCAGGCCGACCGCAGCCGTGTCTCAGAATAACCCGCCGCATCTAGCTGTACTCTCAATGCCTTTAGCTGCTCTCTCGTCAGGTCTCTCGGCCTCTGCGTAACCACCAGCAAAGCAGGAATTTCATTCTGACTGTTGTTTATAAAGTCTCTAAAGTTCTCCAAGTAGTCTCCTGGCATCGTGTAGAGTGCGCCAGCATCACCCGCTCGAAAATCTTGCGATACGCTACGCAGCTCATCAGCATGGTCCGACACTATTTTCGGTCTGCGGCCCCCATCTTTACGGTCCAAAATTTCTGCAATCTGTTTGCGCGATCGCAACCAGGTCGCTGTCGCCTCAGGAGACAGTTGTTTTAGGTGACTCGCCAGCTCATCAACAGGGATACCCGCCAAGCTCTCAATAGATTCTTTTTGAGCCTCACTCAAATGTCTCTTCTTCCGCTGTAGCTTCGCCTGAATCTGCTCCAAAATTTCCGTTACCGCATCCGGCTTGGTGACCTGGCTCAGCTCATCTACCAGCTGACCAAAAGAGATATCAGGATTCACCACCACCGGCTTCATCGTCGAAAAATCTTGAATAGCACTGTACAGATCAACCGCATCAAAAATTCGGAAGATCTGCTTGTCAATGTCGTCGCACATGCGGGTTGCACGGCCCAGCATCTGCTCGTACAGTATCCGCGACTTCACCCGTCGCAAAAACACCAAATTACAAATCTCCGGCACATCAATGCCCGTCGTCATCAGATCCACCGTCACCGCCACACGCGGACTCACCTCGTTTTTGTAACGCCGAATCAACTCTAATGGCTTATCCGAAGCGCCCGTAATCTTCACCACGTCATCATCGCCAACCTCTTCGTACTGCTCTTGCAAAACCTTTTTCAACAGTTTCGTCACCAAAACAGCATGATCCTCATTCACACAAAATATCAGCGTCTTTCCCATCTCCCGCAGCGTAGGGTCAATCTGATGCGCCAAAGCCTCACACACCACCCGGTTAAATGACTCCGTAATCACCCGCCGATTAAACTGTTCCACCTCTACCCGAATCTCATCCGGTGCCTGAGCCAGGTCAATTTGTCCCGTTTTCGGGTCAATGTATTTCACCTTCTCCCCAGGCTTCCACACCATGCCATCCTCCGACAGCGCAGTCCGAATCCGATGCGCAGGCTCATGATCAATCAAATACCCATCAATCACCGCCTCCCGGTAGCTGTAGGTATACACCGGCCTCCCAAAAATCTCACTGGTATGCAGTGCGGGCGTCGCCGTCAATCCAATTTTCACCGCATCAAAGTAGTCCAGCACCTGCCGATACTTCGACACATAGTCCCCAAAATCTCGAAAAGTCAGCTCATTGTCACTCAGCTCTCTATCTAGCAAATAGCCCCGATGGCACTCATCTACCACCACACAGTCGTACTGATCGGTCGCGATTGCCGTTCCCTCATCATCCGAATACAACAACCGCATTACAAAGCTCTGCACCGTTGCGACATGAACCTTCGTATCCCGATCCGGCGTTTGTTCTTTTAACCCCTTCAAATCAAAAATCTGCGCAAAAGTTTGCAAATTTTCCATCTTCGTCTCTTCAAAAGCACCCGTCGCCTGCTCCCCCAGCGCAGTGCGATCCACCAAAAACAACACCCGCCGAAACCGCTTTGTTTTTAGCAAGCGGTACACCATCGCAATGCATGTCTTGGTTTTCCCTGTCCCTGTCGCCATCGCCAGCAGCAGCGATCGCTGATCATTCTCCAGCGCAGATTCAACCGCCTTAATCGCCTCTATCTGATACGGCCGCAGCTCAAACCCATAGTCAAACGGCGTTTGCCTCAGCAGCTCGTGAGCTTTGTCATTATCCTGCCGCAGCAAATCCAACAGACCTTCCGGGCTGTACCAGCTACCGATCGCCCGCCTCAGGTTCTCCTTTCGTCTCACATCACAAAACCAAATGCCGCTCTTATGCTCTAGCTGCTTCAGGTACTCTCCCCCGTTAGTCGCAAATACAAAAGGTATCTGATAGCTCTGCCAGGGATGCCCCGCCACCAGTTTTTCATTGCTCTTTACCTGGTACCCTCTGCTGTAACGCTTCGCCTGGTCAATCGCCCCGTATACGTTCTTGCCCTGCCGCTTGGCCTCTACCGCACCCACTACCTGCAACCCAGCAAATAAAATATAGTCTGCCCGTCCGTCGGCAGTAAGCCATTCGGCAATAGCCATGTTTTTGTGTTTTTGGGGCCTAGCACCCTTACCGTAGGTTAGCTTCTCCGAATCAACCTCCCATCCAACGGCTGCCAGTTTGGCATCAATCAGCTTGCGGGTGGCCCGCTCATCAAGGTCTAGGTTCTGTTCATCTAGCTGAGACTCTACGACCAGCTGTTGAATTTCTTGAGCAGGCGTCTCGGCTGCAGCAGCCTGCATAGCATTCAGCTGCGTCTCAAACTGCTCAGAAATTTCAGCGATGGTTGCCTGAGCATCTTCAGCTTGAGTTTCAGCCTCGCTCAGCAGCAGTTCTGCCAACTGGCGAAGCTCTGCTTCCTCGGTAGCTTGGGTTTGGGCCAGGGCAGCTCTATCCATCGCGGCTTGTTTAGCCGCTTCACTCGCAGCTAGCTCGGATGCCAGCCTTTCAAGCTCCTGCCTAATTTCAGCATCTTTCTCAGCTGGGTCAACAGGTGGCACAAACGGCCCGGCCTTGAATTGTTTGGCCCCACCGTAGTTGCGATGGAACCAAACCCCCAAACTTCTTGCATACTTAAGGCAGTTGAGTGCTACGCCCTTATCGTCATAGCCGTCATGAGTGGCATCGTTTCCCTTCTTGCGAATCTCATGAAACATGTCTGCGGCCTGTCCGGTGACGGCCCCACGAAATTTCAGCCGTCGTAGCAAATCAACCTGTCTCTCTCCCGGTTCTTCGTACAGTCCTACCTTGGCAGCGACCAATTGAGCCAGCACTTCCCCAAATTGACGCAGCTTAATCAAGCAGGTATTTGGATCGTTCGCAAAATACTGCCCAGCCAGACTACCTAGCCGGACTAGCTCAATACTGTGAACCTTGAGAAATACAAAATTCCTAGAAATCTGCACGCCAATTGCTTTCATAACGCTGATAAGAGAACTTTATCGACTGTCTACGTGGTTATCTGCCGACCTGACTAAAAGCACCTCTCACCCTAGCGGATATCACCTTAATATCTAGGCTATGTGAACACTATCTACCATAGTTTATCGATTTTTACAGAACGCCGGACGTTTCCTAATATTTTCGCTCAATTTCTGTGAAATAGACTACGTAACGAAGGAGCAAGGAAAGTAGCTAATCAAACCTCGCTTCTCCTTCAATTTACTGAGTGTTGTTTCGAGTGCGATCGCACAGCCTCTACTTCAGCAAGGTTATGGAGAAGTACCGAAGCAACGCTCAACCTGAAACAATATCTCTTCTCAAAATAAGAAAGAAAGGTTGTTCTGTTACCCTATGGTCCATTGTAATCATTTGCCTTGTGAGAAAGGTTTCTGCGCTATTTCTGTAGCCATAGGTATATCCGTTGGATAGCGCACAAGACAAATTAGGCTCGATTGGGCGCTTCTAATATAAGCCTAAAGGTTATGGATACCAGACTAGCAAAATCGTCCTTACGACCGTGGGCAAATCAGTAAGCAACCCGACAGTGTAGAAGAGTACCTCACCAATTGCTCTTCATCTTCTTAATCACAGCCCATGTCGAACCTCCGTGCCCTGATCACACCCGCCTCCGTTGAAGATGCAATGGCACAACCTGTCAAAACAAGAGGCGAGCAAAGCAAAACGAAACCAGACTCGGTAAAGCTGTGGAAACCCAAGCAGGTACTCTTCACCCCAGCAGCGCTAGAAGAAAGCTGGGGGCAGCAAATCTATAAAAGAGTGCAGGAGCTAGGCCTACCCATCACCGAGCTAAAGGCAAACCGAGTCACCGGCCTGCGGGGCAAAACCGTGCGCGAGACCTACGGCAAAGCCAAACAAACCATGGCCGTCGTCAACGCACCCCCTAGCGCACTGAAGCTTCAGCCCATTCCCCCTTCCGCCGACTGGCAGTTTCACCTGGCAGAAGGCTGCCCGGCCCACTGCCAATACTGTTACTTAGCCAGCAGCCTATCCGGCCCACCCGTCATTCGCGCCTTTGCCAACCTACCCAGCATCCTCCAGGCGACAGATAACTACATTAAGGAAGCTGAGACAGCAAGCTTTGAAGTAAGCTGCTACACCGACCCGCTCAGCCTAGAGCATCTCACAGGCAGCCTCGGCGAGTGCATCCGCTACTTCGGTACGCAAAAGAACAAAAGACTCCGCTGGGTATCCAAATTCAACAACGTAGAGCCATTGCTGGACATAGAACACAATGGCCACACGCGCTGTCGGGCAAGCGTCAACGCTCACGAAGTATCAAAAGGCTTTGAAGGCGGCACCGCTTCAGTCGCCGCTCGCATTCAGGCCCTTCGCAGGTTAGCCCTGCCCACATCCCGGGGCGGTGGCGGCTATCCAGTCGGATTCGTCATTGCCCCCATCATGGCCTTCGATGGCTGGCAAGCTGGCTACACACAGCTATTCCAAAATATCGAAAACGCCCTCGACTTTGACTGTGACCTCACCTTCGAGCTCATTACCCATCGCTTTACAGCAAAGTCCAAAGAAGTCCTAAACGAGTGGTATCCCAACAGCGAGCTAAACATGCAAATGGAAGCACGCACCACCAAACGAAACAAGTTTGGCGGCATAAAATACGTATACGACAAAGAAACTACCCAGGAACTACGCAGCTTCTTTGAGCGTAACATCGCAGAACGCTTTCCAAACGCAGAGCTACTGTACTGGACCTAACAGGCAACCTCGAGCGGCTTTGTATTCGGATCTGTGCCTTCTGTTGAATCGGTAGCTGAATGACGAAGGTTGTTCCCTTGAAGCCTTGAAGAGCGCAGGTAGAAAAATAATACGGGCAGAACTTACACGTAGGCAAAGGCGTTCGTCAACCAGTGCAGCTCAGAATTAACTTAGCGTTGTCGCCTCATACAGATCTGCCAGGGCAATCTCGACCTTTACCGAAGACAGTACAAAGCTGCTCTGTAAGCCGCTGTAATCCCTAAACAGCCATTCGTTGTCGCCCTGTTTCACATAATGTTCTACATGCGGACGGTACTGTTCGATAAGCACATATTCCTGAAACGATTCAATGGTGCGATAGTGAGAAAACGTATCCTCTCGATCGTAAGCCTCTGTAGACTCAGAAAGTGTTTCCGCAAGCAAAATAGGATTTGTCACAGTGTCTCTACGGTCCGGCTTCAACTCTGGAGGACGAGGCGCTATCATCACGTCTGGATAGGTGTAAAGGCTCACTTGAGGTATCCAAAGCCGCTGGTCGGCCATAAAAATGCTGTAGGGTTGTTTTCTCAGCGCCGCTGTTAGTAAGAAAACAAACATGCGAGAGATCTCATTATGCTCTGGGGTACCGCCCGCCATTTCAATAATCTCTCCATCTCGAAACTCGTGACGGACCTCAGACTCTACTTCTAGCGCCAGATACTGATCGGCGGTATATGACTTTGGTTGTATTGCCGCAGCAGTCATAAGTTCATATACTCCTGTGCGTAGAAACGGATCCTACTGGATTCGAACCAGTGACCGATCGCTTAGAAGGCGATTGCTCTATCCAGCTGAGCTAAGGATCCAAAAATTGGGTTGCATTAGTCTATCTTAAAACACGCGATCGCAACATAACCGATAGCGGCAAGGATAAGACGATTTGGGTATGATAGCACCGCAGCTCCTCTTGCTTTTGACGTCACCTACCATCATGTTTTTGCTAGCACCCGAGGATGTGGACATCACCACTATCCAGCATCCCAAACAGCCAAAGAAACTTCCAATCTTGTCCTATCAGGATAGAACGTTTCGGCTGATGAGCGTGTTTCAAGCAAGCCAGAGTGAAGAAGCCCACGCCGCCTGGCGCGACCTGACCGACAACGAAGGTAAAGCCTGTGTCCTACTCGAAGAACCTCACCGCTTCAGCCTGTGGCGACTGATAAAAATTGATAAAAGCCTGCTAAATCCAGTTGCGCCAGTGGCCTATGCGAAAGCGTGCGTACTGCTAATCCAGTCCTTATATGGCGATGTAGAGCAGCTGCTAGGTGCCAAGCAAGCCAAGCAGTTTGGCGCGGCCCTTTCGCTAGATGCACAAAAGCAAATGAAAGAAGCTGGGGGATTTGGTGGAATACTGCGCACCAATCCGCTGGCTGAGGTGCCACCCCGCTGGGATGAGGATGATTTGAGCGCGGTGCTACTGGCGCTGCATCGATTGGGCAGTAAATTCTTTGGAAAATCGAAATTTACAGTGCGTACGCTCAAAGCGTTGGATGTGCTCGCTAATGACGACAAAGCCGTGTTTTTAGGCTGGTTGAAAATGTCGTTACTCGCTAACCTCTGGTTAGAAAATTAGCCACTGCATTGATATCAGATTTGGATAACTGTTAGCTGATTGCCCATACATCTACATGACGAAACTTCAGGGGGGCTTAGGGGTTTGAATGATAATATCGCGGGCGCTATTGGACTAAAGCAAATAGAGCGAAAGGCACTGATCGCTTGTTCCCTCTGGGGCCTAGTGACACTCTTAGTATTCGTGTTGGGACTGATGCAACAGCCCAGGTCAGATATGTACGTCATTGCGATCAGCCTGCTGAAGATAGGCTCGTTTTTGATAGCTGCCGTGCTGTGCTGGCGCAATGCGCGTAATCCAGATATTTTGAGCGGACAAACGGTGTGGCAGGCGATCGCAGCTGGCATGGTCTTCTATGCCCTGGGCGACATCACCGTTATCCTCTGGCGCAGCCTGTGGGGCGCTACGTCAATAGTTGCCCTGGGCGATGTTTTCTACGGTGCTAGCTATATTTTTCTGGCCATTGGCCTCCTGCAGGCGATTATTCCTCGGCAAACTAACCTGAGCCTACCGCAAACGCTGTGCATCTCTGTCGCGGGCGTGGTGGGAATCGTATTCGCCAGCTGGATCAATTTTTACACGCCACAGTTAGCGGTAGCAGATGCAGTGCTACCCGAGGCACAAGCAACGCAAACCGTAACCGTAGAGACTGCGAGTGTAGAGTCTAAAGCTGCTGCTGCTGGCGCAGTGACCAAAGGAGCGCAGGCAGTCCCTCCCCTGGCAAAAACAATTAACAACCGACTGAGTGGCATTGCCAGCCGCATGGGGCTGGTGTACGTGGTGGGCGACTGCGCGGTGGTGATTATGGCGATCGCACTCCTCATTGCCTTTTGGGGCGGCAGCTACTCAGAGGCCTGGAAGCTAGTGGCTTTGGCCGGTCTGTGCCTGTATGTGGCCGATATGTTTTTAATTTATGAAATGGGCAAAGGAACCTACCAGCAAGGGCAGTTTTGGGAGATATTTTGGGTGCTGTCGGCCCTTTGCTTTGGCCTCGGCGCAGGGGTAGAGCAGGGCGTGTCCGAACGAGCAAAACAGCGATCGCACCGCAAGCAGTGGCTATAGATACGCATACATACAATCCCACATATCTATACAGATACCTGACCAGATAACCTACACACAAAAAACCTGCCATACTGTGAAATGTAACGCGACCGATTATGTCGCCATTCATCCTCGCTACCCACGTCAAGGACATTGACCGCATGGCCCCCAGAAAACTATCTGATTCAGATAAAACCGAAATCGTTGACCTGTACCGACAGCCAGGCCAGACGACTTCGACCTTAGCTGAACAGTATGGGGTCAGTAACAGTACGATCAGCCGCATTCTAAAGAGCTCTATCCCTTCTGAGGAGTACAGCGAGCTCATTTCGCAAAAGCGCATGGCTGGTGCCGATAGCAAATCGGATTCTGCTGGCAAAAAGACCCGTCAGCGTCGCACCAAACAAACCGCCCCGAAGGCCGATTCTGTTGCCGAGTCAAAGGCCGACTCGGCGCCCGTCATAGAAGCGACCCCAGCGGTCCCAGAATTTGAGCCTGCCAAAAATCAGCCCACTGCCGACGGGAACCTGGAAGGCGCTGCCAGCGAAGAACCCAATGACAGTGCTCCCCCTACTCGACGCCGTCGACGCCGTTCCAATGCAAAAGGCACCACAGAAAATGAAAGCACACAGCTACCGCTACTAGACACCGAAGACGCGACAGACGAGGCCACGGAAGACGTCTCAAAAGAGTCCTTGGCAAGCGGTCGCCCCAAACCCGTTTTGGCAAATGCTCGCGCGGATGATCGCACCGACGATGATGAGGATGACGACGATGAGGACGATTTGGTCGGCCTTGACGAAACCCTCAGTGACGACTTCGGTGATGACGACGACCTAGACGAAGAAGAAGAGGAGGACGATGATGAGATAGAAATTAAGCCGCCAAAGCTTCGCCAGCCAGCAGATGCCCTCTTTATTATGCCGCTAGCAGAAGCCGTGCTACCAAAGCCCTGCTATCTGGTCGTAGATACACGCGCCGAGCTCATTACCAGACCGCTGGTAGAATTTTCTGACCTGGGTGACATCCCCAGTTCCGAGGAGAAATCTAATACCCTCCCGGTATTCGACAATCATCGCGTCGCTAGGCGGTTCTCACGCAATAAGCAGCGGGTGATCAAGGTCCCAGATGGCAACCTAATTACGCGGACCAGTCCCTACTTGAAGGCAAAGGGAATTACTCGGCTGTTAGTGGATGGGCAGGTGTTTGATTTAGTAGGTGCTGAGTAGGAGAACTGGGGAGTTAGGTAACTGGAGGTCGACTGAGAGATGTTGCTACAGCTGTGTACCTGGCCGGAAGTGGAAGCGTATTTAACGCGATCGCGTGGCATCATTTTCCCCACTGGCTCTACCGAACAGCATGGTCCCACCGGACTCATTGGCACAGATGCCATCTGCGCAGAAGTGGTTGCCAAAGGCGTCGGCGAAGCAACTGAAGCCCTCATTGGCCCGACAATTAATGTCGGCATGGCGCTGCATCATTTGGCCTTTCCTGGCAGCATTAGCCTACGGCCTAGCACTTTAATTGCCCTGATTCAGGACTATGTGAAACCGCTGGCACGTCATGGCTTCGAACGGTTTTACTTTATCAACGGACACGGGGGCAACAATGCTTCAATGAAGGCCGCATTTTCCGAGACTTACGCAGCGATCGCCGATGCCAACCTCCCCAACGCCAGCAACATTCGCTGCAAACTCGCCAACTGGTACGAAAGCGACGCGGTAAAAGATCTGGCCGATCGGCTCTACGGCGAGCAAGAAGGCTCCCATGCGACCCCAAGCGAAGTCGCACTCACTCAGTTTGTCTATCCAGAAGCCATCAAGCAGGCGTCGCTGTCGCCTGCTGTTGCTCCCAAGGGTCGCTCTATTTATAATCCTGCTGACTTCCGTAAGTTTTACGCCGACGGACGCATGGGGTCTAATCCTGGTTTAGCAACGCCAGAACATGGTGAACAGTTTTATAAGATTGCAGTCAAAGACTTAAGCGATAGTTATTTGAGCTTCTTGCAGGAGACATAGATCAGGAGAGATAGAACAGAATGCGATCGCTCGTGCCAACTAGCTTTGTTGTTCCTGAAACGCTCGAAACAGAAGACTTTCGTCTACGCATGCTTACCATAAATGATGTCGTCAAAGACTACGACGCGGTGATGTCTAGCGTGGAACATTTGCAGGGCGTTTTTGGCCCACACAGCAGCTGGCCAAGTCGTGACCTCACCCTAGAACAAGATTTGATTGATCTAGGCTGGCATCAAAAAGAATTTCAGAATCGCAGCTCCTTTGCATACACCGTGATGAGTCCAGATGAATCGCGCTGCTTGGGCTGTATGTACATCTATCCCGCCGAGCCCACAGACTACGACGCACAGGTGATTCTGTGGGCCAGGCAAAGTGAACTTGCTAGCGGATTAGAAGAACGCCTGCTGAGCAAGGTAAAAGCTTGGCTTACACAAGACTGGCCATTCCAGAATGTAGCCTTTCCAGACAAGGAGATTGCGTGGAAAGAATGGATTAGCTTGGCTGATTCGTAACTAGGGCGTTGTCGGTGAGCTGGTTGAGAGTTGTGGCAGTGGCCTCGTCCAGGTAGAACCAGATGGAGGCTTGGCTATTGTCTTTTGCATAGAAGCGACAGCCATTTTGTTCGATGTCCTCCATGACGTAGCCAATCACCATAGGATCGGCCCAGTCATTGCATAGCTCAATATTCCAGTGGCGTTGTCTACCGTCGATAACGTATTTTAACCAAGCCTGGTTCGTCTCAAAGTCAATAAAGTCTTGAGGGTGGGTGATGCGGTGGGTCGCATCAGCGACACGAGCGAGCTGAGTGAAGATATGGACGTAGTCGCCTGTCTGGTTAATGCATTCCATGTCGAGGTTGTAGGCGCGAGCGCAAACAAATCTACCCCAAGGTTCTCGTTCTACTTCAGCGCCCAGCATGAAAAGGATCAGCTCAAAGGGATCTTTTTCGTAGGCTTTGCGGGGAAAAGAGTAGAGTAAGTCATCGATTGTGACGCCTTGGTTGAGAGAGAGCCCAAGGTCGCTCAGGACTGCAATCTGCTGTTCTAGTCGCATTACTCGCGGCAGCGTCCTTCCAGGTCGCAAGCAATCTTCTCGTTTCGCTCGGCAACCACTTCTGCCAGGCTTGGCCTTCCCGTTACGGCCAGTCGCTTGTCAGCCCACAGGTCGTACACCTTGTTCACAATTGGCCCGATTACTGGCCACTTAGTTGCCGCGTATATCCAGCCAATGCCTAGCGCGTCATACGTCCGTTGAAAAACTTCAACATTTTTGACTACTGTCCCATCCGCTAGCACCGCATGGATACGCCCCATCGCCGTTTCAAAGTCCACACCGCCATTTTCTTCGGCGCTGTAGTTCAAATCGGCGATATCGGTGAACTTTACAATGCCACGTCCGGCATCTTTCTTTCGCAAAAAATTCACTTCTCTTAGGCATAGCGGGCACTCCCCGTCATAGAGAAGATTTACTTTCCAGCTAGAATCATCGCTGTCAGCCTTGGATATGTCGAGCGCTTTTGCATCTGAAAGTGTCATGCAGTAGATATTGGTGAGTAGTACTGCTTCTAGTCTAGATCGTTTTATTAAGTAGTGTTAAGCATCCAGAAGAAGGTTGGTCGGCAGAAGATGTCGCAAGCCCCTGTATCAACCGGCGAGCTTATGACACGCAGCAGCTGTTGTATTTTTACTGGAACAGTCTTGCAAGCATGGCTGCTTCATAGCATCGTCATCTTCGAGCTTGGGGGGCATGTTGCCAAACACCATCTGACAGCTAAAATCTTCAAAGTCGGGCGTCATGGTGAGCGGAATGCCAAACTTTTCGATAAAGAAGGTTTGGGTGGGTAGCTTGCACATGTTTACGCACATGCCGACGCACTGACTTTCTTCCAGGTAGCGGCACTTTTCGATTTGCACAGCGCTGGGCTGCGATCGCACTACGCCGTCCACCCCAGTTACCTCTGCGTCGGTCACTGAACACGGCCCTACTAACCACTCAAACATCTGCGCCGCAAACCACGCATTCAGCACACACACTAGCCGCGTCGGCGAAAACACCGTACGAATCACCCACAGCACCGGAGCCGGAACCAGCGACTGCAACACTTTGGCCACGGCTGCCTGCTGTTGGGCGGCATCCCGCCCCTGCATAATTTGCTTAGAAAGATCGACAAAGCCGCCATAGCCATTCACGGGTGTGTCAGCAGCGATCGCTGCTGCCATCTTGCGAGAGAACAGCCAAATGAAGAGACGGTCCAGCAGATTGTCGTTGTAAGCGTCGGCGGTTTGCATAGAAAAGTATAAAAAGGGGCCTGGCAGAAAGCAGCTCAGAAGATTAAAGCAAATCGTCCATATCGACGCCAAGCTCTGCTAGCTTTCGTTGGAGCGCTTCATTCTGACGACTCAACAGCTCGTTGTTACGACTCAAATCCTCCTTTTTTGCTTTTTCTGCTTCTGCTCTTGCTCTTTCTGTTTCTGCTCTTGCTCTTTCTGCTTCTGCTTCAGTTGGCAACCATCCAGAATCGTTGTACCAGCGTAGCCACTTCATCGTAAACTGCTGGTATTTTCCATGCCAAAAGCCTAGCCCCGCGCTAATCTCAGGTAGCCAAATCCTTCTGTCCTCACCGATGGGCATGGGTTGGTATTTGCCCTCTACCAACCGAAAGGCATCGAGGTTGTCGTTGTAGCGGTTGTAGATGATGTAATAAGGAATTTGCAAAATTCTTTCGTACACCGTCCACTTAGTCGGTGGCTTACCTGCAAAATCAGTGCTGTGACCGTAATCCTCTTTCTCAGTACCGGGGGAGATAAGTTCTACAGATACAAAAGGACTAAGTTCTTCTTGCCAGCATACGTAACTTCGACGCATTTCGTCGTTGCGGCAACCCATGGGCGTGCCTAACACGCCAAACCAGTCGGGCCGCTTGTACCAGTTGTGGTCTGGGTCGTAGTACAGGTTCAAATCCGCCGCAGAAAATAGCTCGTCGTTGGCGTAGCCCTGTAGCCGAAAGGTCTCACTGAGGAGTGCAGGCTGATAGTCGTGAAATTCGTCTGGCAATCCGGGCTCCTCTGGATCCTCGCTGGGCAGGTCATACATAGTGGGCAGCGTTGACTTGTCAGGCCACTCCAGTCGGGGGCTGATTACTTTGAGCTGAGTTGTTCGTGTCTGATTGCCCAAAGACTCGGTGGCATCTGCTCGTTGGGATGGCTTAGTGAATGTCATTACTACAATTCCTCGTGCCGCTCTTATCTATCTTAGGGCTTTTGCCGATTCTTCCTTTGGGAAATAGCAGTACCTATCAAAAAAACAACAGAAAGACCTAAGAAAATAGGAAGAACAATTTTGGGTAATCCTTGACGCTCCTCTTTTGGTTCAGGAGACTTTGGTTCAGGAGACTTTGGTTCAGGAGAGTTGACTGCTGAGGATGACGTCGTGCTGCCGGTAGGCCTTTCTGGTAAAGCTTCAGGACTATCGGCTGACGCCGCAGCGGGTGCCTGAGTCGGTTGGCCTGCGGCTACCGTGACATCAAAGCTTAGCTCGAATGGGGTGAAGCTGTCGGGCTGTTTGGGACTGCCACTGATGACCAGTGTGTACGCACCGACGTCGGGAAAAGTGAACCGGGCACCGGGAATGTCCTCATAGCCTTCTGCATCTACTGGTGTGAGTGACGGGGTGATGCTGGCGGTGTCCCCCTCAGACTGACCCTGGGCTTGAGCATATATGGCAAGCTGACAGTCGCAGTCGGACAGGGGAATGGTTTGTCCGCCTTTGCGCGTTAGGGCAAACCAGGCTAAGGCCTCTTCCCCAGCGCGAGGCGTGTCGTTGGGCTCTATATGCAGGGTTGCGCCCACATCTTCAACGATTTCGACCTGATGAGCGATCGCACCTCGAGTGCTCATCGATACTGGACTAATGCTGGGCATTAGAAGGCTCAGGCTGACAGCAGTCGCTACCAGAAGAAGAAAGTGTGTTGCTTTTGGGAATCGCATAGTTCTGCTGTTGAGAGAATAAGGCCCAGGTATGACCAGAGCGTAGGCCCAGGACGGTGGAAACAGCGATCGCCAAACTAATCACGCTGGCCTGGTTCTGCCAAGTCCGTGCCAGTGCGCCCCAGTAGTGCGAACCAGTAATAACCGTATGCACAGCCGCTAGTACCATCGCCGGGACACTCAGCAAATGCAGCTTGCGCCACCGGGCACCCAGATTGCGTTGGGCGCGGTCGAAGCTAGTGAGGGCAGCAGGCAGCATTAGGAAAAACGCGATCGCACCCATCACCACCCCAAACTGATGGGCAGGCAGCATAAACTGCACCGCCTGCCACTTCCATTTCCAGGTGTGGCTAAACATGTGCAGTATGTGCAGCGAGCTCAGGGCAAACGCGCCCACGCCCAGCACTCGCCGATATCGTAAAAGCGCAGGCCACAGGCGACTGACCGGTCTGGCAATCAGCGCAGCCATCAGGCAAAAAATCGCCCCATGGCCGCTGTAGTCGCTCATGGTGTCACCTGTACGCACCAGCAGCAGCACACCAATGACGATGGTAATCCAGCCGCCCAGGCGGAAGAGCTGCGATCGCCTATCCTGGCTCAGCACCGCCGTCACCATGCCCATGCCCACCATCGCAGGCAGCGTCCCCAACCCGAATGCAGCCATTACAGATAGTCCACCCGCCCAGCTGCCAGTCGCCACCGCCCGCAGCTGCCCCGTATACAGAAAGCCACAGGGAATTAGCCCCCACAGCAATCCCAGCACCAGCGGCGTCAGCACAGACTGCTGACCAGAGACCCGCGCCATCGTTTTGCTGACCCGCTTATGAAGCGCTTTAGTCGGGGTCACAAAGGGGAGCGCTGGCAAAAAGCCAGGCCGAGCCTGGGTAAAGCCAAACCAAATCAACAGCACACCCATCGCCATAGAAATGCTGCGCCGGAGTACAGAACCGACTCCGGCCATCTGTCCACCCGCCAACAGCACAGACCCAATTGCGCCGATAGCCGCTCCAACGAGTGCGTAGCTCAGCAAGCGGCCCAGATTCAGCAGCAGATGAAACATCAGCTGCGTTTGCCACCGGGCCTTTTCTTTATCTTCTGCCGCCTGGTTTGAAGATGACATCGACAGCGCAAACGCCGCGCTCAGCGGTCCGCACATGCCAACACAGTGACCAAAGCTCCCCAAAAAGCCAATGGCCGCAGTTAGCCAAAGATCTAAAGAGCTGGGCATTGCGGGCGATAAAAATGCATGGACAAAAAACTAGTTCGCCAGATCAGGATCGTAAACCTCGACGGTGACACTGTCTTCAATTGGCGTTCCTTGGGTCGTTAGGGTCTCATGGCCATTAGCATTGAGCGTAACGCGGACTTCGTTGGTGCCACCGGGCAGGGTGGGCAGGTGAGTCCAGGTGCCGTAAATACGCTGCATGGACTCGTCGTTGATGTACAGGTGAGCGTGACCTTCGGTAGGTCGGCTCTCTCCGTTGACCTTGGTCGGCTCAAAGGAAAAATTCGCGGTCCCCACGTACAGGTTCCAGCCGCGCACGGTGTCTTCCTCTACTCGTACGGTCACAGCTGGAACCGCCGTACCCGCTGGAACTTCGATACTTTTGCTATGAAAGACATCGTGATTCGTGTTGACGCCTTTAGCCTGTGGGGCAGACTCATTACCATGGGCGTGTCCCGTAGCGCCATGCGCTTCATGGGCCGATTTTGACTGGGTTTCATCCGTTTGAGCAGTTCCGGCAGCGGCTTCGGCGTTAGCACTGGTAGCGGCGTCTAGCTGATGACCTGCGTGGCTACAGCCAACGGCTAATACTGTCGTGAATGCCAGCAGCATGCCGGGTATAGTTCTGTTCAAAAGCGTTTTGCCGACTGAGTAGATAGCCATGGTACTTGCACAAGGAGAAGAAAAGGTGCCTAACATCCTATAGCGGAACGCGCGATCCTGACGCACAGATGCCTGGATATTATTTTTGGAAAAATTATCTGGGCTGTAATTGTCCCGCGATCGCCCGCCCAAGGTCAAAAGACAGACTGTCTTGCAACTGTAGATTGTGGTGAAACGAGAAGAGCCATAAAACTGGAGGAATTGATTAGGATGGGCACAGCAAAATTTTCTCTGTAAAAAATTTATAGAGATTAGTGGAGAAAGGTAGCAGATTTGCCGAAACGCTCTCTGCTGCGCTGTATATGTAGTAGACCTGTGGTCTACGCTATTTGTAATTATTAATAAGGGACTGATTAAGAGATATGGACAAGAAAGTTTTGGCGGGTGTGGGAATTGGTGGCGCGATCGCACTAGTCGTAGGCGGTCAGGCAGTTGTAGGGCACCTAGCTGCCAAAGAACTAGACAAAGCCATCGAAGATGTCTCTGATATCGCCACAATTGAGTACCAAAAGGTAGACCATTCCTTTTTCGGCAACGGCACCACTGTTAAAGATGTTGTGATCACCCCAGTCGGCAGCACCGATTCGATTCGGGCAAAAGAGGTCGTTCTCTACGACTTCAAAGAAGAAGACGATGTCCCTACCTACATGAACTTCGCTGTCAACGGGATAGCAATGTCCTCTGAGGCGATGGCTGAAAGTACCGAAATCTTCTCAGAATTAGGCTACGACAAAGACCTCGATGCTGACTTTGCCGCAGAGTATGAGTACAACGCAGACGATAAAACAGTGAACCTGAAAAAGTTCAAGCTGGGCGCGGATGATGTGGGCGCCATGGAGCTGAGCTTTCAGTTTGCTAACCTGACACCCGACCAAACCATGGTTGACAATTTTCCCTTCTCGCTATTTGGCGCAGAATTTGTCGGTGCTAAAATCCAGTACAGCGACGACTCCTTTATCGACAAGATTTTGGAGAGCACCGCTGAAGAGCAAGGTATCACCCTAAAAGAAGCCAAGGAAGAAGCGATTAAAGGATTGGAGGCAGACTCCGCTGACCTGCCCGCAGACTTTGTCAAAGAGATGAAGAACTTCATCAACGACCCTGAGAGCTTCACCATTACGTTTGACCCAGATAGCCCTGTGCCCCTAAGTAGCCTGATGGGCGCTGTAGAGTCGCCAGAAGCTGTTGTGGAACTGCTGAACATCACATTTGATTCATAGCATCACGTTTATCCCTAGCACCTTGAGCGCCCGTCTTTCAGTAGCACTAGTCCTGCTGAAAGACGGGCGCTCTGTTGGTTTCTTTTACATCAGGTTCAGCCGTTTTGAAACCGTTTGTATCGCTAGGCCGGGGTTGGTTGCGATCGCTCAACTGCTTAATCACAATGTACAAAATCGGCACCACAAAAAGGCTAAGGAACGTCGCAACGAGCATACCGCCAAACACCGCCGTGCCGAGCGACTGACGGCTACCCGCACCCGCACCCGAAGCAATCACTAGCGGGAAAATACTACTCAGTGTAGAAATTGCCGTCATCAAAATCGGGCGCATTCTCTGCTGAGCCGCTTCCAGAGCAGCCTCAGTAATCGTGCGGCCCTGTTCGCGCAGCTGGTTCGCAAATTCCACGATCAAAATCGAGTTTTTGCTGGCTAGGCCAATTAGCATCACCAAGCCAATTTGACAGTAGACGTCATTGGGCAAGCCTCTGAGCGTCTGTGCCAGCAGCGCACCGAGTACCGCCAGCGGTACCGCAAATAGAATAATCACTGGGTCCACGTAGCTTTCGTACTGGGCAGCTAAGACCAGGAACACGAGGATGATACCTAAGCTAAAGATAATTGGGGCCTGGTTTCCGCCTTCGATTTCTTCTAACGCTGTACCAGACCACTCGTAGCCAAAGCCTGCAGGCAGAACCTGACTGGCGACTCTTTCCATCGCCTCAATCGCAGCGCCAGAGCTGACGCCTTCGGCGGGCTGGCCGTTGATGGCGATGGAGCGGAAGAGGTTGTAGTGATTGATGGTTTGTGCGCCGGTGGTATCGGTGGTCTCAATCAGGTTGCCCATGGGGACTTGCTCGCCAGTTTGCGATCGCACATACAGCTGATTAATATTGCTCGGCGTCGCGCGAAACTGTTCATCAGCCTGTACAAATACGCGGTACGTGCGGCCTTGCAGGTTAAAGTCATTGACATAGCGCGAGCCTAAGTTCGTTTGTAGCGTGCTGAAAATGTCGCTGATATTGACGTTCATCGCCTTGGCCTGGTCGCGGTTCACATCAATCGCAATCTGCGGAGTGCTGGCGGCATAGGTGCTAAATACAGCCGTCAGTTCTGGGGCCTGCTGTGGATTATTGGCCACGCCCATAATGGCGCCCATGCTGTTCACTAGCTCATTGAGTCCGGCAGTGCCCCGCCTGTCTTGCAGCTGAAACTCAAAACCGCCAAAGTTGCTAAGTCCCTGAATGGATGGCGGATTCAGCGAGAACATCCTGGCTTCAGTGATGGATTGAAGGGTGGGGTTCACTTCATTGATAATGTCGAGGGCGCTGGCCTCGCGATCGCCCCAAGGCGTTAGCGTGGTAAAAATAACGCCGCTGTTGGCTGTGTTGCCGCTAAAGCCGAAGCCACCAACTGCAAAGGTCGCTCTGACTTCGGGCCTTGCTAATAACAGCTCCTCGGCCTGCGCCATCACGTCGCTGGTGTAGTTAATCGAAGAGCCCTCAGGGCCTTGAATAACGGTGATGAAATAGCCCTGGTCTTCATCTGGAAGAAAAGCGGAAGGGACGCTGGAGTAGAGCCAAGCGGTAATCACCAAAGACGTGACAAAACCGCCAAGTACAATCAGCTTGAGACCAACGAGCTGCTCGAGTAGGCTACCGTAGCGATCGCGCAGCCAATCTAGCCCGTTGTTAAACGGCACAAAGATTTTTGCTCGCCAGCCAGTGGGTTGTCTTTTGGGTCGCAGGAGAAGGCCAGAGAGTGTAGG
Organism: Cyanobacteria bacterium J06581_3; assembly: GCA_038531675.1. GTDB lineage: Bacteria > Cyanobacteriota > Cyanobacteriia > Phormidesmidales > Phormidesmidaceae > Phormidesmis. The sequence goes on from JBCBBK010000004.1 coordinate 356,052, forward strand.
GGTCAGAGTAAGGGCGTTGAAGGTGGAAAGGGCGATCGCAAACGCAATCGTCAGCGCAAACTGTCGGTACAGTGCACCGGTTGTCCCTGGGAAAAAGGCCACCGGTACAAACACTGCCATCAGCACCAGTGAGGTCGCAATCACCGCGCCTGTCAGCTCACCCATCGAGGTAATAGCCGCTTCTTCGGGGTCTAATCCTCGCTTGTTGATCTTCGAGCTAATGTCTTCGACCACCACAATCGCATCGTCTACAACCATCCCGGTCGCCAGCGTTAGGCCAAACAGCGTCAAGGAATTGATCGAAAAGCCAAACAGCTTGACAATGGCAAACGTTGCAATCAGCGAGACCGGAATCGTCACCGCTGGCACAATGGTCGTTCGCCAGTCCTGCAAAAAGATATAGATGACCAGAACAACCAGGCCAATCGCCTGAACTAGCGTCCACAGTACGCTTAGGAGCGACTGCCGGACAAACTCAGTGGTATCGAATCCAATGCCATATTCCATCCCAGGTGGAAAGTCTCTAGACACTTCCGCCATTGCTTCTTTCACGCCAGCAGCGACTTCTAGCGCATTACTACCGGGTAGCTGAAAGATACCTAAGCCCACCGAATTGTTGCCGCGATAGCGCAGAAAAGACCCATACTGCTCGGCCCCTAGTTCGGCGTAGCCCACATCTTTTAGCCGAATCAGCTGACCGTTTTCGCCCGTTTCTAGCACCAAATCTTCAAATTCTTCTGGGGTCTGAAGCCGGCTGTTGGCCCTCAGGTCCACCTGAAAGTTCTGATTTTCTGGAGAAGGCGGCTGACCAATTTGGCCTGCGCCAACCTGAATATTTTGCTCTTGCAGTGCGTTGACTACATCATCTGCGGTAAGCCCACGGGCGGTAAGCTGCTGAGGATTCAGCCAAATCCGCATGGCGTAGGTGCGTTCGCCAAAGATGACGACATTGCCCACACCGTTTACCCGGCGCAGGGCATCGGCGATATACAAATCGGCGTAGTTACTCAAAAACACATCGTCGTAATCACCGTCTTCGGTGTACAGCGCCATTGCCAGCAGAATGTTGCTGGTCTCCTTAGAGACGGTGACGCCAGTTTGACGAACAACATCGGGCAGTTGCGGCTCAGCGAGCGACACTCGGTTTTGAACATCTACTGCCGCGATGTCCTTGTCACGAGAAGAGTCGAAGGTAACAACAATGTTGCTAATACCGTCGTTGCTGCTGTTAGAGGTCATGTAGCGCATGCCCTCTACGCCGTTAATCTGTCGTTCAATGACGGTAGTGACGCCGCGCTCTACTGTCTCGGCATCGGCCCCAATGTATCTGGACGTAACGTTGATTTGCGTGGGGCTAATGTCCGGATACTGGGCAATGGGCAGCGTTGGAATGCTCACTGCGCCAATCAGCAGCATGATGAGCGCACAGACAGTCGCGAAAACGGGACGTTTGATGAAGTAATTTACGAACATATACTTTACTCTTCGCCTTCAGGCGCGCCCCCTTCACCGGCTTCTTGGGGCATGTCTTCCTGCTGCATGATGGGGACACCATCACGTAAATTCAGCAGTCCGGAGGTAATCACGGTATCGCCCGGGCTCAGGCCTTCTAGGACCTGATATTCGTTCCCCTGTAGCTCGCCTAGCTTCACGGGCTGTAGCCTGGCTACTGTCGGTGGCGGGCCTTCCGGGGCACCGCTTCCTGCTGGTGGCGAGCCAGGTGGCGGGCCTTCTCCTTCTGCTGGGGGGTCTGGCTCACCGGGTACAAATACAAAGGTTTCGCCACCCAAGCGTGAGACTGCCGTTGTAGGGATTAAAATGCCGGGCCGCTCGTCCCAAATAATTCTGACTTCCAGCCTTTGAGCATCTTGCAAAGGCCGCTCGGGGGTAGAAAACCGGGCCTTCGCCAGAATCGTCTGTGTACCTGCGTCAATGGTGGGGGAAACAAAGCGGATATTGCCGGTTGCGATCGCCTCATCACTCCCAAACAGGCTCAGTTCCACAGGCAATCCCACCCGCAGCCGCTCCGCCGCATTCACTGGCACCGCCACATCCAAATCCAAATCCTGATTTTGGGTAATACTCGCTAGCTGGTCTCCTGCCTGCACGTAGTCGCCCAAATCGATCGGAATATCTCCGACAATTCCTGAGATCGGTGACGTCACAGTTTTATCGATTAGATCTTGCTGAGTCGCATTCGCATTGGCATCGGCCTGGCTCAGTGTGGCTTCCGCGCCAGATAGGCTGGATTCTAGGGCGGCAATCTCTTCGCGGGCAGAGTTCAGCGCAGAGGTTGCGACAGCGCGATCGCGTGTCACGTTATCCAATTCCTCTTGCGGCAAGGCCCCACGCTCTACCAGTGTGGCCGTACGCCCATAGTCTGATTCCTGTAGTTCCAAATCCGCAATTAGCTCAGTCTGCCGTTCCCGAGCGGCTCGCAGCTGAGCACTGGCCGTGTCGCGAGCAGAGCGGGCGGCGCTGACGCTGGCCAGAGCTGCGTTGTAGTCGGACTGCGATCGCTGTGGACTCAGCTGCATAATCGGGTCACCCGCCGCCACAGAATCTCCCTCCGACACAAAAATCTGTATTACCCGGCCATCTGCTTCTGGCTGCAGGCTCACCCCAGCCTGCGAATCGAGCGTTCCTACAAATTCATCGCTGTCTTCTAGCGACGATTCCTGCAGACGCTCCATCTGCACCGGCATCCCCGGTGGACCCTGCATACCCGGATTTTGTCCGGCCAACAACCGCCACAGAATAAAGCCTACTCCCCCCGCGAGAATCGCCAAGCCAATCAGCCATGGCCAGCGCTGGCGATTGTCCTCAGACGTTGGGGAAGAGTCAGCTGGGCCAGAAATAGCCGTTTGCTGAGCCGGATTAGGCATGTCAGCTGTGCTAGTGGAAACGGGCGGAACCGATGAGTCCGAAGAAGCCGTCATAGGAAAAGCTACCTTTGCACTGGGAGAAAATGCTTATGTATGGATGTACTGAGTATATCTAAACTAGTCGGTTTGGTTTAGTTAAATTACGCTCATGCTCTTGAGACCATAACTCGCAAGCTTTACGCTACGCTCCAGGTATCTACGTGCAGGTTAATCGTTTTTTCCAAACTAGGAAAACAGTCTAATAGCAACTGGAATTGCTTCTATTAAGCTGGCACGACAACTCTAGGAACCTCAGGTGTGACACCATCTTCAGCACAGTCAGCCAGGTAATCCTCAATGACCTCCTGAAAATTAGCGGCCAACTCTGTAATGTCAGCACCTTCAAAGGAGAGCAAGTCGCGTTTCATACCAACCACCAGCCCTTGCAAAGAGTTGTCTTTGAGCATGCGTTCGACATTGGCTTGATAGCCCTTATGTTCTAAGACAATAGCCGTAGGGGTAGAAATTGCTTCACTCATCTTTTAGACCTCCATCTTTCGTCACATTATTAGCTATCAACTGCACTCTAAGTGATCTACAAACATCGTATCGAAGGTCAGAACTGGCCTTTCCTGGGATAGTGGCTTTCACACCGTTAGGTAACTTCCAGCGTCGATGAGACCCCTTGCCTCGCTTCTTTTGGAGAGTAGCCCCAAGCTGCCTTAAAACCCTTTCAGCGTCACCTGCGGTGATGGGGTTCCCAGAAAAAAGCCTTTTAATGGTGTTTTGGGCTCGGTCATCAAACGGATTATTAGCCATAGACCCTGTCTTCTATGATATGGCGACCGCTCATCCTATGTATGGATATGAACCACAAATATGCAGCACAAGAAGGATATCTGAATTAACTGCAAACAACAAAGAAGGCCTAAATCTAGACAGATTTAGGCCTTTTGGGTCAAGCTTATGCCTTGCTTATGAACAGCAGAGAGAGCTGATAATCGCGTCTACGAATTCAGGCCCTGACGGCTCAGTAGCTTCAAGAACTTATCAACGCCTTTGGCGTAGTCTGCTTCGTCATTAGCGTCGGTACCCAGGCGCTTGGTCATCGCCCCGGCATTCACAATGTCCTCAGCGGAAATTTCTCCGGCCTCATATGCATCAAGCAGCAGAGTGCCACCGGGAATGCCCGCTTCTTTCAGCCCACCGCCAATGGCGAGATAGGAGAGCTGGAAGGGCGTGAAGCCTTCGCCAATGAGGCGATCGCTCGTGCTACCCAAAGGCGTCGGGCTATCCAACGGATCCGCTTCAAAAGCATCGCCTTCAGATGGCTCAAAGGAATCGGAAGGTACAGGCGGCGCTACAGGAGTCGGAGGCAAAGGTGTCCCAGGCGTAGATTCAGCTGGAGCATCTAAAGGCGCCTCTACATCTGCGGGCGGCATAGGCGTAAACTCGCCACCAGGTGCTGGCACACTACCCGGTTCTGGCACAGGGGCCGTAAAGACATCTGGTTCGCCGGGCACGGCATCACCTTCTGGCGACTCGTCTAGCCCATCGACATCCGGACTAACCGGGGCCTCTTCGAAACCATCAGACTCCATCTCAATCGAGCCATCGTCGAAGCCATCGCTGTCTATATCGTCACCCATCTCAGCGTCAGACTCATCCACGGTGTCAGACTCTAACTCATCAGAATCAGCTTCGTCCAAATCAGCTTCGTCTGGCTCCATCTCTTCGCTGTCGTCAGTGACTGCGCCTTCGTCTATCAGCACCTCTTCTTCAGGCACCTCATCGCCAAACATTCCGCCTTCGGCAGGCTCCGTGCCAAAAGAATCTTCCTCAAGCGCGTCTGACTCCGCATCAGGTGTTCCTGGGACTAGGGGAGCAGCGTCAGGCGCAGCGGGAACAACTGGTGTTGCCGCAGGTGCATCTACATCGGTCTGCGCACTGTCATTAGCTGGTACGACAGGCGTAGCGGCGGAACCAGGCGTGAAACCGGCTCCAGGACTTGGCAAGGTCTGGCCCCCGGCACTCGGCACAACGACAGGTGCCTCTGCTTCCGTGCCAAATGGTGCGCTGCCTTCTGTAACGGAGCCTTCCTCTACAGCAGCCTCCTCTTCGGTGAGCGTTTCACTACCCGAGGCACCTGCACTGGGTTTGGAAACCGGTGTAGGAATAGGCGTAGTGCCAGGAACCTGCGTCAGCTGCGGTGAAAAACCTGTTCTGGCAGGTGTCGACTGTACGGGCGTCGGCTGAAACAGCTGCGAATTTGAGTTAGTCGCTTGCCGAGTAGCGCCCAGCAGCTGGTTACCGCTGTTAGCCACGCCAAACATATCGGGCGTTACAGACTGCCCCTGAGATGTGGATTGAGATGTGAATTTTTCTTGTGTGATTGTGTCTGTCTCTTGTGAACTGGTACCAAAAACTTCTGCCTTGGCAGCGGTAAATACCGTTCCGATTGCCGCCAACACAGACAGAGAACCATAAATGATGCGTTTCATAAAAACCCTGGGATTACAAACATTAGCTGCACAAGCTCTGTTTGTTTGACTAGCTGAAGGCATTTGCAAATGCCGCGAATGCACTACCTTCTATTGCTAACCACGTTGCCCTTTGCGCTGGTTTCTCCCTGATTGCAACTCAGACCGTTTTTTTGCTTAATCAAGGTAACTGTAGGCATACTGTCGAAATCCAAATGCCTCCGTATCATCCTCTAGACATAGCCTAAAAAGCAGACACCACCTCTTCAGGTATAGATAACTAAGGAAACATGTATGCCTTTAGGCAGAAGATTGATTTACTCCGATCCCCATAACGACGATGCAGCAACGGGTTACGTGATCTTACGGAATTCCTCTGGTTTGCGTTGTGACCGATAGCTTTCGTTAATGAGACGGGCTTGTATTAAAAATTGATGAAGCGAGGGTAAAGGTTCTACGTTCACTCGTTGCCCTCTGCCAAACTCAGTGAGTGAATACCTTGAGGATCTTTCACTATCGGTAGCGCTAGTTGCCTAAAGATTGATGAAAAGATGTCTATATATAGTGGTTAAATTGATTAACCTAGCCTGATAGCGCTATCTTCCAACTACGCATTTGCTCAAACACCAGGCAGGTTCGAGCAATGTTGAATCTCGTTTACCAAAGTAGTAAGTTTGTACCTTAAGCGTGCGTTTAGGTTGGGCTTTCTGATTCGTTTTTTGCCTTTTGAGGATCGTTTCCTATGTCTTTTGTTGGCCTGCACATCCATAGCGATTACAGTTTGCTCGATGGTGCTAGCCATATAGATCCGCTTGTGGATCGGGCGCTGGAGCTGGGGATGGATGCGATCGCGCTCACAGACCACGGCGTTATGTACGGCGCTATCGAGCTGCTAAAAACCTGCCGCAAAAAAGGCATCAAGCCAATCATCGGCAACGAGATGTACATCATCAACGGTGACATCACCAAGCAGGAGAAGCGGCCCAAATACCATCAGCTCGTCCTCGCCAAAAACGACACCGGCTACAAAAACCTGGTAAAGCTCACCACCGTCTCTCACTTAGACGGCGTCCAGGGCAAAGGCATCTTCTCGCGGCCCTGCATTAATAAAGACCTGCTAGAGCAGTACCACGAAGGGCTGATTATCACCAGCGCCTGCCTGGGCGGCGAAATTCCCCAGGCAATTATGAAAGAGCGCCCGGACGTGGCTCGCCGCGTAGCCCAGTGGTACAAAGACCTGCTCGGCGACGACTTTTATCTGGAAATTCAGGACCACGGCTCCCCAGAAGATCGCATTGTAAATACAGAAATCGTCAAAATTGCCCAAGAGCTAGACATCAACGTCGTCGCCACCAACGACTCTCACTTCATTTCCTGCATCGATGTAGAAGCCCACGATGCGCTGCTGTGCATCCAAACCGGCAAGCTAATTACCGAAGACAAGCGCCTGCGCTACAGCGGCACAGAGTACCTGAAGTCCGAGGAAGAAATGAGTCGCCTGTTCCGCGACCACCTGGATCCAGAGGTCATTACCGATGCGATTAACCGCACCCAGGAAGTCGCCGACAAAATCGAGGAATACAATATCCTCGGCAATCCACAGATTCCTAACTTCCCCATTCCTGAGGGCTACACCAAAGAAAGCTACATGGAAAAAGTAGCCTGGGACGGCCTGTTCGAGCGGATGAACGTCACTAGCGCCGACGAACTCTCCGAAGAGTACCAGGAGCGCATGAAGTACGAAGTCGCCATGATGCACCAGATGGGCTTCGCGACCTACTTTCTGGTGGTGTGGGACTATATTAAATTCGCCCGTGACAACGATATTTCGGTCGGCCCCGGACGCGGCTCAGCGGCAGGCTCGCTAGTGGCCTATGCGATGGGCATCACCAATATTGACCCGGTGCATCACGGCTTGCTGTTCGAGCGATTCCTGAATCCAGAACGCAAGTCTATGCCGGATGTGGATACGGACTTCTGCATCGAAAAGCGTGAAAAAGTGATTGAGTACGTCACCGAAAAGTACGGTACCGACCACGTCGCGCAAATTATTACCTTCAATCGCATGACCTCTAAGGCGGTGCTGAAGGACGTGGCCCGTGTGCTCGATATCCCTTACAACGAATCTGACAAGCTCGCAAAGCTGATTCCTGTTGCCAGGGGCAAGCCCGCTAAGCTAAAGGTGATGATCTCTGAGAAGACACCCGCTGAGGAATTCAAGAGCAAGTATGACAGTGGTGAGCTGATTCCAGGGACTGCAGTAACCTTCCAGCGGTGGATCGACACGGCAATTACGATCGAAGGCACTAATAAAACCTTTGGGATGCACGCAGCAGGCGTGGTGATTTCCGAGCATCCGCTCGACACCATCGTGCCCCTACAGCGCAATAACGACGGCGCAGTGATTACCCAGTACTACATGGAAGACGTAGAAGCCATCGGTCTATTAAAAATGGATTTTTTGGGTCTACGGAACCTCACTATGATTCAAAAGGCGGTGAATCATATCGAGGCACGGCACGATGTGAAGATCGACCTTGATGGGCTGCCTCTAGACGATCCGGCTACTTACAAGCTGCTAGCAGGCGGCGAGTTAGCGGGTGTGTTCCAGCTAGAGTCTTCTGGCATGCGACAAATTGTCAAAGACCTGAAGCCATCTGGGTTAGAAGACATCTCTTCGGTACTGGCGCTGTATCGTCCAGGTCCGTTAGATGCGGGGCTGATTCCTAAGTTTATCGACCGTAAGCATGGCCGAGAGAAAATTGACTATGCCCACAAGATTTTAGAGCCGATTCTGAAAGAGACATACGGCATCATGGTCTATCAAGAACAGATTATGAAAATTGCTCAAGACCTAGCAGGCTATTCTCTCGGCGAGGCCGACCTGCTGCGCCGGGCCATGGGTAAAAAGAAAATAAAGGAGATGGAGAAGCACCGGGAAATCTTCATCGAAGGTGCGGGTAAAAACGACTTTGCTCGCAAGCCTGCCAACGATTTGTTCGACCAGATGGTGCTGTTTGCTGAGTACTGCTTTAACAAGTCTCACTCTACGGCTTACGGCTTTGTTACCTTTCAAACTGCGTACCTGAAAGCAAACTACCCGGTAGAGTACATGGCCGCGTTGCTCACGGCCATTAGCGGAGACCAGGACAAGGTGCAAATGTACATTGCCAGCTGCCTGGGCATGGGCATTCAGGTGCTGCCGCCAGATGTAAACCGTTCGGGTGTGGACTTTACGCCGCTGGATAATCAGATTTTGTTTGGGCTGTCGGCGGTGCGGAATATTGGCCTGGGTGCAATTGAGGCGTTGCTCGAGTCGCGGGATGCGGAGGGACCTTTTATGTCGCTGCCTGATTTGTGCGATCGCGTAGACCTGCGAGCCGTCAACAAACGCGCTCTAGAAGCCCTCATTCTCTCCGGCGCCTTCGAAGGCATAGAGCCCAACCGTCAGCAGCTCATGCACGACCTGGAACTTGTCGTCGACTGGGCACAGTCCCGCGCCAGAGACCGCGAGGTGGGCCAGGGCAACCTATTCGACATGCTCGGTGCCGCCCCTGAGTCAGGTTCTGGCGGTAGCGGACCCACCACCACCTTCGAGTCCGCGCCCAAAGCGCCACCCACCCCCGATTATGACCCTCAAGAGCGCCTGAAGCTCGAAAAAGAGCTACTGGGCTTCTATATCTCTGACCACCCACTAAAGAACATCCAGCACTCCTCCAAAATCCTGGCACCCATTGAATTAGCAGAGCTGGGCGAAAAGCCTGAGAAAGTAACGCTTACGGCCATCGTCATGCTCAGCATGGTCAAGCCCGTCACCACCAAAAAAGGTGACTCTATGGCCGTAGTGCAGATGGAAGACCTTACGGGTCATGCCGAAGCCGTTATCTTCCCCAAATCCTACGCACGCATCGGCCAGTACATAAAGCCCGACGCTCGCCTGATGGTGTGGGGCAAAGTAGATCGGCGCGATGATCGTATCCAGATGATCATCAATGACGCGCAGCCCATCGAAACCGTCAGCATGGTCATGCTCGACATTGAACCCTCAGTAGCTGGTGATATCAAAAAGCAGAACCGACTGCGCGACGTGTTGCGAGTGCTACAAGGCGAAGATAAGTTTGCGGCCAAGACGCCCGTGATTGCGGTGATTCGTACGCGTCATGAAAGTCATGCGGTGCGGTTGGGCAATCAGTACAGAGTCAGGAATGCTGAGGCTGCGGTGGCCGCGCTGCAGGCCGCAAACTTCAAGGCTCGGGCAAAGCCTTTATTGAGCGTATAAAAGCGCGGTTTTAGACTAGCGTCTTAGCCTTGCGTTTCTCTGCAAAAGCAGGCATGGGCTCTGCTTTTGGCTTGGGTGCACGCTTTTCTGTCAGCAGAATCGCTGCTGCAAAGCTAGTCGCAATCGGAAATGCCAAAATTGCGCCTAATACGATGCCGCAGGCAACGCACACGGCAAGCGCAAAAACGCCAAGTAAAGGTCGACGACGCTTGAGAGAAAGATAGAACGGGAGCAGTCCAAAAAAGATGCCTGACAATGCACCGCCAACGATGAAGGGAAGTAGGTAGAAAAAGAGATCTGACATTAGTCTGAAAGGAGCGCGCTCCAGAAAAGCGCAAAAAGAAGGAAAAGCTAGAAGGAGTCACCTCGGCTGGCTCAATTTTTCGAATGCGCTGACACTAACCGGAGGCTTACTGACTAGAGAAAGAGAACACACCAAACGTAGTTTTAGAATTACCACGTTGACGGGCGATCGCGAAACTGTACTCCGCCCACTGTCGCCGAATCTTCATCGAACTCGAATAGTTCTCTCTTTCTCTATCAAAAGAATAAAGGCAACAACACGATATTACTAAAATACGCTAGTAATAAATCAAACAAAGTTGATTAGAGAGAACACAGTCAAGAACAGTATTGTGATAGTGCTATTTAAGATACGCTATGCTGAAACCACAGCATCCAGGTTTACCAATGGTTGTAACCGCCCCACCGAAAAAAGTTGAACGCCCCACTTTTCCATATGGAGAGCAGCGGGTGGTTTTTCATCACCTGTCTTGGGACGACTACTTAGCAATGTTAGCCGCCGTAGGTGACAATCGTTCAGCTCGAATAACTTATGACAAAGGCAAGCTAGAAATCACTATGCCGTTACAAGCACATGAGTTTGCTGGCGAGATGATTGCCCGGTTTGTCTGGATTGTCATTGAAGAACTCGAGTTGGATATGACGTCAATGGGTTCGACAACATTGAACTATCCACAGCTTGAAAAGGGTGCTGAGCCAGACAAAGGGTTTTACATACAGAATCATAATTTAGTTGCTGGAAAAACTGTCGACCTAGCAGAAGACCCACCACCTGATTTGGTGGTGGAGATCGATATTACTCACACCGATATTGATAAGCCTGCGCTCTACGCTGCAATGGGCATCAAAGAATTTTGGCGCTTCGATGGTGAGCGTTTACGGATCTATCTACTTGTAGATGGCGCTTACGAAGAAGATACGATCAGCCCAACTTTTCCACAAATCTCAAAAGAACAACTTTATCAGTTTCTCTTAGCGTGCAAAGAGAGCGAAATGAAGGCGAGTCGTAATTTGAGAAAGCAGATACGAGAGATGCTCTAACAGATCTCAGTGAATAGTGATTTAATCAGTGCCACCCCAGGTCCAACGTGGATTTCCATTGCGCATGGTTTGTTCTATCAGCGTCGAGGTAAATCCATTTGCGTCACCCATACCAGTCATGTCCAGGATTACTTTGACCTGACCATCGGCTAGCTGCGATCGCAAATAAGAATGTCCCCAAAACCGCTCCCCATCCTTGCTATAAATGCCTGCTGAGGCCGTACAGTTGCGATACTCAGGCTTCAGCGTCCCGACCCAAGTTGCGCTGAAGTCGTCACGAGAGGTTGCGGTGATGTTTGTCGCGATCGCAGCCAGCTGCACCATGCCATCCGTCGCATATCCACCCGGCGCAGGCGGCCTTGTTGTTTCAAACGCCGTCAGCGTCTCCGGGCATCCAACCCCGGGACCATTCATTGGCAGCACCCTCATTTCAATGGTCTCAGCCAGCGCGCTCATTCCCAAGCTACTCAAAAGGCTCAAAGGAACAGACCACAGCAAAGCTTTGCGTACATTCATCGTTCGCTAGCCCAAGGGCATCAGTAACAGCTGCCACAATTTATACATCCAACAAGAAATGTCCGAGCCGTTTAATCAACACTTCTCTACGATTCGTCTTCAAAATTCATCTTTCACGCTTCGGCTTTGGACGCCCCAAACTCTACATTTTCGTACAGGTCTGACAAGGCAATCTCTATATCCACTGACGACAAGTGAAAAGTCGCATCAAGCCCACTATACTCCGTTAGCAGCCACTGATTCTCGCCCTGCTTCACGTAGTGTTCTACTCGAGGCTGATACTGCTCAATGAGCAAATATTCCTGAAAGCTGTTAATAGTGCGATAGTGCGCGAACTTGTCGCCTCGGTCGTAGCCCTGAGTAGACGAGGAAAGCGTCTCTGCAACGAAAATCGGATTTACAACTGTGTCTTTACGACCCGCCTTGAGCTCCGGCGGTTTTGGCGTAATCATCACATCTGGATAGGTATGCAAGTTAGCTGCTGGAATCCATAGTCGCTGATCGCTTACAAATACCGTGTATGACTTTTTCCTGAGCCCAAACCACAACAGCGCATTCAACGCGCTCGAGATCATATTGTGCTCTGGTGTTCCACCCACCATTGGTACGATTACTCCGTCGCGAAACTCATTGCGAATGTCTGACTCTACTTCTAGAACCAGATACTCTTGTTCTGTATACGTTTTGATTGTCTTCGCGGAATCTGGAGCAACGGAGAGAACCATACTGCGGTGCCGTTGAAATATAGGGTCTTCTACTAAATTTAATTATATAGAAGCCTCGTGGATACGTGTGATCACGTGACACTTCCTACGACTCTACAGAGGCTTCTTCTGGGTCGTGCTGTGTTGAGTTTGCCAGGGCCGTGGCGATCGCATCCACAACCCGTCCTACCTCAATCACTTCCATCCCTAGCCCACCACGCTTCTGTCCCTTCGGCACCAGCGCCCGCTTAAAGCCCAGCTTCGCCGCTTCCTTCAGCCGCAGTTCCATCTGCGACACCGGGCGAACTTGCCCGCCCAGGCCCACTTCGCCAATCAGTACCAGCTCTGGATCGATAATGCGATCGCGAAAACTCGCCGCCACCGCCACTGCAATTCCCAAATCCGCCGCAGGCTCTCCTACATTCAATCCACCAGATGAGGCCACATAAGCATCTAGCTTAGAAAGTGGAATACCCACCCGCTTTTCTAGCACTGCCAGAATTTGCAACAATCGGTTATGCTCTACCCCCGTTGTAGAGCGTCTGGGCGAGCTATAGCTAGTGGGGCTTACCAGCGACTGTAGCTCCACAACTAGCGGGCGTGTCCCTTCACAGGCCACAATCGTCGCCACTCCCGGCACGTTTTCCTCCTGGCTACTCATAAATAGCTCAGAAGGGTTCAGAACTTCCTCCAATCCCTTGTCCACCATTTCAAACACACCTAGCTCGTGAGTCGCGCCAAAGCGATTTTTCACTGAGCGCAGTAATCGGTGGCTGGCAAAGCGATCGCCCTCAAAATACAGCACCGTATCAACCAGGTGTTCTAGCACTTTGGGGCCTGCGATCGCCCCCTCCTTCGTCACATGCCCCACAATGAACAGCGAAATATTCTCTCTTTTCGCCAGCTGCATCAGCGCCGACGTACATTCTCGCACCTGTGCTACCGACCCTGGGGCAGAGGTCAGCGCTGAATAGAACAATGCCTGAATACTGTCAATCACCGCAACTTTGGGTCGTAGCGAATCCAATTCTTCTAAAATCGTCTCCAAATTAGTTTCGGGTAGGAGATAAAGATTTTCGAGAATACCCTCAGTGACGGCTTTACTTTTTTTGCCGTTGCTGCGAGAGGAATCAGTTTCTGCTTGATTAATGCCCAGGCGCAGCGAGCGTAGCTTCACCTGCTGCCCCGACTCCTCCGCGCACACATACAAAATAGGTGTTCCCTTTGCCAGCTGATTAGCCGTTTGCAACAGCAGCGTCGACTTACCAATCCCCGGATCGCCCCCTAGCAGTACCAGTGAACCAGGCACAATGCCACCGCCCAATACCCGATCTAGCTCCTGATACCCAGAAGGAATACGCGCTTGAGGATGGTCTTGAATTTGATTGAACGTCAGTGATAGCCTTGGCTGAGCAGGCGCTTTCTTGCGGCGAGTGCTGGCCGTGCGCGACTTCATGCTGGGCCGGGTGCTGGCCGTCTCCTTCGCTTCTACAACTTGTTCTACCAGCGAATTCCAGGTGTTACAGGTGGGGCATTTGCCAAAATGCTGTCGGGCTTCCGCGCCACAGGCATTACAAACATAAATAGAGCGAGTTTTAGCCATGACCCAATCGAACAACTAAATAAAGCAACGGCGATAAAAACAACAACAGCAGAGCGCAGGCCGCGCTCGCCTCCAATCGATATTAGTACAAAAGAACTGCATGTGTAGCATCTTATTCGCCAGCAGCAGCGCACAAATCGTTGCGAATACGGCTCCAAAATAGTCTCATTCGATACATTTCTTAGCAAAAACACGGTTTTGCCAGTAGCCCAAAAACGAGAGAAAGTAACTTTTTTTGCCTACATAACGCTAACTTTCTTAATCTAAAGTCTATGACTGGTCAGCGCTGTAGCGATTTGTATCAACCGTCAGCCCTCCTGGTAAGATTCTTAAGAAACCTTGAAAGCCTTTTGTGTGTCTGGCTTTCGGGCACTTCTACCGCATACAATTGACTATATAAGAGGACCGTCAGCTTCATACAGTTAAATACTATTAGTTGCCAAACGTTATGTTTGTGATTAAATTTTAAATCGTTTTGACTCGTATAGCGGCGACCCTTTTAGCCACGACTTTATAGGAGCTTACGGAGCCTTGGAAAGCGTTAAAGAAAAAATCCTGGTGGTTGATGACGAAGCCAGTATTCGTCGAATCCTGGAAACTCGTCTCTCAATGATTGGCTACGACGTAGTGACCGCCGCCGATGGTGAAGAAGCTCTCGACACGTTCCGCAATACCATTCCCGATCTGGTAGTGCTAGATGTGATGATGCCCAAGCTCGACGGCTACGGCGTCTGTCAGGAGCTGCGCAAAGAATCGGATATTCCCATCATTATGCTCACCGCGCTAGGCGACGTTGCCGACCGCATCACCGGGCTAGAACTGGGCGCTGACGACTACGTTGTCAAGCCCTTTTCACCCAAAGAGCTAGAGGCGCGTATTCGCTCTGTACTCCGCCGAGTCGAAAAAACCGGCGCTTCGGGCATCCCCAGCTCAGGTGTGATCACAATAAACAACATTCGTATTGATACGAATAAGCGTCAGGTATACAAAGGCGATGAGCGCATCCGCCTGACAGGCATGGAGTTTAGCCTGCTAGAGCTGCTGGTCAGTCGTTCGGGCGAACCCTTCTCGCGTTCTGAGATTCTGCAAGAAGTGTGGGGCTACACGCCTGAGCGTCATGTAGATACTCGCGTGGTGGACGTCCACATTTCTCGCTTGCGCGCCAAGCTAGAGGATGACCCCAGCAACCCTGAACTGATTTTGACGGCTCGCGGTACGGGTTACCTGTTCCAGCGAATCGTTGAGCCCGGCGAAGAGTAACCTTTGCTGAGCAGCTTGCCTGCTGCTATGTATGGCTTACAGCCGTTAGGCTTACACAAAGCTAAGTGCCGCAAGCTATAAGTCTGATAGAATTCTTAAAGTTTCTATTGGTCCGCCCAGGGCCAAACCAAAGGATAGAACTTTAATGGATTCGACGCAGGTACGCATCGCAGTAGACGCGACGGGTGGTGATTTTGCCCCGGATGAAATTGTTGCTGGCGCTATCAGAGCGAAGGAAGAGCTAGGGGTCGAGATTCTGCTGGTAGGCGACAGCGCGCAGATCGAAGCCTCAGTGGCCGAGCCAGGCCTTTTGCAGGGTATCGAAATTGTGCCCGCAGAAGGCACGATAGAAATGCACGAGGAGCCCTTGAGTGCGCTTAGGCGCAAACCAAAGGCTTCTATTAATGTGTCGATGGATTTGGTAAAAAAAGGTCGCGCCGATGGCGTGGTGTCGGCTGGGCATTCCGGGGCGGCAATGGCGGCGGCACTACTGCGGCTGGGCCGGATCAAAGGGATTGATAGGCCCGCGATTGGGGCAATGTTTCCCACGGTGGTGGCTAACAAGCCTGTGCTGATTTTAGACGTGGGCGCGAATGTAGACTGTAAGCCCAAGTATTTAGAGCAGTTTGCCTTTATGGGCAGTGTGTATTCTCGCTACGTCATTGGGACCCAGAATCCAGCGGTGGGTCTGCTAAATATTGGGGAAGAGAAAAGTAAGGGCAACGAGATTGCGATCGCCGTAAACAAATCCCTAGCGGCCCAAAGCACCATTAACTTTGTCGGTAATGCAGAGGGCAGAGATGTTCTTACGGGCGATTTTGATGTGATCGTATGCGACGGATTTGTGGGTAATATCCTGCTGAAATTTGCTGAGGCTGTCGGTAGCTCGGTCCTACAAATCCTTCGAGAAGAGTTGCCTCAAGGCTTTGCTGGCAAAGTCGGCTGCACCCTGATGAAAAGTAACCTGAAGCGGGTAAAGCAGCGGGTTGACCACGCTGAGCGCGGCGGCGGATTGCTGCTGGGGGTCGCTGGGGTTGCGGTTATCAGTCACGGCAGTTCCAAAGCGCCTTCTATCTTTAATGCTATTCGCCAGGCCAAAGACGCCGTAGACAATAAGGTTATTGAGCGCATCAAAGATAAGTATCAAAAAGTCGCCGCTATTAGCCAGTCTAAAAATAATTCCGAAGGGAAGTAGAGCCAATGACTCAGCAAACCTATGGTGTTGCTTTTACGGGCAGCGGTTCGGCCAA
This sequence comes from Cyanobacteria bacterium J06581_3, assembly GCA_038531675.1. GTDB lineage: Bacteria > Cyanobacteriota > Cyanobacteriia > Phormidesmidales > Phormidesmidaceae > Phormidesmis. The sequence continues at coordinate 372,352 of JBCBBK010000004.1, forward strand.
GCTTGAAGGGGTGCTAACTAACGATCAGCTCGCCGAGGTGGTCGATACTTCCGACGAGTGGATTGCGACACGGACGGGGATTCGTCAGCGGCATATTGCCACAGCGGCTGATTCGATTCGGTCGTTGGGCGCTGAGGCAGTCAAGGAAGCGATCGCAGCTGCTGGCCTCGTACCAACAGACATTGACCTGATCATTCTGGCAACCTCCACACCAGACGATCTGTTTGGCTCTGCCTGCCAGATCCAGCACGAAGTGGGCGCCAGTCGTGCGGTTGCGTTTGATATTACAGCGGCCTGTTCTGGGTTTGTGTTTTCGCTGGTGACAGCGGCTCAGTTTATTCGGACCGGGGCGTATCGGAATGTAGTGGTGATCGGCGCGGATATTTTGTCGCGATTGACCGATTGGAGCGATCGCAGAACCTGCGTACTGTTCGGTGATGGGGCAGGCGCGGTGGTGATGCAGAGGGCCGAGGGGAGCGATCGCCTGCTCAGCTTCGAAATGCACAGCGACGGCACCCTAAATGGCTGCCTCAACGCAGCCTACCGTCACGAATCCGCGCCCCTCGCAGCCGATATCACCGTACAAAAAGGGCAGTTCACCCCCGTTGCGATGAATGGCCGCGAAGTCTACCGCTTCGCCGTCAAGCGCGTCCCCGAAGTCCTCGAAAAATCTCTCTTCCACGCGGGCCTCAGCACAGAAGATGTCGACTGGCTGATATTGCATCAAGCCAATCAGCGCATTCTAGATGCCGCCGCCCAGCGACTGGGCATTCCCGTCGAGCGCGTCGTCAGCAACATGGCAAAGCACGGCAACACCGATGCAGCTTCTATCCCCATCGCCCTAAACGAATGGGTCCGTGCGGGCAAAATTACAGCCGGGCAAACCCTGGCACTTTCTGGCTTCGGTGCTGGACTCTCCTGGGGCGCGGCAATCCTCAAATGGGGTTAGTCACCAGCAGATAGAACCCTTAACACATAAAACACTCATTTAAAGGAACAACAACAAGAACAATGGCTAAAACCGCATGGGTATTCCCAGGACAGGGCTCACAGGTCGTCGGTATGGGCTCAGACCTGACAGAAGTCTCTGCTGATAGGCTCGCAGAAGCCCAAAAAATTCTCGGTAAGTCAGTCATAAAAATTTGCCAGGATGAAGCCCTCCTCAACGACACTCGCTACACTCAACCCTGCTTGTACGTTGTAGAATGCGCCCTCGCCGATTTGCTTACGAACAAAGGCGAAAAGCCAGATGTTGTTGCAGGTCATAGCCTAGGTGAATATTCAGCGCTTTATGTCGCAGGCGTCTTTGATTTTGCGTCAGGGCTAAAGCTTGTAAAACGTCGTGCTGAGCTGATGTCAGAGGCTTCTGAAGGTGCCATGGCTGCGCTGATAGGATTTAAGCGAGACGAGCTAGACGTCAAAATCGCTGAAACCGAAGGGGTTGTGCTCGCCAACGACAACAACGCAGGTCAGGTTGTTATTTCAGGCACTCCAGAAGCAGTCGATACCGTCATTGAAGGGATTAAAACAAAGCGAGCCATCAAGCTAAACGTCAGCGGCGCATTTCACTCTCCACTCATGGCCGACGCCTCCAAAGCCTTTGAAAGCGTTCTAAACGACGTCACCTTCAACGATGCCGCTATTCCCGTCATGTCTAACGTAGACCCGACACCCGAGACATCTGCCGCTACGCTCAAAGAACGCCTCACCCAGCAAATGACCGGCTCCGTCCGCTGGAGAGAGATCTCGTTGAACCTTCCCGAGCTAGATGTTGACACTGTTGTAGAAGTTGGCCCAGGTAAAGTACTCACAGGTCTCATCAAGCGCACCTGTAAGGGATTGACACTCAAGAATGTCTCTACAGTCGAAGCAGTTCAAAACTGAGTAATTAGCTGCTTGTTTCATCCTAAAACCTATGCACTTCCTCATATTAATAAATGGCTAAGGAACGCGAACCATTCATCAGCCTGGCGCTCTACCATCTCTTTAAATGGTCCGTCGTCAGCCCAGTATTGCATGGCTATTTGCGCGGGCGCATTTACGGCGCGAAGAAGGTGCCTATGGAAGGGCCGTTGATTGTGGTGGCCAATCATGCTAGCAATTTTGACCCGCCGCTACTGTCGAACTGTATGCGTAGGCCGGTGTCCTTTATGGCTAAGGAGTCGCTATTTCAGGTACCTGTACTTGCACCTGCTATCCGTGCCTACGGAGCCTACCCAGTTAAGAGAGGGTCGGCTGATCGCAGTGCCATTCGCGAAGCGCTTAAGCAGCTAGAGCAGGGGTGGGCTGTGGGCATTTTTTTGCAGGGAGTCCGTACGCCTGACGGCCGTGTGTCTTCGCCAAAGCTAGGCGCAGCGCTCATTGCCGCAAAGGCGCAGGTTCCTTTGCTACCCGTGTGCCTATGGGGCACCGAGAAAATTTTGAAGAAAGGCTCGGCGCTGCCAAATCCTGCTCCAGTGACCGTTCGCATTGGGGAGTTGATTCCACCGCCAGATTCAAAGGACAAGGCAGTCCTAAAAGCGCTGACTCAGCGATGCACTGATGAGATTCATGCATTGCACGATCTAGGCCGCTAGTCTGGGTCGCTAACATACATGACACAACCAAAGGGGGCAGAAGCAGCCTGCGCGGTAAGATACAAAGATACTTATTGTGATACTTAAAGACCAGATATGTCTGAGGATTTGCACGCAGAGCTAACAAATATGATGGGGCCAATTCAGTGGGAGTATCTGAAGCCCCATGTGCAGCGCGATGCGGTGGTGATTGTAAATGAGCATTTGAATTTGGCGGATGTGGGAGTAGCGATCGCATCCAACAACACCCAGGCCGTAGAACGTTGGATTACCGAACAGCTCATCGTCAAGCCCAACACCGAGCAGCTCACTCTCTGGAGCGCACAGAACAAAACATTCACCTCTGTTATCGTGCAGCCCTACGTCCTGATTCAAGACGCACCGACTGACGCACCCGGCGCAACCGCTTCACCCCACACAAGCATCGACCCCGCAGAGTAAGCTACCCCCAACCTTCTAGATGTCACCACCGTCGTCCAATGCCCCTTCTAACGAACCGCTGGGCCATTCGTTTGGGCGACACTTAAGCATGCTGTCTCTGATACGCTACTTACTGCTGTTTTTCTGTAGCTGGGCCACTGTAGAGCTACTAAATTATTTTGAGATTGTTGTTGTTATCTTTGCCTCATCAACAATTTTGACATTCCTACTGAGCTATCCCGTGCGCTGGGTAAGGCGAAAGCTACCTCACCACATCGCAGTCTTTGTCGTTTTTATCGTGGCACTAACGGTCATTGGCACTATCGTTACCACCATCGGACTGGCCGTGCTTTCTCAAGGGCAGCCCCTCATCGACAATCTCACAGAGTTTTTGACCTCTTTGGCACCCAGACTAGAAGCCTTAGAAAGAGACTTGCAGCGATGGGGCCTGCAGATCGACTTACAGTCGCTAGGCGCTCAGCTACGCGACCAAACAGCCGTTCTATTGGGCACTGGCATCGGACTATTGCAGACACTGCTTAGCAACTTTTTGCATTCCATTTTGATTGCGGTGGTTACCTACTTCATGCTGCTAGATGGCGATAGGCTGTGGCGCTGGCTGATTAATAAAGCACCCGCATCACAGCGAGAAAAAATTACGCGCACCGTCAAAGAAAGTCTTTTAGGTTTCTTTTGGGGACGGCTGCTACTTTCAATTTTCTTCGGCGTATCGACTTTTTTAGTGTTCCTACTATTCCAGGTGCCCTACGCGCTGACGCTAGCAGTCATTGCCGGACTGTTTGACCTGATTCCAGGCATTGGGGCCACCGTTGGAATTGGGCTTGTCTCTTTGTTTTTGCTCTCCCACAGCGTGGGGTTAGCCATTCAAGCAGGCTTGATTTGCGTGCTACTACAGCAGGTAGAAGAGAATCTACTGCTGCCTCGTATCATGAGAGATTCGTTGAATATCAACCCGGTTGTCATGTTTTTTGCGCTGATTGTCGGCGCTAGAATCGCAGGTATATTGGGAATATTTCTTTCTATTCCCGTTGCTAGCATTATCGTTAGCCTGCTGGACATTGACGCCATGAAAGGCAGTAGGGCTATTGCTTCTGCCCAAAGAAACAATAAATAGAAATGAAAATTAGCTCGCTTTGTAAGCCATTTATCTTTACTTATTTGAGTCACTATTGATATTGCATATCATTAAAGGTAGAATGCTACCGTAATCATTCAACTTTTACCATGACTCAACGAACCTCCAAAAAGTTAAAAGTCACTGAACTTTTCCTTTCATTAGGGTTGGCAGCAACACTTGTAACGTCCTGTGGTGGTCCCGCAGAAGAAGGTGGCGAAGCTGTTGAAGGCGACACTACCACAACAGAAGAGCCTGTTGAAGAAGGCGGTGAAGGTGGCGAAGGCGGTGAAGGCGGTGAAGGTTGAACTAACTGCCTGAAACAAGAAAGAGTCTCTTGCTGTGCGGGTAAGAGACTCTTTTTGATTTTTTATAGGACAAACGCTTAAGACTGCGATCGCTTAATCTCCTGCATAATCCCAATCAGCTTATCCTGCATCTCCTGCGTCGCCGACACAATAATCTCCGACTGCCGATAGTTTTCACAGGCCGAAGGTGGGGGCAAAGCCTCACCTTCGTACGTTGTTAGGCAGTAGCCCATCTCTTGCGCCATCCAGGCTAGCGCCGCCGTATCAATAAACTGCGCACTGGCTAGCACCACACCAGCAACCTCCCCGGTTAGTAGGCCATTGATAGGAGGGACGGCCACTTCGCTGGAGTATTCGGTTTTCAGATCGATCACTGGGAAATGCGATCGCACCACATGTGCAACCGGACTCAGCGCCGTACCCAACACAACTGTTTCACCCGGATTTTCAATCACCAAAGGCTTGCACTGATCTAAATCATCATCCAGGGTGCCGACAAAAGTGCCTTGGCCGCGTAGTGAATAGTAGTATTTGTTATTGGGTGGGCTGAGTGCGATCGCCCCCTCAAACCCATCCGCAGTCAGCACCGTCATCATCACCAAATAATTTGGATGGCCATCCATGTAATACCGCGTACCATCAATCGGGTCCAGCGTCACCAAATAATCACGCTTATCACCCGGCCCGCCCAGCTCAATAGAGCGAAAATACTTTGTATTGTAAGACTGCTCATACTCCTCCCCATAAAATCGCAGGTTCGGAAACTTAGCCAGCAGCACCACCTCAACAAACGTCTGAATCGACAAATCCGCATCCGTCAGCGCATTGGCAAACACATGCTCACCCTCATACTTATCCGGATGCACATCCACATCAATCCGCTTTTGAATCTGCTGCGCGTAAGCCCCAGCCACCTTCAAAAAAGGCAACAAAGCAGCCAAAATCTCTTTAGCATCAGAAGGAGAAGAAGTCATAAGCCAGCCCTTTATAGAAACACATCTAAAGTAAATCCCCTCTACCTGCCCTGAGCGTAGCCGAAGGGGGGAGGGGTGGCCCGCAGGGACGGGGTGGGACAAACAAATGCGGGACCCAGCACTAGCCAGACCCCGCACTCTCATCAATCACACCAGCAGCTACGGCGCACTGCTCTTATCATCAATCAGGCCATCGCCACTAATCAGTCCAGAGCCAGAAGAGTTTGGAGGCGCTTCACCCTCAGCAGCTTTCTTCTCACCACCGACCATGCCATCACCCGCAATCATATCCAGGCCACCTTCCCGGTCATAGGCTCGGGCCGTCCGGTCATCTAGCACCATATCCGACAGCGCCATGTCATTACCCAGGAATGTACCGTCAAACGACGTATCCACCTCCGGAGACGTTGGCTCCTCGTAGGCATTAAAGCCCGTACCCGCCGGAATCAAGCGACCAATAATCACGTTCTCCTTCAGGCCACGCAGCCAGTCAGACTTACCCTGAATCGCTGCTTCTGTTAGTACGCGAGTCGTCTCCTGGAAACTCGCCGCCGAGATAAAGCTATCAGTATTCAGCGACGCTTTGGTAATACCCAACAGTACAGGCGTGTATTCCGCAGGGGCCATACCCGTAATCGACATGGCCTCATTCACCTGTTCCAGCTGTCGAATCTCCACCAGCTCACCCGGTAGCATCGTGGTGTCACCACCATCTTCTAGCCGCGCCTTCGAGGTCATCTGTCGCACAATCACCTCAATATGCTTATCCGAAATATCAATCCCCTGGGACTGATAGACCGACTGCACTTCGTTCACCAGGAAGGACTGTACTCGCTCCAAGCTGAGCATGGCAGCCTCATGAGTCCCTTTATTCTCGCGATAGTACTTGAAGAACACTTCCAAGATTTGGTGCGGATTCGAAGGCCCATCGGTCAACGGCTCACCCGTTCCAACCTTCTGGCCATCGCCAATTACCAGGTTCTGGCCTGGTGTTACCGGATAATCGGTAACCGTACCGTCGCTCTCCATCACCTTAATCTCGACCGTTTCGTCTTCGGCATACACCACCTGAGCAACACCAGGACGCTCAGCCAAAATGCAGGCCTCCTTTGGCTTACGAGCTTCCAGCAGCTCCTCAATACGAGGCAGACCCTGAATAATGTCACCAGTCTTCGCCCGTTCAAACACCAGCAGTACCAGGCCGTCACCCCGCTGTACCAGGTCGTTGTTCTCAATATGCAAAACCGCACCCGTCGATACCCGGTAAGGCCTTGCAATTCGCATTACGACCTTGTCGTCATCCACCGAAATCACCTGGCCAGAATCCTGACTTCTGACGCCCTCAGCAATCTCGCTGTTATCTACTAGCAAATCACCGACCGCAACCACTGGCTTTTTACCGTCTGTTTCAATCGTAATCTGGTCAACATCGCGCACTACCAGCACCCGTCGAACCGACTCTAAGTCTTCGCGAATACCGCGAATTTCGCCAGCTTCCTTACACTGAATTTCAGTACGCGCAATCACCGCACCTGGGGTAATCTCATCACCGTCTTCTACCAGCAAGCGAGTATTGGTACTGCCCTGGGTCTGGTCAGCTTCAATGTCACGGCGAACCACCAGCGTCTCCAAGATCACCAGCTGCAATCGCTTGATCGCATCTTCGCCTTCGCCCTCGCTTTTTAGCTCAATGTCAGCAGTGAGCTGAGTACCGCCTTCGTCAATGTCAAGCACCAGCTGCGTCCGCAGAATCTCCAGCCCTTCTACCGACTTCACCCGCTCGCCATCTTTGTACAGCAGGCGCTGAATAGCACGTAAGCTAATACTTTTGTCGTCGCTATCGCTTACCGATGCCTGGCTAGGCACATTTGCTTCGTCGGGCACCTCAAATTCCTGCACGGGACGCAGCAGTAGCGCAGTGCCTTCGGGCGTCTCTACATACTCTACGTAGCGCAGCTCAGAAGCAACGACACCGGGCATGACCTCTTCGCCTGCATTGACGATGGTGCCACTCTTCTTACCCGAATCGTCTGGGCTATCCACCATGTGAACATCACCAGGGCGAATCACAATCTCCCGTAAAATGTCGTTCTTTTGAGTGACTTCTACAACGCCGCTGGTCTGACAGAAAATGTCTTTAACCACTTCTGTACCCGCTTCGATGTACTGGCCATCTTCCACCATCAGCAGGGAAATGTCCTTGTTCACTTCATGGGCTTCTTCTGGAATCCATAGTAGGGTGCCACCCTTAGTGATTTCGTAGCCAGTTTTTGCCTTGCCGCGCTTGGCAACTTCTACACCTGCAAATTTGATGATGCCACCGGTCTGAGTTCGGAAGCTGTCGTCAACTAGCTCGGCTACAACCTGACCGCTGGTGACCTTAGTACCAGGAGTCGCATTAATCGAGAAGCGCTGACCGTTGGAGGTATTTAGGAAGTAATGCTCACGGCCCTGGCCACTTTCTACTTCGACTTCCGATTTATCAAGCATCACAGAAGCCGTAATAATTTCGACTTCACGGCCACCTTTACCATCGTTAGACGTGTTTGTCAGACGGACAATCCCACCCCGCTCGGTAATTAGCTTGGTTTCAGCGAGTACGCCGGAGGCATTGACCTGGTCACCGTTCTTAACTACAGGCTCCGCACCCGGCGGCAGGTTATACACCTCACCCGATAGCACCCACAGCAGACCGCCACGCTGTGCTAAGCGAGTCAGGTTACCCTGGCGGTCAGTTTTTTCTTCCTGTACTAGGCCATCAAAGGTGACCTCACCCGATAGGTCAGAGGTTACGTCTTTACTAGCTTTCTCCGTTACTTTACGAACTCGGCTAGTACTAGCGAGCTCGGCAATCATTTCGCCTTTTTTAATCTCATCGCCGTCTTTGGCAAACAAAATGGAGTTCTTTGGCAGCGAGACCGAATACTCCTTACCGTTCGCTTCAATCGCAATCTGACAATTCTCGTCCATCACCAAGGCATCTTCGCCATGACGAGTACGGAACGCACGCGTACGCAAGCCATCCGGAATTCGAATCACACCGTTACGCTTGGCATTGACCTGAGGCGCCAGCTCACCAGTAAAGGTTCCACCCGTGTGGAAGGTGCGCATGGTTAGCTGCGTACCCGGCTCACCAATCGACTGCGCCGCAATAATGCCAACCGCTTCACCTAAATCGACCATATGAGAATGAGCCAGGCTCCAGCCATAGCAGTGCTGACATACCGATCTGGCCGCTTCACAAGTCAGTGCGGATCTTGCCTTGACTTCTTTGACCTTGGCTTCGCCGATGGCATTCGCAATGTCGTCAGTAATTGACTGATTGCGCGCCACAATGACTTCACCCGTTTTAGGATGCAGCACGTCTTCTGCGGGGACGCGGCCCAGCAGGCGATCTTTCAAAGGAATCAGGACTCGCTCACCATCTACCATGGGCCGTACGGGCACATAGCGCTTAGTGCCGCAGTCAATTTCACGGACGATCACATCCTGTGAAACGTCTACTAGTCGACGAGTTAAGTAGCCAGAGTCAGCCGTACGCAGGGCCGTATCTACCAGACCCTTCCGCGCACCGTAGGACGAAATAATGTACTCAGTTACCGTCAGACCTTCTCGGAAGTTGGTCTTAATCGGCAGGTCAATAATTTCCCCTTGGGGATTGGCCATTAGGCCACGCATACCTACCAGCTGCCGCACCTGGGAGATGTTGCCCCTCGCACCCGAGTTCGACATCATATATACCGAGTTCAGCGGATTGTTCTCTCGGAAGTTTTCAACCACCTTGTCTTTGAGGTATTCGCTGGTTTCGTTCCAGGTGTCGATTACCTTCTGAAAACGCTCCACTTCAGTAATTTCGCCACGGGTGTAGCGCTCTTCAGTGTCTCGAATTTCTTCTTCGGCTGTTTCTAGCATCGCCTTTTTACTAGGCGGTACTTCCAGGTCATCGACGCTAATCGATACCCCTGCTTTGGTTGCATATTTAAAGCCGAGTCCTTTGATTTCGTCGGCCATCTGAGCCGTACGGGCGGTGCCGTAGTGCTCAAAGGACCAGGAAACCAGGTTCTTCAACTGCTTTTTGTCAATAACCCGGTTTCTAAATACAACAGGTCTAGATTCGCCTTGCTCTGTCATGTTTGCCCTCGTCCGCTTTGCTGCTGTGTTTTTCTGGTGGTGTGTATGTTTTGAAAGGCTTTGGGTTTATTCAGCCAACGCGCCCAATACCGCATGGTTATAGATAATTCGACCCGGCGTAGTTTCAACGTACTGGGAGACGACCTCACCATTTTCGTCTTCTCGAACGCGGCGGTGCTTATAGATTTTGGTTTTACCGCCTGCGCCGTCGTCTTTAACTTCTACGGGCTCGTTGTCGTCATCGGCGGTTTCAACTGTGCCCAGGAAGCGCAGCCAGACGTTGGCATGCAAATCAACGTTGCCTTGTTCGTAAGCGGCGATCGCATCTTCCATATTCGCAAAGTAGCGCCCCGCCCCTTTCTGTTTACCAGGGTTATCCGCCGTCAGGTAATAGCAGCCCAGTACCATATCCTGACTAGGCGTAATAATCGGTCGCCCCGTTGCCGGTGACAAAATGTTATTCGACGCTAGCATCAACAGACGCGCTTCCGACTGCGCCTCCAGCGAAAGCGGCACGTGTACCGCCATTTGGTCACCATCAAAGTCAGCGTTAAATGCAGGACACACCAGCGGGTGCAGCTGAATCGCCCGGCCTTCTACCATAATGGGCTCAAACGCCTGAATACCCAGTCTGTGCAGCGTCGGTGCACGGTTTAGCATCACCGGGTGGTTTTCAATGACATCTTCTAGCACTTCCCATACGCTCGGGTCATTGCGCTGAATCAGCTTCTTCGCGGCCTTGATGTTGTTCACCAACCCCTGACGAATCAGGCGGTGAATCACAAAGGGTTGAAACAGCTCAATGGCCATCTCACGGGGCAGACCGCACTGGTGAATCTTCAAATTCGGGCCAACCACAATGACCGAACGGCCAGAGTAGTCAACACGCTTACCCAGCAGGTTCTGACGGAAGCGACCCTGCTTACCTTCAATAATGTCGGACAGTGACTTCAGCGGTCGGTTATTTGCACCCACCACCGTGCGTCCCCGGCGACCGTTGTCGATCAGGGCGTCTACCGCTTCTTGCAGCATCCGCTTCTCGTTGCGGACGATAATTTCCGGAGCCAAAATCTCCTGCAAACGAGCCAGCCGGTTGTTTCGGTTAATCACTCGGCGATACAGGTCGTTCAGGTCAGAAGTCGCAAAACGACCACCGTCTAGCTGCACCATCGGGCGCAGGTCCGGTGGAATCACCGGCAGCACGTCCAGCACCATCCAATCGGGCTTGGACCCGGTCGCGATGAAATTATCGATTACCCGCAGACGCTTAATCAGCTTGGCGCGCTTTTGCCCCTTGGAGGTAGCAATCGTCTCGCGTAGCATTTCAGCGGTTTCTTCTAGCTGCAAATCTTCTAGCAGCCGCTTCAGCGCTTCTGCGCCAATGCCCACCTCAATGCCAGCCAGCTGAGAATCTTCGTCATACAGCTGATCCTCAATTTCCATCCACTGGTCTTCACTCAGCAGCTGCTTGTAAGAGAGGTTATCGGCATTGCCTGCATCTAGCACCACGTAGGCGTTAAAGTACACAATTTGCTCAACGTCGCGCAGGGGCATATCCAGCAAAATCGCGATGTAGCTAGGAATCCCCTTCAGGTACCAAACGTGGGCAACCGGTGCGGCTAACTTGATATAGCCCATGCGGTGACGGCGCACCCGTGACTCGGTTACTTCCACGCCACAGCGCTCACACACAATGCCTCTGTGGCGCACACGCTTATATTTGCCGCAATGACATTCCCAGTCCTTGGCAGGGCCAAAGATTTTTTCGCAGAACAGTCCGTCCATTTCTGGCTTTAGGGTTCTGTAGTTAATAGTCTCTGGCTTGGTAACTTCACCGACGACGGTGCCGTTCGGCAGGGTGCGCTCACCCCATTCTTTGATTCGCGCTGGTGACGCCAAACCGATCTTGACGTAGTCAAACCGCTGTTCTACTTTCGGCATTCTTTGTTTATTCCCTTACAACTTGACGAGGCTGATACTTGTTTCGAAAGCTCTTTTGGCAAGCTTTTACAGCGTCTCGGTTTTTTCACCGGCAGCTGGCGTAGACGATACAACCGCAGAGCCTGGAGGGGCGATCGCACTCCCCGTCATCCCACTGCCCTTGGCCCCACTGCCATTAGCAGCAGGCTCCTCACGCGAAATAGACTCGTAGGTTGGCCTCGACGGCGTCCGGCGGTTACCCACATCGGCCATCAGATCTACCTCGCTATCACGACTAGTGCCGTCTTCCTGAGTCTCCAGCTTGTGCACCGCAATGTCCAAACACAGCGACTGCAGCTCTCGCATCAATACCTTGAACGACTCAGGCGTCCCCGGACGCGGAATCGCCTTGCCCTTCACGATCGCATTAAGCGCCTCATTCCGCCCCTGCATATCGTCAGATTTCACCGTTAGCAGCTCCTGCAAGGTGTAGGCTGCACCGAACGCCTCAAGCGCCCACACTTCCATCTCACCAAAGCGCTGGCCGCCCTGCTGCGCCTTACCACCCAGCGGCTGCTGAGTCACCAACGAATAAGGGCCCGTCGAGCGAGCGTGAATCTTATCGTCCACTAGGTGCACCAGCTTCAGCATGTAAGACTGACCCACTGTCACTTCCTGGTCAAACGGCTCACCGGTACGGCCATCGTACAGCTGAATTTTGCCAGGGTTATCCGGATTGAACACCCAGTCCTTACCGCTGTGCTCGCGGGCATCTTCCAGCTTGCCGTGAGTGGTTTCTAACGACGCTTCTTCGCCATACATTTCGTCAAATGGCGTCACCTTGAATCGGGCACCCAAGTTCTGTCCGGCCCAACCCAGCAGCGCCTCAAAGACCTGACCCACGTTCATACGCGACGGTACACCCAGCGGATTAAGCACGATGTCAATCGGCGTACCATCGGGCAGATAAGGCATATCCTCCACCGGCAAAATACGGGAAATAATCCCCTTGTTGCCGTGGCGACCCGCCATTTTGTCACCCACCTGAATCTTGCGCTTCTGGGCAACGTATACACGCACCACCATGTTTGCACCAGGGGGCAGCTCATCACCCTGCTCACGGGTAAAGACACGTACATCTACTACACGGCCTTTTTCACCATTAGGCACTCGCAGCGAATTGTCACGAACATCTCTCGCTTTTTCACCGAAAATCGCCCGTAGCAGCTTTTCCTCAGGGGGCTGGTCAGATTCACCTTTGGGCGTTACCTTACCCACCAAAATTTCACCAGAGCTGACCCAGGCACCCACGCGGATAATACCGGTCTCGTCTAGCTGACGCAGTGCGTCTTCACCGACGTTCGGGATTTCCCGCGTAATTTCCTCTGGGCCAAGCTTGGTTTGCCGCGCCTCAATCTCATACTTTTCAATGTGGATAGAGGTATAAACGTCCTCATATACCAGGCGCTCACTCAGCAGAATAGCGTCCTCGTAGTTATAACCCTCCCAAGGCATGTAGGTAATCAGCACGTTTTGGCCCAGGGCAATTTCGCCGCCTTCGGTTGCCGAGCCATCCGCCATCACCTGGCCAGCAACCACCTTAGCGCCCTCATAAATCAGCGGACGCTGATTCAAGCAGGTGTCCTGGTTAGAGCGTTGATACTTTTGCAGCTCGTAGGTATGCAAGTTGCCTTCTGGGTCCGTCACCTTAATCCAGTTCGCATCCAGGTAGCTCACCACACCATCTGTGCGGCTGATGATCACCATGCCAGAGTCACGGGCGGCCTGAGCTTCTAACCCTGTACCAACCAAAGCCCTCTCAGGTCGTAGCAAAGGCACTGCCTGGCGCTGCATGTTCGATCCCATCAGCGCACGGTTCGCGTCATCGTGCTCTAGGAAGGGAATCAGCGAGGTCGCCACCGAAATAATCTGCACCGGCGATACGGCCACATAGTCCACCTCTTTCGGTGAGGTGACGGTAAAGTCCTGTCGGTAGCGCACGGGTACCGACTCACCCAGGATGTTGTTATCCAGGTCAATGGGTACATCACCCGGCGCAACCCGCAAATCGTCCTCTTCGTCAGCAGTCATGTACACCGCTGGCTTGTCTTTAATAATCTGACCGTTTACCACTGGGAAAAACGGCGTCTCAATAAAGCCAAAGTCGTTCACCCGTGCGTGGGTTGCCAGTGAGCCGATCAGACCCGCGTTAGGTCCCTCAGGCGTCTCAATTGGACAAATGCGACCATGGTGAGAAGGGTGAATATCTCGCACGGCAAAGCCTGCACGCTCACGGGTCAGACCGCCTGGCCCCAGCGCGCTAATTCTGCGCTTGTGGGTCAGCTCCGCCAGCGGATTAGTCTGGTCCATAAACTGAGAAAGCTGGCTAGAGCCAAAGAACTCCTTAATCGCAGCGACCAGCGGCTTAGGGTTCACCAGTGAAGCAGGCGTTAGTGAATCCGCATCCGAAACGGTCATCCGCTCTCGGATAATCCGCTCTAGTCGGTTCAATCCAACGCGTACCTGGTTCTGTAATAGCTCACCAACAGAACGCACGCGGCGGTTACCTAGGTGGTCAATGTCATCGGGATGACCGATGTCAAATTCCAGGTTGATCAGATAGTCAATCGCAGCCACGATATCCTGTGGCGTCAGAACGCGAGTCGCTTCAGGAATATTCAGCCGTAGCTTGCGGTTTAGCTTGTGACGGCCAACCTTACCCAGGTCGTAACGCTTAGGATCAAAGAATCTAGAGTCCAGCAGTTGCTGTCCCCCATTTACCGTAGGCGGCTCACCAGGGCGAAGCTTACGGTACAGCTCTAGCAGCGCTTCTTCTTCGCTGAACTGCCCTTCCTTTTCAATGGTCTTTTGGAAGTACTCGGGATTACGCAGCGAGTCAAAGATCTCACCGTCGCTCAGGCCCAGCGCCTTCAGCAATACCTGTGCAGACAGCTTACGGGTTTTATCAATTCGGACCCACACCAGATCGTTTTTATCTGTCTCGAATTTCAGCCAGGCCCCTCGGTTGGGGATCAAGTTAGCTGTGTAGGTACGACGACCGTGCTTATCGGTCTCGGCTTTGTAATATACGCCAGGGCTGCGAACAATCTGATTCACAATGACGCGCTCCGCGCCATTGATGATGAAGGTACCGCGATCTGTCATCAGCGGCAGATCGCCAATGAATACCTCCTGCTCTTTAATTTCACCTGTTTCCTTGTTAATCAGGCGCGTGGGGACGTACATTTGTACTGAGTAGGTGCTATCTCGGCGCTTAGCCTCATCCACCATGTACTTGGGCGCCTTAAGCCGATAGTCTTTACCCAAGAAGTGGAGTTCGAGCTTGCCGGTGTAGTCCGTAATCGGCGAAAAGCTCTCCAGCTCTTCTACTAGCCCTTCCGCCAAAAACCAGCGGAAGCTCGCCCGCTGAATTTCAACTAGATCGGGCAGCAGGTGGGTAGGCGTTAGGGGCTTGGCGGGCGAAGCGATCTCAGCAGATTCGATAGCAGCGGAGTCGACAGTAGCAAGGGTAGAGTCAGTCATGCGTTTCCTCAAAAATCGCGCCGGGCAGGGCAAACGTTTGGACAACAGGGGGACAGAAAGTTGGAGGCTATTGCAGCCTCGAAGGAGGTGGGTAGATATATAGCAGCAGCTAAGGCAGACACATACTGAGACAGCGTCTGCTAAATCGACATATTTTGCGATTCCTTATCTGGGTCATTCCTAGTCAAAATTCCTAGTCAAAAAATGTAAATAATTGTAAATTTACCTGTTTCAGCAAAAATAAGTCAGGGAAATTCGAGCGCAGCTGCGCCGGGAGGAGGGGTGAAATAAGCAGTGATTGTATTGAGACTGGCGCTAACTTTAGCCAACATATAGAGCTGCTATCCTAAGCCTGGTAGGGGTTCTAAGTTTTCTTGATCGTCGCAGATCGGTGTTAAAGGTTGCTAAAAGTGAGCAGGCATACGAAGGTGCATTTTTTGGGCCTATACATAATAAGCTAAACGCGGAGCTTAGAAATATCAGATTGTCAAGATGTGCGATCGCCTGCATGAGTAACCGCCTCGCTGACAAGCACTGCTGGCAAATTAAATAGCCTTTGGGCATTGAGTGTGGTTTGAGCCGCTAACGCTTCTAGCGAAACACCCCGGAGCTCGGCCACATGCTCAGCCACATATCTGACAAAAGCAGGCTGATTACGCTTTTCTTTTCGCTTCGGCACTGGCGACAAAAACGGACAGTCCGTCTCCACCAAAATGCGGTCGTCTGGCACCATTTGGGCTGAAGCTTTAACTTGCTTTGCATTCTTAAAGGTCACGATGCCGCTAAAGCTGACATAAAAACCCAAATCTAAAAACGGCTGTGTTTCTTCTGGGCTTCCCGTCCAGCAGTGCATCACGCCTTTGACCTTGCCATCAGACTCAAAAAAATCTTCCAAGATAGCCGCCATCTCTGTAGCAGCATCCCGGCAGTGAATAATCACAGGCAAATCCAAAGACTGAGCCACCTTCAGCTGCGCAACAAAAGCTTCTTTTTGAACGGCTCTATCGTCAGCTTTAAAAAAGTCCAGGCCCATTTCACCAATGGCGACCACTTTTGGTTCGGAAGCCGCAAGCTCAGCAATTTCCTGAGTCAGCGTATCCGTCCATTTGTCCATGTCTAATGGATGCAAACCTACCGCCATCGAAACCTCGGGGTAGCGCTGCGTAATCGCCTGTATCTTATGGAATTCGCTAGGATCCACGCAAGAGTGAACCAAGTGCGCTACACCCGCTTCACGCCATGCTACGGCCACATCGTCTCTGTCAACATCAAAAGAATCAAAGTTGATATGAACGTGAGTATCAACCAGGCGCATACACAAAAAAGAAAATTGTAAAGGTAGTAAGAAAGGAGCAGCTAAGGCTTATGCACTGGCAGCTTCAGGCGTTCCTTCTATTGCCTTTAGCGCACGGGATATTTGAGACTTTTTGCGAGCGCCTGTGTTTTTGTGAAGTACGCCGCGCTTCACGGCCTTGTCAATTTTGCTGACGGCTGCGGACATCCGCTCTTGTACCAGCTTGCCGCTTTCATCGGAGGGGCTAGCAGCGTGGGTTTCGAGCGCTTCGTGATATCGCTTTGTGAGAGTCTTCACCGCTGACTTATATGCTTTGTTACGCAAACGATTCCGCTCTGCAACTCGAATGCGCTTAATCGCAGATTTAGTATTTGCCATTCCTTACTTCGCTAATGCCCTTAATCAATTTAGAAAAACCTATCAGAACTAATAAGAATAGCATCGAAGTTTCCTTTTGTGGTATCGCTAAATCAAAAAGATCAAAAACGGCTACGGGGAACGCCCCCAGTGACATGACCAGTGACATGACCAGTGACATGACCGACAAAATAACTGGTGAAATGCTCCTGGTGTGGCTGATGGGGGGATAGTAGGAATAAGCGAAAGGTTCTCTTCTGCTAGTCACAGGAATTCCACGCTAAGCTATTGAAGAATTCACCTGTGAATCTTTTCTCTACGCTTATTACATGCTGCGAATTACATGCTGCGAATTATCAATCAGATAGATGATGCCAAAGCAGAGCTTCAGCGAATTTGCGATCGCACACACGACACGCAGGTCACTGAAAAAGAAGCCACCGTGCGCGAGATTGTAGAGGCGGTGCGGCAAACGGGCGACCAGGCCCTGCTGCACTACACCGAAAAATTCGATCGGCAGTCGCTAACGCCCAAAACGCTACGGGTAGATGGAGCACAGCTAGACGCCGCCTATCAACAGGTTTCGCCCGAGCTACTGCGGGCCATTCGCACCGCCTGCACTAACATCGAAGCCTTTCACCAGCAGCGTGTACCCAGCAGCTGGGTCACCTTTGAAGATAATGGCGTGGTGCTAGGTAAGCGGTATACCCCAGTGGCCAAAGCAGGCATTTACGTTCCCGGTGGCCGCGCTAGCTATCCCAGTACCGTCATGATGAACGCCATCCCAGCAAAGGTAGCTGGGGTCGGGCGGATTGTCATGGTGACGCCGATTGGTGCAAAGGGCACGCTGAGCCCAGCGGTATTGGTTGCGGCCCAAGAAGCCGGGGTTGAAGAGATTTACCAGGTGGGGGGTGCGCAGGCAATCGCCGCACTAGCCTACGGCACCGAAACAATTCCAAACGTCGATGTCATCACGGGCCCCGGCAACATCTACGTTACCCTCGCCAAAAAACAGGTATATGGCACCGTCGGCATCGACTCCCTGGCAGGCCCATCAGAAGTCCTAGTGATTGCCGATGGCTCTGCTAACCCGACCCATGTTGCAGTTGATTTGCTAGCCCAGGCCGAGCACGACCCCATGGCAGCAGCTGTGCTGATCACCACTGATAAGTCACTTGCTGTGGCCGTTGCCGAAGCAGTCGAAAAGCAGCTAGCCGAGCATCCACGCCAGACTTTAACTGAGAAAGCGATCGCCCACTACGGTATCGCCATTGTCGTTGATAACCTGGAAACCGCAGCCAAACTATCAGACCTATTTGCACCAGAACACCTAGAGCTAGAAGTAGAAGCGCCCTGGGACCTGCTGCCATACATCAATCAAGCAGGCGCTATATTTTTAGGCCATGACACCCCAGAAGCCGTCGGTGACTACCTGGCTGGGCCCAACCACACCCTGCCAACCTCAGGCGCAGCCCGCTACGCCTCGCCGCTTAGCACTGAAACCTTCATGAAGCACAGCAGCCTAGTACAGTACACGCGTAGCGCCCTCAAAAACGTCGCTGCTGACATTGATGTACTCACCCGTGCCGAAGGCTTACCTTCTCACGGAGACTCAGTACGACTACGCGTAGAAGAAAATCTAGCCTAGGCAAGTTGAAAGAGTTTCAAAACGAAAGGCTTCAAAAAGAGCTCAACCGCAGCGGTAGCATCTTTGCTGGATAAGTCTTTTGGCCAGTTGTTGTGCGGGTCAGAAAAAAGAGAGGCAGCGGCTCTTGTACCGTGAGCTTCAGTTGAGGGAAAGCCAGTGGACTGATGGTTGCCCCTTCGTGTACCAGCGACCTTTGCCGATAGCCCGTTGAACTCAGGTCGCGATAGATACGCAGCTCGACGTTTGCAATATCAAGCAACCAGCATTCAGCCACCCCCTCTCGAGCGTACGCCTGAGCCTGCTGCTGCATAGCAGACAACCGCTGAGCGCCTTGCTGCTGAATATTCTGCCCCTGTCCCTGTTGATCTCGGATACCTTTTTGCTCAGCAGCATCTACTGCAATATTGGCAGCTGAAATATCGGTAACTGAAATATCAGCCGCAATATCCAGGGCCCAGGGAACAGTAGTCACATTGCTGGCTACGCCATTTTCGGCAGGTGAAGCAAGCCGTGATAGAACAATCAACACTGGGTGAATACCCGCCAAAGGATAGTCACAGTGCACCTCCAAACCGCTATATGAGTGCCGAGTTAGGCCCTGCTCAATTTGCAACCTGAGCTGAGCAATCTGCCTGGCAAGTGACTCAGGCGTCTGCACCTGATGAGAATTCTGCTGGTTTATCTTTTGATTCTCCAGGACCATCTTTATCCAACCGAGTGACGCGTGTCTGCTCGCGCAGCTGCTGTGGATAATCATCTAGCACGTCTTTGTTTTCTGCAATCCATTTCACGACCGACTTAGCTAACGACGACTTTTGTCGGATCGCTCTGATTGCCTTTGGCAAGTCTAGCTCTTCTGCCGTACCGGGGTGAGTCAAATCAAACATGTCGGTAGCGACCAAATCAACAATGCCAAATTCTGACTCCAAATAAGTAAAGGTATCCAAGAAGTACGCAGCACTTTTCCAGCAGGGCGGATTGATCTTCAACCCTTCTTCGTTTGTCCACATGGTGTTCACTGCGTGTTTCTTTAACCTCCTACATCACCACCGCTTGATACGATCTGTATGCCCAGCGGGAAAAGCAGTGACGACACAACGCTTTCAAAGTTCAGCGATTACACGTTTGCCCCGCTTTGACAGCCCAGAATCACCTGGCGCTAACTCCATAGAAACCATGAGAACAAACCACCAGAAAGTAGTCGTACGCGCCTTTGGTGGCGTTGAGAATCTAGACATAGAACCTCAAAACGAGCTTAAACCAGGCCCAGGTGAGGTCGTCGTCAAACTACAGCGGGTGGGAATGAACCAGGCAGACCTGATGGCCAGGCGGGGCGAATACCGGCTCAGTTCCGGAGAACCTCCCTTTACACCCGGCATTGAAGGTGGTGGGGTGATTGCGGCAGTCGGTAAAGACGTTAGCGATAGAACGGTTGGGCAGCGCGTAATTTTGACGCTGGGCGCACCTGCTGGCAAGGGCACCTATCGCTCGCAGTTCCTGGCGAAAGTGGAAGAAACACTGACCGTGCCGGACGCGCTGCCAGACGATCTGATAGGGGCGCTGTGGTTGCCTTTTTTGACCGCGTGGGGCGCTTTAGTGTGGCGACAAGCTGTGCAGCCAGGGCAAATTGTGATGCTGCCTGCGGCCAGTAGTAGTGTCGCGATCGCCGCGAGTCAAATCGTCAAACAGCACGGCGGTATCACCATCGGTACCACGACTAGTCCAGCCAAAATCACAGCTCTTTCCTCTCTCGACGCAGCCCAGTACGACCACATCGTGCTGACACCTCGTGCCGAATCTCAGCAGATGTTTAAGGGGCCTCAGATAGAACAGGAACAGCCCTGGTGGCGCACCGTCAAAAAGATAACTAAAGGTAGAGGCGTAGACGTTATTTTCGATCCGGTTGCCGCAGGCGACTTCCTACACCACGAAATTCGGTTGCTCGCACAAGGCGGCACCCTGTGGGTATACGGACTGCTGGGCACGCCAGGGACCGTCGACGTCTCGCCGCTCATTCGTAAAGACGCAGCTATTCGTGGCTGGTTGCTGAATCATCTGGCCGGAACCGCCGCCGAGCAAGCAGGCTATCAGCACATTCTCGAGCATGTGGCCGCAGGCACCTACGCTTTACCCATTGCTGAGCGGTTTTCACTTTCGCAAATTCGCGAGGCTCACACGGCCATGGAATCTGGCAATCACATTGGTAAATTTATTCTGTGTATTTAGCAGATAAATACTTGCTGAAAGGAAACGGATTAAACATTGAAAATTGATTTATAGGGAAAAACAACGGAGGTAGAAGATGTTTTTTAACAAAGATCTCTACTTTTATACGGATCTCTGTGAAAAAGTTTAAATCCGCCAAATGGCGTAGATGAAATCAGCCATTATTGATTAATAGGCCAATCTCAACAGCTGGCACACGTATATCCACGTAAGAGATAACGCCTGAGCAAAATCTTGTTTCAGTATTATCAAGGGAAAAGAGACCACGACAAATCAACAGATTTTGTTACCAGCAACGAGGCCTCGCTATGCCTGTGTAAATACGCTGAAACGCCTTCATATCAACACTTTTAACTATGAAGAAAGAAAGGGGCAAGGCCCCCTGGTGATTTGTCCAGAAAGTTGTCTATCTTCAATATGAGAGCAAAACCTCAGTATTTTCTCTAATCACTTTTAGTTGATGTATGGAATTACTCACGTGTTGCTTTCATGGGCAAAAAATATTTTTTTAGCCGCGCTGCCCCTGAAGAAGCTGAAGAAGATCTACTTCTTAAACATTGATTGGGCCGCGCTACTTTTGCAAAGGGTGTTTTACACATGTCACGGGATGCACTAATTGTTGGCATCAATCAATACCAGTCACTGCCAGGGCTCAATGCGCCAGCAGCTGACGCGGAGGCGGTTGCCGCTCGCTTGCAAACTCAAGGAGAGTTTCGAGTACAGCGGATGCCAGAAGTCATCAAAAACAAAAAGGCCACCGTCGGTTACCGGCGGGGTGTAACTTCCCAAATGCTCGAAGAATCGCTGATTCAGCTATTCAAGCCAAAGGGAAAAAACGTTCCGAACACTGCGCTGTTCTATTTTTCGGGACATGGCCTTCAGCGTGAAGCCGGTATTCAGGAAGGGTACCTGGCTACTAGCGATACCGACCCTGGCAAAGGCAACTTTGGGATTTCTCTCAACTGGCTGCGTCGTCTTTTGCAGCAGAGCCCAGTACGCCAGATCATCGTAATTTTGGACTGCTGCCACAGTGGTGAGCTACTCACTTTCCGTGATGCGGACCCTGGCGCACGCTCTGGTATCGACCGTCTGTTTATGGCAGCGTCTCGTGAGTACGAGTCGGCTTACGAAGCGCTAGAAGGGAAGCACAGCGTCTTTACCGAAGCGCTGCTTTCTGGACTAAACCCTTACAACAAGGAAGGCGGAAAGGTCAGTAGCTATAGCCTGACAGAGCACATCAGTCAGCAGCTACGAGGGGAACTACAGCAGCCCTTATTTGAAAGCTCGGGAAGTGAAATTGTGCTGACGCGGGTCAGTGGACTGAAAGCAGCTTTCTCTAAAACCCCTATTAGCACATTTTCCAGGCTCAAGAAGCTGTCGTTTGGCTTTTGTCCTTACCGTGGCCTTTCACCGTTCGATGAGGCCCATGCTGACTATTTCTTTGGCAGGGAAGAGCTGACCTACCAGTTACTAGAGCACGTTCAGCACAACAATTTCTGCGCGCTGGTAGGCGCCTCTAGTAGTGGTAAAACGTCGCTGCTGCGCGCTGGGTTAGTGCATCATTTGCATAAGGGCGATCGCATTCCAGGCAGCGATCGGTGGCAGGTCAAGCAAATTACCCCAACCCTGCACCCCCTCAAAGGACTCGCAGCGGCGTTCACCTCTTCGACGACAGACGATATTCAGCGTGCCAGCCAGATGCACCAGGCAGAAAGTCTGCTGAGCGAGCATGGTGGTAGCGGTCTGACCCAGCTAGTTAGAGCCGCCCTGATGAAGCCTGGTGAAACCAGTATTCCTACTACTTCCAAGCTGTGGTTGATCATCGACCAGTTTGAAGAACTCTTTACCCCCAGCACGAGCGAGAGCGTTGTGTCCGAACGACAGCAGTTCATTCGCTGCCTGATGGAAGCCCTGGCAGAACCGAGCATTCCTTTGGGCATTGTGCTGGGTTTGCGTGCCGATTCGATGGATGAACTTATCCCGTACGAAGCGCTCAAAACCCTGGTAGACAAAAACACCGTCGTACTCACCCCCATGAGCTACGACCAGATCAAGGCAGTTGTGAAAAAGCCTGCCAAGAAAATGGGCATCGAGCTCGATCCTCAAATGCTGTATACCCTCACCATGGATACCAACGGTGCCCCTGGTGAGCTGCCCTTGATTCAGCAAACGCTGTTGGAACTGTGGCGCAAACGAGACGTCGGTCAGACCGGTACCGCTGCCCCCAGGTTGACTATGGATGCCTACATGGCCCTAGGTGGTGTGCAAAAGGTGATGACCCACCGCGCAACCGGCGTGTACGAAAGCCTTTCTGAAGACATGCAGGGCGCAGCAAGGCGTATTTTTCTTGCCCTGTGCGAGCTTGGTGAAGGCCGAGAGGACCATCGCAGACGCGCTTTTAGAAGTGAGCTGATCAATGAACACTTCCCGCCAGAGCTGATTGACTGTACCCTCGACAAGCTTTCTGCCGAGCGCCTGGTGATTGTGTCACAGGCAGCAATATCGACCAACTGCTGCGTAGATCAAGGGGTAGAGCTGCCCAGCGCGGCCTGGCAGACCCAGCGCGATGAATCTTCGCCTTTGAGCACGTGGTTCTTAAACAATGTTTCCACTACGGCCAAGCCGCTTTTGGACTCTCCTAGAACCATAGACATCGTTCACGATTCTTTGGTGAACGATTGGGACTTGCTACGCACCTGGCTCGCAGAGTCTCGTAGCACCATGCGTCAGCAAAGACGGCTGGAAAGGCAGGCTCAGGAGTGGGATGAGCGCAGTCGCCCTACACACCCGGAATACCTAATGGGGGGTACTCAGCTCCAGGACGCGACCGCCTTCTTACAGCTCAATCGCGCTGAGCTATCCGAGCTGGCACAGGAGTTTATTGCGGTTAGTCGGCGGGCTCAGAACCGTCTGCGATTGCGGACTAGTATGCTAATTCCCATTGCGCTAATTGCAGGGATGGCTGCTTCTATTATGAGTCGGTTTGTGTTCCCGCCTCAGCCTCAGCCAGCAGCAACTACTGAAGTGACGCCCTCCAATAGCACAGTGGCAGAAGAAGTCTCTACAGATGGGGCTAACACTGCGCCTGCAAAGACAGATCCCTGGCAAAGCAACAGTGAGCCCGCAGCATCTGGGACGGGAGAGCCGCCGATGATTCAGGTGAGTCCTTCGATGACGGCGGCGATCGCAGATGGCAATTATGTTATCGTCCCGGCGGGTAAAATGCCCTCGCCGTCCGAGCCTGGCCAGGAAGTAGAGGTTTGGTTGATTCAGCCCAACGGCGTAGAAATGCCAGTGCCGATTGGTAGCGGTTCTGAGCGTGAGCCTGCTGTGGTTGGTCGATAGCTGCCACAACTGGGATTAGCCGGGTTTCGCAAACGCCCTGGGATACAACGTCTGTATCCCAGGGCGTTGTGTTTTGGTTGAATAACGACGATTAATACTTTAGTATCAATCGATAGTCAGGTATTAGATAGACCCCCATAACCACCAGCTTCAGGTAGCTAATTCTAGGATGCAAATTCTATCCGTCGCGCTTACCAACTTCAAAACGCACAAGGAACAACAGTTCCAGTTTGAGCTGGGCACCAACGCCATCTGTGGTGAAAACGGAGCGGGTAAAACCAGCATCTTAGAAGCGATCGCCTGGGTCCTTTTCAACTATCAGGGCAGCTACAGAAAAGAAGACTTGATCCGTAACGGTGCCAGTAGCGCTCAGGCGCGCGTGGCCTTTGTTTCTAGCCGAGACAGTCGCACGTACGAAGTGCAGCGTTCTACCACAACTGGCTATGCTATTTACGATCCACAGCTAGCCGAAAAGCTTCCCTTCACCCGCACCAAAGATGAAGTGCTCCCCTGGCTAAGACAGCATCTGGGCGTAGCGCCTGGAACTGATTTAGGACAGCTGTTTGCCAATACGATTGGGGTGCCACAAGGAACGTTCACCGCTGATTTTTTACTATCAACCGAGAAGCGTAAGCCTATTTTCGATACTATTTTGAAAGTGGAGGAATACCGGGAGACTTACAAACAAAGCAACAGCCTGCGACGATACGCAGAGGCCCAGGTGCAGCGGCTCAAAGACCTGATAGAACAATACGAGGAATCACTACAGGGCTGGGACGAGCTGAAAAACCGCAGACAACAGCTGCAGCTAGAGATCACCAAAGGAACAGATCATCTGGCCTACCTAGAGCAACAGGCGAAAGCCTTAGAACAGCAGCGTCAGGCTATCATGGGTCAGGCTGAACAGGTACAGCAAGCCCAAACTCAGCAGACGTTGCTCACCAACCAGCTAGAAACTCAGCAGCAGGCTGTCGGTCGGTTAGAGAATGCGCTCACTGGGGCACGGCAGGCCACAGAGATCTGCAAAGCACAACAAGGTGCTCACGGTCGATTTTTAGCAGCAGAACAACAGCTAAAAGAGTTGGGTAAAACACAAAAGCAACGCCAACAAGTCCTGCAACAGCAGCAGCAAACGCAGCAGTCACTCGCCAACAGCCAGAGCAAACTATCCAGACTAGAGGCTCAGCGTGAGCAGTTTGCAACAGCTGAGAAAGAACTAGAAGAGATAGCTAAGCATGTAACAGAGCAGCTACAGCTAGAAGCAGAACGCACAGAGCTGCAAAAGCAGGTACAAACCTTTGCAAATCTTCGGTTTCAGCAAAAGACTATAACGCAGCGATCGCAGCAAATAACCCAAGACATTCAGCAAGTCGAGGCCGAGCTGAAGCGGCTATCAGGACTGCAAGTGGTGAGCGATCGCATCCCCAAGTGGGAGCAACAGCAAACCCGTATTCAAGAGCAGCTGAGCCGACTGGCCGCAGCGCAGCAGTTTGAGCAAGAGCTAAAAGTACTTAGCGAATCAGGGCAGGCCAGACAGGATGGCTATCGGGAGCAGGTGGTAGTGGCACTGGCTACACTAGATAACTGGGTGAAACGCTTTGAAGACATGGCAGATGAGGAGATCGTGCCGATTCGGGAAGCGCTGTTTGAGGGGGGCATTCTCTCCAAAGAGACGCTGAAGATGATCAACAGCATTCTGGCTGATTTGGGCACGCAAACTGACCCGCAGCAGCTGCGATCGCAGCAAAAAACGCTGAAGAAACAGCTCCAGGAAGCCTACGCGCAGAGGGCCGAGCTGGCAGGCATAGCGGCACAAGAAAAAAGGCGATCGCAGCTAGCAGCTCAACAGAGCACCCTACAAAAACAGCTCAGCGATCTTCAAAAGCAGCTGGCGACTGAAGGTGAATCTGACGTGGCGCTAAAGCAGCTAGATACCAAGCTAAAGGCACTGGATAACCCAAAGGGAAAGCAACAGCTTTTGGAAAAAACTCTGCAAAAGAAAGCGCAGGTTGAACAGCAGTACAAGTCGCTAGAAACAACCCGAATTGCAGGCGTGCAGCAGTTGGATGCGATCGCCGCCCAGCTCAAAACCTTCGAGCAGCTAGATCAGCAATTGCAACAGCAAGAGCAGCTAAGACAAACCCACCAGCCTGGCTACCTGCTGTACCTACAAAACCAACAAGCAGCCGCGCAAACCCACCAGCTAACCGCCGACCACAAAAGCGCCAGTGAAACGCTCACCGCCACCCGCAAACAAATAGAAACGCTCAATCAGCAGCTCAAAAAACTCACCGCCAATTTCGAGCCCAACGCCTTTGCCGCCATTGACAAGCAGTACACCGACATCAATTCCGAGGCCAACCGGCTGCGGGGTAGTCTGCCGCAGCTTCAGCAACGCTTTGCCGACCTGGATAAACAAATAACCACGCTCAAAGCCACCGCTGAAAAGCGTGACCAGGCCACCACCGACCTCAAGCAGCGTGAGCGCATCAAGCGGTTCGTTAACTTTGCTCGCAAGGTTTATAAAACGGCTGGGCCCAGAATCACAGAGCGCTACGTCCAGCAAGTCTCCAGGGAAGCCGACCGGTTATTTCGCGAGCTGCTAGGCCGTGCAAACGTGACGCTCACCTGGAGCGCAGATTACGAAATTGTGGTGCAAGAGGGCGCACACACCCGCAGGTTCGTTAACCTATCTGGCGGTGAGCAAATGTGCGCGGCCCTAGCCGTACGACTGGCACTGCTAAAAGTGCTCGCCGATATTGATGTAGCCTTTTTTGACGAGCCCACAACTAATATGGACCGCCCCCGACGGGCAGGACTTGCGGAGGCAATTTCTCGGATTAAGTCATTCAATCAGCTATTTGTAATCAGTCATGACGATACGTTCGAGCAAGTGACAGAAACCGTGATCACGGTTGAACGTCAGATCTAAGACGGACGGAGAAACCACTGATTCCTGGCAAATCTAACTTTTTTGAAACATATATAGTCAAACTTCAGAGAGTCTCAAAGCTAGCCAGGGAACTCTTTTAGAGCAACCGATTTCCATTTGACTGAACTTGCAAGGCCAGTTTTGGCTTTTGAGATGAAATGGTTCGGGCTGTACTAGACGCCTACTCATTTTTTAAGCGACCCTTTAAGTGTCCCTTAAACGTCTAAATGATTCTGTTCGCTTCTTCTGATTAATTATGAACACCCACTCTAGCGTGGCAAATTCCACAGTAGACAACAGCCGCACAGCTACTGTTGATATGCCACAAGAGGAAGCAGCTAAATCAATGGCTAGCCCTCCATTCGTGTCGTCATCTGCTACTTCACTGGCTACTACGGAAGCATTAGAAGAAGAAGCACTGGCAGAAGAAGCACTGGCAGAAGCGCCAGCTGACGTGCCGAAGCAAACAACGACACCAGCCAAGCCACAGCCTGCCTCTCAAGATTCGCTAAATACCAAAACACTCAAGCAGATTTTTCAGCTGTCGCCTATCGGCATGACGATTCTGGACCTCAGTGGTGGTTTCTTGAGTGCTAATCAAAGCTTTTGTGAGGCAGTGGGCTATTCGGAAATTGAGCTGATTGCCCTGACGTTTACCGATTTGACCCATCCAGAAGATGTGCCGTTGCTGCGATCGCTTGGCGAACAGCTGCTCGCAGGCGACCGTCAGCACTTCCAGGTGGAAACTCGCCACTGGAGCAAAAACGAGAAGCCGTTGCACGTAGGACTGACCGTTACCATGGTTCGCGACAGTCAGCAGCGGCCTATCTGCTTTTTGTTGCAGGTGGTGAACCTGACAGAGCGCAAGTGGATGGAGGCGCAGCTGCGACATCGCGACTTTTATGATGTGCTTACTGGGCTGGCGAACCGGGCGCTATTTGTGAACCGGGTAGAGCAGGCGGTGATTCGCCTGGAGCGAAATTCGAGTATTCAGTGCGCGGTCCTCTTCTTGGATTTGGACCGATTCAAGGTCATTAACGATAGCCTGGGGCATACCATTGGCGACCAGCTGCTGACGGCTCTGGCTGGACGGTTAGAGGCTTGCATTCGACGGTGCGATACGCTGGCACGGCTAGGCGGGGATGAATTTGCAATTTTGCTCGAGGAGATTGATGGATTAGATGATGCGCTGGCGGTGTGCGATCGCATTCACAGCAGTCTTAAAACCCCCTTTAAGCTCAGCAGCTATGAAGTATTTGCCAATATCAGTATTGGTGTTGTGTGCAGCAGTGTTGGTTACGAAAAGTCGAGCGACTTGTTGCGTAACGCAGATACCGCGCTTTACCGGGCGAAGGGGCAGGGCGGAAACTGCCACAAAGTGTTCGATCAAACCATGCATCAGCGGGCGGTGGCATTGTGGCAGATGGCGACTCAGGCGCAGTTCGCCGTGCAGCGCCAAGAGCTAAAGCTACAGTATCAGCCGGTAATCGATATCCGCAACGAGCGTGTTGTTGGTGTAGAAGCGCTGATTCGCTGGCACCATCCGGAGCACGGAACGATTTCGCCGAGTGAATTTATTCCGGTGATGGAAGAAACGGGCGTGATTACCTTAATTGGTCAATGGGTGCTAAGAGAAGCCTGCCAGCAAATTTGCGAATGGCAAACGATACTGCCAGATGACTGTCCAATCAAAATTAATGTGAATCTTTCTGCGCGGCAGCTGAATCAAAGTAATTTGGCTGAGCAGGTGGCAGAAGTACTGGCAGAAACAGGCATATCCGAGACGTTGCTGCGTCTAGAGATTACTGAAACGGCTGTGATGCACAACTCCAAAGAAGCGCTACAGGTACTCAGTGAACTCAAAGCCCTCAACGTTGGCCTATGTATTGATGATTTTGGTATTGGCTACTCATCGCTCAGTCGCTTGCAGCAGTTGCCTATCGATATCTTAAAAATTGATCGCTCCTTTGTACAGAACATCGGCCCTAGGGGCGAGAACACAGAAATTGTGCGAACAATTATAGACTTGGCAGACAACCTGGATATGGACATCGTCGCAGAAGGTGTAGAAACCAAAGAGCAGTTAGAAGGGCTACGGGCCTTGGGCTGCAAGAATGTTCAGGGCTTTTATTTTGCCAAACCGATGACGCCTGAAGCCGCACTAAAGTTTATTCAAAGCACTAACAGCCGCGAACTATTAGACGGACGATAGCTGACAGCGGCAATGCCATATAGTCCATCAAAAGGGACACTGAGAATTTGTTTCTCGGTGTCCCTTTTTCGTAACCTTCTAGGTTTTTCTAACGCCACCAGCAAGCTCCGTGAAGAATGCTATGGCGAGCGCATCAGGCAACAGAAGCAGGCTCACGGTAGCCGACAGTCGTAGCGTCAGCTGGCTTTGTTTGAGCAGTACTTTGTACTGTTGGCTGTGCTTCCGGCTGGTTATCAAACCCAGACTGAGCACCCAGTGCGAATGCAACAAGCCAGCCAACTATCAAGAGTGCTAAAACAATAGCCATTTTTCCAAGATTCCTTATGTTTGAAACGGAGAGGAGGAGTAGGCAGTGATGCCTTTCGCACCAGAATCTACTTGTTAACTAATGTAACGAACTGCACACCCAAACGTCAACTAAAAAGTCAATGAGCAGAAATACCTCCTGGTTCAAATTCTACCCAGAAATGAGTATATGTACTTCCTTTTTGTTTATTGCCATGCTTATGCCAATATTGGCTTGGAGCTTAATTTTTACGGGCCTTTTGAGTGTCATTGCCCTCCGCTGTCAAAAGGTTGGATAAGCATGTAAATTTTCTTGTCAAACATCAAGAGGTGATGTTTTGGCGTAGTAGTTGCTTGTCAAATAACTTAACTAAGTGGGGTCTCTGCGAGCCGCTTTAGTTCACTCAGGCTCTTGACGCTGTAGTCAGCCTGGTCTTTCCAGGGGAAGTTGCCAGTAGGGTCCAGGTAAACAGCTGCAGTATTGGCGTTGTGAGCGGTGAGTAGGTCGAATTTGTGGTCGCCGGTCATGACGGCGTCGGTTGGGGTGAGAGACCACTGGCACAGAAGTTGGAGAATGCCGCTGGGCTGTGGTTTGGGCGGGCAGCAGCTGCGACCCAAGATATCCTCTGGGTGGAAAAAGTGATCTAGATTGCAGGCGGTGAGGGTGATGTGAGCGATGGCTTTGGTATTGCGCGTGAGGATGCCGATGCGCCTGCCCTGAGCCTTGAGTGTGGTGAGAAGTTCTGGCGCGCCGGGTTGAGGGGTTGCCTGGTGGGCGATCTCGATCTCGATGTCGGTGAGCTGCTTTTGCTTTTGGGCCAGGTCGGCGGGAGCGAGTCGGTCAAGAGCCTCGAGGATGGGTTCGTTGGGCGGCAGGCCAAGGCTGCGGCTGATAGCCGGGAAGTCGTGGAGGCTTTCGGTGAGGGTGCCGTCCATGTCAAAGATCCAGGCGGTGCGCTCGGATATAGGTGGGTGAACAGGTGGATGCAGAGGCGAGGGGAGGGGCATGAATTGGTAAGATCCTTAAGCTATTACAGATGCGCGAGTACTTTATGACTACGATTAACGATAACTACCTCAAACTCAAGGCGGGTTACCTGTTTCCTGAAATTGGTCGACGGGTAAAAGCTTATACCGAAGCGAATCCGGATGCGCCTGTAATTAAGCTGGGCATTGGTGATGTGACCGAGCCACTGCCTGAGGCTTGTCGGACGGCGATGATTGAAGCGGTGAAGGAAATGGGCGATCGCGCATCTTTCCGAGGGTATGGTCCAGAGCAAGGCTACCCCTGGCTGCGCGAAAAAATTGCCAAGCAAGATTTTCAGGCGCGTGGCTGCAACGTAGATGCCTCTGAGATTTTCATCTCTGACGGTTCTAAGTGCGACTGCGGCAACATTCTCGATATCTTTGGAGATGACAATAGCATTGCGGTAACTGACCCGGTCTATCCCGTTTATGTAGATACCAATGTGATGGCTGGACACACGGGGGACGCGGACGAATCTGGTAAATACGCAGGTATTACCTACTTGCCTATCAGCGCAGATAACGACTTTGCTGCTGAGATTCCGTCTCAAAAAGTTGACCTAATCTATCTATGCTCGCCCAACAATCCAACGGGTGCAACGATGACCAAAGATCAGCTGAAAGCCTGGGTCGAGTATGCCAAGGCAAACGGCTCTATCATTCTCTTTGACGCGGCCTATGAGGCTTTTATCACGGATAATTCGATTCCTCATTCGATTTATGAAATTGAGGGTGCTAGAGACTGTGCCATTGAGTTTCGGTCTTTCTCTAAAAATGCGGGCTTTACGGGAACTCGCTGCGCATTGACTGTTGTTCCAAAGTCCTTGAAGGGCAAAGCCAAAGATGGCTCTGATGTAGAGCTATGGAGCCTATGGAACCGCCGCCAGTCGACAAAGTTTAATGGTGTCTCTTATGTCGTTCAAAAAGCCGCTGAAGCAGTGTATTCTGACTCAGGTCAACAGCAGACTAAGGCGCTGGTGAGCTTTTACCTGGAGAATGCGAGAATTGTTCGTGAGCAGCTGACGGCAGCGGGGATTCAGGTGTACGGCGGGGTGAACGCGCCCTATGTGTGGGTGAAAACGCCGGACGGCCTTTCTAGCTGGGACTTTTTCGATAAGCTGCTGAAGACTTGCAACATTGTTGGAACTCCGGGTGCTGGCTTTGGTGCAGCAGGGGAAGGGTACTTCCGGATCTCGGCGTTTAACAGTCGTGAAAATGTGGAAGAAGCGATGAAGCGGATTAGCGAGAAGTTTACAGTAGCGACCGTGTAAGACTATCGAGCTGAACTGAGGAAGGGAGAGAGCATGTGTTTCTTTTCCTTCCTTCAGTTCATCAAGTTTAAAAACTAGACTAACAACAGCAATTCTTCTAGAGAGACTGAGTGGGTCATTTGTCGTAACCGTAGTCATTCACAAATTCTCGCACTGCAGTGAACAATCTGCACGCAGTTTGGACGAGTCCAACGGATTTGCAGCCAGTATCAGAATCCTTTGCACCGAGGGCATAGAGCAGCTGCACCGAGGGCATAGAGCAGCGAGGGTAGAGTCCGTATTACTGAATTTATTACCCGTTTGCCCCGTAAAACGGTATCGCAACGGTATCTAAATGTTGGCCCCGCCCAAGCTCAAAGTTGTCTTTCTCTCCATCGGCGACACACTTCCCTCGATTGCTGGTTCACCCGTTGAGAACGTCAATGGCATAGATCCTAGTCTTGGGCGGATTTATTGTGAACGGCTATGGATCAAGTAGCTGTTTACAACTTGGGGAATATCGCTAACAGGCACATCCCCCGAATAGGTACGACAGTTGATGACGAATGCGCGGCCCGTGCATAGTCGAATAAAAAAGTAATGATCGTGATGAACGATATCTTTGACTATCTGCCATTTCATAGTGGAGTTGCTAACCGGCGTAATACACTGTATTCCTTCTGCGTTGAGTATCAGCTCGTATTCTCCGAAGATATCTTGTATTTCTGGGGCTATCGCTCGCTTTCTAATCGCTCGCTTTATTCTGTAGGGCCGTAGAAGCAGTAACGTACCGGCTGCGACCATAAACATTGCCAAAAGCGGTATGCCTATATAGAGCATGACCATGCCATAGACAATGACAAAGACGCCCAGGATAGAAAAGATGACGCGCCTTCGCTTTTCGATGGGTGAGTGCTGATATTCGTATAGTCCCAAACAGCTCAAATCGTTTGGGCTCAGCGTGTACTTTAGTTTTGACATATTAGTTTTGACATCGTTGTCCCAACATTTAGATTTGACAGAGTACTAGGCGCTACTAGGCGCAAATGGACTTATGTCTCATTTTTGCAACCTCATTTTTGCAACAGTGTGTAACAGTTTCTTGAAAACCTTGATTACAAGTCAGCTCAGGCTGTAAGTATTACTACTAGTCGTATCTGGCTTTTTTACACAGCGTCAACATAAGATTTAAATCACTTAACATTCACCGATTTCCATCTTTAAGCAGTCGCCCTTTGTTCACAAAGCCTAAAAGAACACAAGCTAACAACCCATTACAACACATCGTTATAGAGGTAACCCGTGAGAATGACAAAGCGCTCTTTCTCAAGCCCCATTGCTTGCCTATTAACCACAACATCTTTGTTGCTACTTGGCAGCAACGTTCTTGTCAAAGCCGACCCCCTGCATGACGCCCATACCCATCCGGTCATTCAAACAGCCCTAGACGATTCTGGTCTGGTTCCGACCCAATCATTTCAGGATGTTCGTTATCAGGAGCTATCTGCCTCAGTTCAATCATTTTTAGACCTGCTGACTGAAGAACAACGCGAAACAGTTGTTCTTTCTTTCGATAATTCTTTTCGTACCCGAGCGTTTTGCTACGTGCTCGCCCGCTGTAATGACGAGTACGTGGGTTTGCAGATGGCCGACCTTAACTCCGCTCAAAAAATAGCGCTCAACAATCTGTTGATGAAAAGCTTTAGCGGCTCCGGCTATGCGAGAGCGATTCAAACCATGAACCGTGAATGGCTGGTTGAAGAAACAGAAAATGCCCATCGCGCCGACCCGGAAAACTACCCCACCGTTGGTAGCCCGCTGGTTGCAGAATGGACGCCCCCACCGCAGCGGGCTGCCCCCAACTACTACATTGCTTTCTTTGGTGAGCCAGGTGGCATGAGTCCCTGGGGGCTCCGCTTTGAGGGTCATCACCTCAGCTACAATCTCACCTTTGGTGGTGAGGGTGAGCAGCCGACGGTTGGTACGTCTCCTGTATTTATGGGATCTAGCCCGACGATTATTTCTGAAGCACCCGCTGTAGAAGAGGGAGAAACAATGCCCTATACGCTGTGGCAACAGCAAGAAGGTCAGCAGCTGTTGCATCGTGAGGCTTGGCTGGCACGTTCGTTTTTGAACTCGCTAGACGAGGAATCCCTTGAGCCTGGTACCTGGTCTGAGCTACCTGATGTTGTGTTAGCCGGGGGCGCGGAGGTGCCGTTGGATGCGTCTTCCTATTTAGAAGGAGAGAAAGCGGGAATTGTTGTTGCTGATTTGGACCCTGTGCAGCAAGCGCTTCTGTTGGAGTTTGCGATGGAGTTTTTGCAGCTGCAGTCGAGTGCCCATATCGATGTGGATGCGTTTGCCGACAATATGATGAGTGCTCGCGTTTGGTGGTTTGGAGATAAGGAGAATGAACAGAAGGATCTTTACTTGCGGATTCAGAGCGATCGCTACCTCATTGAACTGTTACAATCCAACACCTTCGGCGTCGTCAGCGAAGTAGACTCCAACCACGTTCATGCGTCCTTCAGAGATCTCACCAGTGATTGGGACCATAATGCTTTGGGCGCTCACCTGCATCAGCATCATGACGCTGTGGTAACGCATCACTAGCGCTTCCTGACTGGCTACCTGGCTCGGGATATGACAAAGCCCCTACGACTTGGTTGCATCGTAGGGGCTTTGTATTTTGTCTAGACCTGTGCCAACCGCCAAGAGAAGCTTCTTTGAGGCTTTTTTGCAGGTGGCTATCAGTAAAAAGCCCATGACGAGGATTGAACTCGTGACCTCACCCTTACCAAGGGTGTGCTCTACCACTGAGCCACATGGGCATCGCTGCAAATGGTGGTGGGCCAGGCTGGATTCGAACCAGCGTAAGCATAGCTAGTGGATTTACAGTCCACCCCCATTAACCACTCGGGCACTGACCCTCGCCGCCATTTGTAGCTTATAAAATGTAGCATATGATGCGTCCGGGTGGGCAAAGGGTTCATACAGGTTTAGCTCTAAGGTAGGGTTGCTGACTGTAACCCCGCAAATAGCCCATTTTGAGCCCAGAGCTGAGGGCGTTCTTCTTCTAGCTGGCGCGATCGCTGTGTCCCGATCATGGCAACTTGCCCAGTCAAGATAAAGCTGGTAAAGCTCGCAATTACAATAATTGGCAGCATGGCTGTGCCAGACAGTACGCTGAGGATAATGCTGGTACTGACGGGCGTCTTGGTGACGGCTACATTCACTGCCGCCATCAGGCAGACCATGCCGACCGTGGGGTGAACTTGAGGAACTGCGATCGCAATCGCCAGCCCAACATTCGCCCCAATGAAAAACAACGGAAAAATAAACCCACCCAAGAAGCCCGAATGCAGCGTAAAGCTGATGGCAAACATTTTGGCAACAGCAATCAGCAGCAGCATCGTGATGCCCAGGGTCGAGCCTGCTTCAATCACTGTGTGAATTTGTTCTTCGCTAAAGAACAACGTTTGAGGAAAGAAGAATGCAATCAGGCCGATGCACAGTCCACCCAAGGTCGCCAGGGCAATTAGGTGATGTTCTAACGGTTCTAGCAGAATACCGATGAAGCGGAAAACGCCGATAAACATCACCGCAACGCCAGCGCCAATCACGCCTAGAACGAGCCCTTCTAACAAATTTATTGGCGTGAGCTCGGGCACAGATTCAAAGTGATAAAAGCCGCCGATGGTAATCCCAGTGCTGATTCTGAAAACAGCGAAAGAGAGCATGGCGGAGATGACAGCAGGGGCAACCGCTTCATAATATTCCAGGCCTCGCCGATGGGGAATTTCTAAGGCAAAGAGGGCCGCGCCAATCGGGGCGCCAAAGAAGGCCCCTAGCGCCGCGCTCATGCCACAAAACGTGAGGACTCGTACATTGCTCTGACTGAGCTTTAGCCGGTCGCCCAGCCAGCTGCCAAAGCTACCGTTAACCTGCACCAGGGGCGCTTCTGGCCCGGCGCTCCCACCCGCAGAGATGGCGATTAGCGAGGCGACGACCATAGCAGGCGTTTTGTTTATATCAATTCGCCCGGGCTGATGAACTTTATCTACAACCTGGGCCATTTCCCCAGGAAGACCCATAAAATAAAGCACTAAGCCTACGCATAATCCCCCGATCGTCGTGGCAATCCAGACATAGTTACTGGCCGGTAGCCAGCTGGGAAAATGAGGCGTGATCCAGTCTGGTAGGGTATGCCAGGCCCCGTGCATCATGGCTTCTAAAACGAAGTAGTAGCCGGTGGCCACGAGTCCACCAATAATGCCAATAGTGACAGCGCATAGCACCAGCTGAGGGTAGGTAAGCAAATGTTGTTCGGGTAGGCTTGGTTCTAGATCAGTTGTCTGCGCGGCTGATGGGGACACGTCAGTTTGAGTCGTCACGGGGGTGTAGTCCTTGTACTTTTGTTGGTAACAAACACCCGTATCCGCGCACTCAAAACCAAGAGCGTGTGCTCACTTACTGCGAATAGAGAAGCTTGTTTTCTGGCAATTGCCATGAAACTCACACTACAGAAAATAGAGAAAAGTATTCTGTAGGTCGTGCTACAAACGGCTCTGATAGCTGACTTACCGCCCACATAGAAAGATACCCGGGGCATTGGATGGTGGCCCGGGTATCTTTTGTAGAATCATTCGTTCGGGCCAACCTTCGCCACTATGGGTGTAGCTTGCAGGCTAGCTCGCTGCCTAATGGTCCGTCCCAGTGCATGTAGTCGTCTAGCGCGACAGGAGAGGGTGAGACATGCCAAATGCGATCGCAATACTCCTGAATAGAACGATCAGAGGAAAATCGCCCCATCCGCACCGCGTTTAGAATCGACATACGCGTCCACTGCGATTGGTCGCGATAGGCCTCACTGACCTGCTGCTGACAATCCACATAAGCTTGATAGTCTGCCAATAGCATGAACGGGTCGTGGTGCAACAGCTTGTCCAGCAGCGGCTTAAACAAATCTGTATCACCTTGAGAAAAGTGACCCGACGCAATCAAATCAATAGCATCTTTGAGCTGAGGGTTTGTCTGGTAATAATCCCACGGGCTGTACCCTTCAAACTTTAGCTTATCAACCTCATCGGCTGTCATTCCAAACAAGAAGAAATTCTCTGCCCCAACCGCCTCTCGAATTTCGACGTTTGCGCCGTCTAGGGTGCCAATGGTCAGCGCACCATTCATCGCAAACTTCATGTTGCCTGTCCCCGAGGCTTCCTTCCCAGCGGTCGAAATTTGTTCGGATAGATCAGAGGCCGGATAAATCCGCTGAGAGTTGGTCACGTTGTAGTTAGGTAAGAAAATCACCTTTATCTGATTGTGCAGGTCGGGATCTTTGTTGATCATGTCGCCGACTGCGGTAATCAGCTTAATCATCAGCTTGGCCATGTGATAGCCCGGCGCGGCCTTCCCGGCAAAAATAAAGGTGCGAGGGGTAATCTCCATCTGTGGATTTTGCTTCAGCTGGCTGTAGAGCGTCACGATGTTTAGCGCATTTAAATGCTGGCGCTTGTACTCGTGGATGCGCTTCACCTGCACGTCAAAGAGAGAAGACGGATCGACTAGAATGCCATACTGAGCATGGATACGGTTTGCCATGTCTCGCTTGGCCGCTTGCTTGATCTCACGCCACTCTGATTGAAAAGCAGCGTCGTCGGCCAGTGGCTCCAGCTGTTTTATATCTTCTAAGTTTTTGATCCATCCAGTGCCAATTCGCTCGGTCACTGCCTCGGTCAGGCGAGCATTGCTCAGGGCAATCCATCGGCGAGGCGTGACGCCATTGGTAACATTGCTAAACTTCTCTGGGAATAGCTCATAAAAGTCTTTGAGGACGGTTTGCTTCAGCAGTTCGCTGTGTAGCTCGGCAACGCCGTTGATGGTGTGGCTGCTGACGCAGGCCAGGTTTGCCATGCGTACGTAGCGATCGCCACTCTCATCAATCAAAGACAGCCGCTCCAAACGGGCAGTATCTTTCGGGAATCGCATTCTCACCAGGTCCAAGAATCGCGCGTTAATCTCGTAGATAATCTCCAAGTGGCGCGGTAGCAAACTGCCAAACAAACCGACAGGCCATTTTTCTAAAGCTTCTGGCAACAATGTGTGATTGGTATAGGCCAGCGTCTTCTGGGTGATTTCCCAGGCCAATGACCATTCCAGCTGGTATTCGTCTACCAGCAGGCGCATGAGTTCTACCGCTGCGATCGCCGGATGCGTATCGTTCAGCTGAATCGCAAACTTCTCATGGAACTTCTCTATCGGAACATCTTGCCCTGCCAAAATTCGGAACATATCTTGTAATGAACAAGACACAAAGAAAAACTGTTGTTCCAAACGCAGCTGCTTACCTGCTACCGTCTCATCATTGGGATACAGCACCTTAGTAATATTTTCAGAAGAGACTTTTGCCTCAACCGCGCCGTAATAATTTCCCTGGTTAAACACATCAAAGTCAAAAGACTCTATGGCCTCTGCCTTCCACAGGCGCAGCGTATTAGCCGTATTCACCTTATAGCCCAATATAGGCGTGTCATAAGGAATTCCCAACACTCTCTTTCCCGGTAGCCAGCGAACGCAAAAGTTACCCGCGTCATCTGTATAAGACTCGGTGCGCCCACCAAACTTCACTTCGGTCGCCCATTCAGGACGCACCACTTCCCAGGGGTTCCCATACCGCAGCCATTTATCGGTGCGCTCCACCTGCCACCCCTGGCAAATATCCTGCTCAAAAATTCCAAACTCGTAGCGAATCCCGTAGCCCAGCGACGCCACCTCCAAGGTCGCCATAGATTCGATATAGCAGGCTGCCAGTCTCCCGAGTCCGCCATTTCCCAATCCGGGCTCAACTTCTTGTGACAATAGCTCTTCAAAGTCTAGCCCTAGCTCCTCCATTGCCTGCTTTACCTGATCGTAAATGCCCATATTGATCAGGTTGTTACCCAAGTGGGGCCCCATCAAAAATTCGGCAGAGAGATAGCAGACTGTGCGCGATCGCTCTTGCGTGTAGCTTTCTGCTGTGCCGTTCCACCGATACAGCATCCGGTCTCTTACCAGGTAGGCCAGCGCCAGGTAGTAATCGTGCTTGGTGGCCAGGGCGACGGGCTTTCCCTGAACAAAAAAGAGATTATCTAGGAATGCTTGCTTGAGTGCGCTGACGCTCATGCCAGTGTGATGACTAGAAGAGGCAGCGTCTAGTTTTGCAGGCTTTGTTTGCGTGGGGGAATTCATAGGGAGTCAGGCCGATGATACCTGGAGGGACAGCGATGGATGGTAACTGTTGTCCACCTGTTCCTATGAAATAAAATGTTTGTCAACCTTTTTGTGAGCAAAGGTACGTTTTAACACCAGCTTAAGATTTAATGGGGCGGACCGAGCCATTGCTGAACGAGGAGTGCTGTTTGTGTGCGATCACGTACACCCAAACGGCCCAGAATATTCGTTACATGGTTCTTCACTGTCTTCTCGGCAATAAACAGCGTCTCTCCAATCTCTCGATTGTTGTTGCCTTGAGCAATCAACTTGGCAATCTCTTGCTCGCGAGCTGTTAGCGTATCCCAGCCTTTGGGCGGACTTACGTCGGAACGGATATGAAGCTTTTTGGCAAGGCCGGGTCCCATCTGTAAATAGCCGCGCTGCACAGATTGAATGGTTTGGGTGAGCTCTGCTAGCGGCGTGTTTTTGAGTAAATAGCCGCAGGCGCCGTAATGAATCGAACGAGAGACGTACTCATCGTCGTCAAACGTGGTAAGGCCCAACACCTTCACGTTGGGAAATCGCTGACAAATCTCTTTTGTTGCCGCAACGCCGTCCATTATCGGCATCCGAACATCCATTAGCACCACGTCTGGCTGTAGCTGTTCAACCTGTCCCAAAGCGGACTGCCCATTGTCTGCTTCGCCAATAACCTCCAGTTCAGTCACCGGCTTGAGCAGTGCGCGTAGGCCGCTTCGCACCAAAGGCTGATCATCTACAATCAAAATCCGAATAGACATAGAGGCTATCTTTCTCCTTACGTGGGCATATGACATTTGTCATCAGCTCATCATCAGCTCATCAACAGTTCACTAGCGGCAGCTGAATGAAAATACAACACCCTTCGTCAGGGGCTGTATCCACTACCAAAGTACCTTCGAGCGCAAGCACTCGTTCTTCCATCCCTCGTAGTCCAAATCCGCTAGTGGTTTGGGATCGATTGAACCCACGACCATTATCGCGAATGACAATTGTTAACGTTTCTTCAGCTGTCTGAACCTCTACTGTCACCTTGGTGGCCTGAGCGTGCTTGGCGATATTTGTCAGTCCTTCCTGCACAATACGATACACAGCGGTTTTTTGAGCCTCCGACAAATCATGGTCGATTTGAACGCTGCCATGGGGCTGTAAATTTGTGTTGCGCTGTAGTTCGGTAACGAGGTCTCGAAGTAGCTGTCCTAGAGGTTTGCTCGCGATCGCCTCGGCGCGTAGCATCGCGATCGCCTGACGTACGTCTGTCAGGGCTGACTGGCTGAGCGACTGGGCCTGGCTCACCAGGCTTTTAGCTTCCTGTGGCGCTTGCGCCCATAGTCCGATTGCGGCGCTCAAATTTAGGCCCAGGGCAGTGAGCGAATGCCCCAGGGCATCATGAATTTCTCGGGCAACGCGGGTTCTCTCTTTTAGTGTGGCAATTTCTTCTACCTGAAGGGCGTACTGGCGTAGCTGCGTGTTGGCGATCGCCAGCTGCTGACGACTGGTTCGCTCGGCTAGCAAAGCACCAATCATTAGCTGTAAAAAAATAAGTACGAGTACAAACAACAGACTTGTACCCACCATAAGCGGTCGAGTAGCATCGCCAGCATTCCACTGTAGGTCATCTGTTAGAAACTGGCCTCGCAAAGACTGAACGCGATAGCTCTGCACCACAACAAAAATGCCAAACATAGCGGCCATCGTTAGCCAGCGCCCTTTAGCGCCAAATACCAGACAGCTACGCAGCATTAGTACAACGCAGAGTAGAAAGAAAAATTGAACCTGGCCGATCAGCGATGCTATCAGCACTAAGGAGAGATTAAGCGCTGCGTAGACAAGCTTGGTAGATAGCTTTTTTTGAGGCAGGCGCAGCCCTAATACGCATAGCAACGCGATGCAGACGAGTGAGAGTAGAGGCGATCGCTCATCAAAAAGCCAAAACCTTTGCCTTATCTCACCTAGCGCCGTCAGTCCCAGTAAAATCCACTCCAGCCACAGCAAAAAACGCAGCGAAGGATCGGGGAATCGTACTAGTGAAGTCATGCCCTGGCTATCTCAACGTCTTGACTATGCAAACATGTTTGCGACTGAGCGCCATCGCATCTGGTCACTCATGCTCTTTCGTAGTGTATCAGCCGCCTTTGGTTGCAAGGTAGGGACTAAAGTCCTAACCCTTTCAGGACGATATCCTCACGCGAACCTCCTCACCCTATTCCTAGAATCAAAACAGTTGAGAAACAGCTTGTTCGTGACAGAACAGTCCTCAACATCTGACCCGAAAAACTCGCAAAAACAAGGACATATCCAATGAAACTCAAACTTACTTCATTCCTGGCTGGTGGTGCAATTGTGCTCTGTAGTATTGTTCCTGCCATCAGTTTTCCCTCTCCCGCGCACGCTCAGCTCCCCGTTGCCCAAACCATTCTAGAAGACCTTGACCTCAGCGAAAATCAGCAACAACAGCTCAGTAGCCTCAGACAGTCGACCCGTAGCCAGGTGCAGTCTGTACTCACGCCCGAGCAACAGAGCTACGCACAGGCAATCATCCTCGAAGGTGCGGACTTTCGAGAGAGTGTCGAAAAAATGGATATAA
Source organism: Cyanobacteria bacterium J06581_3 (assembly GCA_038531675.1). Taxonomy (GTDB): domain Bacteria; phylum Cyanobacteriota; class Cyanobacteriia; order Phormidesmidales; family Phormidesmidaceae; genus Phormidesmis. The sequence goes on from JBCBBK010000004.1 coordinate 413,751, forward strand.
CTTCTCAGCAGCGCGATGATCTCCGCAGTATTTTTCAATCGGCCCGAGAAGACCTACAAACCATCTTAACGCCGGAGCAGCGCAGCCTCCTTCGTCAAACCATTCGCGCTCAGTGGCGTCAGTCATAACGACTGAAGTCGCTTAGGTACAGTCTCTCTCATTTTGACTGCCGTCACTCTTTCATTTACACACGAGGAAAATAAGCCCATGAAAAAGAGTATAATCAGCACCGTTTGTTTATCTTTGTTGGTTGCGATCGCCGCACTACCGTCTCACGCTCGACCCCTCAGCTCTCAACCTGAAAACCTTTACAACAAAGAGGGCGTTACCGTCAGACGCGGTGGCGTAGCAGTCGGCCCCAATCGCGACGCAGCAGTGGGACGCCGCAGCGCTATCCAAACCGATGGCCAAGGCAACGCAACTTACCAGCGCTCCGGGCGAGCCGTCGGGCCAGAAGGTGACCGCGCAGTATGGACCACAAATGGCAATGCCAGCTACGATCCAGAAGAGGGCTACAGTGGCGAAGCAACCACCACCGTAAATGACCAAACCTACCAGCGCAACACTAGCAACGGCAGTACAACCGTCACTAATCCTGAAGGCGAGTCTACCACTTACACCCGTCGTCGCTATCGATAGTAGATTGTTATAAATAAGTCTCCATCCTTGGGAAAAAGAGAAGTTATAGCAAACGTTGCTTAACGAGTTTCTCTATTCTGCTAACAAAACAAAACCCTAAACAAATTGGTCTAGGGTTTTGTTCTCTAGATAGATTTTAGGAGATGGATTTGAACCTCTAAAAGGAACTTTTCGAACTGACTAGTTGTGGATTCCAGCAACTAGCCAACAAAACAATCCCTACTTAAAGACATGCCACAGTGAATAGATCGTAGCCCAAGTCCAAAGAGCAATATAGACCCAGTATTCAAAGGGCTGCTCTGCTCGTGCCACTATCCGTTTCCTAGCACGAACACGCTTTACTAATAGCCCTTCTGCTGTAAGCCATGCAAACGCTAACGGTATCGCTATAAACACTCCACGCATAACAGCTATGAATGCCACGATTAGCAGCACCCAGAAGGCAGATCCATAATGCTTTTGAAGCCATTGAAAAGTATGCGTTGCAGTAATGGCTAATAGAGAGAAAAACCTCTTAATCATGTTGAAAACTTGGACGCAGTTCTGATGCCTATATCCAAGCTTTTTGAGCTCTATTTTTCCATCAGAATATTTGCCGAAAAATTTGAAGTACCCATGAATCAACCTAAGCAGCTAACTGTTCCTGGCATCCCAAAAGCTCGTGGTGGCGATCGCCCTAGTGCAGGTCGTAAAAAATCTACACCTGATACCGTAGTCGTTCGTGTATGTGCTGCAATCGCAGATGACTGCCGTGCCTTAGAGGCTGTATGAAAAGCCATTTGGGGTATCAAATTAGGCCAAGCACCTAGCCATCAAGCGAATCATAGCGATATAAATCATCGCTTCAGCAGAAGCCGGTTTACGCTCATAGTCCTTACTCAATCGCCTGTACCAGTTGAACCAGCTAAAAGTTCTCTCTATGACCCCAAATCACTGAGAGTCTCGAAACGGTCTCTCCCATCTCGCGAACTTTCGTCAGGACTTGTTTGCCCCCTGCACGTTCAGGCACACTGGCGGTAGTGACCACAACGCGCAAGACTAATCCCAGCGTATCGACGACGGTGTGACGCTTTCGCCCTTTTCGATGCTTGGCACCGTCATAGCCAACCGCGTCGTTCACCATCGTTGCGGTAGTCACACTCAGCCTTGCACTACAACGTACAAAATGGCGTTCATCACGGTCCACATGTCGACTTCACGAGGGTGTCCACCTGGTTTTGCGGGCGGAATCAGCGGTTCGATGAGTTCAAATGGGTCCTGGGTCAGATTGCTAGAGTATGCTTTAGTCATTGCTCGCTCGAGGCTGGTTTGTAAGTAAACACAGCTTAGTTCGAGTGAGCTTTTTAACTCCTCTTTGACCTTTTCATACAGCCTCTAAGGTGTAATTAACGGAATGGGGACGTCTTGATTCTTTCGATAGATCTGGAAATCACTATCCAACGTGAAAATTGAGCTATTCGGATGTAGCTCAGCCATCCGGACAAGTTCTGCATCTGCTAACGAGGCCGGAACAGATTGATAGCGCTCAATCAGATTTAGAACTGGCAGAAGCTCGGTAGCTAGGTCAAACCGGACTTCTAACTGTCCTCGTCGCAACAATAGAAGTAATCCTTCCTGCCCACGGCTAGCACGCTGTAATAGAAACCAAGCTTCAGAGATAACTGCTTCGCATGTCAGCATTGGCGGTACTATTTCTGCCAACTTTTGAACAACCTGAGTGTGCATTGGCTCTCGCTGGTCTAGTAATGCAACAATGACACCGGTATCTGCAATAACTTGCTTCAGCATTATTGACCGTATCCATTCATGTAATCTGGGTTAGAGATCACATCTCCCGGACCTTCTGCTATTCCTATTACGTCGTGCGCGACCTCCAAAAAAGATTTTGGTTCAGCGTTAGCCTGGCTATCAGCTTCCCGCTGCCGCTTGAATTTTAAGAACTCTGCGTAATCGAGGAGTTGACGCTGTTCGGTCTCTGATAGGACCTCTATCGTTTTCAAAATCTGCTCTGATAGTACAGTCATCGTGACATCTCCAGTAAGGTTAGCAATCACCAATGCGCAGTTTTACGAGTGTACATCTCTACTCAACTAGTTTAAGTTTAATCCCTCATCTCAGCGTGAGTGCAGGTGCAGGCACTGGCCGACTGTAGTTAATTTACGAATCGTAGCTTGCTCCTCGTTCATCCCATTAAAGATGTATTACATATCCATAGGGATAGAAGATTAGTCGTTTCTTTCATGATCTCAGAGCCAATTGACTAGTGATTGGTGTACTAATACTCTCATTTCTCTGAGCGCTGCAGATGTCTTTAAATCTGGTTGTACGACATGTGTTTCATTAAGGTCTTGAGCCACTAAGAGACTCCCATGCGCTAACCCTGAACGTATTTTATAAAGCTCTTTCCTAAGCTTTGGTCTTTACTCATGTCCGCACCTTATCGACTCACAGCCACGACAATCCCTAATTCTTCGTTAACTCCTGAACGGTTACTACAAAACTCACTTAGGAATGGCTCATAAATAACTGTCGCTTTCTTTTTCAAGGATAAGTCGATAGAATTGGCATGTTGTGTGATTCCTATCGAGTAGTTGAGATGGCCTTTGAATTTCGTAATCAGCTGACACCAGCCTTAGAAGTGAGTATGCGCAACCTTTACGAAACCCTCTCTGAAAAAGATAGACGTCGATTTGCGGCGTTTCAGGC
>JBCBBK010000005.1:0-336830 GCA_038531675.1 Cyanobacteria bacterium J06581_3
TTCTCATAGCTACCTCGATGACGCGCTTCGACACACCGTATTATCCTAGCGAGTTTCCTAATTTCCGATTAAGTCTAATAGGAGGCTGCATATCCAGATTTCTAAATGGCAGCCTCTAGATCACAATTGTAGAGCACGTAGCTGATTTTTATTGGAGGGAGGCGATCGCACACAAAACAATAAATTTTAGTGAATGACAGTCATCTGTTCGTTGGACTAAGCTATGCAAAGGATGACAGGCTCTTAGGTACCCCAGTGGCTGAAATGAGTGTGCCTGTGCTCCTGAGTTCCTCTTTCGTTTGTTTATGACTGCCGAGAACCCCATCAATGACCGCAACGTTCACATACAAGGGAATACCGATAAAAGCACTATCGTCACAGGAGATGGCAATACCGTTAATCACGGTACGATTTATCAGACCGTCCTTGCGAGTGATATTAAGTCCACCGTTGGTAGCGAAAGCCTGAGCCCTCCCTACTTTTTCCCAGATACCTTGACGGGGTCGATTTTTGTAGGGCGGGAGAGTGAGCTGGAAAGCTTACATGATTTGCTTCAGCAAGGGGATAGAGTTGCGATCGCCGCCGTTGGTATGGGTGGCATCGGCAAGACAACGCTGGCTCGATGGTATGTGAAGCAGCATCGGGCTGACTATCCCGGTGGTATTTGGTGGTTGCCAGCGGCACAGCTGGTGACCCAGGCCTTGGCTTATGCAGGGCGATCTATCGGCCTAGAAGAGTTGCCGACTGACTGGCAGAACGAACAGATTGTGCAGCATTATCTTGCCCGCTGGGAAGCCCAGTGGCCAAGACGAAAGCTTTTGGTACTAGATGATGTGGGTGAGTACAAACGCGTTAAAAACTTTTTGCCTCAGCAGGGTGCGTTTCGAGTGTTGATGACGACGCGGGTGCGAATGCAGTCTCCGGTGAAGCGACTACAGCTAGGGGTGTTGGAGCCCGCTGCTGCGTTGGCGTTATTGCGTGAGCTGCTGGGTGAAGATGCCAGGTTAGAACAGGAACCTGAGGTTGCCGCAGCGCTTTGTAAGTGGCTGGGCTATTTGCCTTTGGGGATAGAGCTAATCGGTCGGTATTTATCAGAGAGTCGGGCAACCCTTGCGGCTGTGTTCGCTCAGCTGAAAAGTCGGGCACTGGGTGCCAGGATGATTAGCACTGTCCCGGATGAAATGGACTATGAGCACAATATAGAAGCGGCTCTTGAGCTGAGCTGGCAGACCCTAAATGAGCAAGGGCAGATGGTCGCTTTGTTGTTAGGGGTATTTGCCCTAGCACCTATTTCAGCAGAGTGGGTAGTTGCTAGCTTGCCAAGTTGGAATGAACTTGATGTGCGCGATTGCTTGGATGGGCAGTTGGTGAAGCGGAGCTTGGTGAACCAAATGCCTGATGGGTATGAATTGCATGGGCTGGTGCGGGAGTTTTTACAGGCTGAGTTGGCTAGCCCAGTGTGGGAGGAACAAACCGCTCCCTTATCGCAGGGATTTGCCGAGGCGATGACAGCCATTGCAAAGACGATTCCACAGACGGCAACGCTCAGTGACCGGGCTCGGGTGTTGATGGCGGTACCTCATCTGGAGGCTGTGGCCGCGCAGTGGACAGCGGTATTAGATGATGACGATAAGACGTGGTGCTGTGATGGCTTGGCGCGATTTTATCAAAGCATGAGTCGGTGGGCAGAAGCAGAACGATGCTGTCAGCGATCGCTCGAAATCAGTAAAGCGAAACTCAGCGACCGGCATCCTGACACCGCCCGTAGTCTAAATAACTTGGCTTTACTGTACAAATCTCAGGGCCGCTATGGGGAGGTAGAACCGTTGTTAATTGAAGCGCTCGAAATCAGTAAAGCGGAACTCGGCGGCCAGCATCCTGACACCGCCCTTAGTCTGAATAACTTGGCTTTACTGTACGAATCCCAGGGCCGTTATGGGGAGGCAGAACCATTGTTAATTGGAGCGCTCAAAATCAGGACAGCGGAACTCGGCTACCGGCATCTTGACACCGCCCGTAGTCTGAATAACTTGGCTGCACTGTACTACAGCACGAATCGCCTCTCCGAAGCCGCTATGACTATGTCTGGTGTTGTAAGCATCTTTGAAGAACTGCTGGGCCCAAATCATCCCAACACAATCACTATGAAGGGCAATCTAGACGCTATTCGGCAAGCTCTCTCAAAACAAGAGTCACAAAAGAATTAGCTAACACTTTTTCTCTCTCTCTTTTTAGACAGATTTAAAAAAGACCAGTATTGCCAGCAGATCATTCAGTATCCTCCTAGCGGTTTTTTAAGGACTTCTACGCCTGTAGCTATGCAGCTGCTGCAAACACTGAGTCTGTTGTTAAAGTCAGCTGAGGAAATATTCCAGACAGCAATTGTTCACCAGCCACAAATCGCCGTATCTGATACTCTTCGTTCTCTAACTGACAGATCGTAATCGTTGGCTGCTTCGGCTTACCAATATGCCGCACCGCACCCAACGCCCGAAAATCAACCATCCAGTATTCCTGAATGCTCATTGCCTCATACTCTACAAACTTATGGCCATAGTCATCACGCCAGTTTGTACTTACTACCTCAATAACTAAAGGCACCGTAGCCCCATATTGAATCACCGAAGACGTTGGCCATAGTGGTTCCTGCGATAATCGCTCACGATTCAGCACCGCGACATCTGGCATATAGCCAGAGTATTCTATCTGCGGCTTAATCACACAGTTCCTCGGAATAGAATAAGGCAACCCGCTCTTTCTAATTTCAAAATTGAGTTCAGCGGTTAAGAATCCACCAATATCTTCATGGGGGCCAGTAGGCAACACTTCAACAACACCCCCTTCAATCAACTCATACCGGCGACCATCGTCCGGATGCCAATCCAAAAACTCCTCAAAACTCATTGGCCTCTGAGCAAGCGACTGAACCATAATGTATCCCTCCTTTCTCAGAACAACAAAGCATTTGAGTCAAACCACTACGCTAATCTTAACAGCTTGGTTGGTCGATAGTCTTTAGCAGGGGCCTTACGCCAAAACGGCACGACCTGCTTAAAATAGAGTAACCGCAGTAGGATTTTCAGAAACCACCATGAACTACCGAGACATTATCACAGTGGAGCCCGAGAAACGTGGTGGGAAGCCCTGTGTTCGGGGGCTACGCATCACTGTTTACGAAGTCCTGGAGTATCTGGCCTCCGAAATGACGGAAGCAGAAATTTTGGATGATTTTCCCGACTTGACCCGCGAAGATCTAAAAGCCTGCATTGCGTATGCCGCTGATCGCGAACGGCGGTTCATGGCAGCTCCATTATCTGCATGAAACTACTCTTTGACGAAAATCTTTCGCCTAAGTTGCCAAACCGTTTAAGCGATCTTTTCCTAGGCTCACTTCATGTCAGAGATGTCGGAATGAAAGCAACAAACGATCCAATCGTCTGGAACTACGCAAAAGATAATGGTTTGATGATTGTCTCAAAAGATGCAGATATGCACGATTTAAGCCTAGTATTTGGCAATCCTCCAAAAGTAATTTGGATTCGTCTTGGAAACTGCTCAACATCACAGGTTGAAAACTTATTGCGTCAAAAATTCAGAGCAATTCAGTCCTTCCATGAAGACGAAGGGCTATCACTGCTTGCATTAGCATAAAAGGCTGATTTTTGATAGCTACGGTGCTGTGTTCTGCACAAAATAGTAAGCGATCGCACACTGTAGCAACCGACACCCTTTTCTAGTCAGCTTTACTAATGCCTAATCATATGTCAGCAATAGACATGACGTTTACCGGAAAGCATTGTCAGTGCAAGTTAGCGGTTAAGCAACCACGAGATATACGTCCACAGGCTTTAGCTGCCTCGCTTTGCTAAACTGGAAAAAACCGCACTGCTGTTAAAACGCTATGCCACCAATAGAAATAGCGCTCCAAAAAATCCGCCATCTTCCTCCAGAGCGGCTAAGCCAGGTCGTTCAATTTATTGAATTTTTGGAGTTCAAAGCTAGCGAATCTGACGAAACGCCCACCGAAGAGGCCATCGAAGGCATTTCTCAAGGACTCAAAGAAGCGCTCAATGGGCAAACCCTGCCACTCTCTCAAATGTGGGAGGGCATAGATGTCGAATGACGGATTATCTTGTCACCGTATATTCAAAGTCAGATAAATCAGACATCAGCAACACAATCATTGAAGGTATTATTCAACAATTTAAACAAGATAGCTGATGTACTAAGTACGATCTTTGATCCGTATCGCCCACAGTGAACCAAGCATATAGGCGATCGCACACTGTAGCAACCGACACCCTTTCTGAGTCAGCCTTACTGCTTTACTAAGCCTAACCACACGTCAGCAAACCCTCAGACGTGGCGTTCACACTGAAAACGTTGGCAGCGAAAGGAGCACAGTCATGAAACGGCGAGACTTACTAAAACGGGGCACAGCCTTCACCACAGGCATCTCACTAGCCGCCCTAGCCAATGCCTGTAGCGGTAGCTCAACAACCTCAGCAGACAGCACCTCAGCAGATAGCGAAAAAGCCAGCACCGCCAGCGGCGAACCCACCGTCCTCACCGTCGTCCAGGGCGGCGGCTTCCCCAACGGCCTCGACCTGCACCAAGTCGGCACCAACCGCCCCGCCTACGGCACCTCCTGGGCCATCTACGATCGCCTCGTCACCTTCGGCACCAAGACACTCGAAGACGGCTCCCTCTCCTACGACTACACCGACATCCAACCCGAACTCGCCGAATCCTGGGAAATCGCCGAAGACGGCCTCTCCGCTACCTTCAACCTACGCCAAGACGCCACCTTCCACGATGGCACCCCCGTCACCGCCAAAGACGTAAAATGGTCCTACGACCGTGCCGTATCCGTCGGCGGCTTCCCCACCTTCCAAATGAAAGCCGGCGCCCTCGAAAGCCCCGACCAGTTTGAAGCCGTGGACGACTACACCTTCAAAGTCAACTTCATCCGACAAGACAAACTCACCCTCATGGACATGGCCGTCCCCATCCCGGCCATCATGAACGGCGCCCTCATAGAACCCCACATCACCGAAGCAGATCCCTGGGGCCTAGAATGGGCCAACGCCAACCCCGCAGGCGGCGGCGCTTACAAGCTAGACACCTTCACCCCCGACGAAAGAGTTGTTCTAGTACGCAACGAAGACTGGAAATCTGGCCCGCTACCCGCCATTGAAAAAATCATCCAACTCAACGTCCCCGAAGCCGGAAACCGCCGCGCCCTGCTCGAAAAAGGCGACGTCGATATGCTCTACAACGTCTCCGAAAAAGACATCAGCGAACTCAAAGCCACCAACAAATTCACCGTCGTCTCCACCCCCATCGAAAACTGCCTCTACGCCGTCGATCTCAACACCCAACCCGAGCTAAAAGGCGCACCCAACCCCTTCAGCGACGTAAAAGTCCGTCAGGCCGTCGCCTACGCCATGCCCTACGACGCCATCGTAGAAACTGCACTCTACGGTGAATGCGTCCCCATGTACGGCGCAGAAAACAAAGAACCCACCACCATCGACTGGCCGCAGCCCTACCCCTATTCAACAGATCCTGAAAAAGCTAAGTCGCTTATGGCAGAATCGGGTTTCCCCGACGGCTTCGACACCACCCTCGCCTTCGACCTAGGCACCAAAGCCTGGGCCGAACCCATGGCCGTCCTCATCCAAGAAGCCCTCGCCCCCATTGGCATCAACGTCACCCTAGAAAAAGTCCCCAGCGCCAACTTCCGAGGCGTGTTGGTTGAAAAAAGTCGACCCATGATCGTCAACGGCTTCGGCGGCTGGCTCAACTATCCAGACTATTTCTTCTTTTATTCCTATCACGGTCAAAACGCAACCTTCAACGGCAGCTCGTATCAAAATCCTGAGCTAGACAAGCTTGTAGATGCGGCGCTAAAAGAAGAAGCCGGAACTCCCGAGTACGAAGAGAATGTGAAAGGCTTCTTGAAAATTGCCTTTGAAGAGATGCCTCGCATTGTAGTGGCGCAGCCGTATTTATCGACGGCGATGCAGACGAATGTAGAGGGTTATCAGTACTGGTTCCATCGCCAGCTGGACTATCGTCCGCTGAAGAAAGCTTAAAGGAGCTTCGGCTACGGCTCACATCTCAGAGGCCCTCACCCCAGCCCTCTCCCAAACTTGGGAGAGGGAGCCGGACTCCGATCCCCCTTCTCCCAAACTTGGGAGAAGGGGCTAGGGGATGAGGGCTCACTCACTTCAGCCACCAACCAACCCATGGCTCGCCCCTCCACCCCCACCCTCATCATCCGCCGCATCCTTGCCGCCATCCCCAGCGTCTTCGGCGTCATCCTCCTCACCTTTATCCTCACCCGCGCCCTACCCGGTGACCCCGCCGCCTACTTCGCAGGCCCCGCCGCCAGCCAGGAAGCCATCGACCAAATCCGAGAAACCCTGGGCCTCAACCGCAGCCTCCCAGAACAGTTTTTCATCTACTTAGGAGAACTCTTTCGAGGCGATCTGGGCAGCTCACTCACCACGGGCCAAACTGTTCTTTCCGACTTACTCACGCGATTACCGGCCTCCTTAGAACTGACGCTGGCAGGTTTGTTCTTTTCTCTTGCACTTGCCATTCCTCTAGGTATCTTAGCCGCCACCCGTCCGGGCTCCTGGGTAGACCACTCTGTTCGGGTACTGGCCACAGCCGGAGTTTCTCTACCTACTTTCTTCACCGGGCTGCTGCTCGTCTATGTCTTTTACTTCCTGCTCGGTATTGCCCCCGCTCCGCTCGGACGGCTGGCGATTCTGTATTCACCACCCGAACCTGTAACCGGACTTTACCTCATAGATAGTCTGCTAGCGGGCGACTTGGAAACATTCTGGGCGGCGCTTTCACAGCTTGTCTTACCGGCTATCACTCTAGGACTATTTGCCCTTGCACCCTTGGCCAGGGTGACGAGGGCCGCAATGCTTGCGGTACTTTCCAGCGATTTCATTCGCACAGCCAGGGCCAGTGGCCTTTCCACCACAACTATTTTGTTTGGGTATGCGTTTCGTAACGCACTTTTGCCCATTATCACTACGCTAGGTGTAGTTTTCTCCTTTCTGTTAGGGGCGAATGTACTGGTCGAGAAGGTGTTCTCTTGGCCGGGTATTGGTTCTTACGCAATTTCGGCACTGGTAGCGTCCGACTATGCTGCGGTGCAGGGGTTTGTGCTAACGATGGCGCTGCTATACGTGATGCTAAATCTGTTGATTGACTTGCTATATGTCGTTATCGACCCAAGAGCGGGGGTAGAATCATGACGTCTTCCAAGACTTTTGGCGCGTCGCCTGCTGGGCGGTCTTTTCTGGAGCAGGCGCGCTATGTGATTAGTGAGAATGTGGTTACCTTTGGCGCGTTCTTGCTGTTCTTTTTGCTGGTGCTGTTTGCGCTGTTTGGCAATGCGATCGCACCCTACAACCCCCTCACCAGCGACGCCACCGTCCCCCTCTCGCCGCCAACCCTCGCCCACTGGTTCGGCACCGACGACCTGGGCCGCGATATCCTCAGCCGCGTCATCGTCGCCACCCGCCTGGACCTGGGTATTGCCGTCGCCGCCGTCGCCATCTCCTTCTTTCTGGGCAGCATCCTCGGCACCTGTGCAGGCTACTTCGGCGGCTGGACCGATCGCCTCATTAGCAGAGTCATCGATACCATCATGGCGTTTCCCCTATTCATCCTCGCCATGGGACTGGTCGCAGCCCTTGGCAACACCGTTGAAAACATCATCTACGCTACCGCCATCATCAACCTACCGCTCTACACCCGCGTCATTCGCTCCGAAGTGCTCACCCGCCGAGAAGCAGGCTACATAGAAGCCGCCCGCCTAGCGGGTAACAATCACCTGCAAATCATGACCTATCACTTATTCCCAAATGTTCTCCCAGTCATGATGGTGCATATTTCGCTTAACATGGGCTGGGCAATTCTCAACGCCGCCGGACTCTCCTTTATTGGCCTTGGCGTTCGCCCACCCACACCCGAGTGGGGAATCATGGTCGCCGAAGGCGCCTCCTACATTATCTCCGGCGAATGGTGGCTAGCCATGTTTCCCGGCCTTGTGCTCATGCTCGCCGTCTTCTGTTTTAACCTATTAGGCGACGGCCTCAGAGATATAATCGACCCGAGGATGCGAACATGAGCAGTCTCGCCTCCAAAAATGAACGCTTACTGACTGAAGTAAATCCCCTCTCGCCTGCCCTGAGCGGAGCCGAAGGGGGAGGGGTGCCCGCAGGGTGGGGTGGGTCCTCTATCCGCAACCTCTCCGTCGAATTCCGCACCCGCACAGGCACCGTCAGCGCCCTCGAAAACATCAGCTTCCACATCAACCCCGGCGAAACAGTCGGCATCGTCGGCGAATCCGGCTCCGGCAAATCAGTCCTCGCCCTATCCATCATGGGCATCCTCGATCCGGCTGCCCATATCACCGCCGGAGAAATTCTGTGGCAGCAAACAACAGATACTTACGACCTGCTAAAAACATCTGAAAAGAAACTAAAACAGCTGCGCGGCAAAGCACTGTCGATGATCTTTCAAACGCCGCGCACTGCCCTCAATCCCATTCGCAAAGTCGGCAAGCAAATCGTCGATGTCCTGCGCTGCCATACGGACCTACCAAAGGCACAGCTGAAGCCTCGTGCCATAGAACTCCTTGCCAGCGTCAAGGTGCCTGATCCGCTACAGCGCTACGATGCCTATCCCTACGAACTATCCGGTGGATTATGCCAGCGCGTGATGATTGCCCTGGCGATCGCCTGCTCCCCCCAACTCCTAATCGCCGACGAACCCACAACAGGGCTAGACGTCACCACCCAGGCCACCGTCATGACCTTGCTAAAAGAACTGGCAACAGAACGACAAATGGCCACAGTGGTAATTACCCACGACCTGGCGCTGGCCTCAGAGTATTGCGATCGCATCCTGGTCATGCACGCCGGTCACCTCATCGAAAGCGCCCCCACCCACACCCTCTTTCACTCACCCGCTCACCCCTACACCGCAAAACTCATCGCCGCTACCCCCGAACCCCATAAAGGCTTCGACGAGCTGATTCCCATCCTGGGCGGCCTGCCAGATTTACGAAGAGCAGACTTACCACCCTGCCGGTTTGTGAATAGATGCGATCGCGCCATAGACCGCTGCCACACATCCCCCCTCGTACAGCAACAAATCACCACAGACCACCAGGTCGCTTGCTGGCATCCCCTCATAAACGATGAGGAGAACGAATAATGCCTGAAAATTCTCTCTTACAAGTTTCTGACCTAAAAAAACATTTCTCCCTCTCGGCATCTGGTCCAGCTACCTGGTTCTCTAAACAACAAAAAGCTCAGCGACTCCATGCGGTAGATGGCGTCACGCTGAACATTCAGCCTGGCGAAAGCGTAGGTCTGGTAGGCGAATCCGGCTGCGGCAAATCTACACTCATCCGCCTCATTGCTCGCCTGCTAGAACCAACGTCCGGCAAAATCCTGTTCAACAACAAGTCTATCGATCAAATCCCCGTCGGCATGTTCTCTCGCAGCCCTTACCGGGCAGAGTTACAAATGGTCTTTCAAGACCACACCGACAGCCTCAACCCACGGTTCACCGCCTTCGACACCATTACCGAACCCATCAAGCGACTAGGCCCTTCCTATCGCAAACCGCAGCTAAAGCAACGCGCCGTCGAGCTTGCCCAGCTAGTGGGTTTACCCTCAGAACTTCTCAGCCGCTTTCCCCACCAGCTGTCTGGCGGACAGAAGGCCCGTGTGGGTATTGCTCGTGCGATCGCTCTCAATCCCAAACTGCTCATCCTCGACGAACCCACCTCCGCACTCGATGTCTCTGTCCAGGCCGTTATTCTGCACCTACTGCGTGACTTACAACAACAGCTCAATATGAGCTATTTGTTTGTTTCTCATGATTTAAATGTGGTGAGGTTATTGTGCGATCGCATCCTGGTTATGTACCTTGGCAAACTCGTCGAAACCGGCTCCACCGACGCCATTTTCAACCACTCCAGCCATCCCTATACCCAAGCCCTCATTGCCGCCATCCCCACCTTCCAAAACACTTCCCCATTCCCCAACTCCTCATCCCCTCACCCAGTGGCTGAGCGTAGCCGAAGCCTCCTCTCCGGCGAACCCCAAAGCCCAATCAACCCCTCCCCTCACATCTGCCGTCTCTATGGCCGTTGCCCAAAAGGCGAAGACCTCTGTCAACAAACGCAACCCACCTTGCAGCCCATCAGTGATAATCATCAGGTCGCCTGTCACTATGCGGATACACCTGCCTAAATGACCCAATCCAAAAACGCATCTGCCTCTACCACGGCTATCGGCATTATTGTCGTACTACTCAGCGCTGTCGGCCTTGCCGCACAAAACGTAGTATCTCGTGTCTTCTTTGTGCCCAGTCAGCTATTTGGGCGTATCGACTTTGGGGGATTTATCACCTCAGCGCCTAGCAACGTTGTAATGCTCCTGGCTATTCGAATGGCAATGATGGCAGGGATGCTATCGGTGCTTACCCCCTGGCTATACGCTCGCACCTTTAGCGAGTTGAAGCGGTTACCTCAATCTCCCAAGCTCTTTGGCGCGGCAATAGGCAGTGCTACCTGCATTTTCTTGGGATTGACCTGTTTGTACACGTCGCTGAGTAAAGTATCTGCTGGAATTGCGATCGCCGCCTTCTTCATCTACCCCGCCATCACCGTTCTCCTCTCCCGCATTTTCTTTCAGCAAAAGCTCCGCCCCTACCAGCTCGCCCTCATGGTAGTCATCTTCATTGGCGTCGTTCTCACGAACCTTAGTCCCACTGACGCCACCCCTTCAGAAACCTCTCTTATTGGGCTATGGACAGGGCTTGGTGCGGGCCTTTTCTTCGGTCTGTACGGTATCTTCGCCGAGCTATGTCTCCAGGCAAAAAATATGCCAATTCACCCCGTCTCTTTTTCTCTTTTTACCTTCATCGGCGTTTCTACCTTAGCGAGTCTCTCTCTTCTATTTATTCCGCCCATTTCTGTTACGCCCACCGCCTGGCCGCTCATTCTCGGCACAACGATCTTTTCCGCTAGCCTCACCCTCATCGCCTACATCCTCAACAACTTCGGCATCCGCTACATCGGTGCCTCGCTCACGGCTCTGATTAGCGCCAGCGCCCCTGCCCTTACAGCCCTCTTCGCCTGGTGGACGCTACAAGAAGCCCTCCAACCACAGCAAAACCTGGGTGTTCTGCTAGTCACGCTCGGTGTTGCCGCTCTCAGCATCAAGGCAAATAAGGGGTGATGTGCTTATAAATCTCACCCCAAACATCCTCACAACAGTGGCATACTAAAATCATACAACCATCGCCTTCCCAAGCAACACCATGCCGCTCAACCGTCGCCGCTTTATCCTCCTCACTGGCCTTACCCTTAGCGCGACCGGAGCTAGCGCCGTCGCTTGTAGCAAATCCACCGTACAAGCTGAATCGCAGTCCTCTTTACCAACTAAGCAAGATCGCCCATCCAACGCTGCTCAGAGCTTGGTAAAAAATGCTGGAATTCCGACGGCGCCGGGTGGTTACTTCGCGCCCCCTCGTGGTGACATCCGTTTCATTGTCCTCAGCGACCTTAACAGCGCCTACGGCTCTACCGACTACCGCCGCGAAGTCATCGAAGGCGTCACCGCTTTGCCCGACTGGCAGCCAGACATGGTCATCTGCGGTGGTGACATGGTTGCTGGCCAAAGTATCAGCCTTAGCGCTGCCGAGATCGAGGCAATGTGGACCGCCTTCGACGACAAAATTCTCTCTCCCATCCGCACCGCAGGCCTTCCCTTCTCCCTCACCATCGGCAACCATGACGCCTCTGGCTACAAAGACGAAAACGGCGAATTCTTCTATGTATTAGACCGTGAGGCTACCACCAAATACTGGAATGGCCACAAAGCCGACACCGACCTCACCTTCATCGAAGCCAGCGGCTTTCCCTACTACTACAGCTTCAAGCAAAACGACATCTTCTTTCTAATCTGGGATGCGTCGTCTGCAAATGTCCCGCCCGAACAGGTCGCCTGGGCAGAAAACGCCCTTGCTAGTCCCGAAGCCCAAAGCGCCAAGCTGCGGATTGCCATGGGCCACCTCCCGCTATATGCCGTTTCTCAGCGGCGCGATCGCCCCGGCGAATACCTTAACCAGGCCGACGAACTCCGCACGCTGCTGGAACGTCACAACGTCCAAACCTACATCAGCGGCCACCACCACGCCTACTTCCCCGGCAAAAACGGCAACCTCGACATGCTCCACCTTGGTGCCCTCGGCAGCGGCCCAAAATCTTTGCTAAATACCACCGACGCTGCGATTCAAACCCTCACCGTGATGGATATATTTTTAGACACGGCTAGCACCGTTTACACCACCTACAACATGGGCACAAAGGAAGTTGTTGATTTGCAATCTCTCCCGCGCCTGATTGTGGGGCCTAATGGCCGCGAACTCAGACGCGATGTTGCGCTAGAAGACCTTACGCCCGCTGAGCAAAATCAGCCCTATGTCCCGAGTGAAGCCTAAGATGGTTGGGATAAAGTGCAGCAACCGTAACAATATAGTTATCAACTTACCTATAATTTGAAAGGAGAACCCTTACCCAAAGAGGCCTCCTATGAGCGGACTAGGCGGATTGAATAAGTCACCCAACGGCGTTGTGCTGGGCATGGTGCAGGCTCAGCTTCCTATCGTTGTTACGCCAGATGACCTGTCAGCTCAGACACAGCGAATTTGTGAGCTAGTAGGTAAGGCCAGGCGAAACATGCCCACGATGGATTTGGTAGTATTTCCAGAATATTCTCTTCATGGCCTATCGATGGATACGAACCCAGAGATTATGTGTCGGCTAGATGGCCCAGAGGTAGAAGCGTTTCGCCAGGCCTGCATCGAACACGAGATCTGGGGCTGTTTTTCAATTATGGAATACAACCCCAACGGGAACCCGTACAACAGCGGCATCATCATCGACGACCAGGGCGAGCTGAAGCTGTACTACCGCAAGCTACATCCCTGGGTACCTGTAGAGCCCTGGGAACCTGGGAACATCGGTATTCCGGTGTGCGATGGGCCCAATGGGAGCAAGCTAGCGCTGATTATTTGTCACGATGGCATGTTTCCTGAAATGGCCAGAGAATGTGCCTACAAGGGCGCGGAGATTATGCTGCGAACCGCTGGATACACCGCACCGATTCGCCATAGCTGGCAGGTAACCAACCAGTCAAATGCCTTTTGTAACCTGATGGTGACAGCGTCCGTTTGCATGTGCGGCAGCGACGGCTCTTTTGATTCTATGGGCGAGGGAACCATTGTTAACTTCGATGGCCAGGTCATGGCAGCGGGAAGTCACCGCCCAGATGAAATTATCACCGCTGAAGTGCGACCCGATTTGGTTCGCGAAGCTCGCGAGCATTGGGGCGTAGAGAACAACATCTATCAGTTTGGGCATCGTGGGTATACGGCAGTGAAAGGCGGGGCGCAAGACTGCCCGTATACATACATGAAAGATATGGTGGCAGGAAACTACCGCTTACCGTGGGAAGATAAGGTGGTGCACACCGATGGCACATCCTGCGGCTTTGATAAGCCCAACCGTGAGTATCAGGGAGAAGAGTTACCCACAACTGTCGCTGCGAATGTCGTAAAGTAATTGCTGTAAATCAGCAAAATCAATCCTCCATGGGACGTACTCTAAAAGCAGACCCCTATCCCTATCCCTACAATGGCGATCTCCGTCCCGAAAACACGGTACTGCTGATCATTGATATGCAGACCGACTTTTGCGGCAAAGGTGGCTATGTAGACAAGATGGGCTACGACCTAACGCTTACCCGTGCGCCGATTGAGCCGCTGCAAAAGCTGTTAGTCGTGATGAGAGAGCAGGGCTTTCATATCATGCATACCCGTGAGGGGCATCGGCCTGATTTGTCGGACTTGCCTGAAAATAAGCAGTGGCGATCGCGTCAAATTGGTGCAGGTATCGGCGACCCCGGCCCCTGCGGTCGCATTCTGGTACGCGGCGAAGCAGGCTGGGACATTATCCCCGAACTGGCCCCTCTCCCCGGCGAAACCATTATCGACAAACCCGGTAAAGGGGCTTTCTTTGCCACTGACCTGGACCTGCTTCTACGCCGCAAAGGCATTCAAAACATCATTCTCACCGGCATCACCACAGACGTATGTGTGCACACCACCATGCGCGAAGCCAATGACCGAGGCTACGAGTGCCTGGTCCTCTCGGACTGTACGGGTGCCACTGACTATGGCAACTACCAAGCAGCGCTCAAAATGATCACGATGCAAGGGGGCGTGTTTGGTGCAGTCGCCACTTCAACAGACCTGATCGAAACCCTGAAGGCTCATGCCTGAGCGCCATGCCACAACTCTCTCCACCCCCCCAAACGCTCACAGCGCCCCCACAGCTAGACGTGGTCAACATGACCAAACGCTTCGGCAGCTTCACGGCCCTTGACCAGGTTTCTATGACGCTAAAGCCAGGGACCGTTCACGCACTGCTAGGTGAAAACGGAGCAGGCAAAAGCACCCTGGTAAAGTGCATTATGGGCTTTCATTTACCTACCTCCGGCCAGGTGCTTATCGACCAGTCCCCAGGCACTATCCATAGCCCAAAAGACGCTCACAGCTACAGCATTGGCATGGTGTATCAGCACTTCACCTCTGTGCCTGCCATGACCGTCGCCGAAAATCTGGTGCTGTCTCGCTACGACTCTCGGCAGCTAATCAACTGGAAGAAAGAGAATGAAAGCCTACAGGCATTTATTACGCAATCCCCATTCCAAATAGACCTCAACAGCCCGGTTGCTGAACTCGCTGCGGGCCAAAAGCAAAAGCTAGAGATTCTCAAACAGCTCTATCTCAAAAGCAAGATTCTTATACTAGATGAGCCTACTTCCGTGCTGACGCCTGCCGAAGCGGATGAGGTGCTGGGCCTGCTGCGAGAAGAAGTCGTTGAAGAGAATCTGAGTATTCTGTTGATCACTCACAAATTTCGTGAAGTTCAGGCATTTGCCGATGAAGTCACCATTTTGCGAAAGGGGAAACTGGTGGGCCAGGGCCAGGTTAGCGAGCTATCGGTAGAAGCCATGGCGCAGATGATGCTGGGTGAAGCAAAAGACACCCAGTCGGTGGATAAGGCCGATACTGAAAAGACCAAAGCTGTCCTTTCATTTACGAACATTCATGCGAAAGGAGAGAACGGGCTACCGGCAGTTAGAGGCGCTAGCCTGACGGTTCATGCTGGGGAGATTGTGGGGATTGCAGGCGTCTCTGGCAATGGACAGAAGGAACTGGTAGAGGTGCTGTCGGGGCAGCGGATACCCACTGAAGGGCGCTTGCAGGTTAATGGCGAACCCTACGGAGCGACTCGGGAAGAGATGTATCGCCATCAGGTCTATGCGCTCCCCGAAGAGCCGTTGCGCAATGCCTGCGTGCCAACCATGAGTGTCGCTGAAAACATGGCACTGCGAACCTTCGACCGTCCGCCTCAGGCAAAGTGGAGCTGGCTGCTATTGCTAAAGGCGATTAGACGGTCCGCCCAAGGCCTGGTACAAACTTTCTCGGTTAAAACGCCTTCTGTGGAAACGCCGATTGCTCATCTATCTGGCGGAAACGTTCAGCGTACAGTGCTCGCCCGGGAACTCTCCTCGGCGTCGGTAAAGCTGCTGATTGCGGCGAATCCTTGCTTTGGGTTGGACTTTTCAGCGGTGGAGTTTATTCATAATGCGATTGTGGATGCGCGTAATCGGGGGGTGGCGGTGCTGCTGGTGAGTGAGGATTTGGATGAGTTGATGGGGTTGTGCGATCGCATTCACGTTATCAGTGACGGTAAACTCGTCTACGAAAGCGACATTACCGAGGCCGATTTAAGTCTTATTGGTCAACGCATGGCTGGCCATTAAGTGACTCATGTCTGAGCTATTATGCAGATAGCGTGAGATAGCAGTGCCATGGTGATACCTGAATCTGTCTGGTGAATAAAAAAACTGTTAATCGCTACTGAACTCAACCGTTAGACGCAAAACTTTGTACTCACATGGTCGATTTGAGCCCGTAACCAAACTTGTTCTGGTTGACTTTGGCGACTTTGATGCCATCGCATGGAAATAGAAAATCCCGTTAGATCAACTGGAGATGGCAGGATTTTGAGGGACTGCATCTGAGCAAAACTCTCTGCGACTCTCTGAGCGAACGTGGCGATTAAATTTGTCTGAGCCAAAATGAATGGTGCTACTAAGAAATGGGGCACTGAAACAGCAACATGTCGAGATAACCCTTGCTGACTCAAAAGATGGTCGATTTTACCTGAGCGATCGCCAGCCACGGAAACTAGCAAGTGATCGACCTCGATATATTGTTGCATCGAAATGTTATCTCCGATTTGTGGATGTCCTTGGCGGCATACGCATACAAAGGTTTCCTTAAATAATTTTTGTGAGTTGTGCCACGGTACTTTTTCAGGAAACACGCCACACATAACATCAATCTTTCCTTCATCAAGTAGCTTCAAGAGAGTGTTGCGTTCACCGGTTCTAACTTGGATAGCTATTTGGGGCGCTGCCGACTTAAGCGTTTTGAGCAGATCGGGTAGCAGCAGAAATGCAGTGTAGTCACTCATCCCCAGGGAAAACACGAGATTACTCGTGGCTGGATCAAACTGCTTTGTAGAGGCCAGGGCAGCATCAATTTGCTGAAGCGCAGGCTGTATTTGTGCGGCTAGGGCGATCGCAACCGGCGTGGGTTGAAAGGCTCCTCCTGCTCGTATAAACAGCTGATCTTCCGTCAATTTTCTTAATCGCGCCAGAGCGTTGCTGGTGGCGGGTTGACTTAGGCCAATGCGCTCACTGGCTCGGGTCAAGTGTCGCTCTGTCATCAAAGCATCAAACACCACCAACAAATTTAGATCCCAACCCAAAATATTCATGCGATGAATTTTACTTATACAAATTATCCATGGCAAGAATATACTCCATTACCCATAATAAAAAATGTCTATTGAACACTTTTTTAGAGAAACCATGACTGACAGCACAATTTTAATTGCAGGGGCAACGGGCACCAATGGCCGGGTATTAACGTCACGGTTAGCTACGGCTGGGTATTCTGTGCGAGCGTTAGTTCGCAATCGTCAATCGGCTCAGTCGTTAGTACAACCAAATGTCCAACTATTCGAGGGTGACCTCAGTAATCCTGCCTCTCTAGAATCGGCATTTTCAGGGGTTGACCGTGCGTTTATTGCAACGGCGATTATTCCAAACACGGTTGAGCTATTTCAAAACTTTTTCAATGCTGCTGCGAGCACAACCAGAGCGCACATTGTTAAATTTTCTGCCCTTGGAGCGGGTGACAATTCCGAGTCAGTCATTCAGCAGCAACATACCGAAAGCGATCAAGCCTTAATGGCATCTGGCCTACCCTATACGATCCTACGACCCAATTCGTTTTACCAAAACATGCTCTGGTCAGCCGACTCAATTAAAACAACAGGCCAGTTCTATCTTCCCTTTGGTGAGGCAAAACTATCCCTAGTGGATGTGCGTGACTTAGCTGAGGTGGCCTTTCATGCCTTGACTAAAACCGAGCACCAGGGCAAAGTCTACGAACTGACGGGGCCAGAAAGTCTCTCCTATGATGACATAGCCCACCAGCTCGCCACACGCCTAGGTCGGCAGGTGACCTATGTGCCTGTGCCCAATGCCGCCGCGTTGCAAGGAATGATTGATTCAGGCATGCCTGAATGGACAGCCCGTGCGATCGCAGAGCTGTACGCCGTATTTGCTACTGGCGAGTACGCTAGTAGCAATAACAATATTCAACAGATCACTGGCAACCCTGCAACAACCTTTGCTGCTTGGGTAGACGACAACAAATCTGTATTTTCCTAGCTAAGCGTAGACTTCGCTTCAGTCTTGATAGAATTTTGAATTCACTATTTCAACAAAGAACAGGTTCAATAAGGATCAGAAATGAGCATCGAGTATATTCGGTACAAAATTGGCGCTAATGCTTCTAGCGAATTCGTATCAGCTTATGAAGCTGCGGCTAAATCTTTAGAAGCCTCAGAGTATTGTCTCGGCTACGAGCTTACCCAATGTGAGGAAGCGCCCGAGTGTTATATTCTCAGAATAGAGTGGACTTCTACCAGAGACCATCTAGAAGGCTTCAGGAAAAGCGGAGACTTCAAGTCTTTTCTTCCGCACATCAAGCCTTTTATAGATAATATCGAAGAAATGCGGCACTATAAGAAGACATCAGTGTGCTCCAAGAGCCATGAGGCAATGTCGGGCTAATGGTGTCGGCTACTTTGACGGCAGCCCGGTGATTCGTGTCGTTGGTCCCTAGCTCTCCCTTTAAGAATATGGTTGCAGATTCAGCAAAAGCGTACGAGAATCATGCTCGAAAATTCTTAAATGTCCGAGACCGCTCGACGATAGGCATTGGTGTAATTGAACAGTGGGCACACTCACTCTCTGCGGGTAGTGATGTACTTGAAATTGCCTGCGGCGGTGGTATTCCGGTTACCCGTACACTCGCTACGACCGGATTACAGCTTTGGGCCGTAGATTCATCGCCTACGCTGGTATCCGAGTTTAAAGTCCGGTTTCCAAATATTCCCGTCAAATGCGAACATGCCCTAGAAAGCGACTACTTTGGCCGGAAGTTCAGCGCGGTCATCTCTATTGGCCTGATTTTTCTCCTGAGCGAAGATGATCAGGTCATGCTAATTCACCGAGTGTCTGACCTTCTATCGATTGGTGGTCGTTTCTTGTTCACAGCACCTGTTGAAATGGGGACGTGGGCTGATATGAACACAGGTCATGAGTGCCTTTCCCTAGGGCAAAAAAGATACGAAAGTATCCTGCAAGAGTCCCAATTTCACATAGTAGACACCCACGTAGATGAAGGGCGAAATCATTACTACGAAGTGAAGCGAGTTGAATGAGCCGAACCATTGTGTGAACGCGCTAGCCGTTATAAGGCAACGCTACACAAGTTACAGTTAAAATAAAAAATGGACATCGGACGTGCGGCTAGTGAGTAAAGATTTAGATGAGTTGATGGGGGGGTGCGATCGCATCCATGTCATCAGCGACGGTAAACTCGTCTACGAAAGCGGCATAGCCCAAGCCGACCTGCCCCTTATCTGTCAGCGCATGGCAGGCCATTAAACCCATGATTCTCTCCGACCTTTTTTCATTAGCCACCCAGCCAGAGAAACTCCCCTGGCAACCCTTCCGCCCCGGCGTACAAATTCACCGACTGTACAGCGACGGCGAACAAGGGTCATCCGCCGCCTTGCTAAAATACGAACCCGGCGCGACCGTTCCCAACCACTTACATACCGGCTACGAACACATCATCGTGCTATCGGGAGAACAAAGCGATCATCAAGGCACACACACCGCTGGAACGCTGGTCATTAACGAGCCCGGAAGTCAGCACGACATTATCAGCAAGTCGGGCTGCATTGTACTAATTGTGTGGGAAAAGCCAGTCTCGATGCAAGCGTGAGTAAGCAAGTCTCTCTAAGAAATATGTCCACAAAGCAATCCATTCCTGCAAAACCCTACGATTACGAACTGCCCGATGACTTGCAGCATCTAGCGCTTATCATTATCGACATGCAGCGCGACTTTCTGGAACCGGGCGGATTTGGAGAGATCTTGGGCAACGACGTATCCAGGCTTCAGTCTATTATTCCAAGTGTGCAGCGCCTTCAGAACTCTTTTAGAGAGAAAGGACTAACAATTATTCAAACCAAAGAGGGGCATAAAGGAGATCTTTCGGACTGTCCGCCTAGTAAGCGGCTGAGAGGCAAGGGAAGTCTTACCATTGGCGACGAAGGACCCATGGGCAGAATTTTGGTGTTAGGAGAGCCCGGCAACGACATTATCAGGGAGGTAGAGCCCAAGCCCGAAGAGATTGTGATTAGCAAGCCAGGGAAAGGAGCTTTTTACCAAACAGAGTTAGAGAAAGTGCTGAAAGAGCGCCAGATCACTCATCTTATTTTTACAGGTGTAACTACCGAAGTGTGCGTGCAATCCACCATGCGAGAAGCTAATGATCGCGGCTACGAATGTCTTTTAGCTGAGGATGCTACCGAAAGCTATTTCCCCGAATTCAAGCAAGCTACGTTGGATATGATTCGAGCGCAGGGTGGCATTGTTGGCTGGACGGCAACAACTCAGCAGGTCCTAGTCAGTCTCTCCTCATGAACTTATAGCTGTCGTTTCTAGCTGATTAACTGGAGTCAGCATAGCTTCAGAATTTGTCTGCTGTGCCTGTTCTACGTAATTCTGTTTTACTGTTTCTATTAAATCTATTACCAGCGTCTGAACTTCTGCTTTGTTAGCCTCTTGCTGTAGCCTTTAACCAGTATAAGCCGGAAGTCATCGTTGAGCTGATCGTTTATCTGACGAACTTCTGTATCAGAATAGGCGTCAGCCAAGGCTGCACAGTCATCATTAAGCCAAAATCCAGTTGCTAGCTTTATTTTGGGCGCTGCTGCGGTAGAAAACACTAGCAACTAATTGATAAAAATGGGCTCAACTAACCTCTGAAAAAGGTGCGTGCCCATTTCTCATCCCTGACATAATATGCGCTTGTTCTTCAGGATTACAGAGCAAAGTCCTGACCCATCTTTTACCGTACTTTTTGCAAAGCTGACTTGCAACTTTATCGGGAATTTTTTTGGCTCTTTGCCTAAAAATAGCCTTCTCCTCTAGTTCAACAATGACTCCATCGTAAGTATCAAGACATTCTCCACCGGGAGATCTATAAAAATATCCAGCAGCAATTAAATTCCGAAAGGCTCCTTTTGCCGATGAATTGAAAAGATTAACATAAGCATTATTTGAGCCGACTAGCAGAACATATTGCGAAAAAGTATAAATTTCTTGCTCATCTTTTATTCGATGGCCGATTGTTTGAAAACCAAGAGATGGATCTTTGAATCTGATTTCTGTTATTGCTGTAATGTTGAAAGCTTCTTCTGATATTTCTGACGGAGAAAGATCAGTATTATACCAGTAGCCTTCAATCCAATTATCACGAAAAAGGAGGCGCCGTACAAGTGAAGATTTAACCAGTAGATCTACGAAAACGGGAGCTGCTACAGAGGACAAAACGAAACTTATAGAAAGAATAAATGTCGATTGTGTAATATTGCTAAGGTGAATAATGTCTTTGATCTCATACCCTAACGCTGTAAATAATGATCCCATAAAGATTGCAACTGCAACTTGAAATTTATTAATTTGACCCATCTTTTATAATCAGCGATATTTTAATTTCAGGCAACAACTGGAGGGTTGTTTTATCCTTTAGAGGAGCATACAAGAAATTGGAAATAAAGCAGCATGATGATTAGAATAAGTACAGAATTAAGGTACTAACAGTACGCATAGTAGGCGATACTGCCGATTCTCTTTAGGAAAAAAAAGGGGTCAACCGACTAACAACTAAATTGATAAAAATGAGTTGAGCAACAAACTGCTGCCAGCGATCGCGCCAAAATTGAGTCACCATTCAAAGCAAAATGCAAAACGAACTCGCTTCACCATAGCAGTCGCTATCGGCCTTGGGTCACAGCCAGCGAACCTAATGACTTAAGAACCGACAAAACGCTGTAGAGTTCGTTGCCAGGATTGAGCAATGAGAACAAACGAGAATTTGCGTACTGAGCCGTTGGCTGTTGAACAGTTTTAAGAAACAGAAACTCGTTCCCGTTGGTAATCATGCCAAAGGTTGGCTGAGCCCCGTCTGGATCGGCTAGCATGTAAGACAATGCCTGCGGAATAGCTCTTGTTACTGCAAAATCGCTCCGCTTAGATTCAATTACCAAAAGCCAGAATTTCTGATTCGAGACCAAAACGTCAATCCTTCCCCTGATCACGGTGCCTTCATCCTCCATTTTGAGACTTACTCCAGTCTCTGTCTTAATCCGAAATGGGCGATGATAGAACCCACATAGGTCCAGCAATGGCGCTAATACCACCATCTTTACAGTATTCTCCAACATAGGCGGCGCTTCCATCAGCTCCAAATAGTTGGCTTTCACTCTATCGAGCAGCGCTTTCTCAGTTTCACCAGGCTCTACAGAGACATCTACCCATTCTGGGAAAAAATCAAAGTTCTGGGCCTGCACGAGTCCACTCCAGATCATTAGGCGTAACTCTCCCGGTAGGCTCGCCAGCCACCATACTGAGTAATTTCCTTTTTTCCCTCCACGGTCAAAGGCTCTCCGATTACGCCCAGCACTTCCTCTCCATCTTCCAGACGGACCTTCCCGATGGCTAATCCCGGCGGCTCCTGAGAGAGCACGATACCCAACCCTGCCAAGGGCACACTCCACACCTCTACAGCTACCGCAACACCTCCTTCTTTTACCTTAATCATTGCCGGATAGTTATCGTCAATGGTCCAAATGCGATAGGCCGCTTCCGTCCGTGTTTCTCGCTCAAAGGTCGCACCCACATTCAACAAGTTAGGACACAAGGCCAATCCCTGCATGAGTGTGCCGTTGACGGCAAGTTTTAGAGTGTCAGTCATCGGCTTTTCCCAACGCACCCGGAGAGCCAGCCAGCGTCCGCTGCGGCGAGCAGGTCACAATCATAATTAACAGCGTCAGAATATACGGCGCAGCATTAAACAGATAGTAATAGCTATCGATTCCAACAGACTGAAAGGCCGGACCAATTGCCTGGGCTCCCCCAAACAACATCGACGCCCACAGGCACTGAATCGGATTCCACCGCGCAAAAATCACCAGCGCCACGGCCATCAATCCTTGCCCGCTCGAAATTCGCTCTGTCCATACGCCTGGATAGTACAACGACAGGCAGGCCCCGCCAATCCCAGCAAGAAAGCTACCTGCCATAATGCTCAGTAACCGCACCTTAAAAGGAGAGATTCCCATTGCCAACGCTGCCTGTGGACTGTCGCCTACGGCCCGCACGTATAGCCCCCAGCGGGTAGCGCGAAAGAACCAGTGAAGAAAAGGCGCGATCGCAATCCCCAACAAAAACAAAGGACTCACCTTCAGCGCCGCCTGTAGCTGCGGCACCGTGCTCCACGCCCCCCAATCGAACGTAAACAGCTGAGGTGCCTGAGGCTGTATAAACGGCTTGCCAAAGAAAAAAGCCAGCCCACTGCCAAAGATAATCATCGCGATGCCAGTGGCCACATCGTTTACTCGCCGCTGCTGCGATAGCCAACCCTGCAAAGCCCCCAACGCCATACCCGCCACACCAGCGGCCAATACCCCTAGCCACGGTGCCCAGAAATCTCCAACCGTCGGCGCAGATAAGTAAGAGGTTCCGTAGGCCGTCATTGCCCCAAACAGCAGCGTCCCTTCCAGCCCAAGATTTATTTTTCCACTCTTTTCAGTGATGCACTCGCCCAGGCTCACAAACAAAAAAGGCGCACTGCCGCGAAGCGTCCCGGCCAAGATGCCGAGGGGAATACCGAGCAGTCCAAGAGATTCTGTTGCCATTATTCACCTTCTACCGATGCTTGAAACCACGGAAGTCTTCCATACAGAGAATCGCTGAACAACACACACAAGAAAACAATCCCCTGAAACACTAAAACTGTTGCATCGGGCAAATCGTGCGATCGCTGCAAAATCCCCCCACTCGCCAAAATCCCACCCAACAGCACCGCCACCAAAATCGTCGCCAGCGGATTATGCCGCGACACAAACGCCACCAAGATTCCCGCGTAGCCATAGTTCGATACCAGCGACTCATTAATCCGCTTTTGCACCGCTGCCACCTCCACCATGCCAGCCAACCCCGCCGCCGACCCGCCCAAAAAGCAAATCGCCAGCGTCAGCTTCCCCACGGGCAACCCCGCAATCCGCGCAGCGCGAATATTCCCGCCCGCTGTCCGCGCCGCAAAGCCAAACGTCGTCCGCTGAATGAGGAAGTAAGCCACTACGCAAACGACAAGACCATAGAGTAGACCAAAGTGAATGCGCGTGCCGGGCAAAACGCCCAGCCAGTTAGCCGGATCAAGCTCTGGAGAAGAGGGTTTGGTGGTGAAGGTGGCATCTCGCAGGGGGCCTTCGACTAGATGGTTAAGGAATGCGATCGCAATATAGTTCAACAACAAACTGCTGATAGTCTCATTCACCCCCCGATAGTGTCGCAACGCGCCAGCGAGCATAATCCACAGTCCACCTGCCGTCATGCCTGCGATCGCCATAGCAATCTGTACCATTAGCGGTGGTAGGGAGGTTCCCAGGGTTAGGCCAGCAGCGATCGCACCCAGCCCACCCATCACCAACGCCCCCTCATTGCCAATAATCACCAGCCCCAACCGAGCAGGCAACGCGGTACATAGCGCCGTCAACATCAGGGGCGAAGCTCGAATCAGCGTATTTTGCCAGGCGCTCCAGCTACCAAAAGCGGCTTTATAAATAGAGCCATAGACCCCAAAAGGATTAGCGCCTGCCAGGCCGCAAAAAGCGCCGAACAAGATGAGCGCTACGACCAGGGCAGCTACAGGTAGGAAAATGGATTCGAGCGATCGCCTCCAGAGAGAACTGTCCACAGGCGGCATGTTCTCAGGCGGCATGTTCTCGGGCGGTGTTCCAGACGGCGTTTCGAGAGAAGGGCTAGCCATTAGCCACCCACGCTGCCCTTAACACCCTCTATCAGCCAGTCCATTTTCTCCAGCTCTACATTCTGTTGTTCATATTTATCACCTGTCGCTAAAACCTCGCCGCCCTCATTGTCTTTTAGCTCACCGTTATAAATAACCAGCTCATTGTTCAAGAACTGCGCTTTGGCCGCTTCTGCATCAGCCTTTGCCTCTTCGCTCACCGCTGGCCCATAGGGTGCCAGCTTACAGAAATCATCGGCCAGGCCACCTCGCAAGATGTGGTCAATATCCCCTGCCATTAAGGACTTACCCTCCACAAACTGCTCACCCAAGAAGGTGTAAATACTCACCCAGTCCCACTCTGCACTAGTCAAGTACCCTTCCGGTGCCAGCGGCGACTGGTCGGCATGATAGCCCGAAGAGAAGATTCCTCTTTTCTCCGCTGTTTCTATCACCACCTTTGGGCTATCTACGTGACAGGTCACCACGTCTATCCCCTGGTCGGCCATACTGTTTGTTGCTTCAGCTTCCTTTACAGGCAGCGCCCAGTCGCCTGTAAAAATCACCTGAGTTGTCGCGTCTGGATTAATCGACTTGGCACCCAGGGTAAAGCTGTTGATGTTACGCAATACCTGAGGAATCGGCTTAGCAGCAACAAACCCCAAATTACCTGTTTCAGATGTGTGAGCGGCAACAATCCCAGCAACGTACTGAGCTTCGTCAATATAGCCAAAGTAGCTGCCTACATTGTCAGGGTGAACACCCTCTTCGTACAAGCCGCCCGCATGGAAAAACTGCACTTCTGGAAACTCTTCTGCCAGCTCTAAAATGTACGGGTCGTAATAGCCAAACGACGTGGGAAACAGTACCGTCGCACCGTCAATTTCAATCATGCTCCGCATTGATTCGAGCACTGCCGACGTTTCAGGAACGCTAGCCTCCTCAACAATTCTGATACCTGGCACCGCTGCCATTGCTTGGGCACCTTCAGCATGAGCCTGATTGTAGCCAAAGTCATCTTTAGGCCCAACGTAGATAAAACCCACAACAACCTCGTCGCTGCTAGCGCTGCCTTCGCCGCTGGCCGTATCGGCTGTGTCTGTTGCAGGTGAGCATCCGCCAAGCTTAGTCGCCGCGCCGAAGGCAGTGGTGGCCAGCAGACCACGAATGATCTGACGTCTAGAAAATGGAATAGGTCTACCGGCGGGCATGGCGGAACTCCTTATTTTATCAGCGATACATTTATAGCAGAGTGCGGACGCATCCATACTCTGCTCTAGCATTCAAAAGATCGGGGTTTCGTTTTGTATCGCAGATATCTTTTTGGCGCGTTCGTCGGATTGTCAGTACGTCATGAGCCCATGGCCATTTCGTTCATAGCATGCGCGAAACGCTGAGGCTTTACCTTATTCTTCAGGGCGATGCAGTTAGCCAAATACTCCGCATCGCGAGCGATACCTGAAAACCGTGCGGAGCCCCAGGTGTACAGCCAGGGCAAGCCTAAGAAGTACAGTCCCTGAACATTGCTAATGCCTCGCTTATGGCCAGGGTAGCCCTTCCCATCGAAGGCGGGAATCTCAATCCAGCTGAAGTCCGTATGGTAGCCGGTTGCCCAAATTACCGTGCTGATGTTTGCGTCCTGAATATTCACTGGCAAAGGCGTGGCTTCAGGTTCCCACACAGGCTGATAAGACGGCTCTGTTGGGGCATCTATCTGTGCTTTCTCGATGTACTCATCGATGGTGCGCTTGATACTTTCGGCAACATCGTCGGCATAGTCCAGGTTTTGCTTCAGGTCGGCTTGGAAGGTGAGCTGTTCGCCCTGGATGGACTGGAGTCTGCCGTGCAGCTGCATTCCTTCTAGGGCAAACTGCCGCAGGTCAATTTCGCGGCCACCGCCTCGCCCGGTGACGTAGTGGTTTGTTTTGCTGCGGACGGTCTCTTTTTGCGGATGCTCGTCGATGGGGATATCGTAATAGCCCATTTGGTCGAGCCAGTCTACGACGTCCTTGCCACGGTATTCGCGAGGCGATCGCGGCGCACTTCCCACACACAAATGCACTTGCCGCCCAGCCAAGTGAAGATCTTCGGCTATCTGGGCGCCCGACTGCCCGGTCCCAACGACCATAATCGCGCCTGCTGGCAAGTTTTCTGGCTTTTTGTATTCCGAAGAATGTAGCTGCACTACCTGCGTGGGCAATCGCTCTGCCATTCTAGGAATTTTGGGATCATGATAGCCACCTGTTGCCACCACTACCTGGTCGGCGGTGTAGGTGCCAATGGACGTAGTCACTTCAAATACGCTGCGAGAATCGTGCCTTTTGAGCGCGCGTACAGACACATTTTCTTTAATACAAGGGCCGAAAGATTCAGCATAGTTTTCAACAAATTGAACAATTGCATCGCGCTTCATGAAGCCGTTGGGGTCTTCACCGGAGTAGCGATAGCCTGGCAGCATACATTGCCAGTTTGGCGTGACCAGGCAGAAGGTATCCCATCGCTTAGAGCGCCAGGAATCGGCAATTTTGTTTTTCTCAAAGATAATGTTGTCGATGCCTTGCTGCTGTAAGCAGTAGCTAATAGATAGCCCCGCCTGGCCGCCACCAACAATAACCACTGGAAAGTGAGACTGCATGAGCCAGGTGCCAAACACAATAATGAGAATCCATGACTGTACAGGTACTACTGTAAAGAGCGGTATTGAACAAACTTGTATCAGTGATTACTAAAGTGGGGCGTCTGGCTTTATGAACAGGGTCTACAAGTAGTAGCAGGAGTTCAGCATATTTGTTGGTTATTAGCTCGAAGTGCCAACCCACCCCGTCGCTGCGCACCACCCCTCCCAAGAGGGGATTTGTCTCGGCTGCGAAGCTTGAATGTATGCATCGTAGCCCAGAGTAGATCCCCTCTTGGGAGGGGTGCCCGATAGGGTGGGGTGGGTCGGCACTTCGAGCAATCAGCCGATATGTCCTAAACACACCCTGCACTTTTGTACAGGTGCAAGCACACCTCATTCTCTCCTCAGGCACCCTCGCTGTCTTAAAAGTCAGGCTTTGGTGAACGGTAACAATTGCTACGGGAGAAGGTCCGAGTCACCTTTTAAGCTGCAATCACACTATTGGGAGTAATGTGATGCCTGAGGTAACAGCCCCCGCCCACAAAGCGGGCGATTACTTTGTTGATTACGAAGAGAAAGTATTTCCAGATGTTCAAGCCGAGCCTGGTGAAAAGGCACTAGTCACCTTTCACACGGTAGCTTTTGAAGGATCGATTGGTCTGGTAAATTTGTTGCAGGCCACCAGGCTGATTCGCAAGGGATTTGATACGACAGTTTTGCTGTACGGTCCAGGCGTTACGCTAGGCGTGCAGCGCGGCTTTCCTAAAATTGGCGATGAAGCTTTTCCAGGCCACATGGCTATGAACAATCAGCTGGTAAAGCTGATGGATGAAGGCGGAAAGGTATATGCCTGCCGGTTTGCACTGCAAGCGCTGTACGGCCATGGCGAGCCTTCCTTAATCCCTGGGATTATGCCAATTAATCCGCTAGATGTGCTCGATATAATTCTGTTGGCACGTAAGGAAGGGTCGTTTATTCTCGATACCTGGACGATGTAGGACCTCTAGGGAATGTAAGGACAGCGATATGGACTATTCACGAACGGTACGCGCCGCCGCAGTTCAGCTCTTTCCTGTGCTGTACAGTCGCTTTGGCACGATGGAAAAAGTGCTAAAGGCGATTGACGATGCTGCTAAGGAAGGCGTTCAACTGATTGTTTTTCCAGAAACGTTTGTTCCTTACTACCCTTATTTCTCTTTTGTACTGCCACCGGTGTTAATGGGTAAAGCCCACATGCAGCTGTACGAGGAGGCCGTGGAAGTACCCGGCCCGGTGACTGAAGCCGTCAGTCAGGCTGCAAGAACTCACGAAATGGTTGTTGTATTGGGGGTAAATGAGCGCGATAAGGGCTCACTTTACAACACTCAGCTGATTTTTGATGCGGACGGAAGCTGTTTGCTCAAAAGGCGGAAGATTACACCGACCTATCACGAGCGCATGATTTGGGGACAGGGCGATGGCTCGGGCCTTCAGGTATGCAACAGCGCAGTAGGACGAGTGGGTGCACTGGCCTGCTGGGAGCACTACAATCCACTGGCCCGCTACAGCCTGATGACCCAGCATGAACAGATTCACTGTGGTCAGTTTCCGGGATCGATGGTGGGCGATATTTTTGGGACGCAAACGGAGGTATCGATGCGGCACCATGCGCTGGAATCGGGTTGCTTTGTGGTGAATGCTACGGGGTGGCTAACGCCTGAGCAGGTTAGCGAAATTGCGCCGACGGAAGGGCTAGAGAAAGTGCTCAGAGGTGGATGCTACACCGCGATTATTAGTCCGGAAGGTGTGCATTTGGGTGAGCCAGTAAGAGAAGGAGAGGGGATGGCGATCGCAGATCTTGACTTTTCTTTGATTACTAAGCGTAAGCGCATGATGGATAGCGTGGGTCACTATGCGCGGCCAGATTTGCTACAGCTACAGCTAAATCAAACTGCTTATTCTAGCTTTTCCACAGACGCCTCTGTGCCTTCTACTTTACCTGTTGAAGCAGAGGAAAATGAGACTCTTAAGCTCACTATTGAGCCTGCTAGTCCTTAATCGGCTAGTCCTTGAAGCAAAACCCTTTCTATGAATCAACAACAGGTTATTACCGAGCTACAAACTAAAGGGCTGAATCTGGGTGCTAAGCCCGTTGGCGTATCTGGCAGAAAGGGCGGTGCAGGGCCTTCTGACCATAAGGCGGTAACGGTGGGGAACACGACTGTAATGGTGCCAGTGTATACGGATGGTGCAGCGCGATCGCCCTACAGTATCGACACCGACAGTCAAACAGGGCGTTCTGTTCTTGTTCACGAACCCGCCGTCCGCGAGCCCACGGAAAAATCGACTGTTGTTGCGCCTGTTTCTTTTCCAAAGCGGCCACAGTTTTACGATCTGGAAACAGCAGAAGGCATTCCCTATTGGAAAATTGCGCTGCTACACAGCAACAATGTGCTAGCCACCACCGTTCTACAGACCTGCATTCGCTACGAGAACAGAAAAACGGCCTGCCAGTTCTGTGCTATTGGTCAGTCTTTAGATGCCGGGCGAACCATTGCCCAAAAGACACCTGAGCAACTTGCTGAAGTCGCCGAAGCCGCTGTGAGGCTCGATGGCGTAGAGCATATGATTATGACGACGGGTACGCCGAACGTCACAGATCGAGGGGCTGCATATTTGACGGACTGTGCCAGGGCGATTCGTAACCGGGTGGCGTTACCAATTCAGGCCCAGTGCGAGCCGCCAGATGACTTTGGATGGTTCGAGAAAATGCGTGCAGCCGGGGTAGATAGCCTGGGAATGCATTTGGAAGCGGCAGACCCGATAGTACGCGCCAGAATTATGCCGGGTAAGGCCAGGGTACCACTGACCCATTATTACAAGGCATTTGAGGCAGCGGTGAAGGTGTTTGGTCGTGGACAGGTCAGCACATATTTGCTAGCTGGGCTTGGGGATAGTAAAGAGACTTTAATTGAAATGTGCGATCGCCTAATTTCCTTAGGCGTGTACCCCTTTGTCGTCCCTTTTGTCCCGATTGTCGGCACACCCTTAGCGAACCAGAAACCACCTACCAGTGATTTCATGTTTGAGCTGTATCAGGCTGTAGGCCTGCGGTTGAAGCAAGCTAATTTACTCTCGACGGAGATGAAGGCGGGCTGTGGTAAGTGCGGAGCCTGTTCAGCGCTCAGCGCGTTTGAAAAATAAGAAAAATAGTTTTGTTTTCCATTTGTTTTGCATGTCATGACTCAATCAACAAAGACTCGCTACAGCTTTGAGCTAGCTCTTTCTGAAAAAAGAATTTCTGACTACTTTAGCTTGCGGCAACAGATTTTTTGTCAAGAGCAGGCTCTGTTTGAACAACATGATCGCGACACTATTGACGATCATGCCTATCCGATTGTGGCGATCGCCACTCAGCCACAGCAAAATAATCGCGTTGTCGGCGTTGTCAGAATCTACGAGCAATCGCCTCGCCTTTGGTACGGTGGCCGCCTGGGTGTACATCCAGAGTTCAGGCGGGGCTGGCGAATTGGGAAGGGCCTGATTCAAAAGGCGGTAACTACGGCAAATACCTGGGGATGCGATCAATTTCTTGCAACGGTACAGCAGCAGAACGTCCGTTTCTTTACTCGACTGCATTGGCAAAGTCTGGAAGAAATAGATATTTTGGGACGGCCTCATCACCTGATGGAGGCGGATTTGGATTACTATCCGGCGACCGTTCAGCCTCGTCCGCAGCTAATTGCAAAGCAACAATCCTCTCAGGTTGCCTGATGTTTTCCCTACCAACATGCTCACTCTATCCCCTGTGCTAACTGAGCTAACCGCCAACTTACAATCTTCTCTGAGCATCTTGCATAAACAGGATATTCAAACTGCGGCAAACAGCATCGGCCAATATACACAGGGTTTGGGTCAAGTCACAGGAGTCAGTGAGCCCATTCGATTGGGCGACGACTGCGCTGCAATCCCAGATGGCGAAGGTTATTTGTTACTAGCTTCAGAAGGAATCTGGCCACAGCTGGTTGTCGAAGATCCCTGGTTTGCAGGTTGGTGTGCGGTGATGGTGAATCTCTCGGATATTGCGGCAATGGGTGGTTATCCGGTGGCAATGGTCGATGCGCTTTGGAGCGAGTCTTTAGAAGATAGTCGCGAGCTGTGGGCGGGTATGCAAGCCGCTTCTGCCGCCTACGGAGTGCCTATTGTCGGCGGACATACTAACTGCCATAGCCCTTATGCTGGGCTGTCTGTTTCAATTTTGGGTAGGGCCAATCGGCTGATTACTAGCTTTGACGCTGAGATGGGCGATCGCCTCGTAATGGTCGTTAATATGGCAGGTGCCTATCGCCGTGACTATCCTTTTTGGAATGCGGCAACAACCGCCGAACCGCAGCAGCTAAGAAATCACTTACAGCTGTTACCTCAGCTCGCACAGTCTGACCTGGTCAGCGCAGGAAAAGACATTAGCATGGGCGGATTAGCTGGAACACTAGTTATGCTTGCGGAAGCGTCTAACTGTGGGGCGCTGCTTAATCTTGAACAGATTCCGCGTCCAGCCGCTATCCCTTGGAAAAAGTGGCTGACCAGCTTTCCCAGCTTTGGCTTTCTGCTGAGCGTCCCGTCAGACAACGTGACTAAGGTCCAACAGATTTTTCATCCTCATGGACTCGCTTGCGAAGCCATTGGAGAAGTAACAGCTGGACACAAGGTTTGTGTTCAGCATCAGGGAGAGCAATCGGTGCTGTGGGACTTGGCTCAGCCGCTGACAGGGTTTGGAGCGTAGCAGGATGGGACTCACAACTGGCTCATCCACAAAGCTGCGGATTGCTTTATTGACCTACTCTACTAAGCCTCGCGGTAGCGTTGTCCATACCCTGGAGCTGGCTAATGCTCTGCATGAACTTGGCCATGCTCCCTGCGTTTTCGCACTGGATAAGGACCAGAAAGGCTTTCATCGCGTAGTTAACTTTCAGACCTACTCTGTGCCGTCTGCACCTTGTGAGGGTGATATCGATCAGCTGATAAAGCAAAGAATCGAAGAGTTTGTTGCCTTCTTTCAAGAACATTCAGAGACTTACGATATTTACCATGCACAGGATTGTTTGAGTGCGAACGCGCTGGCTAGCCTAAAGGCGCAGGGAAAGATTTCTCAGTTTGTGCGGACGGTTCACCATGTAGAAGCGTTTCGGAGTCCGTACCTTCAGGACTGTCAGGAGAAGTCTATCTATCAGTCTGACCAGTGTTTATGTGTGAGCGAGCTGTGGCAGCAGGTGTTGAAGACGGACTATGGGCTGACGGCTTACCGGGTGAGCAATGGGGTGAGCGATCGCTTCTCACCTCAGCACGACGGTTCAGAAACTGCACTGGCAAAGCGATATGGCATCCAGGACGGTCTTGTCTATCTCACAGTGGGCGGCATTGAGCCTCGGAAAAATTCTATTAACCTGCTCAAGGCTTTTGCGCTGGTTCGTCAACAGCAACCACAGGCGCAGCTAGTGATTGCTGGGGGAGCAACCTTGTTCGACTATCAGGATTACCGGCAGCAGTTTATGGCTGTTGCTGATAATCTGGATATAAAAGACGCTCTGATTTTGCCTGGGGTTGTTCCTGACAAAGACATGCCCCCGCTGTATCGACTGGCGGATGGTTTTGTGTTTCCTTCAGTCAAGGAAGGGTGGGGTTTGGTGCTTTTGGAGGCGATCGCCTCTAGCATTCCTGTGCTAACCTCTAACCGGCCTCCTTTCACCGAATTTCTATCTCCCAAGAGCGCCATTCTTGTAGATCCTACAGATGTGTGCTCAATTGCTCAGGGTATGGAACGCCTTCCTAACGCTTCTGTTCCTGACCCGTCAGCGTTACCTGGTTGGCAGCTTTCAGCTCAGCAGCATCTCTCTCTTTACTCACAACTGGTCTAATCCATGCCCGAAATTAACTTCAAAATTAAATGGCCCAACGGCAGAGAAGAAACTTGTTATTCTCCTTCTTTGATTGTGAAAGAGTACTTTCAGCCTGGTGAAACCTATACTATTCAAGATTTTCTGGGGCGATCGCGTGAGTCCTTACAAATTGCCAGCGATCGCGTGCACGAAAAGTACGGCTTCCCCTGTAGCCGCGCGTTGGGACAAATACGTAGGCTGGAAACCGCCGCTCAGCCGTATTTAGACGACCCCGAAGGACAAGTCACCTTCCTTCAGTTTGAGTAAGCAGTCACTCAATCCAACCCTTTCGAGTCGCCTCATATACCGCCTGAATTCGCGTTTTCACGTTCAGCTTATTCAGCATATTTTTCACATGAAACTTTACGGTTCTTTCGCTGATGTACAGCTGTTCCGAAATCTCTCTATCGCGCAGGCCCTGGACCAATAGCTCAATTACATCCTGTTCTCGCTTCGATAAAGGGGAGTCAGACGAAGAGGATGACCGGCCAGTAGTGGCTGATAGTTCACTCTGTTCTGAAGCTACTGGCTGCGCGGCTATCTCTCGCGGTAGCTGTAGCTGTAAGTTCACAACCTTTTGATTGCTGCTGAGTAACAATTGGAAGCGTCCGCCCAGCTCAGTAGCGGCGACAGAGAACTCTGAAAACTCATCTGTCAGGTCAGTGCCTGCTTGTAGGTTTGCTGCGAGCATAGCCTCCAGCGTAATCTGCGCTGGTTCGTACACCAGTCGGCAGTAGTGGCAGTCCATCTGAGTCAGCCGTTTCGCCAGGTGCAGCAGTAACTTATTCACAGGCGGCGCTGCGATTTGCTCTGTGCCTAGCAGGCTTAGCTTGTGCCCACCTAACACACGCGCTAGCTGTTCTGACAGACTCTGCGTTTCAACGTTGGTAGTAGCGATATCGGCGATCGCAGCCTGATGATTCATTGCACTAGAAAGCGCGCCAACCACCGAGATACTCAAAACCTGTAGCGCTTCCAAAAACTCCGGGGCCATAGCTGCGCGTGTGAAAATAGCCAGCACACCAATAGCCTGGTTATTCAGCATGAGGGGCAGTCCTGCAAAGCCCTGAATTTTGTTGGCGATCGCCCATTCACGGTCTTTTACCCAAGGTTCTTCGGGCAGATAATTGCTGAGGAACGGGATGCAGTGCTGAGCGATTTTACCCACCTTAAACGCACCCATCGGCACCCGCGCAAACGAGCCATCGAGCCGGGTATACAGGCCAGACGAGGCCACCAGTCGCAGCGCGGTGCGGTCCTCTTCTACTAGCCAAATGCGGGCGAAGGTACAGCCAAAGCGATTCACCAGGCCGTTGGTGACGCAGGTGGCGATCGCGTCAGTATCCAAACATCCCGTAAACTGACTCACCAATTCGCCGCACAGCTTTAGGTCAAACAGTAGCCGGGAAATATCCAGCTTGTGAGAGATTTTGACGGGCGCGGCAGTTTTAGGCACAAAAAAGGTGCAGCTCGAGGACAGCATTCACCTTTAAAGGAAAGCCCAGGTAACGACGTTTTTACTGTAGTGGTCGTTACGGGCAGCACTCACTAGGCAATAATGTCAAAGTTTCTTGACAAAACAGTTTCCCGATAAATCTTGCCTGTAGCGGTCTGCATTGCCTATATTTCTACGCTAAATTGGCCCAGAAAAAACCGTAGCTGCTGCTGGGTTTGCCAAACATAATCTGTAGGGTTCCATAGCGTTTGTAGGCCAAAGTCAATCAGCTGAGCTGGGACCAGGCGATCGCGCCTTTCCACCAGCATCATCCGCTCTAGTACCCACGGATCGCGGGAGTATTCTGGATGACCCGAAAACACGAGAATATGGCTATCAAGCATCCAACCTAGATGCTCAGTAACGCCGCTAGTACCCAACGAAATAGCACCTTCGGGGAGCTGCGTAACACCGTCGTTATGGTGAACCTGTATGTTGTAAGCCGTCCGTTCGGTGCTGAAGTAGCGCTGAGCCGCCGCAGTCAACTGTATTGTCACAACCGACAGTTCTGTCCCCGGTGGATTGGGCTCCACTTTGCCACCCAACGCCTGAGCAACAATTTGAGGCGCAAAAGAAAAGCCTGATAAGCGAATCTGTTGCTGGTGATAGTCTTGAATGACCTCACAAAAACGGCTGATCCACTCGTCTGTGTCATAGGCTCCGCTGGCAGCCCCTGAGATGACGATGCCATCTAAGTTTGTAAGCTCTTCGGATGTGGGATAGTGAAATTTACGAGGTTCGTATTTGATCAGCTCAACCTTTTCCAGGGTCACACCACCCAAATCGGTTGAATCACTCTTTTCGCACACTTCGTTAAACAGCTGTTGATGCATGTCATAGAAGCCATCGGGATAACGCTCTAGTAATTCTGGTGCCCACCAGCGCAGGTCGTCGGTGCCTACGTCAAAGCTGGCTAGACGCAGTGTTTTAGGCGGTGTAGATTCAGTGGGCATGAATGAATTTATTGTAGTTAAGATATGAGTGCGTCGTTACAATATTCGGCTAAGAAAGGCGTCCTATAGCCGCCCTGGCTCCACAGAATGGGGTAAAAGCTCTCGTGCATCTCCAGCGTATCCATCAGCCGATAGCGATCAAAAATGTAGCCATTACCTGTGCCCGGCGGCTGGTATGTTGCCTCTCCTTTTAGCGTGGTGATAGAGAGACTTTTCCGGGTTAGCGTTTCGCTAGGATTGCGGCCAGAACCATGCCACAGGTCACTATGCAGAAAAACAGCGCTGCCCGATGAAAGAGAAATAGGCATAATCTCTGGCTCTGATACGCCTGCTGCGGAGGCAGCTTGCCATAGAGGCATGCGGTAGTCTTCTTTAGGCGCGTGGAGAAAGCGAATTTTATCTGTTGTAGACGGGAGCGGCCACTGGTGGGAGTGCGGAACAATCTCTAGCGTTCCGGTATCAGGATTGGCGTTGCTAAGGGCTATCCAACAGGTGGGCGCGGTTGGTGGGTCAATAGCGCTAACGTAGGCGCTGTTGCGATGGAAGTATAGTTCTGGGGCATTGGGGGGTTTGGCCCAGAAGGTATCTAGGCCGTAGCGGGCGCTGGGCCAGTCCATCAGGCTGGCGTTGAGACGGGCGATCGCACTCGATAGGGTGATACTTGCCAGGGTGCGATCGCACCGCCATAGTCCAGTCATTTGCCGGGTTGCGTTGGGCTGGCTGGGGCCCGAGCGACCGTACCACTCATCGGGATAAATGCCCGTTTCAAACTGGGTGAGAAAGAGGCGATCGCACCGTTCAATAACAGTTTGGACCTGCTCCTCATTCAACAGATCTTCTACTATCAAATACCCCTGCTTGTGAAACAAGGTCTTCTGTTCAGCAGTTATATTCATGGGCCTATTTTCACTGATATCTGCTCAAAAACGGGGTGCGATACCCGTCTTCATGCCACACAATCGGAAAAAAGCTTTCGTCCATAGCGTTGTCACCATGGCGGCGGTACTTAGCCGCGATGTAGCCACCAGGAAGGTACGCGCCGCCTTCCTGAAACTGCGACTCGGCAGGCACATGAATAATCACCAGGCTACGGCGCACCACGTCCATAATGTTTTTACCAGAGCCATGCCAGATATTGCCATGGTGGAAAACGCAGCTGCCAGGTTCCAGCTTCATTTGAACCACTTCTGGGTCTTTAGCGCCCGCTTGCTTCGCCGCAGACTCCATCTGAGAAACATAGCTTTTGTCCTTGTTGTGAAACTCCGGAACAGCGTTGGATCTAGGCCAGCGGTGAGAGCCCGGCACATACTCAATGGTGCTTGCCCCTGGATAGGCGTTGCTCAGCGCCACCCAGCAGGTGGTCGTTTCGCCAACTGGGGTGTGCGAGTTAATATACATCGAGTCTTGGTGGAGCGTGGTCTCCTTTGCGTTAGGCGGCTTTTGCCAGAGACCATCGGTGAGGAGTCTGGCACCATTCCAGCCTTCCAGGGTGGCAGCAATTTGGCCAGCGGTTTCGCTCATGACGATACTGGCTAGGGTGCGATCGCATCGCCATACGCCCGTCATTTGTCCAGCCACCTCATCGCGGCCCAAATAAGGATTCCAGTGCCATTCATCGGGGAAAATGCCCGTCTCAAATTCGCCCGCATAGAGCGCGTCAAAGCGTTCTAGTAGTCGCTCAATCTGCGCTTTTGGAAACAGATTTTCTACAACCAAAAATCCATCCCTTTGAAAGTGTTCAATCTCTTCTGTCGTGACTATTGTCTGCTTTGGTTTTGTTTCCGTCACATTCATTGTTGAGATACCTCCTGTGTTTTACATGCTTTCGCTACACATGTTGACCCCTATCTAAAAAAAATGCGCCCCTAAAAATAAAAGAGGCACATAGTTACTATAGGAGCATGGCAGCCAGGTTAAAAATCAACCTTCGGAAGTTGACCTTATAAACAACGCCTTATCGATATTTAGACGCACGGCGACGAGAAAGCCCTTTTAGCCGAGATTTTGACTTTCTCTTTCGCCCTTTACTTCGGCGAAGCGTGGGCAATCCTACACTGGCTAGGCCCAGTAAGCCTAGCGGAAGCGTTTTCCGAGAAGACTGCAAGGTACTCGTTTGGGCACTTTGCATCTGCGAGGATTGTTCTGGTCGGTTGGTTTGTCGATAGTCTGCGGCGACCAAAGACAGTAGACCAATCACAATAAAAGAACTAAGCCGGTTGAGCGAGTTATCTACGCTAGAGGGCTCTGCATGAGTCGTGTAGGTTTTGATGATAAACCATACAAAAATCCCAACAGAAGCCAGTAGCGCAATATTGTTGAATATCGGCTTGTCGGCAAAGGTATAAATCGCACCACCGGTCGGGCCATCGAGCGCATTGTTGAACTCTTCTATACTTGCAAACGGACTAGACATATGCTCTTCTCCTTCAAATACTTATACCGACCTGCGAAGTTGGAACAGTCGGCGTAGACGCGCGACCATTCGTCTCTGGCACGAGTGGATACTCCGGATAGCCGGTTAGCCCGTACTCAGATAGATCCAAGCCACCAATTTCCTCTTCTGGAGAAACTCGCAACATATCCAGCTTTTTCAGCACGAAGCTGACGCCATAGCCAGGAATAAAGCCCAAGATAATTGTGCACACGAGGGTACCCACTAGCTGACCGACGAACCCTGTTAGGGGAATTCCCTCCCCCTGCGGATAGCCTGTTGCCATTACTCCCACTGCCATTGCACCAA
The DNA here is from genome assembly GCA_038531675.1 of Cyanobacteria bacterium J06581_3. Classification (GTDB taxonomy): domain Bacteria; phylum Cyanobacteriota; class Cyanobacteriia; order Phormidesmidales; family Phormidesmidaceae; genus Phormidesmis. The sequence continues at coordinate 38,366 of JBCBBK010000005.1, forward strand.
TTACGCCGCAGTAGCCATGAACCGCAAAGGCACCGACTGCATCGTCAATACCCGCCTTTTCGACTGCTCTGCCGACAAAAGGCATGGTGTACGCCCCAATAAACGCGATTAAAATAACAACCGCAGGGCTGTATAGATCCAAACCAGCACCGACGGAGATAATGCCCGCCAGACCACCGGAAATGGTATAGAAAGGGTCGGCCTTAGACGCAATGTAAGCACCAACAATTCCAGAGCAAAGTGCCAGGGTAGTGTTGACACCAATAGACGCCAGCGTCATTGGCGTACCGTAAATGGTTATCTCTCCTGTCTGTCCTGGAACAAAGATCACGCAGGCTGCCAAGAAAGCGTAGAAACCAACAAAAATCAGCATTAGCCCAACCATAGTCAGCGGTAGGTTGTGCGGCAGTATAGTTTTTGGATTGCCTGCTGCGTCGAACTTACCGATGCGTGGCCCTAGGTTAATCAACACGCCTAGTGCAAAGAACCCCGCAACCCCGTGGAGCACCGCAGAGCAGCCAAAATCATGGTAGCCAAAGTTTGTGAGGAACCAGCCATATGGATTCCATCCCCAGGCAGCGGCAACTACCCAAGTAAAGGAGCCCAACACAACTGCCAGAATGGCGTAAGCCCCTACCTTTATTCGCTCGATGACCGCACCCGAAAGAATAGAGGCTGTGGTCATGGCAAACAGTGAGAAGGCAAACCAGAAGACACCTGTAAGATTGTCGGAAATGTTTGCGCCCAGTGCGGGAGACCAAGGGTAGGAGGCCTGTACCAGACCCAACACTTCCCCGACCACGCCGTCAGCACCCGCATCGGTCCAGGGACCAACAATACCCCCTGTAAGTGGGAACAGCGGAAAGGCGTTGTATACCCACCAGCCAAAAAAGAAGAAGGTAAGACCAACAATGGAAAGCGTCAGTAAGTTCTTGACCATGGTGGCAAGCACGTTTTTGGCGCGGGAAGCGCCACCCTCATAGGCTAAAAAGCCCACGTGGATGAGCAGCATAAAAACAGAAGCCCAGTAGTAGTAGGATTCTGAGACGAAAGTAGCTAGAAACTCTTGTGATTCGGGAGTCATAGAGGGCTCCGACAGATAACGGTAAGTGAATAGGCGGTCAAAGTGTTCTTATAAGAACACTTTGACCAGGAGATGTTGCTAGGTGATAACTATCAGCGGCTACAACAGAACAAAGGATTAACTTGTTATATCAAGAGTATGCAGTCCTCAGTAGGCTCAAGTTGTATTAATCAATACGGAAAAGAGATTAATGTCACGTTAGTTAATATCCCCTTGATGCGTCACCTGCCATACATCACGAACAGCAGGCGTGTTTGCTTCCGTGATTTTTGGGGGAAGGCGGCACGTCGTTAGACGGATTTTCGTCGAAAAAGTTCAGTGGCTTGAGCTTGAACCCGATGTTGGCGACTGGCATAACGGGCCAGTCTTCGGCGCGAGGCGAGTGGTTATGGGCGAAGGTGTACCACACGACGATGTCGGTGTCTTCTGTGGAGCGATCGCTCTCGGTCCAAAATGGCAGGCCGCTACCGCCTGGATTCTGGTTGGGGTAGTCGCCTGCCGGGTAGTTCTCTTCACTGTTGTAGGGCGTTACCCACAGATGCCGGGTCATGTAGGTTGCGCGCTTGGTAACGCTAGCATCGGGCCGCGCCATGGGCAGGGTATTGCTGCCGGGCATTAGCTTATAACCCGTGAGATAGCCCATCGCGTTGGTTTTAGAAGGATTCACAATTTTCCAGTAGCGTCCTTTCATGGGGTCGATCAGGCGCTGAGCGGCTTTCTCGGTAGGCAGCAGCGTTGATTTTGCGTAGAACGCATTGCCATAGGGATTGTCTTCGTCGGCTTCGGGCACGATGTCTACTTCGTAGACGGAGTTGTTACCGCCGTCAATACACATATCCATCCGCACGTTAAAAATATGCTGGTGAATCGGCGCATTGAGCTGCGGGGCGACCAAAGTACCGTATTTGGGCACCTCTCCGGGCATGACGGCGGCAGTACTCAGGACGCCTGTGAGCTTGATTTCGTACTGAATGGTGCCATCCTGATAGAAGTACCAGTAAAAACCGTACTCGTAGTTGCCGACAGTGGCAATAAAAGAGATTACCAGACGACGAGACCTTCTCACCTCAGTTTGCTCTGTGCGCCAGTCCACATGCTTCCACAAAACGCCAAAGTCTTCTTCGTGCAGGCAAATGGCGTTTTCTATTTTGGCAACTTCCCCACGCGAGTCGGTCATAAAGCCGTCAAAATAGTGAATGACGCCCAGGCAGTCGCAGCCCAGGGTAAGCGAGTTTGCCAAAGAGCCAATGCCGTATTCGCCAACGTCAAAGGCGTTTTTACGATAGTGATGGGGCAGCGGGTCTCCGTAGGGTACGGTCATTTCTGCGAGCGAGGCCCGGTAAAAGATCGGGCGCTCCTCGCCCTGATCTGTGTAAGAGACGTTATGGAGGACCAGGCCCTCACGGGGCGTGAAGCCGACGCGAATATTCCACTTTTGCCAGCTGATGTGGTGGTCATTTACCTCAAAGCTAGGGCCTTCGGGTTGAACAATCTCTAAGGGTTTGATATCGGTGCGATAGTTTTTGACGTATTCAGGCGTGTAGTTGCCGTCTTTGGGGGGGAGTGGGACAACGCCATAGTCTTCTACGCGTATCACTTCCATTTTGTTTAGGTCTACGACTGGGATAACCCCTTCGATTGGCCGAGCGTAGCCATGGTCGGTCGGGTTGGCCTTCACCCAGCACAGCGCCCTGGAAAGGCGAACGCCTTCTTCTTCCTCAAAGCCGTAGTTACCGGCTGACCAGGGATCGACAATGACCAGATCTGGATTGGTGATGCCGCGTTTGGCGATCGCCGCCTGAAATTCCGCACTCGCCTTAACCGCTGCCTCACACTCCACAAACTCATCGAGCATAATCGGCGGCTGCACATTGGGTATGTATTCCCAGGAAGTAACAGTCCCTTTGCTCAGCGAAACGACCGCCTCGTAGGTTTCTGCCGTTTCGTTATTGAGCAAAATCATAAAGGCTTCCCTGGCAATGTAGTCGCCTGGGCTAAAGCTCAAGACAATTTCCTTGGCAGGTTCTTTGAGGGTAACGGTCGCAAAGCGAACACTAGCGCCAAGCGACTTTTGCTCACGAATGATGGCAACGGCTGTCTCGATTTCTTTTGGCGTCAGCGGTTCTAAAGGGTGGCTGACTTTAACAGTGCTGACAGTTCTTTCTTTAGCAAGGGTCACGGATAAAAGTCTCCTAAAAATCTCTTTTTCAATGGCTTAAGGAAGCAAATACTTAAGCCTAGTAGTTGGTTATTCTGCAATGTGGGCTATACCCACCCCGTCGCTGTAGTCGGCTATTCTCTCTTACGATAAACACATACTGAAGCAAAGCTTTAGACAACAGCGACTACTGACGTCCCTAGCGCATCCATACAGTAGTCAGCTAGGTGAGGACTGCGGTAGCCGTTTTTTTGCCACAAAATCGGGAAAAAGCTTTCATCCATTTCGGTGATGCCGAGGCGCTTGTAGCGTCCGTATATATATCCTGCCGGGTTGGTCGGGTGGAACTGAGCGTGGGAGGGAATTGTGTGCAGGCCGATGCTGTGAAAGTTGCCTTCTGTGCGAGTGGTTTGGCATAGCCCATGCCAGGTGCGCCCATGGTGGAAGGCGCAGCCACCCGCAGGCACCTCTACCACAACCAGCTCAGGCTGCTCTACGCCCGCATTTTCTGCGGCCTGCAGCATGGCCCATTGGTAGTCTTTTTGAGGCGCATGAAACTCTCCTTCAACCGAGGAAAGCGGCCATTTGTGAGAGCCTTTTACATACACCAGGGTGCCATCGGCAGCAGCAGCGTCATCCAGCGCTATCCAGCAGGTCATCATTTGTGCAGGGCTGAGGTAGTCAATGTAGGCGCCGTCTTGATGCATAGCGATCGCCTTTGCCCCAGGCGGCTTCATCCACAGGCTGTCTTGCCCGATTTTGGCCCCATCCCAACCGGCTAGCGTCGCACTCAGGCGACCAATTTCTGAGGAAAGCGCTAGGCTAGCAACAGTGCGATCACACTTCCAGGCATTGCACATTTCCCGCGTCACATCGGGCAAGCTGAGGCCCGGTCGCCAGTACCACTCATCGGGGTAAATGCCTGTTTCAAATTCTCCATGAAACAGTCGCTCCATGCGCTCTGCCAGCTGCTGAGCAAAGTCAGACGGGACAAAGTTTTCAACAATTAAAAAGCCGTCTTCTTTAAACTGCTTAATCTGTGCTTCAGAGAGATTAATCGGTCGATAGCTCATGTTGGGCTGAAGGGGTTGAGGAAAGGAAAAACTGACTGGGCAAAAAATTGACAAATGCCAGCGAACAAACTCTACTTGTCATAATAAGTTTATCCGAAGGGGAAACGGTGTTCTTCGATACACTCTGCTATTAACAGAACAAAACTATAGGAAACTGTGATGAAATCTGAGGAAATGCTAACAAAGCAGTCTGGCTATCTCAACATCGTGGCCAGCGACTTTGACGCGCGGCCCATGAGCTACCTGAATGAGTCGGGATACCGTGCGGGATATGAGCCCGAACTGGCAAGAATAGTGTGCGATCGCCTGAGCCTCATTCCAAAATGGCATAACCTCCCGATGGAAGACTTTTACACCAGCCTGGCATCGCCCGAAAATACCCTGTACGACGTGGTTTGGTTCAATCAAGCCATTACGCCAGAAAGAAACAAATCCGTTACCTTCACCCAGCCCTATGGCCTGTTTGACGAAGCGGTGCTGGTAAAAAGCACCAGTGAAGTTTCATCACCAGAAGAGCTAGCCAGTCAGCGGGTAGGCGGCCTGGCTGACAGCACCAATATTGCCCTGGTTGAGGGCTTTCCTGGCGCGACAGCAGTGCCCTATCCCGGCAGTGACAAGGTACTCCCAGAGATGCTGGCCGCGCTGCGAGCGGGGGATATCGATGCGCTCATTGATGATGAGCTGGTACTCGTCGTCGCCGCAGAAGAAGAAGCCGAGCTGCGGCTGGCCTTCAGCCTGCCGACCAAAGCGCCCTTCGCTATCGGCGTTGCCAAAGATCAGTCCATGCTGCTAGATAAGCTCAACTTTACACTTGCTGAGCTTATCGCTGATGGGACGCTGGCCGAGCTGTGGGCGAAGTGGATTCCCTGGAAACCATTTCCTTTCTTGTAACGCTGGCTACAAACTTGTTATGGCAAAGTTAGGTTTACTGAGCTAAGCAATGCTAATTAAATAATTGTCTAAAATCTGCACCACTGCTGGCCCTCAGGAGATTCAATCGTGACTGAAACGCTGACCAAAACGCTGGGAAAAGACGACGCCGGAGCCCACTTTTCGGCGGACGGATCTTCCAAGAGCACAGCAACAGACCTAGAAGCCTACGTTCATGCGGAGGGTAGAGCCGACTTAGTCAAACAGGTCCGCGCCAAAATTGACGAGCTGGGTATTCAATACATTTACTACCAGTTTATTTCTGTTACGGGGAAAATTACCGGCAAAGGCGTTCCGGCGGACCACTGGGAAAGTGTTGCAGAAGGGGGCATTCAGCTCGTATACGGAGCCATGGCAAATCTGGCGATTAACCGCCAGCAGGAGTATCTGGGCTACGGTCCTGAATCCTCTGAGCTGGTGGCCATTCCAGATGTAGATACGTTTTGCCAGCTGCCCTGGGACAAGCGAGTGGCCAGGGTGTACTGCGTGTGCTTTCGTAACCGGGAGGAAGAAGAAAATCCAGGGGCGTTTTTAACAGCAGACTGCCGAGGAAACCTGATCCGGATTCACACACAGTTTCAACAGAAGCATGGACTGCACCTGCGCCACGGCTGCGAGCCAGAAATGATGTGGCTGAAAAAAGGCCCCGATGGCAAGCCCGCTGGCGGCGCAACCAAGCCAAACTGCTATCACATCGATCAGTTTGAAGAGCTGCGTCCGGTATTCCTAAAGGTAATTGAATACAGCCGGGCGATGGGCCTGGATATGATTCAGGGAGACCACGAGGACGCGCCGGGTCAGCTAGAGCTGAACTTTATGTACGATGACGCGCTGCGGACGTGCGATCGCCTCACCACCTACCGACAAATCTGCGCCCAGGTCGCCCGCGAATTTAATCTAATCGCCTGCTTCATGTCAAAGCCCTTCATGGGCGTTTCAGCGTCGGGCTGTCACCACAATCTCTCCTTATGGCGTGACGGCGAGCCTACGGTAAAGAATTTTGCCATGGAATCTTTACCGGGTATGCCCCAGAACTACACCTATCAAAAGGGGGGTGAAAACACTTTCTTGCCCGATAAAACACTCTCGGCCCGCAAGCCAGGACCTGTTGGGCTCAATTGCATTGGTGGTGTTATCGAACACCTGCCAGCATTGACGGCAGTAGGCTGTTCTACCGTGAACTCTTACCGGCGGCTGTGGGATGCAGGTTTTTGGGCACCTGTGTATTCCGACTGGGGCTACCAGAACAGAACCTGCGGACTAAGAGTATCTGCGCCAGGTCGGTTCGAGTATCGGGCGGTAGATTCGATGGTGAATCCGTATCTGATGGCGGGTGCAATTCTCAAAGCATTTGACGATGGCCTCAGCCGTGATCTGGACCCTGGCGAGCCAGAGCAGCGTAATATTTACGAAGCGATGGAGTCTGGGAAAACGGTTAAGAAACTGCCGATGTGCCTGGGAGAGGCGCTAGACCGACTGGCTGAAGACGAGGTGATTAAGTCTGCGATGCCCGGGGAAATGTACCGGGTGTTTGAAGAGTATAAAAGAGATGAGTGGATTCGCTTCTTGGCGACCACCAGTAATTGGGATGAAGAGAACTATATGAATTGTTTGCCGTGATTGGAACAGTGCACTACACCGTAACCTTCTGCCGCTGACGAATGTCCTCAAGCTTTGCATCAGGAATAGCGGCGATCAGCTCTTGTGTGTAGGGCTTTTCGGGCGAATTGTAGATAGTTTCGGAAGGTCCAATTTCTTCAATATGGCCTTTGTTCATTACCATGATGCGATCGCTCACAAATTTCACTACGCTCAGATCGTGGGAAATAAAGATATAGGTTAAGTTGAAGTCCTTCTGAAGGTCTTTTAGCAAATTAAGCACCTGCGCCTGCACCGAAACATCCAGCGCAGAAACAGACTCATCACAAATAATAAAGCTAGGTTCGCAGGCGAGCGTTCTAGCGATGCATATCCGCTGTCGCTGCCCGCCAGAAAATTCAAACGGCATACGATTAATCACGGCTGCATCGAGGCCGACGCGTTCTAACAAGTCTGCCACGCGTGCTTTCCGCTGTGACTCGTTACCCCCTAACCCATGAATTCGCATGGGCTCCATAATCGCCGAGCCAATGGTTTGCCTGGCATCTAGCGAGCCATAGGGATTCTGGAAAATAATCTGCATCTTTCGCCGCAGCTTGCGCATAGCCTCACTATCGAGATCCAACACAGAATCACCACTAAAATGAACAGATCCTGACGTGGGTTCAATCAGCCTAAGCAGGCAGCGACTAAGGGTAGACTTACCACAGCCCGACTCACCTACCAGTCCCAGGGTTTCTCCTGGATACACGTCAAAGCTAACGCTATCTACCGCTCGAAATTCTGTTTTCTTGCCAAAGAATCCATGGCGAACGGGGAACGCCTTAGTCAAATCCTTCACGGTTAGCAATGGCTGTTTCTGCATCAATGCAATACGATGAGCATCCACTTCTGAAGGATCTACTTCCGCGAGGAGTTCAGCCCTTTGCGCTTCTGTGCGAACCGTCGCAACAATGTTCTTTTCGTCGTTGTCGTCCTCGCTCACTTCCATAAAGTCACTGACCGTCGGTAGCCGTCGCAGCTGCTTGTGTGGTCTGGGTCGGCAGTTCAAAAGTCCCTGGGTATAAGGATGCTGCGGATCGGCAAAAAGATCGTACACAGGCGCAATCTCGACCAGGTCACCCTTGTACATAACCGCAACGTGATCGGCAATTTGCGAGACAACACCCATATCGTGCGTAATGAACAGAATGGCCGTGCCTCTGTTGGTCTGCAGGTCTCTTAGCAAGTCTAGAATAGTCGATTGAATGGTGACATCTAGCGCGGTCGTAGGTTCATCGGCGATAACAACGGCAGGATTGCCAGCCAAAGCAATCGCAATCATCACCCGCTGCTGTTGCCCCCCCGAGAGCTGATGAGGGTAGCGGTCGAGAACCTGTTTGGGGTCAGGCAGCTTTACTTCCTCAAAGAGTGCGATCGCTTTGGCTTCTAGCTCACGGCTGTTCAAATCCTGATGTAGCTTGAGCGCTTCCATCAGCTGATCGCCACAGGTATATACCGGATTTAGCGACGTAAGCGGCTCTTGAAAGATCATCGAAATCAGCTTACCCCGGTACTTTCGGCGCTCTTCAAGAGAAAGCGTAAGTAAATCGACTGGCTGTGATTCTGGTACGCCTGGGTCGCAAAACCACACTTCTCCTGAAACGTCAGCGTTATCTTCCAATAAGCCGATAAGCGCCAAAGACGTCACCGACTTACCTGAGCCTGACTCACCGACTAGCCCCAACGTCTGCCCAGGGTCGATGGAAAAAGAGACTGACTTAACCGCTTTTACCGGCCCTGACTTAGTCAAAAAGGCAATAGAGAGATTGCGAACATCGAGGATAGGTGCGCTCATGGTTGGATCGCCAGTGATGGAAAATGCCTGTAATAGTAAACGATACCCTAAAAGAACAAGGTGACTGTATCAAGTCGCACGAAAGTAATTTATGGACGCAGCCAGATTGCCTAAAACACGAAATGTCTGTCTTTGAAGCTATGTAAAAGGATAGATCTTGTCGGGAGAGAGTGCTCTATGATGTCTCAATTGTATCCGATTACTCATTTCCCCTACGCAGTTTCCATTAGCTTCCTAATCATTCCGAATGTTTAGTGAAGTGCTTTCTTCAACAAAAAAGGTTACTTTCTCTTGTTTATATTGTGATTACTCAATCGTGAGTATAAGCAATGAGACAGGTTGTCTTTGTTATTAGCAGAATTTGTTGCGAACAGTAACAGGAGCCGGAGTTATTATGCGCCCCAAACCCTTTTCAAGACAGTTCTTTCGACGAATTATCCTGGCTTTGCTGGGGTTGTCGCTAGCTGTTGTTTTAGCAAACTGCGGTGGTACGCCTTCAGAAGCACCCGTCAGTGATGAGCCCGTAGCCCCTCCAAATGCGCTAGTCTTTGGCGCAGCCGGACAGCCGGTAAACCTCAGACCAGGCGACATCACAGACGGCAACTCTATCTATGTTCAGCAACAAATCTACAATTATTTAATTGGCAACGAGCCAGGAACAACCGACCTAGCGCCCGAGCTAGCAACAGATTGGAGTGTTTCTGACGATAACCTTACCTGGACCTTTAGCCTACGAGAGGGCGTCACGTTCCATGACGGAACGCCTTTCAATGCCGAGGCCGTTGTTTTTAACGTCAATCGCTGGTGGGACCCAGAATTTGAGTTTGGCTATCGCGACCAGGGTAATCTCTACGAGATTTGGACCGACTTGTTTGGCGGCTTTAAAGGTGACGAAGCCTCGACGCTAGTGGACGTGCGAGCGGTAGATGAACTGACAGTAGAGTTTGATATTACTGAACCCTTTGCAGCGTTTCCAGCAGCAATTTCGTCGGGCTATTTTGGAATTGCCAGCCCAACGGCTATTCAGGAAGCGGGGGCAAACTATGGCACCCCATCGGGGGCGGCTGTAGGGACAGGGCCCTTTGTATTTGAGTCTTGGGTGAGCGGCGATCGCGTCACCCTCTCCAAATTCGAAGACTATTGGGAAGAAGGTATGCCCAAAGCCGAACAGGTGGTTTTCAACTTTGTTGAAGATCCGGCAGCGCGACTAGCACAGCTCAGAGCAGGTTCTTTGGACTTTACAATCGATCTCACACCAGACCAGCTGACTGAAATTGAATCTGACCCAAACCTGGAAGCTGTTTACAGACCGTCGTTTAACGTGGGTTATCTAGCGCTGAACCCAAGCTATGAACCGCTAGCGACTAAAGAAGTCCGTCAGGCGATCGCCCAGGCCATTAACAAGTCAGCTATTGTCGATGCCTTTTGGGGTGAGCTAGGTGAAACCGACGGCAGCTTTGTGCCGCCCTCGCTAGGAGAATATAGGGGCGACGTGGGCGACTATGAGTACAGCATGGAGGCGGCAAAGAGTGCGATCGCCGACGCTGGCTACCCAGACGGGTTTGAGCTCGATTTGTGGTACATGCCCGTCAGCCGTCCGTATTTCCCCAATCCCAAACCGATTGCAGAAGCCTTTGCCGCCGAACTCAGCCAAATCGGCATTCAGGTAAATCTGCAAACCAAAGACTGGGGCGCATACCTGGAAGACCGCAACGTCGCCCCCGGATTTCAGTCCTTCATGCTGGGCTGGACAGGCGACTATGGCGACCCAGACAACTTCCTGTTTGCCCACTTCGGGCCTGGAGCCACCCAAGACCTGGGAGACTATCAGAACCCCGAACTGTTTGACCTGTTGAATCAGGGACGAGTGAAGAGTGAGAAAGCGGAAAGAGAAGAGGTATATAAGCAAGCCGACGAGCTAATTTTTGAAGAAGCTTTGCGAATTCCGATTGTGCATTCTCAGCCACTGTTAGCCAAGCGTACAGGCGTCGACGGCTGGGAGCCCAGCCCGTTTAGCAGCGAACCTTTTACAGCTATCGAAAAAAGCTAGCAAGCCTTCGCTCGATCTCTAACAATCGTCTCTCAAATTAATCACGGCTAAACCATCATGGGCAGATACATTCTTCGTCGATTGATTCAGCTAATCCCTGTTTTATTGGGCATTTCGCTACTGGTGTTTGCTTTCTTACATTTAATTCCGGGCGACCCGGCGGTAACACTCCTAGGCGATAGGGCTACGCCCGAAGCCGTAGAAAAGCTCCGAGAGCGGATGGGCCTCAATCAGCCCTTACCGCTTCAGTATCTCTCTTTTCTCGGTAGCTTACTGAGCTTTGACCTGGGCACGAGCATCTTTACGGGGGTGCCTATTCTCGAGGAGATTAAGCTACGCTGGCCTGCCACTTTTGAGCTGTCGGTCGTCGCTATGCTGATAGCGCTGATGGTCGGTATTCCAGCTGGTGTGCTGGCTGCAGTAAAAAAGAACAGCTGGGTAGATAACTTGACGATGAGCGGCTCATTGCTGGGCGTGTCAATGCCGGTCTATTGGCTGGGCTTGCTGCTGGTGTATTTGTTTGCGGTTAACTTGCAGTGGTTGCCGCCTAGTGGCCGTATTGGAATAAATGCGGGCTACAGCTTCGAGCCTATCACCGGCTTCTTTATCTTTGATGCGCTTATTCAAGGAGACTTTTCAGCGCTAGGAAATATTCTGTCCCATCTTGTTTTGCCAGCGCTGACCTTAAGCACCATTCCCCTGGCTATTATCGCCAGAATCACCCGTAGCGCCATGCTAGAAGTGCTTTCGCAGGACTACATTCGCACAGCCAGATCCAAAGGACTAAAAGAGATTCTAGTCATTGGCAAGCACGCACTAAAGAATGCCATGCTGCCGGTTGTAACAATCGTGGGGTTAGAGTTTGGCACGCTTTTGGGCGGCGCTATTCTCACCGAGACGATTTTCTCCTGGCCGGGTATTGGCAGCTGGCTATACGGTGGCATTTTGCAAAGAGACTATCCCGTTGTGCAAGGGGGCGTAGTTTTTGTGGCTTTCATGTTTGTGCTGGTCAACCTTTTGGTCGATCTTTCCTATGCATTTTTAGATCCGCGTATTCAGTACAAGTAGTCGCTACAGTTTTGAGTTTTTCATTTGGCTTTTCCTATGGCGATCGCATCTTCCCGGCGCAAAGCGACACCGCTGAGCAAACTGCGTAAAAACCGCGCAGTGCAGCGGTTTCTAGAATCTACTTCTGGCCTAATCGGCCTAGGTCTTACGTTGTTCATTGTTTTAGCAGCCCTGCTAGCGCCTGTATTAAACCCTTACGATCCAGCCTCAGCTAGAGACTATGCCGTTAGATTACAAGGCCCTAGCCTGACCCACTGGTTTGGAGCCGACGGGCTGGGCAGAGACATTCTTACGCTGGTTTGGTATGGGCTCAGAACGTCTCTGGTAATCGGTCTGGTGTCTGTGCTAATTGGCCTGTTGATTGGGGTGGGACTGGGTCTGACTGCTGGCTATTTCCGAGGATGGCTAGAGACAGTGATTGGCTGGGTGACGGATGTGATGCTGGCTTTTCCGTCGGTGTTGCTAGCGATCGCAGTCGTAACAGTTACAGGCCCAAGCGTCGTCAGCGTCATGGTCGCGGTAGGAATTGTTCAAATCCCTAAATTCATTCGGCTAACCCGTAGCATGGTGCTGTCCCTGCGCGAGCAAGAGTTTGTACAAACGGTTCGTGCGTTTGGCGCAAAGCCACCTCGAATTGTCTTTTTACACATTCTGCCTGCTAGCCTGGCCCCGCTAGTTGTTCAGGCGACTTTGGCGATTGGTACAGCCACTCTGGAAGCAGCAGGCCTAGGATTTTTAGGCTTGGGTGCCCAGCCACCAACGCCCGAGCTGGGTACCATGCTCTCCGATGCATTCAAAGGCGGATATTCGCTATCTGCCCCCTGGACTATTTTGTTTCCAGGATTGTTTATCACCCTAACCGTGCTAGCTTTTAACCTGTTAGGAGATGGCCTACGGGACGCGTTAGATCCTAAGGGTAGTCGCTAGCTTGTAAATGCCCAATTGCTAATAATTCCAAATTTTACTACAAGCATTTCACGAGCTACAGCTTGCAGTAATCCTTGAGTTCGGCCATTAACGGCGCCTTGCGCTCCGGTGACAAAAATGACGCTTCAAAAGAGTTCTTTGCAAGCTGATACAGTGCCTGCTTATCTAAAGCAAGCGCTGAGTGTGCTGCTTGATAATTCTCTGTAATATAACCACCAAAGTAAGAAGGATCGTCCGAATTCACCGTTGCACAAAGGCCCAAATCTAACAGCTGCTTTAGAGTATGATCGCTCATCGAGTCGAACACGTTTAGCCCAACGTTAGATAGGGGACAAACGGTCAAGGGAATCTGTTTATCTGCCAAATAGCTGAGTAAATCGGGGTCTTTTACAGAACGAATACCGTGATCGATCCGAGAAAACTCAAGTAGCTCAATCGCTTCCCATATATACTCGGGCGGGCCTTCCTCTCCAGCGTGGGCAACGGTTAAAAAGCCTTCTGCCCTAGCTCGGTCGAAAACCGCCCTAAACTTAGAGGGTGGATTCCCTTTTTCGGCAGAATCTAAGCCTACTGCGACGATGGTGTCTTTGTAGAGGAATGCCGCTTCTAACATAGCGCAACCAAGGGACAACTAAACTGTGTCCGAATAGGGTTTGTCCGAATAGGGTTAGGGGATGAGAGCCTTCAATGACTCGTAAAACAGGAATTTCCTTAATCCTCGCCCCTCTCACTTAACCAGATTAGTAAGCTCAGTACTAATGCGCAAAAGCAGGTCGGGGTAGGTGCCTGCAACGACACCGCCCATAAATCCAAATAGATGGCCTTCCCAGGAAATAGTTTTGTCGCCTGAACTCGGAATCATTGACCACAGCTGATTGCCGTACATAAGGAGCACAATAGCTGCAAAGCCAACGGTGAGCAGCGTAGGGCCTTCATAGCCGCTAATCAGCAGAAAACCAATGTAGCCAAAAATAAGGCCGCTAGCGCCTAAATGAATCGCTTCGCGGCCAAATAGCCAGGTACCCAGGCCTCCAATTAATAAAATAATTATGGTGATAGTGTAAAAGTCAGCGGCGGTGCCCAGCTCGCCCTGAACTAAAATCAACCAGCCTAGAACTAAAAAGGGCAACGTATTGGCCAATAAATGTCCAAAATCGCGATGAAACAAGGGCGAAAAGACGACACCCAGCAGGCCTATAGGTTGACGAGGACGAATCCCAAACAATCGGCCCAGCCCTCTGCCAAACAGCAGTAGGTCCATCAGGCTGGTGGTCCAAATCAAAATCACACAGTCACGCAGCACTTCTACGTTGCCTTGCCAGGTCGCATTGTTGGTGTACAGGGCCATCACAATAAAGCCCAGTACAATGTATAAAATTAGGACCTGTGTTTTTGAATTAAACATTTGAATTAAACACGAAAAAACCTTAGCTACACAGCCTTTAGTGATGTGGGACAATATAGCTGTTATTTGTAGGATTGACCAAAGAAAGCCATGAATTACGGCACAAAGATTAGAGCGATCGCCACCCAGCTACTCCCATTCCAGCTCACCCAACATCTAATGTCCGGTGTAGTGGCCAGCATGATAGTAGGCATTATGGGTCTTGGCTTGCTAGGCTTTGCCCCACCAAGCTGGGCCTACATAGAAGACGATGTCGACATGCTACTCACAAATAACGAGTGCCCGGTGTGCATTCTTAACGATGCGGATCTGAGCAATGCACAGCTGCATAAGGCAAACCTAAAGGTAGCTTCGCTCACAGGTGCCAACCTAAGCGGCGCAGATCTAAGCAACACCAATCTGATGCTCTCTGAGCTGGTGGGTGCTGACCTAACCAATGCCAACCTATCTGGCGCGGAAATGAATGGCGCGCGGATGCAGGATGCCACCTTGGAAGGTGCGGACTTAAGCGGCGCAATATTGACCCAGGCCAACCTGGAAGATGCCAATTTGAAGAATGCCAAGCTGATTAATACCGAGCTAACAGCTGCGGTGATTGGCGTGGCAGATTTACGCGGGGCGGATTTGACCGGGGCGAACCTGCGTGGGGTCAATCGCAGCCGGGCACTGCTATGCCATACCATCATGCCAGACGGTGATGAAGAGAATCGCGACTGTGAATAGGACGGAAAGATGTGAATAGCATGGGAAAAACTAAAACACCGACTGTATTTGACCGCAGCCACTGGGGCCGCATCCGGCTAACTGGTGCAGACCGCGTTCGCTTTTTACATAATCAAACAACCAACAATATCGAGCAGCTTTCCCCAGGACAGGGTTGCCATAGCGTCTTTGTCACCTCTACAGGGCGCACTATTGACCTGGCTTCTGTTTATGTCCTAGAAGACGATTTGCTGACTGTTGTTTCTCCTGGTATGGATCAGCAGCTGTACGACTGGATGGACCGGTACATTTTCTTCTCTGATAAGGTAACCCTGACCAATGAAAGTAAACAAACCTGCATGTTTACGATTCTAGGAGACGACGCAGGCGCACTCAGGGAACTGCCCGGTGTAGAATCTGGTGAAGGAATAGAGACTTCTAAAGCCGTTTTTCAAGACATCCCCAAAGCAGTCTCTGACGGAATGCTTAGTCACCACACACTTCAGATGTTTGGAGAAGCGTGTTTGGTCATCGCCAATAGTGGTTTGGGACTGCCGGGTTATACAGTAATTGGCCCTAGCTCAATTGCTGAGGCGCTGATGTCTGCGCTGACGCAAGTGGGCGTTCGGGTAGGCACTGCCCAGCAGTGGGAAACGCTACGAATTGCTCAGGGTAGACCTATGCCAGGGCAGGAGCTGACCGATGACGATAATCCACTAGAGGCAGGATTATGGAACAGTATTTCTTTTGAAAAGGGATGCTATATCGGCCAGGAGACTATCGCCAGGCTAAATACCTACCAAGGGGTTAAAAAAAGTCTGTGGGGCCTGTTACTAGAAAACCCTGTTGCTGTGGGTGCTGTAATTACCCACGAAGGGGAGAAAGTGGGTAAGCTTACGAGCCTCGCGCCCTTGATAGATGAATCAGAAACGCAAACTTTGGGATTGGGCTACATCCGCACAAAGGCAGGTGGCAGGGGACTAACCGTCGATATTGAAGGGACGCAGGCTACCGTCGTTGCAGTGCCCTTCATAGAGCATACGTATTACACAGCAAAATCCCAATAGTTGCCAAGCGTTGGCGGTAGGCAACGTATGCCGCCTTTTATACCACCTTTCTGGGCTTTGCGCGGCCTTCACGTACCATCTTCACTCTGTGAAGCGAGTCGGGAATGCTATGTCAAGAATACTTGCTTGATACCAGCGCCCCTATCCGTACATGTGGTCAACCTTTAAATCCTTCTTACAGCAGAAGCGGAGTGCCTTTATTATTGCGCCAACGGTTGCGATCGCTGTGGGCACCGGGAACTTTTTCGGGCTTTTTAACCTTTTAGAGTGGGAAGTTAAAGACAGCTTCTTTCGGCTGCGGCCTTCAGAGGGCACAGATTCATCGATTGTGGTGGTCACCATTGACGAATCAGATATTCAAGCGGCTGAAGACTGGCCAATTCCTGACGGCATTCTGGCCAATTTACTGAGTAAAATTGTCGCGCAACACCCCCGTGCGATTGGCATGGATATTTACCGCGATCTGCCCGAAGAGCCAGGACATGAAGCACTGGTCTCTGTATTTGAATCAACACCTACGCTAATTGGCGTAGAGAAAGTAATTGGCAGCCGGGTAAATCCACCTCCCGTGCTCAAGGAACTGGGGCAGGTAGGGCTGGCAGATTTGGTGCTGGATGCAGACAGAAAGGTTCGTCGCAGCCTGCTAACAGCTGAAGACGCTGAAGATGGCGGCGCGATGAAAGCAGGCCTAGCAACTCAGGTGGCGCTACGCTACTTGGCTGATGAAAGCATTAGCCTGGAGGCAGTGGACCCCGATAGACAAATTTTTCAGCTGGGCAAGGCGACCTATCGGCCACTGCGCCCCCAGGAGGCAGGCTATACCAATGCAGAGGTGGGTGGCTATCAGATTCTGTTGAACTGGCGAGGGCGAGCGTCGTCATTTGAGAGCGTGACGATGGCTGCAGTGCTAGCGGGTGAAGTCGATGAGAATATTTTTCGAGATCGCGCTGTTTTTATCGGCTCGATTGCGCCGAGTACCAACGATTTTTTTGAGACCCCTTACAGCAGTAGCTGGCGCAGCACAAGTCGTGAGGTCATGCCTGGGGTATTTGTCCATGCCAATATTGCCAGTCAGCTGATTCAAGGCGCACTCGTTGGGCGCGTGGGTCTCGTTGGCTTTCCCGTGGCAGCTCAGTATGGCTGGATCACGCTGTGGGCGCTGGTCGGCACCACTGGCAGCTGGCGGATTGCGGCCAAACAGCGCGATCGCCGACAGGCTCACTTTTGGCGAGGAGCTTTTTGCACAGGGCTACTGACCGGGGGGGGCCTGGTAACAGGTGCTTACGTCAGCTTTTTAGCTGGGGTGCTAGTGCCAGTGATTGCCCCCCTAGCGGCCCTGGCAGTTAGCGGGCTAGCCACAACCAACGCCTACAGCAAAAAGTCACTCAGAGATGCCAACCGCCAGCTCGAAGCCGCTAATAATCAGCTAGTGGACTATTCAAAAACACTGGAGATACGGGTAGAAGAGAGAACAATATCGCTGGCAAAGGCTAAGCAAGCTGCAGACAGTGCCAATCAGGCCAAAAGCGACTTTTTGGCGAATATGAGCCATGAGCTGCGGACGCCACTGAACGGCATTTTGGGCTATACGCAAATTTTACAGCGAGCGAGCCTGCCAGAAAAAGAACAACAAGGCGTTGGCATCATCCATCAGTGTGGAACTCATTTATTGACCCTGATTAACGATATTCTCGATCTGTCTAAAATCGAGGCGCGCAAGCTAGAGCTGCATGAACAGAACTTTGATTTTTTGACTTTCTTAGAGGGCGTTGTTGAAATCTGTCGTATTCGTGCTGATCAAAAGGGTGTGGCGTTCCACAGCCGCTTCGCTAATAACTTGCCTGCTGGGATCTGTGCGGATGAAAAGCGACTCAGACAAGTTTTAATAAATCTCCTTGGCAATGCGATTAAATTTACCGACAAGGGCAGCGTGACGCTAGACGTCGCCTGTATTGAAAAGGATCAGGTAGAAAGTCAGAAAGCGGGTGAGCCAAATAATGTCAATTCAAAAGACGCTGAGGGAGCACGCGGTGAACAAAAGATCCGGTTCACGATTGAAGACACGGGCGTTGGCATGAGCCCAGCCCAGGTAGAGAAAATATTCCTCCCATTTGAGCAGGTAGGAAATGACAGTAAAAAGGCGGAAGGAACCGGACTAGGACTGGCGATTAGCCAGCGGATTGCGGCAATGATGGGGAGCCCACTGCAGGTAAGCAGCCAGATAGGTGAGGGCAGTAAATTTTGGTTAGAGCCCACAATTAAAACGGCAGTAAATTGGGTAAGCAAGCACTCTAAACCCCGTGAAATTTCTGGGATTGAATCTGTCGGTGGTGCAGACAGTAGCGACTGGGAAGAGGGAAAGAAGCCGTTGACGAGCATCCTGGTTGTTGATAAACGACAGGCAGATCGTCAGGCGATCGCACTGCTATTAGCGCCCCTTGGCTTTGTTGTTTTAGAAGCTGACTGCGCTGTAATCGGCCTGGAAGTAGCTACCAGGGAAATGCCATCGGCAGTTATTATAGGCCTTAACCTCGCTGAGGGCCTAGGCTTTGTTCAACAATTACGACAGCAGCAGTGCACAAAAGAGACTGCTATCGTGGTGGTCAGCACCCACGCTTTTGATCAAGATCGCCAAAATAGTATGGCAGCTGGCGCGAATGCATTTTTGCCTAAGCCCATAGAGGTTTCTCAGCTGTTGCGATCGCTAGAACAACAGCTAAATATAGTATGGAAGTATGACACAAAAAATACAGAAAAATCTGCTGTAGAAACTTCTAGGAAAACCGCTTCAGGCGCTGCTTCGAGCGTGATCGCGCCTGCTGACAACAATCAACCCTCTGAAATCGAGCCGCCTTCAAAAGAAGTTTTAGACAACCTTTACCATCTCACCATGATGGGAGATTTAAACGCACTTACGGGCACCCTAAATCAGATCGAAGCAGAATCGCCCAACCTTGTAGCCTTTACAACAGAATTGAAAAAGCTAGTTAAGGGGTTCCAGACCAAAAAGATTCGTGAGTTCATTAAGTCATTTACCTGTTCGGAGTCATGAGAGAATCTGCGGACGCGCCGGCCCGAATACTATTAGTAGATGATACGCCTACCAATCTGGCAGTACTGTCGGCGTCGATTCAAGATCAGGGATGGACGACGCTTTTTGCTACCGATGGCGAAACGGCCATTGAGCAGGCCGAGTACGCACAGCCTGAGCTGATTTTGCTAGATGTGATGATGCCAGGAATAGATGGTTTTGAGACTTGCCGTCGGCTAAAGTCAAATGCAAGTACTACCCATATTCCCATCATCTTCATGACGGCGCTGTCGGAATCTACCGATAAGGTACAAGGCCTAAAGCTAGGTGCTGTCGACTATATTACCAAACCCTTTCAGCAGGAGGAGGTTGTTACCAGAGTAGAGATGCAGCTAAAACTGCACCAGATGAACCAACAGCTAGAAAGAAAAAATGAGCTGCTGAATAAAAAGGTTGTGCAGCAAGAAAAAACAGAACAGCAGCTACAGCAGCTAGCACAGGAGCTAGAGCAACGAGTACAGGCGCGAACCGCTGAGCTGACAAAGGTGCTAGAGGATCTCAAGCAGACGCAAGTGCAGCTGGTACAGAGCGAAAAAATGTCTTCTTTAGGTCAGATGATGGCAGGCATTGCTCACGAAATTAACAATCCGGTTAACTTTATCTATGGCAATTTGAAGCCTGCTAAAGACTATTTTCATGACCTGATTGGCCTGGTAGAACACTATCAGGAGTGCTATCCAAATCCAGATGAAGACTTACAAGATCATCTAGAATCACTCGACGTTGAATTTATGACAGAGGATGCTTCTAAGCTGCTAGAGTCTTTGAAGCTTGGCGCAGACCGAATTCGACAGATCGTTCTCTCGCTACGTAATTTTTCGCGTTTGGATGAGTCCGATATGAAAGCTGTGAACTTGCATGAGGGTATCGACAGCACGCTACTGATTTTACAAAGTAAGCTCAAACAAAACTCAGATGGTCAGCCGATTAAAATTATTAAAGAATACGGGAACTTGCCAGAGATAGAGTGCTATCCTAGCCAGCTGAATCAGGTAGTGATGAACATTGTAGCTAATGCGATTGACGCGCTTTATGAAGCCAAAGTCGGAAAGGCTAAAGACGGCATACTGGCAGCAGCAGCGCCGGTTATTTACATTCATACCGCATTGACAGATAACAACGAGGCGACGATTCAAATTACAGATAACGGTCCTGGCATTCCTGAGCACATTCGCGGTAAGTTATTCGATCCTTTCTTTACCACTAAGCCTGTAGGCAAGGGTACAGGCTTAGGGCTTTCTATTAGTCACGATATTGTTGTAGAAAAGCACAAAGGGCGCATTAGCTGTATAGAGGCACCTCCCCATGGGACAACATTCATCATCACAATTCCGTGCAAGCAGGGCCGCTCTTAACTACTCACCACCTAACCAATAAAGCATTTCTGCCTTTAGCACTTCAAGGTCGCGATAGAACTCTTGTTTGACGAATTGACCAACGGCATCAAAGGCGCTGAAGGCGCTGTTGGTGTTCCACTGAGGCTGGTCCCAGGGAACGTCTTGCGCGATAGGTGTGGTGTGTGAGCCCTTTAAGATCCTAACAGTGGTGGACTTGGGAAACCTGCGCACCAGCACGTCACTAAGTGGGCGCGTTTGATCGAGAGTATCGTTACGAAACTTGATGAGTAGATTGTAGGGTGCACGGTAGCCAGTTTCGATCAGCCGAAGCGTTTTTTCTGGGGTGGGTACAAATTCCAGCCGGGTATCGAGCTGAAGATCGGGTATGAGCTGAGTGAACTGTTCCAGTAGGGGAATCGACTTACGAGCTGGAAAATTATTGAAGGCAATAAAGATATTACCAGTTCTTTCTACGGTTTGAGTGCTGCCAATGAGCAAGTGAACCTTGCAGCCCATGCTGTGACCGAGTCCGAAGATGGGCAATTCTTTTAGCTCGGGGCGTTGCTTGCGTAGGACAGTGAGGCCTTGTTGGAAAGTGATGAAGGTTTCGGATGCGATCGCCTGATGGTCGAACGTATTGATAAAAGGCGTGGCAATCACAGCGTAGTTTTCGTGATACAGCGACTCTAGCAGCCAGCGATAGGTCAAATGAGGCGCAGCCGCCACAAAAGCCCCTCCCAGGAAATGAATAATCGCCCGAGGCCGCTCAGGCACCAAAAACCAATTTCCAGAAACTTCTTGCCAATACATAAAAATCGTGAAAAGCCGCTTTCCCTCTACACTTTAATAATTTTACGTCTCATTCAACGGGGCAAAACCCAGTATTGCACCTTTGTAAACCGCTGTGGTATATTTTTTACTCACCCGGACGTATAGCTCAGTTGGTTAGAGCGCATCGTTGACATCGATGAGTCTCTTGCTTGATTTTTCAAGGTTCTAGCGCATTGAAGCCATAGAATCTACCAGTTTTCTACCAATCAGTAAGTATTTGATAGATTTTAGTCAAGGTGCTTACCCTTGAAATAATAGTTGGTAACTCTAGCCTACGCATTCAATCTTATCAGAGAGAAGGCTGACACAGAGAAGAATATTGATTGCATCTCACGCAAGGATGCTAGTTTTGTCTGTATATTTCCTGCATATAATGAGGTCTAGCAACAAACTCACCAATAACAAGCCTATAAATATAACAACAGTGACATATGTAAAGGTACCACCACCTAGACCAAACTTTTACACTAGTATCGCTTAGAAGAATTTTCTCGAAAGAAGGCAACATACGATTTCTTACAAGGTCACTGTATATTTTGACAGTCTGTCTTGTTCTACAAAACTAAGGAAGAAGAAAGAGAATAAGTAGAATTGCAGCACCACTAATAGCTCTGTTTCGTAAAGAGAAATGGAACCCTGCTTGCTGTTCTATAAACTGCCAGATCTTAGAGACCATGATCAGTCCTAGAACAAAAAATAGGAGTCCTCCTAACGATACGGACTCTCCAGTCGATATCGCCATTATGGCCAGAAAAGAGATGGCTCCACCTACCATCGAAAGCAAAGTATCTCCATCTAAACGAGTTGAGAAGCTTAACTGTTCGTCATTAAACTTTTTTATCTTAGTTTCTGTTTCTTTTTGTTTCTCTACTCTTTCTTCTTCTACTGCTTCAAAATCCATTAAGTTGAGACTTTGAAAGTCTATTGGTTCTTCGTCTATAACGCTGTCTATATAGCGCTTAACTTCCTCAAAATCTTTTTGTTGGTGAGTCTCGAATAAAACAGTGTTCTCATCGTTGGCAGCATTAAACACTCCGCCTGTAGACTCTATACCCCCGAGGATTGATAGCTGTAGAAAGCCAGTTGTTAGACCCCCAGCACCCTTAAACTGAACAGCAGTAATGCGACTAATAGGAATCTCTTTACCTCCTGAGACTCCTTGTGCTACGAATCCCCAAAATCCTTTCCTATATATAATTATCCGTTTCTTAGTTAACTTTATTTGACCATTTTTACCCAGTGCTCCATAAGCTTTTTTGTAAGACCCATCAGTCTTTCTATCTGATAGCTGTTGATTATTTTCAGAGCAGCCAGGCTGTTGAAAAGGTTTACTTAACTCGAAAGGAATATTAAAAGTAGCTTCCCATTCAAAAAAATCTTCACCAGTCTCTCTTGCAAAAACCTTAGCGCTACTAATTCCATTTGGAGATAAGCTAGTGAGCCCTTTACCTATAAATTCTATTATTGTTTTTTGCTCAGGTACGCTTATTGCTTCTAAAAGAATATCTAAGCGATTGCCTTTCACGGCAGCTTTTGTATTTATGCCTCTGCTTTTGAACTGACGGTTCATTAATGCTGCTATCGCTTTAGGATTACCTTCTTTCGCAAAACGTAAAATATCAGGCGCTTGCTGAGAAGACATAGATATAAATGATGAAAATCAAAGGAATAAACAATATCTATATTTTTCCCAGCTATAGTTCCTAATCAGATACTTGTATCATTTGAGTTGATAAAACCATGTTTTTACTCATTAACACTGAGAAAATAGCTATCTATATATACTTTTCAATCAACCAATTAGTGATAGCCATCTACTGTCAAAATTGCAGATTCAACAGCAGACAACAATGACGTGAGTTGTTTGTAGAAATACATTAAAGGCTCCTCTACAAGCTAAACCTATTATGCAACGACGCTTTCAGCATTTCGTAGAAGTGTAGAAGTTATTCCTAGTGTTCTAGATTCTATATACCTCCACTCAAGATTCTTCCCTTTTCCTCTCGTTTCTCCGAAGCCAGCATCAGCCATTACTTTAAACAGCTGACGAAAGTTGTCAGCACCTTTAACTTTTTTAGTCTTTTGCCCAGCATCCCTAGCTTTTATCCACCCACCCCTTTCTTCAGATAACTGTCGTAAAATTATCCACACTTCCTTGATAGAGTTTTGAGCTTCTTCTACCCTATGGACTTTTTCAGCTTGCTGTAGGTAGAATTTAGAAAGTGATACTGCCTTTTTAATTGTTTCTAAAGATATCTGAGGAGATACTTCAACGGTATTCCTTGAAACATCAGTGTCACACACAGAAGCTAACTCATCAATGCAGTGGAGAACTAGAGCTATTCTTGCACAATATCCTCTCAGCTTCGACAGTATAGCTTCTATGGCAAGATTAGACTCTTGAGTTATTCTATCGACGATAGGATCATTCCATTCTTTAACAAAATAGTCTCTAGCCTCATCAGAGAAGATAAACAAAGAGTCGGCAGGAATTCTATCTAATCTCGAATAAAGATCAGTCAAGTCGTCACTAATATTAGGGATCTTTTTCTCTGTGTATTTTGCAGGAGGCATTTCAGGGATGCAAAATAGCCATCTTGCACTAGTCCCACTGTGAATATTATCACCCTGAATATAGTGACTTAATATTCTAGGTTGGATAGTACCTGTAATAGATACAGCTGTTTTCTTTAGTTGTAATCTACTGCCTTCATTGCCCTTTCGATTAACTTTTACAGACTTTCCGCTATAGAGAGATAGCCACCTCTGTGAATCATCGCCTTTTCCACCACGATATTTATTATTGCTCTTAAATAAGCCATCTAGCTCATCTCTGTGTACTAATAGACCTCTAGGGTTATTTTGATGGACTTGCATAAGGGCTTCCATCGTAAAATCATCCACAATGTAATCTCTACTCTCATCACATTGGTTATCTAACTCCCATAGGGGATTTGTAATGATATCCATTGTGGGTGATTTCATAGAACCCGTCGGAGCTATGCTCATGGCCCAAATTATAGAGGGTTCTTTCCATCCATCCCAAGGCTGGACAAAGGCGGCAGTCCCGATAAGTGATGCGCATGTAGGTAATAATGTTGTCAACAACATCTCTGGGCTAGTAGGCATAGCCTCAGCCACCTGTTTTAGTAGAGATGAAAATCTTTCAGGTAGATATTCTGATAAGTCGAAAGAAAGGTCTACAGCTTCTACACTTCTACAAGTGCTTTCCTTGCTAGGGTGATAGCTGTCAACGGTTTCTACACTTCTACAAGTGTTGCTCACCACATGTTTTTCTAAACCACTTGCCTGCGTATAGATTTTGCTTGTCGCCTGTTTATTTAGTGAGTTTGGAAAGGCTTGACTATCTTTTGCCTCTGGACTTTTGTTATACTGAGAAGAATATTGATTGTTCATAAGTGAAATAAGATAGAATGATAATTTTTCACTAGCCTGCATATAAGCTAGTGTTTTTTGTCTTAATTGCTGTCTCGTAGGATTGAGATCAGACAGCTTTTATCGTTTGAATAATGTGAGCAGATAGAGCTTTCCTTGTAAAGCTAGAGATTGTCTCTCCTGCTCCTCTTGCGACTTGAGCTAAATAAGTCAACTCAGCCTCACTCATCTTCACAGACAGCATTTTATTTCGAGGTTCCTCTGAATAAATGTTGTTAATAGCAACATTTTTTGCACTTAGTGGATTCATTATTAGAACAATAGCGATAATTAAAATAAAGACGATGTCAGTACGTCGTCTTTATCTACCATAGCAACAAAATATGAATGTGCGTGTGTTTTCTCTTGACACTTAAAAAGATCAGTGATAATACGCGATGGCACTTTGACACCACTTTTTTCAGTAACATCGTTTAGAGCTTAGGTAGTACATCGACTAAATCATCCGTATATCTAGCATAATGACGACTAACCATATCTAGATTCTTGTGCCCCGCTAGTTTAGCCGCTGCAAGTAAGCCATGAGAGCTTGTAACTACGCTGAGAACTGTGTGCCTAGTCTGATATGGATAACGATACTCTATGCCCAATTGTTCTAGTATTGGTCTCCATACGTTGCGCCTGAAGCTGGCTGTGTCGATGTATTTTCCTCTGTGCCCTCTGAAGACAAATCCACCATGACTATTGTGTTGATCATTTTCTGATTCGTGAAATAACATCTCTAATAGGGCTGAAAGGGAATCATTCATAGGGATGTATCTAACTTGGCCTGTTTTAGTTTCCTTTAGTACTTTTCTGGTCTTATTAGGGCTAGCTGACATATCTTTTCCGAGAGCCTGCTTGATCACCACTGTTCTATTTTCAAAATTTATACAGTCCCAGGTCAAACCTGTTGCTTCTCCTAGTCTGCACCCAGTAATAAAGAGAAATCTGACAAAAGGTGAATAGTGGGAGTGTTTATATCGATTACAGGGATGGCAGAACTCATTACTATCTAGAGCTTGCAGAATTTTTCTTATTTCTTCTGGACTGAAAGGCTTAATTCTATCAGGAGTAGCTTTCTTAAGTGGTTTTAATGTCTTGTAAGGGTTCTTGTCTGTAAAGAGCCCTTCTTCAATTGCCCAGTCTATACAGGATTTTAGATAGCTTTTTCTACCTGACCAAGTGGATACTGACCACACTTCCCGAAGCTCTACAAACCATAAAACATCAAAAGCTTGTGGATCGTGCTGTTTAATGGCCTGCCGTATCAGATGGTAGTGGCCATTCTTGGTAGATTGAGCCAGATATAAACTGTCAACCCACCCATCCCATAAATCTAGTAGCGTCTGAGGTATATTATCCCTTTCTTTCGAGAGGGTTTTAGCCTTTGGCTGAGTTCTATTTTTAAGCTTGTAGGATTTTAGGCTTACGTCAAACCGGCCTGACTCCCACTCATAGGCCATTCGCTTTATAAGCTGTTTAGCTGTGATCTCATCTTTAGTCCCTGGATAAAACCGCTTACGCTTTCCTTCGAGTGTGAAGTCAATGCGATAACTGCCTTTATCCATCGTCAGGTTGAATTTCATTCCCAGCGTCTATCTATTGGGTGGACAGACGCTAGAACCTATGTAAATCAAGCAATCAACTTTCTACCAACTTTCTACCAGTCTTAAAAAGATACTGATAGGACTCTTTACGATATTTCGCCATGGTCGAACGTATTGATAAAAGGCGTGGCAATCACAGCGTAGTTTTCGTGATACAGCGACTCTAGCAGCCAGCGATAGGTCAAATGAGGCGCAGCCGCCACAAAAGCCCCTCCCAGGAAATGAATAATCGCCCGAGGCCGCTCAGGCACCAAAAACCAATTTCCAGAAACTTCTTGCCAATACATAAAAATCGTGAAAAGCCGCTTTCCCTCTACACTTTAATAATTTTACGTCTCATTCAACGGGGCAAAACCCAGTATTGCACCTTTGTAAACCGCTGTGGTATATTTTTTACTCACCCGGACGTATAGCTCAGTTGGTTAGAGCGCATCGTTGACATCGATGAGGTCCGCCGTTCGAGTCGGCGTACGTCCATTCCTTGAAACTATTGACTTATAAGGATTCTCATATTGAGACCCATAAGATTTAGCTGGCTGAAATTGTTAGTTTTCTGAAAGCTTGCACCAATTTTTATCGAATCTAATGCTCTATTATCGAATCTGATGCAGATTATTGCTCATGAACTCGATGAAGGGAAAGGCCTGAAAGCTATCAAATACGAGGCTTTCGTGCAGTATCGTCCTCTGCGAAGCTAAAGAATCGATAAGGGTGACCTCATCGGTAATAATTATCTGCTTGAAAGCACCTCACTACCAGTTGGCGAGTCTTCTGAATGTGTCGGAATTGAGAAGCTACATTTCTTCGATTATTGTTTTCAAACTGTATTGACGTATTGTTGATTGAAGAGCATTTTCTCTACTTTTGACCCCTCTCGATACGCTGGAGAAGTTTAGTGATTAGGATGCGATCGCCACAGGCAGCGGCGATGGCACCATCAAGCTGTGGAATCCCGAGTCCGGCCAATGCCTGAAAACATTACGAGCCAAGCGTCTTTACGAAGGTACAAACATTTCCCAAACCATAGGCATATCCTTAGCCCAACGAGCCTCCTTGGTTGCCTTAGGTGCAATTGATAACGCTTACGATGACCGAAAATCATAACCTGTACAATGGCTAGAGGAAGGTACCGCCATCATGACTATCCAAGAACTATTAAGCGCAGCCCAACAACTCAGCTTATCTGATCAAATCCGGCTTGCAAGTCAGCTCATGCAGACAGCGAGCCAAAAACTTCAGGTATCTGCAGACACTGCATCCGCTGAATCTGACCCCATTGAGGATCCTTTAATTGGTCTTTTTGCGGGTTCGCCGGACTTAGCAAGTCAATCTGAGGAAATACTGAGCAAAGAAGTACAACCGGCTGCTGGGTTTACATGGAAAGCGTAATCGCAGACAGTGGATTTATCGTCGCTTTAGCAAACCAGACAGACAGCCGTCACGCTGACGTTCAACCCATCTATCTGCAACATTCCAAGATTTTGCTACCTCAGTTGGTTTTAGTCGAGGTCGCCTATTTGATTGGCCGTGATGTGGGCATCCCAACCGTGGTCAGGTTTCTGAAGGGTATTCCTGCTAGTCGGTTTGAGCTGATAGAAGCGACAGCGCAGGATATTGCACGAATTGCCCAGATTTTAGACCAATATGCTGATAGCCATGAAAAATAGTTACCTGTTTGGCAGTTACCCGCTGAGTGATAGTGCCTTTATGATGGCATTAAAGGTAACAAAAAAGGGGTTTCAGTTACTCTAAAGCTCCCTATTGAAAACCCATTCAACAGGGAGCTTTAGAGAGATTCTTAAATGAATGTTAGGAGCGTTGGGTTTTGAAACATCTTGATTAGGATGTGATTACAAGCCCGCTTTTGGAGCCCAAGTTTTATAGAAGTCAGTCGTCCTAATGCTCAGCCGATTTCTGAAGAAGAATTAGCGCATCTGGCAAAGCTAAAGGCTACGGTCGAAAAGGCGCCAGAGAATGGAGAGTTTTCAACCGCTCAAATTAGTCAGATTAAGTCTTTGATTTGGGGAGATGGCAAGATTACAGCTGATGAACTTCGGACCATTCGTGAAACCATCAAAGGAGTGATGGGCGATACACAGCCGGGCCTAGAGTGGATTCGTGGTTACTAGCACAAAGTGGTGCAGCATTGCTGACAACCAGCATCAGAATCGCTTGCCTCAGTAGTTCAGGATCTGCGGCAGTGAAGCCTAGTCGCTTTAACAACCTCGATTTATCGTCTTTCACCCACCAGTTGAGCAGATAGCACAGCTTGGCGTCGGGAATAGTTACGTTCTCAAGCCTCATATCGCCTCTTGCTCTAACCCCTGGCGGCCTCATGAGGTAACCGCGACCATTACTATTCTAATTTGAACGTAGCTACGATACTTGCAGAACTATCACGTACGTGTATCATTAAATAGTATTTTTGAACTACTAAAGCGTAGAATGACTTTTATGCATAGATATGTCAAGCCGCCCCTTCTAGAGTTTGTTTTGATGGAGCTTGCTACCTTCACATGTCAGACCTTTATCTTCTATATGGTTGCAGTATTGAGCTCAGACCTGTTGTCAGATAAAGATAGGCTAGTGGCTTATGTTAGCTCTAGGATTGGTAATATTGCCGTACAAGAGCTGTTGATTGTAGTCCCCGTCAGTTTTCTTGTTGTAGGAATGCTACATACCTTGAGTGATAAATACTCGAGCAGGTGGGCCAAGCGTCTTATTGAGACAGTTTTGCAAGATATTCCAAGAACAATATATCTCTTCGGTAGTAGCGTAGCAGGAGTACTGTTGGCCCTATCTACGTTCAGCCACAGAAGTGCTGATCCAAGTATTGTTACAGGTAGCATTGTTTTTCTTTCTGTTATAGCTGCCATCACTTTTTTCTTGTATGGCTGTTTTGTGAGCTATATCCTCAAATAAAGAAGTCTGTTGCGTGAGGCCAGTCAATGAGTCCCGCAGGATTCTAAGCAGTCTTAATCTGACGCTGGCCATTCAAGATGCTCTACTCTTAAATGGCCAGCGAGGAGTGTCCGCTGACCATTTTCCCTATCCAGGTGCTACAAAGACTTTGTTCGTTTAGAGCTAAAATGTGTGTAGTCGCGTTGTACAAAGGCTTATGACACTAACCCTAGACCTACCGGCCGAATTAGAGCAATATCTAAGACATGAAGCGAGTCAACACGGGATTGCCCTAGATGCGTTGGCTTTGCAGCTTTTGCGCGACTCGATTCTGGCGAAGCAGAAACAAGCTGAAGCCATCAATACCCTTCAGTCCTGGATTGATGACGATGATACTGAGGACCAACAGGAAACAGGCCAATATCTCATTCAAAAGCTAGATGAAGATCGGCTCTCTGAGCGTAAGTTATTTCCGCTCGAGATGAAAGGAATTACATGGTGATCCGAGCTATCGTATTGGATACAGGTCCGGTTGGGCTAATTACCAATCCTAAACTTTCTGAGCAAGGTATTGCCTGCAATCAGTGGCTTCAAGCGCATCTTAAGGCAAAAAGCTGTGTCATCGTCCCAGAAATTGCGGACTACGAAGTTCGACGTGAGTTGTTGCGTGCAAAGAAGAAAAAAGGCCTTGATCGATTAGATGGATTATCTCAGCTGATTGAGTATTTACCACTGACGACAGCAGCGATGCGTCAGGCAGCTCAGCTTTGGGCGCAGGCAAGACAGAAAGGCCAACCAACGGCAGGCGATAAGACGATTGATGGCGATATGATCTTAATTGCACAGGCAATGACTATAGAAAGTTCAGAAGTGATAATTGCAACAACGAATGTAAGCCATCTGTCGAGGTTTATCGCCGCGGATTTGTGGCAAAATGTGAAGCCAAGTTGAGTACTTCTATCAGCGCTGTCATTAACAAACGGGGAGGTTACTTTAAATATAGTACAGGTGATCGCATATCTAAAAACCAGCAGCAGATTGTAAGGTTTTGAGGCGCTGCTGAATTCAGGTGTGAATTGACGATCACCAAGGAACTGGAACATCCCAGAACTTGAAATAGTGGATCAGTAGTCGAAGCGAATGCTTCAACATCTCTAGCGACTTGGAATAGCACAACGTCTTACGATGCAACCGAGCCAGGTAGTGCCTCAACCTGGTGTTCTCTTCTTCCACTCTGGTCATGTATGTTTTGCTGACAATCTGGTCGCCGTCAGGCACAAACATAAACATCGGGTAGACCTTCCACCCATCTGTGACGTAGAAGAAGCACTGCCATAAGCTCACAATCGACCACAGCGGCTCAAACGCCTTTGCACTTCTATCCCCAATCGCCTAGCCGAGTATGCCTAGCTTGAAGTGGTCTACGGCTGTACATATCCAGACCTTATCTTTCTTGGTGCGCGTTCCCTAACGCCGCAAAGCGACGCGGGGTCGCATCCGCTTTTTGAGCCTACAAATGTTTGAAGTTCATCGAGTTCTCCTACCTGTGGAATCTGTTCAGGGTCGTAAGCATCGGGCAACCGTTCACCGACTTGTTTGACCCAAGTGATAACCGTCGTATGGTGAACCCCTTTCACCCGTTCGATAGCTCGAAAGCCCATGCCGTTGACGTACATCTTCAAGCATTCTCGTTTGAACTCATCTGAGTAGCCGACTTCGTCGTATTGATCGATAAGCTGTGTTTCCGACCAAAAAGGTTGTTTTCAGGTGGCTCACTTCAATCGTCAGTCCAGCCAATTCGATGGCCTTCAAGAGATTGTTCAACTGCCTGAAGTTTGGCAAGACGACAATGGCACCCTCCCTGCCACCAATCAAGACATTAAAAAGTCCCCGCTCAACCCAAGTGACTGGTACATCTACGGTGCAAAGTCGTCCATTGGCCTGTTCGTGGTGCAGACACTTGCCCCACGAAAGTTATTTCAGCTTCAGCCGTCTACAGTCATCACAGACCAAAAAGCAGCGCTTCAATATCTCAAGAAAGAGAACTGGCAGACTATCGAATCACAAAAGGGTAGC
Organism: Cyanobacteria bacterium J06581_3; assembly: GCA_038531675.1. Lineage (GTDB taxonomy): Bacteria > Cyanobacteriota > Cyanobacteriia > Phormidesmidales > Phormidesmidaceae > Phormidesmis. Next base: position 69,547 of record JBCBBK010000005.1, read on the forward strand.
ATTCAATCTGTTCTGATTTCTTCTCAGCTATCTCCCGAGAGTTCTACAGACGATATAGAACAGCGCTGGATAGAACAGCGCTGGGAAGAGGGCGATCGCGCCCTACTGCCCCATATCTATGGCGGCATTGGCGGAAAAACAAAGAACCTGCTGCCCAAAGCCCTTTCTACTTCGGACACTTCTCCTACGGCGGAACACGCCCAGTCTGCGACCTACTGATCAAGCTAGACGCCTTCACTCAAGACTTTGATTTTGAAGGCATACCCGACTCAGCCCTACGCGGCACCATCAGCCAACTAGAAGCCATGATGGCCCGCTATCGTATCGGCGACGGCACTGGTGGCACCTATGTCGGCCCAGCGAATAACTGCGCCCAAGACTCCAATCAATCGCTTTGCGCCGCCCTCCGAAGAATGGAAACTCTTTTTGAAACGCACCATGACTGGCTAAGGCAGTGGCAACAGACCCAGCCTTAGCCAGTACAACAACTTCAACAATTAATAAACCTCAAGCAATCTTTAAAGCGTAAGCTCATGCCCTTTGGCAGTGCCAGAGCTAACTGGAGAGAAGGCTCCTATAACCTAGGTAGCAGCCTAGAAGATCGCCCCATTCATAATTTATCTATTGGTCTCGGCAGCTGGCGTACACTCCTCCCTCGATTAGCTAGCGACACCATTGTCAAAATTTTTCTGGAGCAAAATGCTGATGTCTGGGTACTCAGCACCCACCAGGTCGGAGGCCACGATCCTAACATCGCACCCCTTGCACCTATGACACTCTAATACATCAGCTCTCCGTTCAGAGCTTTCAGAAAAGATTGGTGCAAAATTGGTGCAATAAAAATTACGACACCCAAATCCTTTGAATAGGCTAGGTTTGAGGAATTGGAAATCATTGTTGACATCGATGAGGTCCGCCGTTCGAGTCGGCGTACGTCCATATTTTGAAACCCCTGATATTCAAGATTTTCATTATTGGTCATTTATAGTTTAGAAAACTAGGCATGCTAAGTGGTTGAAAATTCGCACCAGTTTTTATCGAATCTGGTGCGCTATTATCGAGTCTGATGCAGATTTTTATTTACGAACATAAAGCAAGACAAAAGCCTATAAGCCATATAAGAGTAGCCTTGGGTAAGATGCCTATTGCTGAGAGACCGATAAACAGTAGAGGTAACCTCATCGATGAAGGATGTTTTAGCAGAATAGGTGATCTTGTTTTACCCTGGGATGAGGCCTAATCAGCTATTGTCTCCTACAGCCAGTTACCCACTAAAACGTAAGCAGACCAATAAAGTGGATGTCGATAGTTGGGATTTTTAAGCAGGCTAAGCTGTGCTTGTCGGAGTGCTTCTGCTTTGGTGGTATTAGGGCGAGCCAAGGCCTCATAGAATTGACCAATGAGTACAGCTCCAGAGGCATCATCTAGATTCCACAGGGAGGCGAGTGTGCTACGCGTACCAGACTGAAGTGCCACACCAGCTAGACCTAGCGCTGCTTTGTTATCACCTGTTGCCGTTTCACAGGCACTGAGGATTAACAGCTCTATCGGATCAGGGCGGTTGAGATCGCCAGACCTGAGCAGAGCGCTAAGCTCAGTGACAAGAATGGGGCGATCCCATGCGAGGATAAAGGTTTGGTCGGCATTGGAACTAAATTGGCCATGGGTGGCCAAATGGATAATGGGCTGATTCGAGTCGGTAACTTGTTTGGCTAAATTGGTTGTTGTGAAGGTTTCATCAATGAGTAGACGGCTACTGACTAAGCTCTCAACCGTACGCAATTCTTGTTCTACATTACTGAGTTCACTAAAGCCTAGCCGGGCCTGTGTCAGCCCTCCCAAGAGGGCTGTTGAACTGGTTTCCTGAAGTGATTTGGGCCCTAGCAGCTGTAATCCTGGTGATAGGGCAACGGCATAGTCTTCTAGGAGATAGTGGCCGTCATGGTAAAGGGCAGCCATGGGGACGTTACGCAGTGCGCCGTCGAGAACAAAGGTTAGCGTTCGAACGTTGGAAGCTGCTAGCGCTGAGTGCATCGGTTGGATAATCCACTCATAGAGTGACTCACCAAGGGTTTTGCCTTCTGGGGTGGTAAAAGGTCTTTCTAAATTTTGTCGCCAGTTGCTTAGGGTTTGTTCTAACTCTGTTTGAGTAACCAGAGAAGTATATTGTTGTAGCGGCTGGTCGGGTAAGCTAACGAGAATTTCTAGGCGATCGCGCAAAATAATGGGATAAATAATCGCTGCATCTGTTTTTTCAACCTCTTCTAAGGCAACCTGCTGCCCTTCCAAACAGGCTGTTCTGAAGAAGTTATCTAGCTCTGCCACCTGAAGTGACTCAATCACATTACGAGCTTCTGCTTGAACACTCAGGGTATGGTTGCTAGCCTCTGGCCCATTGGCTGGCCCATTGGACTCTAGGACGGCATTTGAGGCATCTGGCTGAAGTAACAAATCAACCAGTTCACGATAGACTGGCTCTACGCGATCGCGGAAAGAAAACTGTAGGTCTTGATTGGTGGCGACGAGGTCTTGTTTTATCGACTGAAGTGTTGCGTAGGCAGCGCGGTAGGCCTGTATCGCCGGTCCCTTTTTATTCTGTTGTTTTAGCAGGCGACCTAGCTGCCACTGCCACTGATAGGCAATGTCAGCGGCAGTGATAGCCTGCGCTGTCGTGAGCGCATCCTCTGTAAGGTTCTGGGCCTCGCTCCATCGCTGAGATTTTTCGTAAATATGACCCAAAGTTCCACGTGCATAGGCTTCTGCGCGGCTGTCTTGCAGGTCTGAGCTGGTTTGAATGGCCTGGGCAAGCCAGCGAGCAGCTGTCTCCAAATCGCTGGGGGCACCCAGAGTGACCAGGCTTTGTGCCCCATGGATATAGGCGTAGGTTTGGCGGCGGCCTGGCGGAATTTTTGCTAGGCCCGCAGAGAGTGGTGAAATCGCACGGCGTGCTTCTACTGGGTCAATATTAGAGAGAACTTGTAGCCGATTCAGCTGCGCTTTGATTTGGGTTTCGGGCGTATTTGGCTGCTCAAGGGCCTGTTGATAGTAGGCGACCGCCTCTGCAAACTCACCTTGGGACTGGGCGGTATTTCCCAGCTCAATCAAAATAGCAGCGGTGTCTGTCGCTTCTTGCTGTCCTAGGTTAAGCGCCGTGTTTAAATGTTTAATGGCTGATTCAAAATCACCAATGAGTCGATAGGTTTGCCCTAGGCGCTGATAGCCGCGTATTTGTGACGGTCGTGACTGGTCGGGTAAAGTGCGTTCCAAGGTGGCTAAAGTGATACCCGCTTGATGGTAAAAGCCTAGTACCTGCTGAGCTTGAACCTGGTTTAAGAGATTGTTGAAATAGCGAGACTGGTCATTTAGCTGAAGATAAAGCGCTTCTGCCGATTGCCAAGTTTCCAATGCCAGCTGAGTGCGCCCCTGGGCAAACTGCAGGCTACCCAAGGTATTTTGAATTTGGGCACTGATAGGAATAATCGCTGGTGACTGAGACGCTGTTCCTAGCTCTGAAATTAGCGCAATGCTTTGAGAAATGTGAGTATTTGCTGCTTCCCACTGACCCAGCTGTTGTTCAGTAGCCGTCAGGTAGCTAAGAGCTAGTGCCTGTTGAGGTCGGTTGTTGTCTGAGGCGAAAAGTGCTGCGGCTTGTGCCCAAGCGTCGGCTGCAGCTGTAAAACGCTGGGTATTGTAATGTTCTCGGCCTTGCGTGAGTAGCCCCTGTGCCGATGGCACTTGAGCATTAAAAGGTTGTGCAGATAGGTCGGGTGCGGGCGATCGCACCAGTTCAGAGCCTAAGCCTGGTGTGGTAAACATGGGCAAAGTAGTCAAAATGAAGCCCAGCAGCAAACAGATCAAAACCTTTGCTCGCTGACGTGTGTGCTTATTCAAACAAGATAGAAATGAGAAGCAACGGAGAAAGGTCATGAGATTAGGCGCTCAGAGCAGAGGGCTTGAAAAAGCGATCGCACCCTGGTTAAAAGAGGAGATCGCTTTTTTCTATTTTCATGTACTTTGACCTATTGAACAACCAAAGCAGGGGTGCGATTTGATTTTGGTCGGCTATTAGGCGCTGCTGCGACGGTAGCTTGCGAAGATGAATTGTAGCGAGGGCTGTGATATTGTGCGTTGCGGTAGGTCAAAACATCAGAACCGGTTTGGACAGGCATTTGAGAAGGTGCTCTAAACTGAACTTTAGCACCTCGATATATCCCTGTTTCTCCGGTAGGTGTTGTGACCTGTCCGATGTTTTTAGATTGGTATTGAGCGTTGCGATAGGTAAGCTTCATTGGATTTGTTCCTTGTAAAACGAGAATATACTCAGCACAGGCATTTGTGCTTAAAGGGATATACAGATCACTTCAGGAGAATATGCAGGGTTAGGGATGTGAAAGTGGTCTTTTCAGTCGTGGGGCAAAATTGAGTAAGGTAAAAGAGCTTGGTTGAGTAGCTGTCGACTGACATTAAGCGCCTGCTTAAAGCAGGCTTGTATGGTTCGAGTATTAGGCGCGGTAGCGCGTGCGTATTTCGTATAGCGATGCTGGAAAAGAGTCTTCTGCACACCAAATTGAGCGGAGGATTCCGCAGATGTGGTTCTATCAACACACCCTAGCTTTAGTTCCAGATGCGGACGGTTAGGCTATTCTGACGTGGGCGGCTGAGTAATGGGAAGGGGGGCAACGGAATGGCTGACGGACCGCGTTTGACTCTGTGAGAGAGAAAGTGGTGGAGAAAAGGCGATCACAGGTGAAACAGGGCGAGTATTAGGTACTGTGCTAGCGGACATGATTTTTGTCTCTCTTTAGCTGAGTAGGCGATTGTTGAGATGGTCTTGAGCAGACATACAGCCAATAATCAGAAAACATGCAGCTTTTCAGAGACCTATTTCAGTAAAAACATAAAGAAAAACCACCTATCGTTTACCCTCAAAGATGGGCAAACGATAGGTGTTATACAAGAGGTGATTTCCTATGGGTACGTACTACTATTGCAGTTGCATAGTCCACTGAGACCCATCCCAGCCGACGTAGTTCAAGATGGTATCAGTGTGTGATGAACTACTACCCTGGCGGGTATGCGTAAACACGTTTGTTGTTGAATTAAACGTGGCTGTCCAAGGTTGTCCATCCCAAGAGATGTAGTTAATGATTGAGTCAGTATGGCTAACGCTCGCACCCTCTTGTTTGTGTGTGAACTCTCCTGGTGAGTCTATACTTGCAGTCCAGTTACTGCCACCCCATGTTTTATAGTTTGTGTATTGCCTAAGAATGCCAGCGCTGTCCCCCCGACGCACGTTATAGAACAGGGTTATAGCAACAACAGGAAAAGATTCCTCATCTTGCGGACGACTGACTACTGGAGGAATCTCAGGATCAGCAGGATCAGAGAAAGGCACAATATTACCTCCCCTGTCGGGTGATATTGTATCATTCTGTCCCCTAGGATAATAAGGGAAATCGTCACTAAGACCACCGACAGGAATAGTTGTCCTTACTTGCTTTGCGCCTGGAGCCAGCTTGTCATTGTTCCTCCCTTCAACGGCTAGAACCTGATGCTGCTGTTGTACTGAGGGCACTTTCGCCGTGGGCGTATTGGCAAGGCTATCTGCTGGAATAATGATGGCAATGGCGATCAACGCTGAGAAAGTTGAAAAGAATGGTGACTTCATAAAAATGTCCTAATGAGGGATAGGTCTGGAAATTGTTCTTACTGAGCTATACAAGAGAACTGAAGAAGATATGCAATATCAGTGCCATCTAGTAGGGGTTAAGATCGGATCTGTTGCCTGCTGATGGATATGCTCGCTCAGCTGCTGTAGCCCTTGCGATACCCTGCTAGCGCCAAAACCCAAAGCCACACTGCTAGTTATAAGACAGCCGAAGATCACGCTAAAGGTGATGAAGGCATCTTTCCAGGTGTTTTCGGGTAGCTGGGTCTTTGGGTCGACAAAACATGCTGGGGTGAAATCTGTGGCCTCCTTGCTAGGAGCACTTTCTACAAAGCCTTCTAGCTTTAAATAGACTTCGCTGAGACCAGTCGCATGCTGGAGGGCACTCGTTTGTGACGGACGTTGGGTTTGAGAAGTACTCATGATCTTTTTGCTTTATTCAAAGGAGGGTTACTAGAGAAGCCGTTAGCTTTCGAGAACTAACAACGCCTGTATGAGATATACACACCCAAGCAGAAAGATATGCAGAGGAGTCTTTTCTTTTTTTGACGGCGTATAAGACCTGCCTGCATTTGTGCATTATTTTTTGAGGCGGCAGTGCATATCTCAAAATAATCGTCTGTATGGTTCTAGGTCACTCCCCTTAGTGAGTAATCACATGTTTGACCCCACTCATACGCCTGCTATAACTGCTCAAGATCAAGACGCTGATACCTCTCTGCTAGGGCTCTCCCCTGAGATGGAAGGCTATAACCTGGAAGGCACAAAAAATAGCGCCCAACTGTTGCCCAATGAGTCTTTATTTTTGACTGATGTCGTGACGGCTGACCCGCTAGAGTCAGCGTTGCTTCAGTCGTATGACGCTGCCCCCAGACTTTATAGTGATGACACAAACAAGGCCGTCAGCCAGTCCTCAACTGTTGATCCTCTGACGGGGGTCACCATACACCCGCCAGATGTATCAACGCTCCCTGGCACGCTACCAACGACACCTGATCCACTCATCGTTGATGCTAGCTGGCAGCCAAAGGGCAATCTCAGCGTGGACCGTGACTGGCAGCTCAAAGGTGATGTCACCTTAAATGTCAAAGATTTTACCCTGGCAGATGGCTTTGTGCTGTCTGGCAATGGCGACGGCATACGAGACAATCTAACCATTAATGCAGATGGGAAAGTCACGATTGGTGGAGATATTTTTGGCGGTGGTCTGCGAAATATCAAGATTAAGGCCAAGGAAATTGTCATTGAGGGAACAGCATTAATTTCCACGCGACTCATCCAGGGAACTGACTATCAGAATGCCGATTCTACAGGCGATTCGGGAAACCTCACGCTGATTTCTCAGTACCTATATAAAGAAGCCGACGATTTAGTATCGAGACCGCGTGACGGTGGTATTCTTAGCAATCCGAACCCGTCCATTACAATTCACAACCAGGCAAAGTTATTTACCCATGTCACTGACAATGACAAAGAAAATGATAAAGAACAAGCGGGTGATATTTCGCTCTTTGCTATCGACAACACGGTGCAAACCCACTTAGTTACTTTCCCAACTCAGCCAGTGCGTAGTGCCACCATTGATATTACTGGGTCAACGCTCCAGGGTGACGATATTACCGTAATGGCCGGTGGGATTGACTCTGTGCTCTTTAGCGGTGCACCCAAGCTAGTCCAGTCTTTGGTCCTCGATTCACTCATTTCAGGCGCAGTGTCCAAGCTACTTAATACGGTGCTACCCGCATCAGTAGAAGTCAGAAATTCGAGCGCCGATATTAATCTGACTGGTAGCAACCTCAGCGGCAGTGGCAATGTCTTTATTAATGCCAAGGCGACGGCTGATGGCAGTGTGCAGGCGATACGCGGCAGCTATGCCCATGGTAGCGGTGACGGCGCAGGCCTCAAAGCCGCGAAAGCTACCACGCATTTGGCGGTGGGCGTTGGCTATGCCACCACTAACGCGCAGGCCAACCTGGTCGGCACCACCATTAATGCGGATGCCAGTGTATTTATCACCGCACATACGGAAACCACTGCCAATGTAAAAGCAAGACTACTCGGCAATTTGCGGTTTTTGAATCACGGTGATGATAAAAATGAGTATGGTGCTGCCGCAGCAGTAGCGATTACGAAAACAACCTCTAAAGTGTTGGTTGATGAGAAGAGTGCGATCACCGCTGATGGAAATGTCACTATTGACGCGAACGGTAACGTTAGCAGCAATGCCAACGCTACCACCAAAATTTATATCGATGCTCCTATCGCCGTTGGCATTAGCTTCAATCACGACACTGCAGATATTCAAACCATTATCAACGGCGACATCACAGCGAAGGGAGCCCTTAGCGATGCCTCAGTTAAAAGCTTGGACAAGATTAACTATCTGTTGAAAAAATATGACCTCAATCTGCAAAAAGGTGATTCCTTTAAAGTTAAAGACTTCTTTACTTCCAAATCGATTGACCTGACAAAGGTAAATAGTGCAAAAGACACCGTCTCTTTTGCTGAAAAGCACAGCTTTAGCAATGGAGACAAAGTGACCTACCGCAATACAGGCGATGGTGAAACCCTGGGCGGACTCACAGATGAAGAAGAACTGGTTGTACGGGTGCTAGACGACAACACTATTCAGCTAGCGCGCAGCGGCGGGATAGATATAGGCACCGAAGGGCTTAACACGGGGGCAGAACATAGCCTGAGCCGCCAGCAGGAAGTAGCCCTAACACCTGCCAACCCGGTAATTGCTGGGCCTGTTGATGTAGCCAACGACACTATTCAGCTAGTCAGACATGGACTAGCTACCGGCGACGAAGTGGTTTATCGACAGGGCACAACGGCTATTGGTGGATTGGACGATAACACTCGCCATAGCGTAGTTGTGATAGATGACAATACGCTACAGCTGGCCCTTTCTATCGAAGCGGCCACTGCCGGAGACATTGTTGATCTGACTTCTGTAGGAACCGGTAATCAGACCATTGCTACGTTCAAAGATATTAATCGGGTCATCAATGCAGAAAATGAAATGCTGACGATTGCCAATCACGGTTTGGTAACGGGTCAAGAAGTAACGTATCAGGCAGATTCAAAAACGGGCGAAATAGAAGGCCTGCGGAATGGATACCAGTATTTTGCAATTGTTGTTGACAAAAATACGCTGAAGCTGGCGGCTAATTTGGATGATGTGGCGCAGGGCAAAGCAATCGACCTGATCGGTGCGGAAGGAGGCATCGATCATGCTTTTGAATTCTTTGAACAGGAGAGCGTAACGACAACTTTTGAGGCGAGCCGTCAGCGACTAGGCCAAAGCAATACGTTAACCCTTAACAATCACGGCCTTTATCACGGTCAGCTGGTTACCTACGACAGCGTTGGCGGTGATGATCTTTCTGGCCTACAGAGCGGACAGCAGTACTTTGTTATATTGACGGATGCTAACAGTTTCCAGCTTGCGAAGACAACACAAGACGTAAAGAGTGGGGATGCGATCGCACTGAGCCACCCCAACAATGCTTCAAGCCATAGGTTGATCTTTTCGCGCAATGCTTCTAGGTTCGACCCGACCAAGGCCATCGATGGTGAAAAGAATACGGTAACGCTGAAAAATCACGGCCTGCAAACTGGCGAAATGGTGGTGTACAACGTCGATGCCACCTATGCGAAAAAGATAGTTGTTCCGGTCAATCGGTTGATAAACCCTGCAGCTGATGTTGATGTTGCCGCCAACACTATCGCCCTTGCCGCTAAAAACTTGAAAACAGGCGACAAGGTGATTTACCAGACTGATTATTTAGGGGGTAAAGGAGAGAGCATTGGTGGGCTCGTTGCCAATGCTGAGTATTTTGTTATTAAGCTAGGGGATGGCAGGGTGCAGCTAGCAGCGTCTGCGGCGGCAGCAATCGCCGGGCAGGCAATCGATCTAACCTCAGCCGGGTTTGGATTGCGTCATGTACTGGCGAGCCTGAGCGAAGAGAGTGTGCGAATAGGCGACCGGGCGATCGCTAACCTATCTGAAGGCGAAACCTATTACATCACTGTCCTGAACAAGGACACCTTCTTGCTTAGTGAGTCTCAGGAAGAGGCCGAAGCTGCCCAGGCGATAGACCTAAATACGACCACCGCCCTCAAAGACGGCCACACGCTAGAGAAAAAGGGACAAAAGAAAGGTATTTCTATCGCAGCGCAGCTGTCAGCCAAGGACACCGCCTCCTCCACCGGCGCAACCGGATCTACGCCCGGGCTGGGGGACGCTATCTCTAATACAGATGTTGCCGCAGGGTTTGTCGCAAATCCTATCCTACTGAATCCGCTGGCAGCCGGTGCCTACTTCAAAGCGAAGGAGAACTCGGGAAAGAATGCAGGAAAGGACTCGGGAAAGAATGCGGGATCACCACTAAAAGATTTAGAGAGTAAGAGTAAGAGTGGTATCTCAGGTGGCATAGGCGTAGGAGTTAACATTGTCAAGCACACCGTATTAGCAGAAGTCGGCTCGGGAGCAGAACTAAAAACTGACGAGAATCTCGCCGTAAATAGCAACATTAGTCAAAAGCTGCAGACAAAGGTAAAGGCGCAAACGGGTAAGGGTGACGGAGATCTGACAGCTGGCGTGGCTATCGGAATTGGCGAGTACAAGAACTCAGCCAGGACCGTTGTAAATTCCGGTGCTCAGCTAGATGCTAGGGACGAGCTCTCTGTGACTTCTGCAATAAAGTACCCTTGGATTTTTGATACAAAAGCATTTAGCAAGGCTTCGGCAGATAGCCTTAACGACAGAGTCAAAGGCGGCGGTCAGATTGCGACCTGGCTAAAAGATGCCCTATTGGGCGGTGGACTGCTGCTAGACAAAGTGTCTAACACGTATGTTGCGACCAAGAACACAGGCGGCACAGATAAGAAAAACAACAGGACTAAAAGCACCTACGGTCTGAACGGGTCGATTGCGTATGCAGGGTACGACAACATTTCTGAGGCCATTGTCAGATCAGGGACACAGATCAACCAGGATGAAGCGTACAGAAGTAACAAACAGTCTGTAAGCGTGAAAGCCAATACTGATATGGTGCTCACAGGCATCGTCGGTATTGCTCACCTCAGTACCTCTCCGATTACGCTTGCCAAGTCTTGGTCAAAGGCAAAGTCGCGAAATCCACTTAAGGCGAAGGGCTCAGACCTGTTTGATGTACTCGGCAACCGAGCCGGAAGCGGGATAGGGGCTTCTGTGTTTGTTCAGCAGCTAAACAACACCACTACGGCAAAAATTGAAAAGGCAGCCACGATTCATACCGGTACACAGGGCAAAGGGCTAACGATACAGAGCCTAGAAAACTTAATTGCGATTAATGTAGCTCACTCGGGGACAAATTCCGATGAAAGTGGGCTTTCAGGAACAGGCCTCGCGTTTGACTACAGCAGCAATACCCTTGCCCAGCTAGCATCCGGCGTGATCGTTACTGGTGGCCTACTGCGAGTACATGCCGATAGCAATGCGATTCGGGTGAACCTGGGTTCGTCAATGATTAAGGCGGGTGGAATAGGAATTGCCCTAAGCGTGGCGGCAGATGTGAGTGATCGCACCGTAAAAGCCATCATCGGCAACGAAAAGACCAGTTTCGCTGGCCCTGCTGCGAACAGTGCAACCTACATACAGGCCACAGATATTGACGTAGAGGCCAACGTTCGCGGCGTGGCAGCCAGTATCGCCCTAGCGGTAAACAGAACCGCCGCAAGCCCACAAGATGACAACACGTCTAACAGCCCGTCTAACAGCCCAGCAACCAACGGCCCAACAGCTTCTGCGAATCAATCAAAGGGCGGCTTTATGGGCTTAGTAGAGAAAGTCACTCAGGCTCCAGATGCTTTCTCGTTGGGGATTACCGGCGGCGTCGCGGGCAACGTCGCCACAGAAACAGCCCAGGCTTATATTTACGACTCGGGCAAGATAAAGACCGATAAGCCCAGTGGCAGCAAAATTGCAATAGACAGCAGCAATCAGGTGCTGAACCTGGCACTTTCAGCTGTACTTAGTATTTCAACCGCAACAGAACAAAAAGATAAAAAGGACTCCTCTACACTCAAAGCCAATGAAAAAAGCTCGATTTCGCTTTCAGCAGGCGTGAGCTTCAACAAAGTTGACCATATTACCGAATCGTTTATAGAAGGGGCAACCTACGAAGCTAAAGACGTTGTGCTAAGCGCAGACAAAGACCGCAACCAGGGCAGCCGATCGGTCGCACTGACCTTTACACCCGCTATCAGCTACAACAAAAGCGATAAAAGCACGGCCAATGTCAATCTGGCAGGATCGGTTGCCTTTAACCTGATAAATAGTAAAACGAACAGCTTTATCAAGCAAGTTAGAAAAGGCAAGGGTGATGTTTCTGTGCTGGCTAACGACGACAGCGGATACTACGCGGCGACGGGCACCCTGGCACTGGGGCTATCTACGGGCAAAGGCAGCGGCGGTGGAACCCTGGGTCTTTCGTTTTCAATGAATCAAATCGATAGCGAAGTAACCAGCCTGGTCGAAAAGTCTACTTTGGAGACTATGGCGCTTTCATCAAGGCCGAATCAGATCCAGGCAACGACAGGCTTTGACAGTATGGCAATCGCTGTAGCCGGATCAGTAGCAGGCGCTGCTTCATCTGGATCTCCTACTTCATCTGGCGCTTCTTCCGGCCTGGGCATTTCTCTTTCAGCGGCGGGTGCAGGTGCCTGGAACAACATCAAAAACAACAAAACAGCCGCCATCGTCAAAGATAGCAAGATTTCTCAATCAGACCGCTCCTCTAGCTTGGCGATCAGCGCGAATGATAACAGCAAGCTGCTGGCAATATCAGGCGCACTGAGTTTGAGCTTTGTGCTAAATAAAGATACGCCGATTGCTGTGTCGGTGGGTGCGTCGGGCGCGGCGAATACCGTCGACAACAACGCTGTACTGGCACACTTAGACGGCGCGTCTATACGCGGTCCGCAGGTCAGCCTGATGGCAACCTCTACCGCTGAAATGGATGCCTACGCAGTGGTGGGCTCTGGCTCGCTAGCAGGGTCTGGGGCCACAAGTAAAGGCAAGCTTTCGGGCGCATTTGCAGGCGCGGGCGCAGGCACAGCAAACCTTGTGCGCAATGGCAAAATTGAAGCCGTCATTATGAACAATGCCATCATCACAACTGATGTGGTGACGCTAGAGGCATTAGATGAAACCAAGTTCAAGTCCTATGCCATCGGATTAGCGGTAGCTGTGAGTGCAGCGCAAGGCAGCAAAGGTAATAGTGTGGCCGCAGGTGCGGGGGTCGCGATCGCCAAAAACGAGATTAGCAACACGATAAACGCCAACATCAGAAAATCTATCGTCAACCCCTGGAAAACCGCTCAGGTAGCCGTCAGGCTAGACGCCGTTTCTAACCCCACGATTGAAAGTGTGAATGTGGCAGGCGCGGCTAGTGCAGGCATCAGCCAAGGCAAGCTAGGCGCGGGGTTAGCAGTGGGCGTTTCGGTGGCACACACCACGCTAGCCAATACCGTATCAGCCACTATCGAAGATTCTGCAACTATCAACAGAGGCGGCTATGTTGCGCTCGTAGCACGTTTAGGAGACGATACCAGCCGTAACACCCCCACCCTCAAGACTGTTGGCGGTGCTGTTGCCCTTGCTGCCGCCTGGGGCAAAAAAGCAGGGGTTGCCTTCGCGGCGGCGGCTTCTGTTGCAGACAACAAACTAAAGAACACCGTGCGCACAGCCATAGATAACGCCAAGGTCACTGCGCAGGATGTATCACTGCGCTCAGTATTAAAACCCACCATAGAGGCCGAAAACTTTGGCATTGCTGGCAGTGCAAGTGGTGGCGGAAAAGCTGGCATTAGCCTCGCAGGGGCCGGGATTGGCTCTTACAATCTGTTGGAAAATACGGTGGTGGCTGCGATTCAAAATGGGGCTGCTGTCACCACGACGCAAGACTCGGTGCGCCTGATAGCGCAAGACGCTTCTACTATTAAGGCTAACGGTGGGGCCGGGGCACTAGCGGCCAGCGGTGGTGGCAAGGCTGGCGCGAGTGTGGCGGTGGGGATAGCGATCGCCAAAAACACCCTACGCAACAATATTCACTCAACCATTGATAGCGCTACCGTGACCGCTCATAGAAACATTGAGCTATTGGCTGATTCTGTGGCTCGCATTGAGGCCCTAAATGTCGGTGCGGCGCTGGCGGCTAGCGGCGGTGGCACAGGTGCACTGTCACTGGCAGCTGCTGGGGTTGGGGCACAGAATCTGTTAGAGAATACGGTTGTTGCCTCTATTCAAAAGGGGAGTCAGGCGATCGCTGAAAACGGAGAAGTTAAAGTCATTGCTAAAGAAGACAGCGACATCAAATCACAGTCCTATGTCGCCAGTATTAGCGCTGCTGGAGGCGGGAAAGGAGCAGGCGCGGCCAGCGTAGGCGTTGCCAAAGCAGACAATATGCTGAAGAGTCAGGTGAAGGCGTTTGTGGGCAAAGAAAGTACTGCTAGCGTTCCATCCGCAGATCAGACCTTAATTGAAAGCAAGGTGTTGACGGTTAACGCCAGTTCCGACAGCAAAATCGACGCTAAGGTCGTGAGTGCTTCTGTCGCTCTAGCCTTTTCTGTTAGTCCTAAATCACCGATAGCGATTGGCGTTGCCGGTAGCGGCATCATCGCCAAAAATACAACAGAAAACACAGTCAGCGCCGCGATTCAATCTGGCAGCAGTCTGCACGTTGCTGACATAGTAAATGTACAAGCTAAAGACAACAGCGAGATTGATGCGCTCTACGTCCTAGGCAATGGTGGACTAGGCGTAGGTGCAGGCGTGGCGATCGCAGTCGCAATCACAGAAAACGAGCTAAACAACAAAGTTAAAGCCTATATCGACAACGCTCTTTGGCAGCAAGCCATCACGCCAGCTGTCTCTGTTAAAGCGCAAGAATCAGCTCAAATATCTACAGACAACCGATTTGCCAGCATTGGCGCAGGCATTGTTGGGCTTGCAGGCGCAGGCGCTAAGTCTGAGACAACCATCAACACAGAGACCACTGCCTATGTCAGCGGTGACCACCACATGTGGCTAAACGGCCTGACGATTGAGGCTGACAGCGACACCGATAGTAAAGTAAAAGTACACGGTGGCTCTGGTAGTGTCGGGCTGGTTGCTGCCGCAGCGGGAGCAAGCTTAGCAACCGTCACAGACAACAGTATCGCAACGGCCTACCTAGCTGCTCAGCATGTAGATTCACTCAAAGGTGATGTGGTGATTCGGTCAGCGGCTACGCCAAAAGCCGTGGCAGATGCCCTATTTGTTGCAGTAGCCGCATCAAACACAGGTATCGCATTGGCAGGCGCAGGCACCAAGGCAACCGCAACCATTAATCCAACAGTAACGGCCTATATTGCCGAGGAGACAAGCCTACTGGCAAAAAGCCTGGTGGTACAGGCCAAGCAAGACAAGCCTGTAGATGGCAGTGACTCTGTTGCGGCGATCGCCTCTACTGGCGCGGCAGCTGGCGGCGGCGGGTTCAACACAAGCGTATCGATAGACCTGACCTTTGCCGACGCCTATGCCAACGGTACAGTGAAGGCCTACGTCGGCGATCGAGCCGCAGTATATTCTGCGACCGATATATCGATAGAAGCTATCAACAACACTCAGCAGTTTGCAGGCAAGAAAGGTGTGGCCAGCGGCGGCGTTGCCATTGGCCACACCGCAGGCATCAGCGGCGGCGCACTCTTTACCAATACCCACAGCAACAAAGTCACCGAGGCAACCATTGGCAAAGAAGTGATCCTGCTTGCCGCTAACGATCTGAGCATTAAAGCCACAGGTGAAAATGAGGCAAAAGTACAGGGGCTGACCTTTGGTGCGGCGGTCAGCTGGTTTGGCCTCTCTGGCCGGGCGGGCGTTGCCAAAACCAACAGCACCAGCATCACACGGGCGACACTCACCGATACCACTAGTGGCATTGGCCGCATTGGTGCGAAGCATTTCAGCCTTGACGCTAACTACACCAACACGTTTGACAAAGATCTGGCCGTCATCAGCGTAGCAACTACCGCATCTGCTGCGGCAGCACTAGCAGAACACAACATAAATTCCACAGTAGAGGCCACCATCGGCCAGAATTTAGACATCCACGCATACGCGATTTCTGTAGGTGCACTCAACACTAGCCAAAAGCTCAACCCAGATAAAATTAGCCTGCGCAGCGCTTCTGGCGCACTGTGGCTAAGCCTGGCCGTACTGGATAGCAAAACGGACATCAACCACAATACTGCAGTGCATGTAAAAGATAGCGCGAAGCTGACACAAGTTGGCGTAGGCCCAACTGAAGCGTTAAGCCTACGAGCCAAAAATGTTGTTGATGTAGCTGAGAAAGTGAAAGCGCAAAGCTATGGCCTGATTGCCGTTGGTGGCCTGGGCCGTGCCGAGATTGAGGTAGACACCCAGTCGGCAATTGACATTGACAATGCGACCCTGGATGCGCAGGGCGATATTAACCTGAACAGCCATAGCTATAACCGGGTGCGATCGCTCAGCGAAATGGAAACGGGTGGCCTGGCCAGTGGCGGCAGAGTAGCGGCCAAAACCAAGGTCACCCCGATTGATACCATCACGGTAAACGGCAATTCAAAGATTTTCTCTTATGGAGAAGTAACCTTCACAGCGGGCATTTCAGGTACTGACTTCTCGGGCAATGTCGGCAGTGATATTCGCGAACAATCTATTGTCGATGCCACCACATCGGTCACTCACTTTGCCTTTATCCCCATTCCCGATCCCAAATCAAGTGTAGAGACCATATACAACCAAACCCATACCATTACACTCAATGCAGGCACTCTGATCGCTAGCGCGAAAGACACTAACCTCGTTGCTTACCAAGGCAGGGGTATCGTTGAAGAGCACGGCAATGCGAGTACCCTCTACGGCACCACAAAGCAATTCGACAACGGCGCCAGTCGTACCAGCAATATTGGTGTTCGCATTGATGGCACGGTCAGAAGCCACCGCATTCAAGAGAAAATTCTCACCATTGAGCAAGCAGGTGCACACAGGCTATCTATTAAACGTAGTGCCAGGGTCGATGGCAACATGGTAGATATTGACACCAAATCAAAAGGATTTTGGGATGTGCTAGGCCAGCAGTCGCCGGTTGCCGGTAACCGAGAGAGTATTGGCTACCACTATAAAAATACAACCCTAAACAAGCTCACCCAAACCCAAGCTAGTGACCTACAGCACCGCCTCAATCGCGCAACTAGCGAAGCAGAAAAAAGCGCACTCAAGGCCGAACTTGCCTTTCTGAATGCTCACACTGGTAACAATGCTAATGCGCTGATTCATCTCGTTGAAGTAGAAAACACCGATCTTAGCTTGGGTCACATTTCGATTACAGGTGACTATCTATCGGGAATAGGAAATCTGGACGCGATTGCCAACAACAAAATCAAAATTCAGAACAACAGTGATGCCTCTATCCGCATCAAAGATATTAAAGTGTCTCCTACGGGCGGCGAGATATTCTTTAACTACACCGCACTCGATAATCCGGGTGGGCAGTCGGCACTGAATGCCCTGATTAATCGCGCCAATCAACAGAACAAGGTGGGCCAGCATCAAGCTAGCTTTGCAACCTTAGCAACCCTTACCACAACGGGGCGACCCGAAGTAGATATTCAGAGTACTTCTAATCGCTCTACGGTGATCCAGCTCAATGGCGAGATTGAAAACTTACTGGGTACTGTACGTACTAACAACAACGCTGGTGACACGCTTGTCAAGGGCAATGTTCGCGCGCATACGGTAGATATGTCAACCGGGCGCAGCCTGATTCAAAGCTACATTGGCGGTATGCGGCACTTGGGCGGCGACCCTTCATCGCTCTGGTGGAAAACCGCCAGAAAGTCTGCCGAAGATCAAAGGCAGGTTGATTTGGGTAGCGATCGCACCCACGCTCAAATAGAAGGCGAAAATGTCTTTATTGCTGGTGAGTATGTCAACATCAACGGTACTGTGCAGGCAGGCCGGGCGAACCATAGCGCGCTCATCGACACCAGATCTCTTGAGACCACTATTCGAAGATTCAATCGGGAGTATATACAAAACCAAGGGAAATATCTCTTTGATTTGACGGCGGCAGATCACGACATGACCACTATTGCCGCAAGCGATAAGCTCGTTCGCCTACGCTGGAACGCACGAGACCAGCAAATTGAGGTTTACAACACTAATGTAGAAGGCGGCAAGCTCGAAATCCACGGCAATCTCTTTAGTACGGGCAATGGCAAGCTGAAGGTGTTAGATGGCTATTCGCAGATCAAAATTGAAAACAAGACGGATTATAACCTAGCCCTTACCTCACTGAACAATACAAGGTTAGCCGGACACATTAAGCTCACCGATACGAGTCGAACCAATTCATTTGGTGGCTTCCACGTTACAGAAATTGAGAGACTTGGAAACACCATTCAGAAAACCGTTAACGGAGTCGTCAGTCAAACCTCAGGACGAAACACAACCTATACACCGAAAGCCAACCAGGTTTACAGGTTTACAACCTCTCAAAATTTCTATAAAGAGCAGGATAAAACGCATGTTTGGAGAGGCGTAAACTTTGGTGGCAATTTCTTTGGTCGCTCAACCCAAATCAACGGCAAGGGCAAGAACAAGCCATATACAGAAGATAGAGGAGCTGCGAGGGTTTCAGCTACAGGCGTTGTAAAAAAAGCAACCTCTGGCCAGTTAGTGAGTGACCGTCAATCACCAACTTACCAGTTCAAGTTATTAAAGGAGAAGACGGCTGTCGGCACTCGGGAGTCTCCGCGCAGTGGGCCGAATGTGAACCCTTGGGGGACGCGAGCTGAGTGGTACTTTACCGAATTTGAAACCTACACTCAACATCATCAGCATTCTATTAAAGCGGATAATGCGATCGCGATTGAGTTTACAGGATACGATCAGGGCATGGTTGATGTGCGATCGCACCATGTCCTCGCTAATGTCATTCTAGATGGCACTCTCAACAATGCAGGCGGTGTCACCACTATCCACAGCAAAAACAAAATAAAATCCACTCAATCTCGTGGCTCTGTTCGCAGCAACAACGTTACGCTCAAGGCTATTAACGGCATCGACAACATCAGCATAGAAGCCACAAAAACAGGCGGTGACGTCACCGCAATTACAGCCCGAGGCGATATCAAAGTCGCATACAACAACGGCATCGTTCAATCTGCCGAGTTCAACACAGATAGCGGCGATGTTGACTTTGTCTCTCAGTACAGTATTGAAGCAGGCAGCTTTGGGGGCGATCGCATCAACCTTGCATCAACTAATGGCTCCATCAAGGCCTCTGTCGATACTGGTAACAGCAACCATTCCGTGCTGACAGCACTGGCCCAAGGCGACATCAATATCATAGAAGTCGAAGGACACCTTCGTGTTGAGGATGTGACTTCAAAAGAAGGAGACATCACGCTAAGCGTTGACCTAGGAGATTTGCGCGATGGGCGCACCAGCGACGTAGAGCATCAAAGCATCGTCAAAAAGCTGGCAACCTTTGCATCTGCTGATGCGATAGAAGGGCAGATCCGCGCTATTGAGACGGCAAAACAGGCAGACTATCAGAAGTACTGGGAACTTCGCAATCAAGGAAAAGGCGACTTTGCCCCTATTACCCCAGACGCTCTCCCCCCGGAACCCCCGGTTCCTAGTCTGCGGAATGCTGGATTCCAGCAGCCTATCGACTTAGGCCAGCCTATCGACTCAGTAGGCCAGCCTACTCTTAACGACTGGGTGGAGCCGCTGATTTTGCCTTCTCTCGACTTCTCGTTCTCCTACAGCTCAGATCAGCGTACTCAACTCATTGCAGTAGGAAAAACAACCGCCGACATTCGAAAACTGGAATATGACCTCACTCAGTGGACGATCTCCAAGCATATAGAACTGGGCAAACCCACCACCTACGATGCAACCTATACCTACCGTATTCCCTCTCTTGAGAAAGCAAACATCACGAATACGCTCTCTCAAACAACCCACACGCTACAAAGTCAGCTCAGTCTTTTACAAAACGCGCAGGCCTTTGAATACTTCTTTAGCCTGCTAAACGAAAACTCCGGCCTAGCCACAGAAGAGGCCAATGCAACTGGCCGCAATATCACCCTCACTACCCGCCAGGGCAACATTGGCGAACAGACTGCCAAGGCGCTGACTATCAGCCGCTCTCAGCTATTGCGCTTGCTGACCCCCGAGCAAAAAGCAGCCTTGGCCGATGCAGAAGCCCAGGGCATTATAAAACGCAACGGCGATACCTTAACTATCGAACCCAAAGAAGACTTTGACCTGTCGGCAACGGGCAGCGTTAGTGCCGTCACTCCCTACGAAACAACAGAAAGTAGCGTATACCTTGGCAGCACACAGTCAGTCACCATTGATGAAATTAAGGCTGGGGGAGAAGTACAAATTCGCAGCAGCGGTGACATTCTCGATGGCAATGGCGATGACAACAACATTCTTTATCGGACGAATGCGCTCATCCTGCCAAAGGATAGAAGCAATCAGCTGGAAAAGGCGATCGCAGCACCTAAAGATATTTTCAATCCGGCTAAAACCGCCTTGGCAGGTTCGTTTACTCACGGTCAAGGCTGGAGTAGCCAGGATCGCTATCCAAGATTACTCGCTGATATTAACGGTGATGGCCGGGCCGATATTGTTGGCTTTGCACATGGAGACGTAGGAACGGCACTTGGGCAAAGCGATGGCACATTCAAACCAGGCAAAGCATCAGCTGGTGAGTTCTCTGTATCCGCAGGCTGGAGCAGTCAGCAGCGTACGCCTCGTCATTTGGCAGATGTTGATGGTGATGGTAAAGCTGATATTGTCGGCTTTAAGGGCAACAAGATTTATGTGGCGCGCTCCTTAGGAAATGGTCAATTTTCAGAAGCGATTCAGACGGACAAGGCTTACGACCAAGACACGTACAAACTCTACCCGTATGTCATTGATGATTTTAATCAGGCCATTGCCCGTGAAGACTATAGCCGAAACGCGCATCAGGTCGCGGATCTTAATGGTGATGGGCTGGCCGATATCATTATTTTTGGTGATAAATTTGTTCATACAGCATTTGGACAGCGCAATGGCACTTTCACTAAATTTGAGGCAAGCTATACCAGCGGTGTTGGCGTTACGCCTTACTTTACGGCATCCCAGGGATGGCAAGCACAAGACTCCACCCCTCGCTACCTAGTCGACATTAGCGGAGATGGAAGGGCCGATATTGTCGGATTTGGCAGCTCAGGACTACAGATTTCTTTCCGGGATGGGAGGGTATTTTTCGATAAAATCACATCGGCTCAAAACATCTTCTCAGCAGCATCCGGGTGGACGAGCCAAGATAGTTTCACACGTACCCTCGCGGATGTGAATGGAGACGGTACTCCCGACATTGTTGGCTTTGGTGAGGCTGCAACCTATGTTGCCTACGGCAATGCCAAAGGTGAATTCTCTGATGTGGTCAAAGGCACAGATGACTTTTCGGTAGCTGCTGGCTGGACTTCTCAGAATAGTTTTTCTCGTCACTTGGCAGATGTCAATGGAGATGGCAAGGCAGACATCGTAGGCTTTAGCGCTGGTAAAGTCATAGTCGCACTGAGCTGATGACTACTTGAAATATTTCGGCTAAGTGCATATCGATCTTATTTGCACTGTATAGCCCTTTAAGCAAACTTAAGCCTGAGCAACTTTCGGTTCGCTGAGAGTTGCTTACACACTTTATTCCATAGGACTTTGCACCATGTCTCACTCTGTAACCGTTCAAGAAATCATCATCATCCTCGCCACTCAAGGCCAAACGCCTAGCGTTATCAATGCCGATTTTCTTCAGTACACCGGCATCATCCCCGAAGATTGGCAACTCTCTCGCCAGCCCGTTTATACCGAAGACGTCGCCCAAATTGCCTATCAAAACAACGTTACCGTCACCGTACAACCCAATCGTATTGTCGTTGCTCAATCGGTTGAAAATCTCTCTACCGAAGAGCCCATTGCACCTGAAATTGCCCGCAAGCTAGCGATCGCACTGCCTAAAGTAAACTACCGCGCCTTCGGATTTAACGCCATTGGCTATGTCTCCTTTGCAGATGATAAAGCCCCCGTTCGCCGCTACCTTAACCAAACCCTCCTCGCCGACGGCCCCTGGCAAACCTTCAACGGCACCCCCGTTGAGACTTCCTTTGAGTTTGCCTACGATCTTCCCCAAGGGCGACTCAGCCTCAGTGCCAGTGAAGCTACCCTTCGCAAAACTGACCAGCCAGAGGGAAGCACACCCATTCTCTCCTTAACAGGCACCGTCGAGCATGTGCTGACACAAGAAGACACAACAGAGCGTCTAAACGAACTGTTAGGCCATTTAGACAGTTGGCAGAGCGACCTTAACACTTACATCGACTTGGTCAACAACGGCTTTTTACCAACAGCCATTATGTCAGAAGTCGCTGCTAAAGCAGAGCTGTATAAACCTCACTCTAATCATCTGGCGGTAGAAGAGATTCCCATAGCGCAATCTGTTGTATAGAAAAAGGTATGGCTCTTTGCACAATTCCTGAGCCCTTATCCGGCCCCCTTCTCCCGGGGGGAGAGGGCTCCGAACAAAAAGCACTAGCAGACATTCGCCGAGGAAAGCCTCATTGCCGACTCAGACCGTTCGGCAATGAGGCTTACACTACCATCGCGAGTACGAGCCCAGCCCTGAGCTTCTACAATAAGACTATCTGCAGAAGCACGAAAGGTTGATTCAGAACTTGTCGTCTTGGCATCAGTCGGAACAGATTGAGTCACAGCAACGTCCAAAGGCGCTAAGTCTTGCCAAATGCTATCGGCACTGAGAGGGTCTATAGGGCTAGCGGGCAGACCACCACGCCCGGTACTAACAAAACTGCCCGTTTGAGCCCCTTGACCTCGGCAGCCTCTTGCAACAGTGGCAGGCGCTGTGTTGACGGGTAGCTCAGTCGCTGGCTGTAGTGTCTCGGTATTGAGTTCACTAATGGTGACTGTGCCGCTGTTGCCAAACTCAGAGCTAGAAGTAATGTCACTAGCCGGTGTGTCACTGACCCCAGGGCGAAAAGCAATGCCCAGTAGATTGAGCGCCGTAACGCTGACGTTACCACCGTCGCCTGCAAAGGCATTGGCACGAATATCGCTGTCTTCATCAGGAATAGCAACAATAAAGCCATTTGGGACGTTGATGGCAATATTGCCACCGTTGCCGTCAGCGCCTGCGATACCTGCCTCGGTAGAGATAAGACTCCCGTTGCGTAGCAACAGATAGTCGCTGAGGTTAAAGGTAAAGTTGCCGCCGTCGCTGTTGCGAGTGATGGCGGTAATATTGCTATTGTCTAGCGTGAGAGAGTCGGAGGTTAAGGTGAGGTTTCCGCCTTCTCCCAGACCGTCTGAATTTAGGGTGAATCTACCGTTATTGTTCAAGGTCGTTTGAGCCGAGTTAATTACATTGATGTTGCCGCCACGACCTGTAGAACCAAAACCAGTACGAGACTCTACGATACTGTCATCAAGGGTAAGCTGCTCAGTGATATTAAAGGTAATATCTCCAGCTGCACCAGGGCCCGTAGTAGAGGCTGAAAGCGTGACACCCTCGGCCAGGGTTAAGGTGCGAGCCGCTGCGGTGATACTTCCGGCTTGCCCTGTACCACTGGTTTCGACCTGTAAACGGCCAGGGCCGCTGACGGAAATATAGTCAGGCGACAGTAATCGCAACCCACCGCCATTACCGCTACTTGTGGTTGAGGCCGAAATCAGCGAATTAGGTTCGAGTGTTAGGGCAAAACCGGAGGATGACTCTGCATTAGAATCTGAAGCGATCGCTTGAAGCTGAGCTTGGGCGGGGTCTGCCTGGTAGGGTTGCAGCGTCAACAGCCCCCCTGGTGCTTGCCCCTGGGTTTCTGCCAAAATTTGGACGGTTCCTGATAGGTCCATTTGATTAGAGCTTAGGGTAATACTGCCCCCCCGGTCAGGATTAGTGGCTGTTTCGGTAGAGGCTGCTGTAATGGTCGCCGTTTCCGAAAGAACAAACTTCGGCGTATTAATAACAATACTGCCGGGTCTCCCTGAACCGCTGGCGCCTACAGAAATTACCGGAGCAGCATTTTGTACGCCTTCTCCTAGAAAAACAGCATCAGTTGCGTTGATAGTGATGCTGCCGCCTACACCTGCCGCTGAGGTCGTCGCAAAAATGCGATCGCCCTCACCTAGATTAAGCCGCGCTGATTCGATTTGGATGTTACCTGCCGCACCTGAATCGTTTGCACTACTGTTGATTTGGCTATTATCAAAAATTACTTGGCCACGGCTAAAAACAATGATATTTCCAGCAGGACTATCACCGTTAGAATCGCTTTGAATTTCTACATTGTTGAAGCGGATATCGCCTTCACTGGTGATGCGTGTATCACCAGATTGACTGGTTCTAGCAACGGTCTCGAAGGTTAATGGATTTTCCGCTGGCAAGAACGGAACCCCCTGTACTCGGCCAGTGGTGGTCAAGCGTACATTATTAATTTCCAATCCATCATCCCTTCCCTGAATATTAATGCTGCCTGATTCTCCAGCACTTGAAAGCGTAAACAAATTTAAGTTCGCTATCACCTGAGCAGCAATCGTAACGGTACCCCCCGCTCCAGAGGTGACTTCTTCCCCAAAAATATTTTCTGGAGGCGCAGCCGATGAAAAAGCATTAACTTGAGTGCCTTGTCCCAGGACAGATCCGTTTCTGGCGATGAGAGAAATGTTTCCCGCTCGTCCAGAAGAGGCAAAATCTGAAGTCGCAAATGAATTGATATTTCCATCTATCAAGATGTTTCCAAAAGAAGACGAAATAGAGATATCTCCACCATCTTGTGCTTGCGCGGCTTCATCATCCAAGGGCGGAAAAGAGAAACTGCTTAATACAAACGAGTTGACATTGTTGTTGAGGATAATATCACCATCAACAGAAGAAATAGAGATGTCGCCTCCTGACTTTGGCTGTAGAAAAAATGAAGAAGAGGAGGATTCTACTACACCGTTAGCTGTAATAGTTCCCTCAATCGAGCTGATGCGGATATCTCCTCCTTCTCCAGGGACTCCTTCTGAAGCACGTGAGACGGCTCTCACCTCTTCTGTCACAATATCTCCAAATATTGATGAGATATTAATAGCGCCACCATTGCCAGCTTCTCCCCCTTGCTCAGCAAAAGAAGACGCGCGAACGCTGCCTGTCGTAATAGAACCCGATGCCGAGATAGTGACATCGCCTCCACCTGAAGCAATTCCAAACTGAGTCAAGGATGTATTAGATATATCGCTGGTCTCAATACTGCCAGCAGCAGCAGAGATTTCAATATCTCCCCCTGTCCCTGCCCCGCCAAAAGCTGATTGGACAAATGAGTTGGCATTCAGGGTACCTGTGGTGATATTCCCTGAGTTGCTAGAAATAACAATATTCCCTCCATTTCCAGCATCTCCATCCGTCGCGTCTTCTGACATAGAAGCTGAGGTATCTATATTTCCGACAGTGATATTGCCAGAAAGCGTTGAGATACTGATGCTGTTGCGACGGTTCCCGCCCTGGATAACACTATTATCCGATGGATCGAAAACACCTGATATAATCGTACCAACAGCCGAAATCTCTTCTAGCGCCTGCAAAGAAACCAGGCCCGCAGCGGTCAGTGAACCTTCTGACAGTATGTTGTTACCTGACAAGGCTAAATCCTGACCGGTTTGCAAGTTGCCTAAATTAACAATGTCTTGAGAGGCCGTGGTATTAAGCTGGATACCCAAAGGAACACTAACACTTAATAAAGCGGTGTCTTGGGTGGCCACACTAAACGCGCTGTTGTCGGTAAATAGAAGGCTATCAGCGGTGCTTGCATTGAAAGAGCCGCTGATATCTAGCTGTGCATCTGCGCCAAAAACGATGCCGTTAGGGTTCAAGAGAAATAGGTTAGCGCTTCCTAACACGCCTAAGCGCCCGTTGATTTCCGATAGAGAGGCGCCTGTAATTCGACTCAGAATGTTGTCAATCCCCATGGGATTTTTAAAATAAACAGACTCTCCAGCACCAATATTAAACTCACTAAAGCTATGAAAAAGATTGCTACCCCGAGTTGCGCCCCCTTCAATGAGCCGCGCAGGATTACCATTTACAGTGCCATCATCCAGTACTGATGTCTCTGCGCCTAGGGTACTATCTGGGGCAATTGGCTGAGAGATCGCGCCCTCCCAACCACACAGCGTTATCACCGCCGCTGCTAAACCCACCCGACAAATTCTCGCGATGTAGTTAACAAGAGTAGTACGCATCACAGTACATCACCCATCGGAGAAACTAGTGAGCTATCCGATGGAGACTCGGCTGGCGGTATTTCTTCTCTTTTCTCTTCTACTGGAATAGAGCCTGCAGTGGGCGCCTCTGCAGGCAGTGTTTCAGAGATACCTGCCTGCATAAATAGTGACGCCAACGTCTCCTGATAGGTTACATTGTTAGGTTCGGCTTGGTGCAGCGTGATCGCAATTTCAATCGCCTCATGCCAAATCCCCGCAGCCGCATATTGTTGCAGCCGTTCAAATTGTTTGTCCGGCGTCAGTTCATCGTCAGATATCGGGCCAGCGCTCCCGTCTGCGACCCGTTGCACAGTCCCTGAAACAGACACCGCAGCCGATGGGCGATCCTCATCGCAGTAAATAGAGAACGTCCACTGATAGCTTTCATCTAATGCCAGGCCAGCGTTCTCTGCTGTTTCTGACATTGTGGGTACAGCCAACAATCCTGCTTCTGCATTTACCTCAAACTGCTGCTGAAAAACATACTCATCATTAGCATCTTGAATAACAAATTCTAAAGGAATTTCCTCGGTCAGATCAGCAAGCACGTCAAAGAAGAAAGTAGGCGTCGCGCTAGTCGTTTGACTCCACACCACATTTTCTACCCTTGGCACAATGGCGACTAAATCTTGATAGGTAACGCAGTCGCCACGGGTGGCCCCACCGCGCTGCCTGCCATCAGGTGCACCTTGGTCTGGCGGTGTCGGCACAAACTGAACAGAAGACTGAACAGAAACTTGGGCCATAGCTGGGCTAAACGGAACTATGAACAGTCCCACCAGTGTCGCCGCTATCGTCACCCCCGTTGCCTTACCCAGGACACGGCTCATACGCTTGGTAACAGCGTACCGCAAGTAAAAATTCATATTTATCATTGATGTATCCTCTAGAAATCTCTTAAAAAATAGATAGTTATGTCTCTGACGCCCCTCTACTAGAAAGCACCCCACCCCCAAAAGTCAACAATGTGGGTACTAGCGGTAGCCATCCGCCGGTGAGCAATGTCGCCCAGGCAGTGAGTATTAAGCCGCCCGCACTCAAAAAACAAATGAGTCCAAGCTTGGTCGCTCGCCCACGCCAGGTCCATTGCTCCCAGATCAATAGCTTCCAGGTGACGAGGCTGCCTGCGATCGCCCCCGCAAAAATGCACAGCGCTTCACCCCACTGGGGTAAGACCCAAATCAACGGTCGACCATCTAGCACCGCACTAATCATCTGACTGGCCATGTGCGCCTGCAAATACACCCCTGATGTTCGCACTTGCCTTTGCACACCATACCCCCGTACACCATAGTAGGGCGTGGCCCAGTAGTCTCCGCTGGATTCGGTTACGCCTATAATTACCATGCGATCGCGAATACTCTCCGGATTCACCTCCTTATTCAACAATTTTTGCAGCGGCACCTCTACCGCAATTTTCTCCAGTGTGGGCCGAGCTCGGTAGTTCAACAAGATCTGGTTCCCGCCGTCGTCCATTTTCTGTAGCCCCCCGGTCCGAGCCTCCAAGTGAGGAAACACCA
Source organism: Cyanobacteria bacterium J06581_3 (assembly GCA_038531675.1). Taxonomy (GTDB): domain Bacteria; phylum Cyanobacteriota; class Cyanobacteriia; order Phormidesmidales; family Phormidesmidaceae; genus Phormidesmis. The sequence goes on from JBCBBK010000005.1 coordinate 97,124, forward strand.
CATCCCCTATCTTTAAATTGTCTTGCTCAGTAAATGAAGGCTGAAAATTGTTTTCTCCTGATGAGGCACTTGAGGGCTCCTTACGCAAATAGTGCATGGCCATCAGTGCAGCAAATCCGTACGGACTCGTGCATGGGGAAGTTGCATCAGGCTGTAGGGTCAATAATTGACGCCGTAAAATACCGTCAGTATCTTCAATAAAATCACTAAATCCTACCTGGCTAACCGCCATTTCTGGCGGCGACCCAATCCCACTATTGTCAAACCCAGGATCTCGGCACTTACAAATACCAACAATCTCTGGAAGCGCCAGTGTTTCTTCTAACGCTGGGATAATCGCTGGAAAATCCCGATACAAATCTAGCCCAATGACTCGAGGTTCGTAGCTTAGCAAAGTAGACAGTGCGGCTTGCAACGTCTCATCCGATAGCGACCCCCTACGCTCTACAGAAGTTTGCGCTTCAATCGCATCTCCATCAACGGTGACGATCACTAGCCGTGGGTCGGGCGCTTCTATGGGCCGCTGCTTCATCAGCGTATCGTAGGCTCTAAGCTCAGTACTTTGCAGTAGGCCTAGCCAGCGTGCACCCAATACAACAACTGCGATCGCCACACTTTTTCCCAGAGTCTTTGCCAGCGCTTTACTAGTCAGACGCTGCGACCTAACAGACTTCTCTTTTTCGGGTAAAACGGTAGGAATAGCTGTTGAAGTATCAGCCCTTGCCGAGTCGGTTAAGGCAGTTAATTGGGCCGTTGGCGATTGACCCATTAAGCCTTGCCAGGTAGGTGGGGCCTCCGACGGATTTTGAACAATCACGGGGAGCCAGGCTGCATAGCTGCCTAGCTCTGTACGCCCATGTAGCTTTTCTCTAGCTTCTCGCACCGATAAATAAAGCGATTGTTCACTAGCTAGCGCAGCTAAAAATGCCTTGAGAAACTGTTGAGCGATCGCATCTGATACCGGCTCTCGCATTACGATCGTTTGGGGCAGGTGCAAATCTGCTAAGGTCCAAGCTAGCCCTAGCCCATCGCAAGAGTTGAGAATCGCCAGCTGAAGCCCGTTACTAATCGATCGCTGCAAGGCGTACTTCAGTTGTTCTATCGTCAGCGATTCGGTCGCGTTTACCTGCAAGTATCCCTGACCTTGACTGGTGCTATGCCCCGCAAAAAAGAACACATCCCAGGGATTTTCCCACAGCTGATGCTGTAATTCTTCTAGGGTGGGCTGGGCTAACAGCGTCACCTCAGCTGAGGGCAACTGACTCAATAGCTGACGATCGGTTTCAACATCAATCCCCTCGTCATTGCCCAATACAGCCAATATCTTTACCGTTGCCGTATTGTTGTTTGGCGGGTGCTTCAGCGAGCGGCTATAGGTGGGCAGGCTCACCGACAGCTCAGCGCGGGGATAATCGTCAAACAAATGCCATAGCCGCCAAGGGAAGCGTAACACCGCTTTGGCGTGAGCCGTAAGCATTAGCCGAACCTGCGAATGCGGCGATAGATATGTGCGAATGCGACGTTCTACAGGCGTAAACTCAGCGGCCATTAGCCATTGATTGAACTCAGTTTGTAGCTGCTGGCAACGCAATTCAAAATCATGGCGGGACACCCGAGTAGGCTCACTGGTGTCAAATTCGAAGTCGCTTGCGCCGCGATGAGTTCGCTGTTGGGTCTGCTGTCCGGCTCGTCTCCATAGTGCTGTACTGCCATAGAGTGCTTCATACAGTTGTTGCCACCGCTGATACTGTTCTTCTAAATGAGTGGCTGGGGGTAAGCTACCAACAAATTGTACTGGGGACTGATCGCCTTCCCACAGCTGAGCAATGACGCTAGGAAACCCTGTTTGCCAATCCCCCTGACCCAAATTCAACAGGATTTTGCATTCCAAATTGCTCTCAGGCTGTGATCTTACAGGGGGCTCTGTGGGTCCTTTCATGATGATGCCCTCAGCTCACAAAGTCTTCTTGCATAACTCCGTCTGCATACTGGATGCGGACGCTAAAGGCCTGATCGGCTGGGCAGCGGAAGGGGAAGAGCTGAATGTAATTATCGCGATCGCCCGAGCAAACAGTTTGTAGCTGTTGTTGCGTTTCTGTAAGCAACAAAGTCAAGATCACCCCTGCGGGCAATAGCGCCTCTTCTGGGGGCGGTTCATCTGTAGGCAAGTCAATGGAGAGACTTTGGGCGAGTGGTGTCTCCGCTAAGACGGATTCATTGTCAGCAGACGCCTGTGTTGGATAGAGCCGAATGCGAATATTCCGGCGTTCGTCTTCTTCGATGGTGACTGCGATGGCTAGCACTAACACAACCGTTTCAGTGGCCGTCTCGAGCACAATCTCTTTAGCACCCGTTGTGGCTGTCGCAGCTGTAGTAGATGTGGGGTCAGAGCCCGTAGTGTTTGAACGTATACTCAAGACTGGCGCCTGTGGCAGTAGGCGAGCCAACGAGTCCCATCCTTGGCTCAGCAATTGAGTCGTCCACTGTCCTAATTGGGTCGGTGCACTTGCCAAAGTGGTTTGCAGCATGGCCTTGCCCTGCCGCTGTTGATAGAGCCGCGATCGCGCATCAGGATTGCTTAGCAGCGCTCCCCACAGGCTAAAAGGAATCTCTAACCGAGGCTCAAGCGAGCCTGCCAACCGCGAGATTAAGTTGTCGAGCTGTGTTTGTGATACGGCAGGTATCGCTTCTAGCGTGACCGTGTCTAGTGACTCTAGTGTTTGAGCCGCCCAAAATGCGGAAAAGTCTTGAATCAGAGAGTCTTCTGATATGCAATAGGTGCGATCGCCCGCGTCGTACTGCCCTTGATGCTTGAGCTGGCTATGGGTGGTATACCCCCACAGTGCCAGCTGTTGTTCGTCCACGTCTATGTAGGCAGCGATATAATAATCGCCCGCCCAAGCTGGCAAATCTAGCCACTCCTGAGGCACTCGCATTTCAGACGCATCCATCGCCTCAGAGAGCGTCACCACAATCCGCCTTTTGCCTAGGGTGATGGCAAGTCCATCCACGACGTGCCAAATATCTAACGGGTTTGCGCTAGGCCACAGCTGAACGGTCGGACGGTTGCCCGACTGACTATTTTCAGTAGCATCCTGGCACCATTGCACAAGAGTAGAGGCTGCTAACTGGTGTAGATATAGCTGCCATTGGGCTGCAGCATCAAGGTTAGAGGATGTCTCTGCCCATAACGTTAAGTCGGACGGTATTTCAAGAACAGGCTGGAGAGGGTTTTCAAGTACTAAGCTCATGGTGGTTTCTTTTGCGGCGTGACTTCTGCTCGGATATGTTATGGCTGTCCAAGGGCAGAATTTGCCATGTTTGAGTGGGTTATGTCTGGGTTTGTAACATTTGGAGCATTCGTTAGGGGGGCATAGTGACGCTGTAGCCATTCGTGGATGACCTCGCTCACATTAGCTAGTACAGCCGAGTCTATAGAAATATGCAGTGTTTCCTGACTCCATTTTGTAACGCTACTCAAAAGTTGTTGTCTAGCTCGGCTGAGTTTACGCGAAACCTGGTACTGCTTAATCTGAAGCTGGCTTGCAATGTCTTTTTGGGTTAGATTTTGTTTGTAGTAAAGGCTTAGCAGCGCTTGTGCGGAAGGGTCTAGCTGAGCGATCGCATCTACCAACACTAAACTGATTGCCTGCATCTTTTGCTGCTGCTCATCGTAGGCTTCAGCAGCTAGCATCTCGGCCATGGGGGTATTGTCAGCGCTCAGGTCCTCCATTAGCTCTTTGCCGTCGTCATATTTTGGCTGGTTGAGCGAGCTCACTTTGGGATTTAGCAGCGATCGCACCACACGGATAGACCGTTTTAGACTTTCTAGGACTTCCTTACTATTAATGGACGGTAGTACAGGGCTAAGCTGAACGCGCTGCTGATTGTAACGGCTAGCAATGCTGTCGAGTTGCGCTGCGCTGGGCGGCTTCAGTTTGCGTACGGTACGCTCAGCAATCTGCTCCGCGCTCGGTGTGCAAACTGCCTTGAAGCATTTCCAAATTAAAATACCTGATGCCGTCTGTGTAAATCCAGCTTGCTGGAGTGCCCTGTGCAGCTGGGCTTGACTAAGCTTACGCAACAGGCCCCAATCGCTACAGATGTTAGCGGTCTTGTGCTGACGTAGCTGGTTGCGAATAATATTGCCAAAGGCAGTGCGAGCGTAAGTCCTCAGACTGCCGCCATAAGCTGGATCGTAGCGGCTGAGAATACGCTCTAGGCTCGCGATCGCAACCTGAAAGCCATCGGCCAGCGTATACTGTACACTCACAAATCGTTGCGTTATATTTTCGGCAGCCCAATAGCAAGGCTCCTGCAGGTATGCGCATAAATGCATCAGGGCTTGCCGACTTTCTTTTTCTTGCCACTTTTGATACCACAGCAACACCCAGAACCCTTCGGGTCGGCCTTGTGCTCCATTCCGTAATGCATTAGAAGCCACCATCGGCTTTTGGTTGCAGCATTTTTCCATACTGCGTACTAGCCGTGGGTCTGAAACCCACACCTCAAAACGATCATCCATAAACTGAATAAACGTTGAAAAGATTTCTACCGCATCGGTTCTAGGACGCATAGACATAAATTTGAACGGTCAATGTACTGAGGCACGTTCAGGGTACCTCAGCATGCCGAAAATATGCGTAAATACCCGGTTTGCTTTAACGCCCGGTCACATTCTGAAGATTGCTCAAACTTTATGCTGCGCGCCTGAGGGTACTCAAAGGCTTATCCTATGGATGCAGTAACCACATTGTTTACTGCGCTGAGCGGGCAACAGTTGACCGGCTTCAAGGTGCTCTATCAGGCGTTGCTTACGAAGGGCTCCTTAAGAGGTGTTGTTAGAGTGAAGGAGAAGTTAGTGAACTTTGAGGCCGTGGGCGGCAAAAATATCAACAGCTTGTTGAATTTGCGTTGGCGTTGGTGTTGGCGTCTGCTGGAGTGGATAGTCATAGCCCATGGCCTGCCACTTGTATTGACCCATTTGGTGAAAAGGAAGCACTTCTACTTTTTCGACTGATTGCAGAGTCCCAACAAATTTGGCCACGCCGTCAATGTTGCCTGGATCGTCGGTGAGCCCCGGTACCAAGACGAAGCGAACCCAGGTAGGTTTGTTGATCTCGCTGAGATATTTGGCAAAGTGAAGGGTGGGTTCAATAGAGACACTGGTAACGTGGTGATAGGTGTGTGGATCGAACGATTTTATATCGAGAAGGACAAGGTTGGTGTGGTCTAGAACGGGTTGCGATCGCTTGAAATCAGGAAACCCTGATGTGTCTAAGGTGGTGTGAATACCCAACGCCTGACATCGCCGAAAAATCTCTCTAACAAACTCAGGTTGCAGCAAAGGCTCACCGCCCGAAATAGTCACACCGCCACCAGAGGCTTGCATGTAAGCGCGGTACCTTTCAATCTCTTTTATGAGTTCATCTATGGTAACTAGCTTGCCGCCCGTCAAGTCACGAGTATCCGGGTTGTGACAATACTGACAGCGCAGCAAACACCCCTGGGTGAAAATCACAAACCGAATACCCGGCCCGTCTACAGTGCCGCAGGTTTCAACTGAGTGAATGCGGCCTGAGTAAATAGAGCCTTGATTAGAATCTGTCATGGAAAGTCCGGTTGATCACATCGAGCTGTTGTTCACGGGTGAGCTTAATAAAGTTCACGGCGTAGCCTGAGACTCGAATGGTGAGCTGCGGATATTCTTCCGGGTGCTCCATCGCATCAAGCAGTGTCTCTCGATTGAGGACGTTGATGTTGATGTGGTGACCCGTGTTGTGGAAGTAGCCGTCGAGCAGTCCGACAAGATTATTGGCCTGATCGTCAGCCTCCTTACCCAGTGCTTGAGGCACTATCGAGAAAGTGAAGGAGATTCCGTCTTGAGCATCGTCATAGGGGAGTTTGGCTACCGATTCACAGGCTGCGATCGCCCCCTTAGTATCCCGCCCATGCATCGGATTAGCCCCCGGTGCAAATGGTTCACCCGCCTTGCGCCCGTCCGGCGTGCTACCTGTCTTTTTACCATAAACAACATTGGAAGTAATGGTCAAAATGGACTGGGTCGGAGTGGCATTTCGGTAGGTGGGGCACTGGCGAATTTTGTTCATAAAGCGGCTGACCAAATCAGCTGTAATCGTATCGACCCGCTCGTCATTATTGCCGAACTTGGGATAGTCATCATCTACTTCGTAGTCAACAGCAAGCCCGTCTTCATTTCGCAACACTTTTACCGAGCCGTATTTAATCGCTGAGAGCGCATCGCCAACGACAGAGAGTCCGGCAATGCCGCAGGCCATCGTCCGAAAGACTTCCCGGTCGTGCAATGCCATCTCCAACCGCTCGTAGCAGTACTTGTCGTGCATGAAGTGAATGACGTTGAGCGTATTCACATACAGATTCGCTAGCCAGTCTAATGTGGGATCGAACTTAGCCATCACGGTGTCATAGTCAAGCTGCTCGGCGGTGATAGGAGCTGTTACCGGCCCGACCTGATGACCCGACTTTTCATCCTTGCCGCCGTTGATGGCATATAACAAAGCTTTGGCCAAGTTGACTCTAGCGCCAAAGAACTGCATCTGTTTACCGATTCGCATTGCAGATACGCAGCAGGCAATGCCGTAATCATCGCCGTAGAGCGGACGCATCAGGTCGTCGTTTTCGTACTGAATAGAGCTGGTATCGATAGAGACCTGAGCGCAGAACCGTTTGAATGATCTGGGTAGCTGCTCTGACCAAAGGACGGTGAGGTTGGGCTCGGGTGCAGGGCCAAGATTGTACAGCGTTTGAAGGAAACGGAAGCTAGATTTGGTAACCAGTGGGCGACCATCTTCACCAACGCCGCCAATGGCTTCGGTGACCCAGACCGGGTCGCCAGAAAAGAGTTCATTGTATGCAGGTGCACGCAGGAATCGCACCATTCTCAGCTTGCTCACCAGGTGGTCGACAAGCTCCTGAGCTTTTGCCTCATTCAGCGTTCCGTTGCTCAAGTCTCGCTCAATGTAAATATCGAGGAAGGTAGACACACGGCCAAACGACATCGCTGCGCCATTCTGTTCTTTAATCGCGCCCAGATAGCCAAAGTAAGTCCACTGAATGGCTTCTTTGGCATTGGTGGCGGGTTGGCTGATGTCTAGGCCATAGGTGGCGGCCATCTCTTGTAGTTCTTTGAGCGCGCGAATTTGTTCGTTGATTTCTTCGCGATCACGAATGACCGTTTCGGTCATCACCACGCTCTCGGTTTCACCTAGCTGCGCCTGCTTGTCTGCAACTAGTCGCTCAATCCCATAGAGCGCAACTCGTCGGTAGTCTCCAATAATGCGACCACGACCGTAGGCGTCAGGCAGCCCGGTGATGATGCCTGCGTGCCTTGCCCGTCGCATCTCGGGCGTGTAGGCATCAAAGACGCCATCGTTGTGAGTTTTTCGGTACTTAGTAAAAATCTCGTGCAGTGAGGGATCAATGGTGTAGCCGTAGGCTTCTAGAGATTTTTCGACGACCCGAATGCCACCTAGCGGCATAATAGAGCGCTTCAGTGGCTGGTCGGTTTGAACCCCAACAATCTGTTCTAACCCAGCGTCTACGTAGCCTGCTGCGTGAGCGGTAATGCCAGCTGGCACTTTGGTATCTGCATCGAGAATGCCCTGCTCGCGCTCCTGTTTCATAAGGACTGAGATTTGCGCCCAGAGCTGTTGGGTCCGAGGGGTTGCCTCGGCAAGGAACGAGCGATCGCCCTCGTACGGACGATAGTTCTGCTGAATGAAATCGCGCACAGCAATTGCCTGGGTCCAATCGCCGGGAGCAAAGCCTTCCCAGGCATCCTTTTTTGTTTGCGCTTTTGGGGTTGAAATCGATGATTTGAGAGGAGTAGAAACCATAGTACATCTACCTAATCTATAACGTGTGCTCTGTAGTGTTTGCCTGAAGAGAATGTGTCTAGAGGGAATGTGCCCGGAGAGAATTTGCTCAGAGAGAATAGTCAACAAACTTCTCGGCAGAATCAGCTTCAGATACTTTTACTTCGGACATCTCTCGCAGTCGCTCCGACAGCCCACCTACAACCAAAGGAGAATCGCCTCGGTAGGCTTGCAACAACAGCTCGCGCAAGTCGCTAATCAGCGGATAGCGGGGATTAGCCGAAGTACACTGATCGTCGAAAGCATGGTCAGCCAGGCTATCTACCTGATCGTAAAATTCAGATTCTGGAACGGTTAGCACTGCCGACATTGCGGATGGAATCTCTACCTGCGACTTCAGCTCTTCTATTGCGCCAATGAGACGATTGACCTTTTCATTGTCTGTGGTTCCGCCTAGGTGAAGATAGTCAGCTACCTGGGCATAGCGCCACTTGGCATTGGGATACTTGTACTGAGAGAAGGTTGCTTGCTTGAAGGGGGCATCGGTCGCGTTGTAGCGAATCACATGAGAGATCATCAGCGCGTTTGCGAGGCCGTGAGGGATGTGGAAAGTTGCCCCTAGCTGATGTGCCATTGAGTGGCAAATGCCTAGAAAGCCATTGGCGAAGGCCATGCCTGCAATGGTCGAGGCGTAGTGCATTTTCTCTCTCGCTTCTGGGTCATTGTGCCCGTCGTTGTAGGCCCTGGGTAGATATTTAAAGATTAGCCCGATAGCCTCTAGCGCCAGCCCATTTGTGAAGTCGGAGGCCATGACCGAGGCGTAGGCTTCCAGCGCGTGGGTCAGCGCGTCTACACCACCAAAAGCGGTTAAAGACTTCGGCAGGTTCAACACTAAGTCAGAATCAACAATCGCCATCGTGGGCGTCAGCGCATAGTCAGCTAGAGGGTACTTAATGCCATTTTCACGGTCGGTCACCACTGCAAAAGGCGTGACCTCTGAACCCGTCCCCGATGTTGTTGGTACCGCCACCAAGATCGCCTTTTCCCCTAACGGAGGCAGCTCGTATACGCGCTTGCGAATGTCCATAAATCGCATCGCTAAGCCATCAAACGCGATATCAGGATGCTCGTACATCAGCCACATAATTTTGGCCGCGTCCATAGGCGAGCCGCCGCCGATCGCAATAATGACGTCAGGGTTAAACTGCTGCATCATAGCCAGCCCTTTATTAACCGTATCCAAAGACGGATCAGGTTCTACATCATAAAAGATTTGGCTTTTGACCCCAATAGCGTCCAAAGTCTCCTCAACGATGGTGGTCATTCCTAAATCATAAAGCGGCTTGTCGGTAACGATAAAAGCGCGCTGGCGATCGCTCAGCTCACCCAGGGCAACGGGCAAAGATCCCGGCTTAAAGTAAACTTTTGGCGGGACGCGAAACCACAGCATATTCTCTCGCCGTTCGGCCACCGTTTTTACGTTGAGCAGATGGCGAGGCTCTACATTGGCGCTTAGAGAGTTTCCGCCCCAGCTACCGCAGCCTAGCGTTAAAGAGGGATCGAGCCTGAAGTTATACAGGTCACCAATCGCTCCCTGAGAGGCTGGTGTATTAATTAATACGCGGCTAGTTTCTATCAGCGATTCGAACTGATGAATATGGTCAGTATTGTCTGGCTTAGTGTACAGTACCGCCGTGTGCCCTCGGCCTGCAAACGTTACTAGCTTTTTAACCTTGTCTAGGCCATCATCAAAGCCTGTAGCCCGATACATCGCCAGAATCGGCGCTAGCTTTTCATACGACAGGGGCTCAGCCGGGCCAATCTCTTCGACTTCCGCAATCAAGACTCGGGTGTTCTTGGGCACACGCATTCCGCCCATCTCAGCTAGCTTAGCCACCGGCTGACCCACAATTTCTGGATTCAACCGACCATTCAGTAAAATCTTATCGGCTAGCCGCTGCTGCTCTTCAGCAGTGACAAAGTAAGCACCCCGACTCAAAAACTCTTCTTTAACCGTTTCGTACACATCACTTTCGACAATAACAGACTGCTCACTGGCACAGATCATGCCGTTATCGAACGTTTTACTCAGTAAGATAGAAGAAACGGCTGTTTTTAGATCGGCGCTGCTGTCGATCAGTGCTGGGGTATTGCCCGCCCCGACCCCCAGAGAAGGATGCCCGGAAGAATAGGCGGCTTTTACCATGCTGGGGCCACCTGTCGCCAGCACTAGGCTAACAGACGAGTGACTCATCAGCGCCTGAGAAAGTTCAATAGAAGGCTCATCGATCCAGCCGATAATTGAGGCAGGTGCACCCGCTTTTACAGCAGCTTCTAACACGATGCGCGCCGCTGCAATGGTACACAGCCTGGCTCTGGGATGCGGTGAAAAAATGATCGCATTGCGAGTTTTAAGTGCGATTAATGCCTTAAATACTGCAGTTGAAGTTGGGTTGGTAACCGGTACAATTCCCGCCAATATCCCCATCGGCTCGGCAATCTTTTGAATGCCAAAGGTAGGGTCAGCCTCGATAATACCGCAGGTTTTTTCGTGCTTATACTTGTTATAGATAATCTCAGAGGCGAAGTGATTTTTGATCACTTTATCCTCAACGACGCCCATGCCCGTTTCCAATACAGCCTGCTTGGCTAGTGGCAGTCTGGCCGTGTTGGCCGCTAAAGCAGCCATCTTGAAAATATGATCGACCTGCTCTTGCGAATAGGTGGCATATTCGGCCTGAGCCATTTCAACCGAGTTAATTAGCGATTCTAACGCTTCTATCGAATTCGTTTCGGGATAGTCAACCATATTAAATGCCTCTCGCCTGTGGGATGCTTGTTGTGGGACGCTTCTTGTTGTGGGACGCTTCTTAGTCGTTGCAGGCAAAGCTGCACCCGCAGATATATCTTGTATATAAATTCTGTTATCACGACTAACCTTAGCTGTTACTAACAGGTTTTAAAGCTACATTTATTAATTTCAGGGATAGAGCTTTGTCAATCTAGTCTTAACCTATTCATTGCCTAGTCAATACTAGCGCGCAACAAGTGTAAAAAAACCTATTGAGAAGTCACTTAAGAGTGTAAAATTGTCTCTCTTCGTGCTTTTCTTTCATTGCATGAGCATAGGCGCTCAAAACAGCTAAAAAAGATAATAAAAGAGTTTCCTATAGACGGCATTGAGCAATCTATATACGTATTATTCTTGTCTGTTATGAAATTAAGCATAGTTGAATTCAAAGCGTTTGGATCTTGATGTCATCAAAAACAAATTTTAATTTTTACCTGTAAAACCAGTATTCTCAGAATTCTCAGGCAGCTTTTGAGGGGACATCCCACTTTTTCAAGTTATCGCTCTCCCTCACCCTAAATCCCTCTCCCGACGAGAGAGGGACTTTAAATCCGGTCTCCCTTCTCCCCTTGGGAGTAAGGGGTTAGGGGATGAGGGTTGCATAACTGGGATGCACCCGCTTTTGATTCGCTTTTAGTCGATCCGGCTTTAGTTGAAGCCTACTACACTTGTTTTGATCGAGTATAAAATAACTTTGCAAGTGTCTCGTAATCTCAATGAAATTAATTTGGTCTTAATGAAGACAATATAGAAATGTTTATGCAGAACATATTATTCAAGAGAGTTTATCTAAAACAAAATAAATCATAAAGAGGAAGAGGAAGAGGAAGAGGGCTTTGAAGAGTCTCTTCCGATCGCTTTTTTGACAGCAGTACTTTTTGACTATCTCTTTTTGACTATCTTTTGACTACGAGAGTCTTACCGTAAGTGGATGAATCCCTATGATATCTGTAATGCAACGCCGGTCTGACCCGGCCCATGATGTTCTTCGTACTCGTCGTCAGCCGCTAGATGTATTTTTTAATCCTCAGACCGTTGCGGTTATTGGTGCAACAGATAAGCCTGCTAGCGTAGGTCGTCGCTTACTTTGGAATCTGATTCAGAGTCCTTTTGGCGGAACGGTGTATCCGGTCAATCCTAAACGCTCGAGCGTGCTGGGAATCAAAGCTTACGCACGTTTAGACAATGCGCCTGAACCCATTGACTTAGCGATTGTTGCAACCCCGGCTCATACGGTTCCTCAGGTGCTGCGTGAGTGCATAGCAGCTGGGGTAAAAGGCGCTATTGTGGTTTCGGCTGGGTTTAGAGAAGTCGGTGCAGCGGGGATCGCTTTAGAAGAAGAGATTCTAGCGCTGCTGAGAGGATCGAACCTGCGATTAGTAGGGCCCAATTGTTTGGGCGTGATGAATCCGCATATTGGGTTTAACGGTACGTTTGCAAGTGCGATCGCTCGTCCAGGAAACGTGGGCTTTATCAGTCAAAGCGGTGCCCTATGCACCTCTATACTCGACTGGAGCTTCCGAGAGAATGTTGGCTTTAGTGCTTTTGTCTCGGTTGGATCCATGTTGGATGTTGGCTGGGGAGATTTGATTAACTATCTGGGTGACGATCCTAAAACGGAGAGTATCGTTATCTATATGGAGTCTATTGGCAACGCCCGTGCGTTTCTATCGGCAGCGAGAGAAGTGGCCTTTACTAAGCCCATCATCGTGATCAAATCTGGGCGTACCGCAGCCGCAGCGGCAGCGGCGGCTTCTCATACAGGGGCCCTCATGGGCAGTGATGAAGTGCTAGATGCAGCATTTCGCCGCTGCGGCGTCCTGCGCGTCGACACCATTGACGATTTGTTCAATCTCTCGGAAATTTTGGCTAAACAGCCCAGGCCAAAAGGTAACCGCCTGACTATTTTGACGAATGCAGGCGGACCTGGCGTGCTCGCCACCGATGCGCTGATTCGCAACGGTGGCGAGCTGGCTGCGCTTTCAACAGAAACTCAGCAGGCGCTAGACGATTGTTTGCCCACGCAGTGGAGCCGTCACAATCCGATTGATATTCTGGGTGATGCGACGCCGGAGCGCTATCAACAGGCGTTAGAGATTGTTACAAAAGATCCTAACAGCGACGGGTTGTTGGTCATTTTGACGCCCCAGGCAATGACCGATCCGACGCGGACTGCTGACAATATTCAGCTGCTGCGCCCAGCAGATGGTGGGCCGGTACTTGCGAGCTGGATGGGACAGGAAACGGTTAAAGCTGGAGAAGATTTGCTCAATCAGGCAGGCATTTTTACACTGCCCTATCCCGATACGGCAGCGCGAGTGTTTACTCAAATGTGGCGGCACTATCGAAATTTGCGTAGCCTGTACGAGACACCAGCATTTGCTGAAGAAATCGCTCAGGCAGATGTGGCAAATATGCTGATTGAACGCGTACGCAAAGAGAATCGCACTCTGATGACTGAGCTGGAGTCGCAAATGGTGCTTTCTGCCTATGGCATTCCAACGGTGGTTAGCCAGAGTGCAACGTCAGCGGAAGCTGCTGTCGTCTGCGCTAACACTATTGGCTACCCGGTGGTTGTAAAGCTGTGGTCGCAGACGATTACACACAAAACTGATGTGGGCGGAGTTTATCTGAATTTGACGAGCGACCAGGCAGTAGAAGACGCTTACAACGCCATTCAAGCGTCTATACAGTCGAGAACTTCAGATCCATCTGCTTTTTTGGGTGTGACTGTACAGCCCATGGTTCCTGACGAGGGCTACGAGGTGATTTTGGGCAGCAGCAGCGATCCTCAGTTTGGGCCTGTGCTGTTGTTTGGGCTGGGCGGAGAGCTGGTAGAGGTCTTTCAGGATAGAGCGCTGGGTCTGCCGCCGCTGAATACGACCCTGGCGCGGCGGATGATGGAGCGCACCCAGATTTACCAGGCGTTGAAAGGGGTGCGTGGCCATGCGGCGGTTGATTTGAGCGAGCTAGAACAGCTGTTGGTGAGGTTTAGCCGGTTGGTAATAGAACAACCCTGGATAAAAGAGATTGACATTAATCCCCTACGGGTAATTTCGCCTACAGAGCCGCCCGAACAGAACGAGGCAGAACAAGATGTCGTGGACAAAGATGTCGTGAACAAGAGCCCTAAACGGCGATGCGCGATCGCCCTCGACGCTCGCATTATTCTACACCCGCCCGATCTTCCCGTAGAAGATTTGCCCAAGCCTGCTATTCGCCCTTATCCGCACCAGTACGAGGCCCAATGGACGCTTAAAAATGGAGAGTCGGTGCTAATTCGCCCGATAGAGCCGGAAGATGAACCTTTGATTATTGATTTTCATCAGACGCTCTCGGATGAGAGTGTTTATATGCGCTATGCCCATTTGTTCAAGCTAAGTCGGCGGACGGATCATGAGCGCCTAACGCGCATTTGTTTTATTGATTACGACCACGAGATTGCGCTGGTTGTGGAGGCCGATGAAGGAGACGGCAGATCGATTTTGGGAGTGGGGCGGCTCAGTCAGTTTCCGGGAACCCAAACGGTTGAACTGTCTATGCTGGTGAGCGATCGCTATCAGCACCAGGGCATTGGCAACCAGCTCATGCAAATGCTTATCACAGTCGCAAAAGAGGAAAAGTTCAATCAAATCGTGGCTGAAATTCTACCTGAAAATCTTGCTATGCAGGCACTATGCCGTAAGCACGGGTTCGTAATTGAGCCTCATCAGCTCGGCGATATGGTTAAAGCGACCCTCGCTGTATCTTCCTAACGGCTACTGAAATGAAACATATTGCACAACCGGGCAATAGCTTTCCGTTGGGGGCAACACCGCAAGAAGGCGGTGTCAACTTTTGCCTGTATGCAAAGGGCGCGATCGCCGTCGAGCTATTGTTGTTTGATTCAGCCGAAGCACTTCAGCCTTACACCACTATTTGGCTAGATCCTGAGAAAAATAGAACCTTTCAATACTGGCATGTGTTTATATCAGGGCTTATTCCTGGCCAGGTCTACGCCTACCGGGTAGATGGCCCCTATGACCCAGGCAATGGCCTGCGGTTTAATCAGAACAAGGTGCTGATAGATCCGTATGCGCGTTTGGTGGTGGGATGGTCAAACTATGACCGTCAGGCAGCGAGCACCCCTTTTGACAATTGCCAGCAGGCGCTAAGAAGTGTTGTAGTCGACCCGCTGCAATACGACTGGGAAGATGACTACCATCCCAAAATACCCTACGCCGAGACGGTGATTTACGAGCTGCATGTAGGCGGCTTTACTCGGCATCCCAACTCGGGCCTGCCAGAAAAAGAGAGAGGAACGTACGCAGGCCTGATCAAAAAGATTCCTTACTTGAAATCTCTTGGTATTACAGCGGTAGAGCTGATGCCCATACAACAGTTTGACGCGAGCGATGCGCCGACTGGCCGCATCAACTATTGGGGGTATAGCTCAGTGGCCTTCTTTGCACCGCACTGGGCCTATAGCGCCTGCAAAGAGGGCCTAGGCCCCGTAAATGAGTTTCGCGATATGGTTAAAGCCTTGCATCGCGCGGGCATTGAAGTGATCCTGGATGTGGTATTTAACCATACTGCCGAGGGTAATCATGAAGGGCCTACGCTATCGTTTCGGGGCCTTAGCAATGAGTCCTACTACATTCTTGAAGAAGACAAAGCCTATTATAAAAACTACAGCGGCTGTGGCAACACGTTAAAAACCAGCACTATCAGCGTCTATCTTATTTTGGACTGTCTGCGCTACTGGGTATCGGAAATGCATGTCGATGGCTTTCGCTTTGACCTGGCGTCGGTGCTCTCACGAGACGTGATGGGCGAGCCGCAGGAGAGTCCGCCTATTATCTGGCTGATTAACACCGACCCGGTGCTGGCGGGCACCAAGATTATTGCGGAAGCTTGGGACGCAGCCGGGCTCTATCAGGTAGGCAGTTTTGCAGGAGAGCGATTTGCAGAGTGGAATGGCCCTTACCGGGATGAAGTGCGGCGCTTTGTTAAGGGCGATCGCGCCCACGCTAGGTCAGTGGCTCACCGCATTATGGGTAGCCCCGATCTGTACCCTCACCTGAACCGAGGGCCCAACTACAGCGTTCATTTTGTCACCTGTCACGATGGCTTTACGCTACATGACCTAGTGAGCTACAACCACAAACACAACGAAGCTAACGGTGAAGATAGCCGCGATGGTGCCAACGATAACTGGAGCTGGAACTGCGGTGTAGAAGGAGACACCGATGACCCGGACGTGCGGGCGCTGCGGCTAAGACAGGCCAAGAATTTGTTTGTGCTGTGGGCGATGTCCCAGGGGACGCCGATGATGCTGATGGGGGATGAGGTATTGCGATCGCAGCGCGGCAACAACAACGCCTACTGTCAGGACAACGAGCTCAGCTGGTTTGACTGGCAAGGCCCTGCCAGTCAAAAAGAGTTGCTCAGCTTTGTGCAACAGCTAATTGCCCTCATTCAAAACCTGAATGTATTCAAACATGATGAGCCGCTGATTGTTACGGCTCAGCCAATCGTTGAGCCTGCCATCACCTGGCACGGCGTTAACTTGGGCCAGCCCGACTGGGGAGAAGACTCTCGCAGTCTGGCGTTTACGCTGAGCTACCGACAGTATGGCGAGCTGCTGCACGTCATCTTCAATGCCTTCTGGGAGCCTCTGACCTTCGAGCTACCGTCTCTAGATAGACGACACCATTGGCAGCGCGTTGTTGACACAGCGCTCGGTGCCTCGCAAGACTTCTGCCAGCTAGAGCGGGCGCCTCGTGTTGAGCAGTCCGTTTATCAGGTAGCGGCCCGTTCTTCGGTTATTCTCATGGCTAATAGTTGGTAACCCATGCCACAGACCTTATAACCATCCACCCCGTACGCTACCTAAGAGTCGTTTCTAAATAGTCTTAATGGAACATTCAAAACCGAACTTTTGCATCCCAGATCACTCCCTGGTCGAAGTTGCCACCGCTCTACATACCTACTCCCGCGATATGCAGTCTTATTACAAAATAATGCAGGGCCAGCTACTGGGCAAACTCGACGAGGCCACTGATGAGGCGGAGCTGTCAGAAATTACAACAGATCTGAAAGCGATTAATCAAAAAATGGAGTACTTCCATGTACTCAATAACGCTGCTTCGATTGTCGATATATTGATGCACAGCCCTATCATGATGGAAGAACTGAACCTGTCTAAAAGCTAACTCTAGCGGCACTCGTGCGCCGATTGTGTTGTTCCCATGCCTTCTCTCCAGTCTCCTTCACAATCCCTTCAGCGGTCTTCTCAGCTGCCTTCTCAGCAATCTTCTTGGCGATCGCCTCTACTAAACCACCGCACCAAAATCGTGGCCACCATTGGCCCTGCTAGCCGTTCGCCTGACATGATTCGGCAGCTGATGCAGGCTGGCATGAATGTGGCCCGGCTAAACTTCTCCCATGGCAGCTATGAAGACCACGCCGAACAAATTCGGCAGCTGCGTGCGGTTTCTGCTGAGCTAGAGATGCCTCTGACGCTCTTGCAAGACTTGCAAGGCCCGAAAATCAGAGTTGGCACGCTTCCAGAAGGGAGCGTAACGCTGCGCAAAGGCGCGTCCATCACCCTGACTCCTACAGAAGATCAGATTTCTATAGATCAAATAGCTCAAACACCAGAACAGACACCAGACTGCATTGCCATCGACTACCCTAATCTGGCAGAAGACGCTGAGGTCGGTGCACCCGTGTTGCTAGACGATGGCCTGCTAGAGCTACGGGTAGAAGCGATCGCCGGTAGTGCGGTGCAGGCTCGGGTAGTCACCGGAGGTATCTTAAAAAGTCGTAAGGGCGTCAACTTACCGACCCTGACGCTAAAAATGCCTTCTATGACAGATAAAGACAAACAAGATCTAGACTTTGGCATACAGCAAGGGATTGATATTGTCTCATTAAGCTTTGTGCGTAAAGCTGAAGATATTCAACTTCTAAAGGCCTTTTTAGCGGCTAAAGGTGCCGATATTCCGGTATTGGCCAAGCTAGAAAAGCCCCAGGCGATTGAAAACTTGGAAGCGATCGTCGATGAGTGCAATGCCATTATGGTGGCGCGGGGCGATTTGGGCGTGGAAATGAGCCCAGAGAAAGTACCTCTGATTCAAAAGAAAATTATTCGACTGTGCAACCGCAAAGGCATTCCGGTGATTACCGCCACGCAGATGCTTGAGAGTATGACCCACAGCCCAAGACCGACTCGGGCAGAAGCCAGCGATGTGGCCAACGCCATTATCGACGGGACAGACGCAGTGATGCTTTCTGGCGAGTCGGCAGTCGGCAACTATCCGGTAGAAGCGGTCAGGATGCTGGCTCGCATTGCCGCTGATGTAGAGCCTGAAATTGAGTACGACAACTTTCCCCCCTCAGCGATTGACGATCCTCATGCCATTAGTGAGGCGCTCAATGCTATTGACCAGGTACTCGACCTGCGGTGCATTGTGACCTTTACAGAGACTGGGCATACGGCCAGACTCGCCGCTGCCGAGCGCCCCAGAGCCGCCGTTGTTGCGCTGACCGCAAACCCAAAGGTATACCACCAGCTCAACTTAGTGTGGGGCATTCGCCCGGTGCTGCTAGAGCAGCTAGATGGCTCGTTAGAGGTGCTGTTTGAACAGATGGAAACCTGTTTGCCTGAGAAAAACTTTGCGTCGCCTGGAGACAAAGTTTTGTTACTGGGCGGATTACCTATTAAGGTCGCAGGTTCAACCAATTTCTTAAAGATTCATACGATTCGGTAAGCCTGCTGGGGCTCAGACCGATCACTAAAATTAAGCTGTTGATGACATAGTTTTGAGACCAAGAATAGTCTCAATAATCCTAGTACGTAGATTAAGAAAGAGAAAGTTGAAGGGAGAATAAGCTTCCCTGTCCTAAAACGCTCTTTACCGTAAGGTATCCTCCGTGCTGATGAGCAATGGCCTTTGCAATGGCTAATCCGAGGCCTGTGCCACCTGTTTTACGCGCCCTGCTACTCTCTACGCGATAGAACCGTTCAAAAATTTGAGTTTGCTCACTGGTTGGAATGCCAATTCCAGTGTCTTTAACGGTGATGATGGCAGTGCGATCGCGAGTTGTTGTTAAAGCAACTGTCACAGATCCCCCCTCAGGGGTGCAGCGAATACCGTTGTCGATTAGGTTAGCCACTAATCGGTAAAGCTGCGATTCATTGCCCAACACATAAACGTCGCCAGCCTCTGGCAACTGGCAGCTGAGATCGACAGCAGCAGCGATCGCCAGTTCCTGATATTCCTCAGTCAGGTCAGCAATCAAATCATTTAAGCAACAGCGTTTGAATGATGGCCGTGAAACAGCTTGTTCTAAGCTGGCTAATAATAGTAAATCTGCGATGAGCTCGCTCATGCGGCGACCCTGCCGCTCAATGGTCTGAAGTCTGTAAGGAATCTCTTGTAATTGGGTTGGGGGTAGTCTGACCGCCGCCTCTACCGTTGCTAATAGGCTAGCCAGGGGTGAGCGTAGCTCGTGAGCAGCATTGGCCGTAAACTGCTGCTGCTGCTGGTAAGACCTATAGATTGGCCGCATCGCTAATCCCGATAGCCCCCAGCTAGATGCGCCTACTAGCACCAGCGCCAGCGGCAGTCCCAGCGTCAGCGTCCAGCGAATCCGCCTTGTTTCTGCATCAAAGTCCGATAAGGTTCGACCGACTTGCAGATACCCCCAAGGAGGATGCGTATGCACCTCATCCGACTCAGAATGTTGATGAGGCGCACCATGCAAAATAGTCGTAAACTGCTGGTAGCGGAGCTCGTTCTCTATGCTGAGCGTTTGCCAGGGAGCTGGGTTTAGCTGATCTGATAGCTGCGGTTGATTCGGTGAGAAGGCTAGTAATTGCCCCTCACGGTCGAAGAGTCGGATGTAGTAGGTGGTGCGATCGCTCACCCCCAGCGTATGTCGTTCAATCAGGGTTGGCGTAGCATCGCAGGGCTGGTCAGCAAGGCACAAATCTGGAAGTATCTGCTGTAGAACCGTTGTCGGCGCAGCCGATACAGGCAGCATCGGCTCCAAACTATCGTGTAGCGTCCCCGCAATCGACTCAATCTCTCGTTCTAGCGCCACCCACCGAGACTGCATGAGCACTCGATACATGACTACCCCTGAGAGGCCCAAAATACTGCCCGTTACCAATGCATACCAAAACGCTAGCCACAGGCGACTACGGCGAAACAGCTGCTGACTCGTTCCTTCTCTTATCCCTTTCCTCATAGCATCTCTTTTCTTATAGCAACCTCATAGCAATCTCATAGCAATCTCATAGCAAAGAAAGCCGGTAGCCCTGCCCTCGTACCGTTTCAATCGGACAGTCACAACCGTAGCGAGCAAACTTGCGGCGCAGCAAGCGAACTTGAGCCGCGACCACATTGCTGATCGGCTCCTCATCTAGATCCCAAAGCTGCTGGCGAATTTTGCTACTAGAGAGAACTCGATTGGGGTTTTGCATCAGGTAGCTCAGCACTTGAAACTCCTTCGTCGTTAACGGAACTGACTGTTGCTGCCCCGGCAGATTTACTTTCAACGTTGTATTCGCATCGTCCAGTACAAACGGCCCTACCGCTAGCTGCTGAGGACGCCACTCGGGAGACCTTCGCTGCAACGCTCGCAGCCGCGCCAGCAGCTCTGCCATCACAAACGGCTTGACTAAATAATCGTCCGCACCAGCATCCAACCCGGCAATCCTATTTTCGGACTGACCGAGCGCGGTCAGCATCAGGACTGGTAGCGAATTTTGCCTCGCTCGCAGTCGCTGACAAAGTTCTAAGCCTGAGAGTCCTGGCAGCATCCAATCAAAAATCGCCACGGTGTACTCTGTCCACTGGCTGTCTAGATAGTCCCAGGCTCTGGCACCGTCTGTGGCCCAATCCACCACGTATTTCTCGTCCACCAAAACCTGCTTGATGGCCCGTCCTAGATCTTCCTCATCCTCGACCAGTAGAACGCGCATAGCCCTATCACACTCAACACGATTGACTCCGAGCCAATCCTACCGGAATAGAAACCATTTCATCTCGATTTCATCCCCCTTGTGGCATTCTGTCAGAAACTTGGCTGCACCTGCTAAAAGCCTACTCCTAAAACTGTGAGGAAATCCGATGAAAACGCTACCTACATTCGCTTCCGTTCTAGCGCTCAGCCTATCCCTAGCAACCCCCACCCTTGCCCATGTTGGTCATGGCGACGAGTTCCAGTCAACTGGCGGCGTCAACCGCGTTGAAGTGAAAGCCGATACGGATGCGCTGTTGGGCATTCAGGTTAACCCTATTGAAGCTGCGGCTGATGAGGGAAGTGCCGTTTTGATTCCTGTTACTGCTCTTGTTGATGATAACGGTCGGCAGCTGGTGTTTGTTCAGTACGACAACTTTTACGAGCCTGTGGATGTTGTCACGGGTGAAACTCAAGGCGAACTGATTGAAGTCACTGAAGGTCTATCGGTAGGCGAGCAGCTCGTCAGCCAAGGAAGCTTGTCTCTTTATGCCGAATCTCGTAAAACGCAGGCAGCTGAGGCTCCAGACACAGCATTGGAAACAACAACAGAAACGAACATTATCGAAGAGACGACCGAAGCGCCGGTAGCAGACGCCAGTGCAGCTCAGACGACCGAAGAGCCATCTAGCGGTTTTCCTGTCGGTATTGTTGTTGCCTTAGCTGCGATCGCTGCGGTTGGTGCTGGCGCAGTGGGTTTGCTCAAAGGTAAAAACAGTAAAAAGGATTTCTCATAACGCTGTAGCATCACGCTCCTCTGGCCTATCTCTTTTCCTAGCTCTCTTATCTGCACTGTAGATGCTTAATACGTAGATGTTTAGCGCCCTTTTAAACAACACCCTTAAAAACGCGATCGCTCAGCGCTGGTCTATCGTTGCCGCCGCTATTCTGATTACCCTTTGGGGCCTATTCAGCGTTACTCAGATGCCGCTAGATGTCTTTCCTCCCTTTGCACCCCCTCAGGTTGATATTCAAACCGAAGCGGTGGGCCTAGCGCCCGAAGAAGTGGAAACCCAAATTACCGTTCCCATTGAAAGCACCGTCAACGGCCTGCCAGGGGTCACCACCGTCCGCTCTTCTTCTAAGGTAGGGCTTTCGATGGTCAGCGTGGTGTTTGATCAGGATGCCGATATCTACAGAGCGCGTCAGGCAGTGACTGAACGCCTCCAGCAGGTCACTAGCCAGCTCCCTGAGAGTGCCAATGCCCCAGAAATTTCGCCGCTCGTTTCGCCGCTGGGCACGATTCTGCAATATTCATTTATCGTAGAAGATTCCGAAGAAGCCTCGGAACAGACCTCACTGATGGAGTTGCGCCGCCTAGCCGACGTCACCCTCCGAAATCAGATTCTCTCGGTTCCAGGTGTTTCTCAGGTCACTGTTTACGGCGGCGACGAACGTCAAGAACAGATTTTGGTCGATCCAGAACGTCTCCAGGCGCTGAATGTCTCTCTTAACGAAGTCACTGCCGCCGCTCAAGCCGCTAACGCCAACGCTCCGGGAGGCTTTCTCATTGGCGGTGGTCAGGAGTTGCTTGTTCGCGGTGTGGGTCAGGTGCAGTCTATCGAAGATCTACAGAACTCCGTTGTCAAAGTTCAAGATGGCGAGCCGATTCTGCTGCGAGATGTGGCCCAAGTCCAAACAGGGCCAGCCCTCAAGCGCGGCGATGCCAGCTTTAATGCTCAGCCTGCCGTTGTCTTGATGATCAACAAGCAGCCCGACGTAGACACCCCTACCGTGACCCGAGCTGTAGAAGCGGTAATGGCTGATCTACAGCCCACCTTTCCGGCTGATGTTCAGGTAACGCGCACATTCCGTCAGTCCAACTTCATTGATGCCGCTATTCGTAACGTCAGTGGCTCTTTGGTTCAAGGCATTGTTATTGTTTCGATCATCATGCTGCTGTTTTTGATGAACTGGCGTACGACAGTTATCACACTCAGCGCGATTCCGCTCTCTCTGCTGATTGGGCTGCTGTTTATGAAAGCCTTTGGCCTGGGTATCAACACCATGACGCTAGGGGGTCTAGTTGTTGCCATTGGCTCGGTGGTTGATGATGCCATCGTCGATATGGAGAACTGCTATCGCGGCCTGCGACAAAATCAGGCTCAAGGCAATCCTAAGCCGCCACTTCAAGTGGTTTATGAAACCTCTACTCAGGTGCGTTTGGCGGTTATTTTCTCTACGGTCATTATTGTTGTTGTTTTCGCACCGATCTTTAGCCTAACGGGTGTAGAAGGGCGGATCTTTGCACCAATGGGGCTAGCCTATCTGTTTTCGATTGTCGCCTCAACGCTGGTAGCAATGACCCTTTCTCCCGCGCTGTGTGCGATTCTGCTTGCGAATCAGACCCTACCTCAAGAAGGCACCGTGATCTCGCGCTGGGCCGAGCGGCTTTATCGTCCCTTGCTAAATCTATCTATTCGCTCTCCTCAGCTAATTTTGGGCATTGCGCTAGCAGCGCTTGTGGCCACTGTGACGGTTGTGCCCTCTCTTGGGCGCGTGTTCCTGCCTGAGTTTCAAGAAAAGTCCCTGGTCAACTCAATGGTTCTGTTTCCTGGTGTCTCACTAGATATCACGACAGGTGCCGGTAAAGCGCTGGCGACTTCCTTACAGGACGATCCGCTTTATGACTGGGTGCAGGTAAGGGCCGGACGCGCTCCTGGCGACGCCGATGGGGCAGGCGTCAATATGGCTCACGTCGATATCGAGCTGAGTGACCAAGCGCTTAAAGACCGCGAAGCCAGCGTTCAACAGCTTCGTGAAAAGTTTCTGGCGCTACCGGGTGTGGCTCCTAACATCGGTGGGTTTATTTCCCACAGAATGGACGAAGTGCTTTCCGGGGTGAGAAGTGCGATCGCGATCAAAATCTTTGGCCCCGATCTAGCTGAACTGCGTAGCATCGGTGAGCAAATCCGCGACACGGTTGAACCAATAGAAGGCATTGTCGATCTTCAGCTCGAACCTCAGTTGCCTATCCGGCAAGTTCAGATTCAATACAACCGTGAAGCAGCGGCCAGCTACGGTCTCAGTATGGCGGCTATCTCAGAAGTGGTTGAAACCGCCCTCAATGGCCGCGTCGTTTCCCAAGTACCCGAAAATCAGCAGCTAATCGATATTACGGTCGCGCTACAAGATACAGCGCGTAACAGTTTGGACGCTATTCGCGCCATTCCGCTTTCTACCGCTACTGGGGAAATAATTTCTCTCGAAGCGGTTGCCAGTGTCGATTACGGTATGGGCGCTAATGTCGTCAACCGAGAAGATGTCTCGCGCCTCATTGTGGTTTCTGCTAACGTTGCTGGGCACGATTTAGGCAGTGTCGTCGGTGATATTCAGGCCCAGATTCGTCAAAACGTGCAGCTGCCCAACGGCTACTTCATTCAGTACGGCGGTCAGTTTGAGTCCGAGCAGCGAGCGACTAATAATCTGTTGGTGTACAGCCTTTTGGCAGCGATTGCGATCGCAATCCTCATGTTCTTCTCAGTCAAGTCCTTACCTGCCACCGTCGCCATCATGCTCAATCTGCCCCTAGCCTTAGTTGGTGGCATTCTCTCTATTTTGCTCACCGGCGGTGTACTCTCTGTCGCCTCTCTGATTGGCTTTATCACGCTCTTTGGTGTCGCTGTCCGCAATGGTCTTTTGCTAGTAGACAACTACAACCGCAAGTTTGCCGAAGGCATGCATCCCAAAGAAGTCATCGCTAAAGGCTCTCTAGAAAGGGTCAACGCCATCCTCATGACGGCGCTCACCTCAGCATTAGGGATGCTGCCCCTCGCTATTGCCAGCGGCGCAGGAAACGAAATTCTACAGCCGCTAGCCATTGTTGTTTTAGGCGGATTATTCACTTCCACGGCCCTGACGCTGCTGGTGATTCCAGCTCTTTACGCCAAGTTTGGGAAATGGTTGGTTCCTACCAAGGTCTAACGCTGACGCAAGTGTTAGTCTGCCGTTTAAAGCTCTGTGTTTGATTCGTTTAGAGCGTAGATAAGACTAGCGGTCGGCGCGCATTTCAGCAGCTTTTGGGTCAAACCCTTTCGGAAAGTGAGTTTCATCTGGATCGTAGTCGGCTGCCTGAAACTGAGCCTTTTCGACAACGGCCTCTCGCAGATCGGTACCGATGAGCATCGCGCCTCGTAAATCGGCCTCGGTTAGATTTGCTTCGCACAAGCGAGCGTAGCTGAGGTCCGTCCCACGCAGGCTAGACTGACTCAGGTTAGCCTCGCTGAAGTCGGCATAGCTGAGGTCCGCCCCTTTTAAGTCAACGCCCGTGAGGTCTGCTGAAGCCAGACTAATGTTTGCAAAACTACGCTGACCAGCGCTGTAGGCTTTGAGTAGATCCTCAGCGGTTTTAATCGGTGATGAAACTTCGGACATGACGTTTACAAGCAAAGGAATCATTGTGCTTATTTAGCATATCGCCAAGATTGTAATGATTAACTGACTAATGGCAAGAACTTGATGAGAAATTACATGGCTTAGCATAGATAAAGTGACTGGTTTGAGTACTCGTGTTCATCATTAAGTAACCTTCCCTACATCATCTCTTTTGCCTGTCTATCAAGGGATCTAGGAATCTTAACTGAGTACAGAATGCCTGTGCCTCACAATAGAAATACCCGGCCCCCTATCGCAAAATACTCGTCCCCCTATCCGAAAGGGATTTTGAAACCTCTGCATGTCAAAGGTTTCAGCGGTTGAGTACAAGGGTAATAACTATAGTAAGTCTGGATGAAGGAGGGCGATCTCCCATCGTAAATCGTACCTGCTATAACCATAGACAACACACTGGCAAAGCTACCTAGCGCCTCTGCGTCATCCACTGCTCGCGTAGGAGAACGCTCATGTATGGGAGCACTCAAGAGACTTCATCCGTAGATACCATTCCTCAGCTAAAAGAAGAGATAGAGAGCCTAAAATCTCCATCTGTGACTGCGCTGGAAGTGCCTATTCGCAGCATTATTCCGCTTCAGCTACCGGAAAATATGAAGCAGCCAAGGCTCTATTTTGACGCGCATAGAATGGAGCTGCTTAAAGACTCTATCCGTAAACATGGTGTACTGGAACCGATTCTGCTTCGGCCTTCTCGGTGGCCATTGCACGAATCCTCTCAAGAAAAGCGATTTGAGCTAATCAGCGGAGAGCGACGCTGGCGCTGCTGTCAATCACTGGGCATAACGAGTATTCCAGCCATTGTTCGTCCGATGTCAGACCCAATGGCATTGGAAGCCGCGCTCGTTGCTCACCTTTTGAGCGAAGACATTTCTCTGATAGAACAAACCGAGAGTATTCTAGGCTTGCTATCACTGCAGTTAAATCTATCGCTTGAGGCGCTAAAGGGCTTGCTCTATCAGGTCAAAAACTCGCGATCGCGAAGAGTCGCGTCTTCTAAAAAAATTAGTGACCAGCAAATTGAAATTGTCAATGAAATCCTGAGCGAATTTGGCATGAAGCTATCAAGCTTTGTGGCCAACCGTTTACCATTGCTAAATTTAGCACCGTCTATTTTATCGGCAGTAAAAGCAGGTAAGCTATCACCTACCAATGCTGTGTTAATCAACCGCCAGCCCCAGGAGTTTCATGAGCTGTTGCTCGCTCAGGCACAAGGGAAAACAAAAGGTGAGCTAGCAACCCTGATTAAAGCTACAGTCTCTTCAAACAGGCAGGCAGAACGACAACAATCCAGCAGGCCTGCAGACAAATCACCGAAAGAAAAAGAGATTTCTGACCGGATTTACGACCGCATTAGGTTTGTCAGAAAGCGTACAGACTTGCTGGATCATCCTGAGGTTTTAAGCCGTCTGGCCCAAATAGATGCTCTATTGCAAGAGATTGAATCTTTTGAGGTGTGAGTATTCTGGAATTCTCACATATGACGGATCCCAATCCACTCATAGCCTTCTAAATCTTGCAGGCGACTGCAGGTACAGTGAGCGCATTTAGCAGGCGTTGGCAGTGCTCTAATGCGGCCCTTTTGGCTGAGCTTGTTGAGTATGGGCTTGAGAGTGCCCGTGTCAGTACGAAAGCGCAACGACAAATCCGTCATCGAAACGGTGCCACGGGCCGCAATGTAAGCTTGGATATCACGAATCATAGGCCGTCTTCTAGTGCTCCGTTGGATACAACTCAGGGGAGAGCTGGTGTCGCCGTTTGAGCGAAGGGGCAAAGCGTAAGAGGGCGAAGGTCAGGGTTAAGGCGATTGCTAAACCCACTATCCACGCGGCTGAACTCACAGGATGCTGCCGGAAGGTCGCTGATTGGTAGTACAGTGTGGCGCTCCAGTACGCTAGCCCCGTTGTCCATATGCCCACAAAGGCCGTCCAGCCCGAATTGGTCTCGCGATAGACCGCGCCCATCGCAGCCGCACAGGGAAAGTACATCAGCACAAACAACAGATAGGCAAAGGCTCCTGCTTGACCGTCAAAGCGTAGAGCCATCTGCCCAAACGTCGTGAAGGCCACGTCCTGCTCGGTGGCTGCACTTTCTAAGTTAGTCACCTCTCCGACCGAGAGCCCTAGCGGATCTAGTAGCTGATTGGAGAGCGCTGCTAGATTTGCGGGAATGGTGGAGAAAGCTTCTCCTAAACTGCCGAAAAAGTCGAACTCTTCAGCCTGCAAGTCAACGCCAGCGGCGATCGCCTCATTTTCGCCTAGCTGCGTATAAAGAGAATCCAGCGTACCCACCACGGCTTCTTTAGCAAATACGCCGGTAAACAGCCCTACAGCCGCAGGCCAATTTTCTTGACGCACACCCATCGGTGCAAAAGCTGGCGTCACCGTTTGACTCAGCGCACTTAGCACAGAATTGTCTCTGTTCTCATTGCCAAAAGAGCCATCGGTGCCAATAGAGTTGAGCAGGCTCAGTACCATCACCATCAGCACAATGACGCGACCAGCTCGAATGACAAAGTCTTTAAGTCGCTCCCAGGTGCGGAGCAAGATGCCTTTGCATGTAGGGAGATGATAGGTTGGCAGCTCCATCACAAAGGGCTCAGCCTCTCCCCTGAGCAGCGTGTGCTTCATGATGAGGCCCGTGACTACTGCCATGCCCATACCGATGATATACAGCGAGAACACAACATTTTGTCCGGCGGTGGGGAAAAAGGCGGCGGCGAAGAGAACGTATACAGGTAGCCGCGCTCCACAGGACATGAATGGATTCATGAGGATGGTGAGAATGCGATCGCGCCGACTCTCCAACGTTCTTGTCGCCATAATCGCTGGAACATTACAGCCAAAGCCAACCAGCATTGGCACAAAAGATTTTCCTGGCAGGCCCACAAACCGCATAAAGCGATCCATCACAAAGGCCGCACGGGCCATATAACCACTGTCTTCTAGAAAAGCCATAAACAAGAACAAACAACCAATCACCGGAATGAACGTGGCCACTGTCTGAATACCGCTACCCAATCCATCAGCCACCAGTACTTGGATCCACTCAGGGGCGCTAACTGCGGCCAATAGCTGACCTAAGCCGTCAACGAAAATAGTGCCAAAGAAGATATCAAAAAAGTCAATGAAGGCGCTACCGATGTTGATCGCAAACATGAATAACAGATACATGACGCCCAAGAAAATTGGAATGCCCAACCAGCGGTTCAGCACAATGCGATCAATCTTATCTGAAGTGGTGATGCTGATTTCTTGAGGGCGGACGGCGACTGCCTGCACTAGCCGATGCGCGTAGCTATAGCGGCTGTCAGCCACGGCAATATCAATATCTTCACCCAGCTGATGATGAATGCGCTGGCGCTGTTCGACGACTTTGCGCAGCAGCTGTGGCGTCGGGTTGTTGAGCAGTGGGGTACTGTCATATTCCAACAGCTTTAAAGTGGCCCAGCGATTCAGCGGGATGACTCCCTGCGAAGCTGGAAAGAGGGCAGGCGTCAGAGCTGTCACAGCCTCTTCAATGACAGGCTGATAAACGACTTGGGCCTTGGCCGGTTTGGGCGACACCAAAAAATCATCGATAGCGGCTTTGAGCTGAGTGACCCCACTGGCACGTGAGGCCACCGTCGGGATCACCGGACAGCCCAGCCGCTCTGATAAACGCTCAGGCCGAATGTAAGTGCCCTGTTCTTCAGCAACGTCCATCATGTTGAGCACAACAACCACAGGTATGCCCATCTCCAAAATTTGAATCGTGAGATAGAGATTGCGCTCTAAGTTGGCAGCGTCAACTATATTGACAACAGCCTGGGCCTCTTGCGAAATGAGATAGTCACGAGCAATGACTTCATCAATAGATCCGCTGTTCTCTTCCGCGTCAAGGGCATAAATCCCTGGCAAATCAACCACTCTTACAGTTTTACCGCCTTGTTGGTAGCGACCTTCTTTGCGGTCTACGGTAACACCGGGCCAGTTTCCTACCCGCTGATTTGCGCCAGTCAGTGCATTAAAAAGCGTCGTTTTACCACAGTTGGGATTACCCACGAGGGCAATGATTGGATCAGACATGGGATACCTCCTGGTGAGTTATTTCAACGCGCAACGCAGCCGCTTCGCCTTTTCTCAAGCTGAGCTTGAAACCACGCAGCTCAATCTCTACGGGGTCTCCCATAGGCGCTTGGCGAGTGAGCGTAAAGTGTGTTCCTGGGGTTAACCCCATCGACAGTAGTTTCGAGCGGTAAGCTTGACTTCCTTTCTCATAGCCCACGATACGACCGGACTGATTTACAGATAGCTCGCCTAGATGCAAGATTGTTGCTCCGCGCTGTGGTTCGCGCTGTGATTTGTCTGGCGACTCGTTTTGTGCCCTATCTTTTACGAATTCTGATAGGGGCCTTACCTTAATCTGACGGGCCATGTCAGCGCTTAGCCCTAGCCGACAGCCGTCACGGGCAACAATGACAGCGTCATCGTCTGCGCGACTGATCAAGGTGAGACTTTGAGACTGAACGATGCCCATATCGGTCAGACGACGGACGGTGCGTTGACTGCCTTCGATACTGGTGACTTGGATGCGATCGCCAACCGAAGCCATCGCTAAAGAAAACCGTGTTGCTGATGGATGGCTAAGACTGCGATCAGCATCCTTGAAAAGAGACTTGAGATTCATTGCTATCTCCGGGTGAATTCGACAGGGGCCTTTAGGAATAAAAAGCAGGAAAGAAGAAAAAACAGGAGAAAATTAAAACCAGAAGTAGCCCAGCCGCAGGGTTCTGCTGACTGAGTAAATCTGTTGACTGAGTAAAAATGCTAGAGGCTTACCTTCAGTTCTACAGCATATTTATTGAGAATGAATGTCACTTAATAAAGATTAAAAAGCCCGTAGAAAATTTACTATTGGCTTTTTATTTATTATTGCTGATGAGACTAAATATCAATAGCTTCAAGCCAGCATTCAACTTATTTAATAAGATTTAGTGTTTTACGCAAGCGCATCTAACCACTGTGGCGAGTCGTAATCACTAATTTTTAAGCATTGTTCTCGATATCGCGATTACCCTGTTTATCGCGATTACCTTGCCCAAGGTACATGGGCTTAGTTCACTATTTCGGTAGCGAGTGCTCCCTTTTGAGCAAAAATCTGACTGTTTACGGTAAAACAACTTGTCTGCCAATGTCCACGGCATACTCATGGCTCTACACTTGTGCCATTACTCTCAGATGGCAGTACGTAATCGCGCTTAAGCAACCAGCTAGCCACCGCAATACCGACAACAGCCAACAGCGCCATCGGATAAAACGCATAGGTATAAGAGCCAAACCAGTCTCGAATTTGGCCAGTGACGAGCGTTCCTGCTAGTGCCCCAACGCCATAGGCGCTGAAGACAATGCCATAGTTTTGAGCATAGCGATCAGGATTGAAAAAGCGGAGTGTGGTTGTAGGTGCGATCGCCAGCCACCCCCCCAAACAAAACCAAAATAAACAAAAAGACACCAAATAGGTCACGACCTGTCCAGATTGAGCCTGCGCCATTAAAAGGCAGGCAATCAAAATGAGCATGTAGGTAGTGATAGCAATGTAGTGTGGCTGAAAGCGATCGCTCAGCCAGCCAAACAGAGGACGGCTAAGGCCATTAAACAGCGCGAACAGAGAAACGCTGTTAGCTGCTAGCGCTGGATCAATTTGGATAATCTCTTCACCGACAGGACTCGAAATGCCAATGGCGCTTAAGCCAATCAGGGTGCCAACCGCATAGCAAATCCATAGGCCGTAGAACGAGCGGCTAGTAACAAGGCGCTTGGGGTACGTGCGAGCGATCGCAACTTCTGCGCGGCTAGATAATGTCTTCTCAGGATACCAATCGTCGGGTGGGAACTTCAGGGTGAGTGCGATCGCTGGAATCATCAGCCCAAAAACAATGCCCAAAATCCGCAGGGTCGGCCTAGCGCCATAAGTGCCGATTAAACCGTTAGCCAAGGGCGCTGTAATCAAAGGAGAAAGGCCAAACCCCACAATCGTCAGGCCGACAGCTAAGCCTTTTTTATCCGGAAACCATCGTGCCACCACTGCCATAGGCACACCATAAGAAATGCCGACACCCGTCCCCGCAATCACCCCATAGGTTAGCGTCATCATGCCAATACTACTAGCATAGCTAGAGAAAACGTAGCCCAACCCCACGATAAGCCCACCGACAGCAGCGACTTTTCGCGGCCCAACCCGAGCAATATAAAAACCAGTAACGGTCACAAATACTGCATAAAAAACCAGGGCCATCGTATAGGGCAATAAACTCTCTGTTGCCCCTATGCTGAATTCGTTTTCTAGAGATGTTCTAAAAACACTCCAGGAATAAACGCTGCCAGTGCAGAGCAGAACGCTCATACCGAGTAACACCAGCAGCCATCTACCTTGCGCTGCGGGTAGTCCCAAAACTTTTAAGCTCGAAGACTCTGAACCCGAATATTGAAGCTTTGAAGACATTGTGAATCCTGCCTGTAGAGAAACATCACAAAGTCTCTATAGTAATGAAAGACTTTGGCTTGTCGACAATGGTTTCTCTTAGCTTTTTTCTATAAACACGATTAATAGGCTGGTAGAAGGCATACATCATAAGTCAAAGTTGTCGCGGTAGAAAGGAATCTGCTTTAACCGTTCCTGGTTTTGCGAAATAAACAGGTCCATAGCCGATAGCATATCCCTAACCTTGTTCAAGAGAGAATCATCTGCCTGATAGGCGTAGATTTTTACAAATCGGGGCAGTTTTTGGCGAAACACCCCGTGATGAGGAAAATCAGCTTCGGGAATCTCACAGAAAAAGGCTGCTTGAGCGCGGAGCTGAGCGGGCAAAGGCTGAGCACTCCTGACTTCAAACGCAATAGGTACACCCGGCGAAATTCTTCGGCTGATGTTGAAAGGCGAGCCTGCGGGAAACACTAACCCGATTTCGAGCTTGTCAAAGTGAGCCACAATTTTTTGATTACAAATCAGCCAACCTTGAGACTGATAAATTCTTTTGGGAACAGGTACCCAAGTTGAGAATATTTGCCTCCTAGCCTGCTGCGTTGTTGTTAAAACTGCGATTTGGAACTGATTGAGATCGGCGACTACGACCTCATTAAACAAGCGCTCTGGTTCTTGAGAAGGAAAACTGACCATACCGCAGCCTCGCTCTTTTCAACGAACAGTTTCTAATGAATGACTGCCGCTTCAGTGAGATGCTTTAGGAGGAGCATTTTCACATTACTTAACGCAGAGAAGTAAGCGCTGTTACCTTTAAATAACTCACTATGTTATCAGCGATACAGACATCCATTGACGACTTATTCAGCTACCCTTCTATTATGTATCTAATGTAGCAAAGTGCACATCATTGAGTACTCAAAAAGGTCTGCTTCTGAGTCGGCTCTGATAGCGTGCAGCCCTCTCTATCAGAGCACTATCGTTGAGTACAGCAATTATCGAACGGGGTCATCAAAATGCCAGAGCCAGCGTTCCAAAATACCTGTTCCCTGACCTTATAAAAATATTTTCGCCTGAATTTTCAAGGGTTTTCACTACTGAGTACAGCGTTAATTATTCAATAAATCTTACCGGGCTACCGTTTTGAGCGAGGGTTTGCCTGCCTGCTATAACTTTTGCATCGACGAACACCTGAGACTTAAAGCATCAAGCCTTTAAGCATTGAGCGAATCGGTGAAGTCAACCAAAAGCGCAACGTCAACTTTAGCTCAGTTAGAGCTCTCTCACCCCCCTGACGCTATGCCTTTTGTATTCAATGATTGCCAGATGCCTATTGGTTGATGCGAGCTTAGTCCGATTTCAAGTGTACTCATCCTTGCCGGGTTGCCCTCCTGTTCTCTTTCTCTTGCATTGGCAAAATATGCCAAACAATGGTGCTAGAGGCCTGAGCGCACCGCCTACTTATGCACTATCGAAACCGTTCTAAGACTCACTAATCTTAGGTAGCCGTGCGGTATCTCCTTGGTAACTTACGACCTCTGAGCGGTGTTGTATGGCTAGATTAAATAGCTACACAACACCGTTTTCTCAAGAGTCGTCTATCTAAAGAGTCGTCTAGGTCAACTTGTGAGAATGGAAGGCGTAAACTATGACTGACCAACCGATTTCTAATGAGGTCGCTCTGCGTATTGCCTTAGCTGCCAGAGCCTTGCCGGATGTCTCTGTTGGAGATTTGATCGAAGCATTGCAAACCAGTTTAGGTGATGAACTCTCTGAAGAGTCACTGAGCTATCTCACGGTTACCCAGCTAAAAAGAGCCTTTGGCAACATCTACGAAGTAGATGAGGGCGAGTGGGAAGGTGAAGACGCAACTAATCAAGAGATCGCTTCGCTTAAGGAAGCTGTACGCATTCTGTGGGGAGAAAAAGAGGAATGTGAGCATCCTCTACCAGTTGAGCCCTATCAAGAAGGCGATATGCCAAATTCGATTAAAATTGCGGTGGCTTCTAATACTGAAGAACAGTTGGATGGACACTTTGGCTCTTGTCACCGTTACTTGATTTATCAGCTATCGGCAAACGAGCTTAAACTAATCGACGTTCGCTCTGCACTAGAGGCCGACTTGAGCAGCGACAAAAATAAATTCCGTATCGATCTGATCAGAGATTGCCCTGTTGTTTACGTAGCCTCCGTAGGTGGCCCTGCCGCTGCAAAAATCGTGCAGGCTAATATATACCCGATGAAAGTAGAAGAAGGCGGCGAGATTAGAGAGATACTCAAGGCTCTACAGCAGGCAATAGCAACATCTCCGCCACCCTGGTTAGCCAAACTTATGGGGGTTGGGATAGATCAGCGAGTAAAAAACTATCAAGCTGTCAAATAGAAATATCGACATAAACAACACAAGGCATGTACTAAAGAGCACATCAAGATTGAAGAATATTTTTCCAGCTTTGGATGAAGATTAGCTCAAACACAAGGACAGCATTATGATAGCGCTAGGCATACTCAGTAAGTTTGATCAGTGCGTTTTGAATATGGCGCTGATTAACATTTGCGACTGTGAGAATCATGTAGGCCAAGCGCTACGTCAGCAGTACAATGCTTGGAAACAAACCACCCATGAGGCAGTGCTCAGCCCCTGGCTGGACATGCATAAGTTTACGATTTATCTACCACATCCTGACCAGGAGTACGAAGATACCACCCTGGCAGAAGGCCTAAGCCGAGGGTATAACGTCGAAGTCGAACCGGTTAAAGACCCCAGCGAACTAGTTTACGACATTCCCCAAGGAGGCCATTTTGTCGTTGTGCTCAAGCAAAAACAGGTTAATGGCGCGTTTGAGATTGCAGCCACTGGCATCTTCGTTCGTCCACTGGGCGTACTCAGCCTGGATGTCATTGTTGATATGCACCAGTCAGAATATCAATCGTTAGCTGTAAAACATCCTATTGTTAGGGATTACCCACAAGACTGGGAGACCAAACTGAGGCAATTCTTGCAAAGAGAGATCAGCTCAGAAGACTTACCTAACATTGTTGGATATGTCGATCGTGGGATCAATAGAGACTATAGAACGCCTTCTTGGAATGATGTTTATCTTGCTGCTAGCGACTTTTTAGTTTGACAGCGGTTCCTAGCGGAGGTCGGAGTGGGCATGCAACACAAGCTGCAGACTAAAAACTATGCCGAGCAAACAAGAATTCTAGAATTCTCATTCTGTTCTGTCTTAACAGGCAAAAATAAAGAAATAGTGAAACTGTATCAGAATACATAGAACAGAAATTAGGTAGGTTGTTATACCTGGAACTGTAGAAAAAACAAAAAAGATTGCTCACAATTGCTGCTTGAAGATAAGGCTTGTGAATAAGGTTTCGACTCTTTTTGGTATTTCCTAGAGTTTTTCCGAATTTATTGTTTGTGAATATTCTCATTGAGGATTTCTTCCTTCTGATTCCCTTCTTCTACTGGAGTGTTTGCTTACTCAAAGTATTCGCTTAATACAGGTATTGAAAAGGAGAGGTGTCTTGTAGTTTGGTTCATAAGCCTTAAGAACTCAATGTCGGTGGCCCCTTTTGCCTACCCTTCGCCTGCCTGGTAAAACGGCGGGTCTATTTTGCTTATGACTTACACTATCAAGGAAGACTGTATTTCGTGTGATATCTGTCAATCTCAATGTCCTCATGGCGCTATCAAGGCGGCTACTGAAGGAGAGGGCTACTGGGTTGATCCCACCTTATGTGACGGCTGCCCAGATGTCGAAGTTCCTCGGTGTGTAGGCGCTTGTGACATGGATGCCTTAATGCCCTTGCCTACTAAGAAAGGGCGTTGCAAAAGCTCTCTATTACCGGTTGCCATTCCTAAGATTTTTCTCAATCGAAAGACTACGCCTTTTGCCTCCTGCATGGTGGTGTGGGAGACCTGCAACATTTTAGCTCAGCGGCAGAGTTTGCCCTGGCAAATTGACGCGAACGGAGAGATTTACTACCGTCGTCCGGTCAATCGGAACAGAGGGGAAATGCGGTTTAGGCTAACAGCAGATCCTGAGACAGAAGTTTCTGCCTTGATGGCAGCGGGCGATGCGATGGCTGCGATCGCCGATTTCGACATTCGCGCAACCTGTGTTCATCTCATCTTTGCCGCCCACGCGATGACACTCGATTGTCCCTGGCAGGAGTCTTTTGTACTAAACGACCAGCACATCGAGAAATATCTAGGACTCGATAAACGCAAAGATCTAACCAAGTTAGAGAAACTCACCCTAATTAAAAATCTGGTGTACCAATCATGTCAAATTCTCGTTGCCCTTGACTGGCCTCGCCAGGGCAGAGTAGATGCCTTCACGCTTGACGAACACCCCGTTTGGGATTTGCTAGGAACAGAATACTATTTTGAAGAAGATCAGCAAGGTTGTCGTCGTTTGATTGGTTTGGGCTTTACGGTGCAAGCAGGCCAGTGGAGCAAGCACTTTCTTAATAAGCAAGAGTATCGCAGCCAAACGGCTTTTTATCAATACGGCACACTTCCCAAGTCTTTGTTGAGAGAGGTGATGAGTAACTGGCAACAACATGAGGGTGCTATTCGTATTCTCCTTTGGAGCTTGTTCAAGCTTAGGTTAGGTAGCGAACAACGGATGAAGGTACGAACGCTCCTGCGGATTGCCTATGGAGAAGATCGTCTGCACAAAGCGACTACCGTACGCGGTGCCCACAAGCGCCTACTAAAAACGTTTGAGAGCGATCTGGAAACACTCTATTATTACGGGTTAAAGCCTGCTTTCGACCCAGAAACTTATCCGTCCGATATTCAACCCTTATGGGCCAAATCTGCCGAAATTCCAGATGATATTGACGAGGCTGTTGACTTTTGGGCTGATGAGGCCAGCCGTTCTTTGACCGATAATGCTCCACGAGATAAGTGGCAGCGGCTACTCAATGCTCGTCTCTTGGGCTTTGAGCTTTCCGAAGAATGGCAGGAGAGTGTTCGGCGAAAAGTTCCAAAGCGTCGGCGTCGCAAGCAGTCCAAAACCTGGAAGGTGAATCAAAAAGAGAAACTTTCGGGAAGCGATATCAATATTGCTCGCCTGCAGAAAAAACTTTCTCAACGAGCCCTTGCTGAACGTCTGGGTAAAAGCCAAAGCTGGATTCGAGATGTTGAGAAAGACCGTTTTCAGGTCAACGTTGACGATCAGGCTCTGTTGCGTCAGGTGTTGAACATTCCCCAATGAACTCTTCCCTTCTGGTGAACCTATGATTACCTCCCCTTCCATCGGTATGTCCTTTATTCAAGCAACGTGCAGAAAGCTATAAGGACTGTCAGCTTTACTTATTTATGTTCTACGTCCAATGCCATGAGTTCCTCAACAGTTGGTAGGCGATAGCTAGTGCTGCGTCCACCGCCAGGATTTTGTATGAGTAGACCTCGGGTCAGTAGATTTCGGATGTCTCGCAGCGCTGTATCTGTTGAGCACTTGGCAAGCTTGGCATATTTGGACGTGTTCATATGGCCTTTGAACCCGTCTAGCATCCGATTTAGAATAAGGCGCTGCCTGTTGTTAACGCTGTGTCGATTGGCGATTTTCCATAATTCAGCTTTGTAGAGTATGGCTGACAGCGTTGATTCTGCCGTAGTGATTGCCCGTCCGAGGCAATCGAGAAACCAATCTAACCATCCAGTAATATCGACAGAATCGCGTTGCTGGCGTTCAAGTTGTCGATAATAGGTTTTGCGTTCGGCTTCGATTTGCGCGGACATGCTATAGAAGCGATCGCTCATCCCATCGGCTCGGGCAAGTGCCATATCAGCAATCGCTCGGGCAATGCGACCATTGCCGTCTTCAAATGGGTGGATAGTGATAAACCACAGGTGGGCGATCGCCGCTTTGATCAAAGGATCGATTGCTACGGCACCATCGAACCAAGCGAGAAAATCATTCATCTCAGTTTTGAGGCGAGTAGCCTCAGGGGCTTCAAAATGAACCCATTCTCGACCAATAGGGCCCGACACCACTTGCATGGCTCCGGCAGATTCAGGCCGCCAATCCCCGACGGTGATTGTCCGCATGCCGCTTCGACCCGTAGGGAAAAGTGCGGCATGCCATCCGAATAAGCGATCATTTGTGAGTGGCTGATCGTACCGGCTAGTTGCATCAATCATCACCTCGACAATGCCTTCCACATCTCGTCCAACAGCGATAAATCCACCAATGTCGATGCCCAATCTACGGGCGATGGAAGAGCGCACTTCCTTAGACTTGAGCGTCTCCCCTTCAATCGCCGATGATTGCACAACTTCTACCGTGAGCGTATTGAGATTAGCTTCTGTTCGCAGCTCAAACCCCAGAGATTCCATCCGTCCTAGTAAGCGTCCTTGCTGGTAGCGGATATGAGCTAATTTTTGGGCGAGGACTTCGCTATTCCAACGAAACGCTGGCCAGTCTGCGGTTTGATGAATCCAAGTCATAATCACTGCACATTATGCGGTGATTAGATCATACAATCACCGCAACCTCCGTGACAATCACCGTTGAGGACAAGTTTGTACGTCCTCAGCCAGATCAGTATCGGGTGCCAAGCCAAGCGTCGATTTTGGCTGTGTCGAATCCGGCACTACAGCGATCACCCACCTGCAACAACGGTCGCTAAAGAAGATGTTCTAGCTTAAAAGGGCTTAGCCGTTGCCTGCGCAGGCTGAAATTCATATCGAGAGTGGGGCTGCGTATCTCCGTAGAGCTGGAATGTCAGTGTGGGCGCTTCTTCAACGGTTGTTACCTGGTGGATACTCTCGGGCATAAAGCTGATAATTTCACCGGGGCCAAATGTTTTTTCTCCAACAGGTTCAATTTTGAAAGGGTGATGTGCTTGGTCAACCCGTCGCCAAAAGACATGTTTTTCTCGTCCTTCGAGAACAGAGATAACACCCCAAGTTCCATGATTGTGAACAGGAGAGACAACCCCCGGCTCCGACAGTACGTTCTGAACAGTTAAGGGGTAGCCAATTTCATCGTAGAGTGTTTGTAGGCCAACTCCTATCTTTGGATTAACTGCTGGTTTTTGAGTTTGTAGCCAGTAGGAATTGGTGACTAGCTGTCGAACCTGCATCCGAATTTGCGGGAGAAAATCCCATTCTTCTAGCTCATGCGGCGCACGATCCAAAAAATCGACAATATCAGTCAAAAATCGGTGAAAGTAGTAGCGATCGCGAATCAAGTCCCATGTTTTAGCCGCAGGTCTGGGATGACATTGTCCGTCCGCGTTCACAAGCCAATCGGTAATCTCCATAGGGTTTCTCCTTTTACCTATTTCTCATTTTTTCCAAAGACTTTCTCCTATTGTGCTTCCAACAACAGTAGCCGTAGCGGATCTAAATGGACTTTCCATGGAAAGGGCTGATCTTTTAGCCAAAACCATTTGTTTTTGAAGACTTCTGCTTGCAAATGATAATCTTGCTCGTGAGCGGGCGGATGATGCAGCTTTAAGTACAGCGTCATACGGTGGGGGGTTTCGCTAGTGGACGCGAGCCAGCAGGGGAAGGTGTTAGGCAATGAGGCATTGTCTGGCGCGGAAGAAGTCTCTTCAGTATGCTTAGCACCACTGCGCTTAATAAAAGTAAGCTGATGGGCACGAATGCCTACCTGGGTGAGATTGGGTGGCAGTGGTTCGACGGTTTGCAGGCTGCATTGCCAATCATGGACTTCTACCCGGTTAGGACCCAGGGCACTGGCAGGAGAGAAGTTTTTGCAGCCAGTGAGCTGGGCGATGCGGGCAGTGCGCGGTCGCTCAAAGATATGGTGTTTGGCATCGTGGGCGATCGCACTACCGCTGTCAAACACGAGTAGCCGATGACATACCCGGTAAGCTTCTTCTAAATTGTGAGTGACGAGTAAAGTGATGCCGTAGTAGCTCTGAAGGCGAGTGATGAGCTGCCGCTCAATCTGGCTACGCAGGTGAGTATCTAACGCTGAAAAAGGCTCATCTAACAGCAGGGCTTCGGGCTGGCTCGCGAGGGCTCTAGCCAGGGCGACTCGCTGTTGTTGTCCGCCAGAAAGTTCGTGAGGGTAGCGCTGGGCCAAAGCTTCGAGCTGAACGGCGGCGAGCTGCTGAGTGATTGCCGCTTGAGTGTGTTCAAGCGATCGCTTTTGGCGTAAGCCGAAGGCAACATTTTGAGCGACAGTGAGATGAGGAAATAGCGCATAGTTTTGAAAGAGAATTCCGACTTTGCGATCGCAGCTCGGCAGGTTAATGCCTTTTTCCGAATCAAATAATACTCTTCCATTCAGCACAATCCGCCCTGCATCCGGCGTCTCAATCCCCGCAATGCATCGTAAGACCAAGCTCTTGCCCGCGCCAGATGCACCTAAGAAGCCCAGCGGTTTTCCATCATTAGCAACAAAGTTCACTACCAGCTCAAACCCAGGCAGTTGCTTACAAATATTGACTTCTAAACAAGCGGGAAGGAGCGGCGCGGTATAGGCGATTTGACCGCCACCAGTAGATTTCCTTTTAATCCTGAGTCCGAGACGATTCCAATCACGAGGTTGTTGTATCCGACGCTTGACTGAGCCGCTATTGACGAGTAACAGCCCGCCCAAAGACAAGGTCAACACAACTGCTGACCAAAGAGCCGCTTCCCAAAAGTCGCCCCCTTCAACAGCGAAATAGATTGCCATGGGCAGGGTTTGTGTGCGTCCTGGAATGTTACCTGCCAGCATGAGTGTAGCGCCAAATTCACCCAGAGCGCGGGCGAAGGCGAGCGTGATTCCAGCCAAGAGGCCCGGCAGTGCTAAGGGTAAGGTAATTCGCCAAAAGATAGTGAACTCCGAAGCGCCCAGGGTTCTCGCTGCCCGGTGCAAACTGCTGTCGATTTGTTTAAATGCGCCTAAGGTCGTTTTGTACATGAGCGGAAAGGCCACCACGCTCGCCGTGAGAATGGCCGCATACCAGGTGAAAATAACATTAATCCCGGCGTGGGAGAGCAGAGAGCCCAAGGGACCATTTTTGCCGAGCAAGAGAAGCAGTACAAAGCCTAGCACCGTTGGCGGCAACACCATCGGTGCTAGGAAAAACCCTTCTAGGAGCGATCGCCACCTTCCTCGATAGTCCTGCATAAAACGAGCCGCCCCCACCCCAAGGAAGCCGGTGATAACAGTGGCGATCACCGCAATCCGGAGGGATATCCATAGGGGAGAGAGGTCGAGCATGAGAGAGGGAAGAAAAAACTCAGTGTCTAGATTTTACCGAATCCGAATTCGGCGAAGGTGGCCTGTGCACTTTCTGTTGTCATGAAATCAATAAAGATTTGAGCTGCGCCAGGATTAGGCGTATTTTCTACAACAGCAATGGGATACACAATAGCAGCGTGAGATATCTCGGGTGCGGTTGCGATCACCTTTACTTTGTTAGAAAGGGCCGCATCTGTGGCATAAACTAGCCCTAGCTCAGCATTACCGCTTTCGACGGCTGCTAGGACACTGCGCACATTATTGCCAAATACAAATTTGGACTGCAAGGGATCTAGTAACTCTAGTTTCTTTAGTACTTGCTGTGCATATTGCCCCGCCGGAACGCTGCGAAATTCACCGACGGCTAGGTGGTTAAAGCTGGCTGTTTTAAGCTGGGCAATAGCTGAGATGTCTAGCTGAGAGGCAGTGGGTGCAATCAGCACGAGGCGATTGGTTACCAGGTTCTGGCGGGAGGCTGAGATAATGGCTCCTTTTTCTTCCAGGGCATCCATCTGCGAGGTGGCAGCAGAGAAGAAAATATCGGCAGGGGCACCTTGTTCAATTTGCTGCTGAAGTGCGCCAGAAGAGCCAAAGTTGTATTCGGCGACAATGTCGGGATTGGCTTCGCTAAACTGGGGTGCGATCGCCTCTAGTATCTCTTGCAAACTGGCCGCAGCAGAGACGGTAATCGTAACCGGCGCAGCTGATGCTTCCGTCATTGCCAGAGGCACCCCCGTGCAGGCACTCAGCAGCAAGGACGAGAACAATCCTATCAAAAAAGGCGCTAAAAAAGGAGGGAGCAGTTGA
The DNA here is from genome assembly GCA_038531675.1 of Cyanobacteria bacterium J06581_3. Taxonomy (GTDB): domain Bacteria; phylum Cyanobacteriota; class Cyanobacteriia; order Phormidesmidales; family Phormidesmidaceae; genus Phormidesmis. Next base: position 138,721 of record JBCBBK010000005.1, read on the forward strand.
CGGCGTTTCATGGCGATCACAAAACAGCTAGGGAGAAAAGCTAGGGAGAAAAGCAAGCAAAGAAGAGGGTCATTCACAGCACACCTGGACGAGCCGCTGCATCTGAGACCTGAGGAGACTGTGAAGCTCGCTCTGGGTCTGAGCCTGCTTCTTGGTCGGCATAGAGACCTAAATGCTGGCTGAGCTCACGAGCAATAAAGACCAAAAATCTGGCCGCATCGGCGTTGTCCTGATGGGCAAAGTAGCTGGCGGTTTGCATGAGGGCCTGAACAAATCCAGGAGTTAGTAAATCGGGCTCAGCGTTGAGAATTTCGGGTTCCTTTCCGTTGGGACACGCTAGTAACCGGTCAATGAGAGCGAAGTAGCGTTCCTGAAGGGGATCTGTGGACGTAGGGCCTTGGGGCGTGCTCATGGGTGTTTTCCTTAGACAACAGAATTAGCTGTTCGGTACTCTGCGGGCAGACTATCAGGCACCAACGACGGATAGGCAGGCTCTAAATCTTTGAACAGCACTGTGCTAAGGTAGCGCTCACCAAAGCTGGGTTGAATCATGACGATTAACTTACCGGCATTTTCTGAGCGCTGACCGACTTGGATGGCGGCTGCCAGCGCGGCCCCAGTAGAAGTGCCTGAGAGCAATCCCTCTTCTCGGGCCAGCCGACGGCCGAAGGCGATCGCCGCATCGTCGGTGACGGTCACCACTTCATCGATCAGTTCCACTTTCAAAACACCGGGCACAAAGCCAGCCCCGATGCCTTGAATTTTGTGGGAGCCAGAACTTCCTCCGGAAAGAACAGGACTGGTGGTTGGCTCTACGGCGATCGCCTGAAAACCCTCCTTGCGGGACTTGAGCACCTCGGCAATGCCAGTGAGTGTGCCACCTGTCCCGACGCCAGCTACCACAATGTCTACCTGGCCGTCGGTATCTGCCCAGATCTCTTCGGCGGTTGTTTCGCGATGAATCTGGGGATTGGCAGGATTGTTGAACTGCTGAGGTACAAAGGCATCTGGCAGTTGAGTAGCGATTTCTTCGGCCATGGCGATCGCCCCTTTCATCCCCTGATTAGCAGGTGTCAGCACTAGCTCTGCGCCGTAGGCTTTCAGCATGGCCCGCCGCTCCTGACTCATACTTTCGGGCATGGTGAGGATCAGGCGATAGCCCTTGGCCGCCGCTACCATTGCAAGGGCAATGCCGGTGTTACCAGAGGTCGGCTCTACCAGTACGGTCCGCTCGGGGGCAATGTTACCGGCGGCCTCAGCGTCTTTTACCATATTGGCTCCGATTCGATCTTTCACCGAGGCCGCCGGGTTCATGCCCTCTAGCTTGACCAAAATTTGAGCAACACAGCCTTCCGCTTGGGGAATGCGGTTCAGCTGCACGAGCGGGGTGCGACCGATGAGCTGAGTGACGTCTTTGGCAACCTGCATAGCTATATCCTCCTATTAGTTCACCAGATAGATTACGAGATGGGACAACAACTTTTAGTCTTTTTACCTAGTCTTTTCGTCTAGTTTTTTCGTCTGGCAACAATGTTGTATATGTGCCAGTATTTTTCTTCTCCTAGCGCAGTTATACCGGGGTGCTCTTCTTTTTCTAAAAACTCTATATTAAAAGGGGTCAGGAGCTGATCGAGCTGCGATCGCGTATGATGGCTGCGATTGGGGTAGGCGGCCCAAGAATCTCTGTCGCCAAACAGCTGTCCGCAAAATCGACCACCAGGGCGAAGCGATTTGACTATTTTCTCCCAGAGGGCCTGGAACTGTGATGGCGGGCAGAACGGTAAGCAAAAACTTGCGTTAATAAGATCGACCTGATTGGGCAGTGCGAGCGTTTCAAACTTCTGTACCTGGGTGACCAGATTGGTGCGGTCGATATCCTGACGTTTTTGTAGCCGTGCGATCGCCTCTGGCTCTCCACCAATGGCAAAAACTAACCAGTTTTGCCGGAGGAGCTCCACCGTATCGCGACCGTCACCACAGCCCAAATCTACCGCCAGCCTGACGGCTTCTCTAGGTGAGTAGGGCAAATCGTTCGAGTGGTTCCCCGTGCGGCTTTCTGCACAATTCTTCAGGGCACTCAGAAGCGTCTCCCTAGGGGAACGCCCCACCACCGCCTGGTAGTAGTCACTCCACTGAGGCAGAAACGATTGAGCCGCATCGCGAATAGGAAGATTAATCAGGTCCATAGGATTAAGCGGCCAGTGCTGGAAAGTCTGCTTTGAGTAAGTTTAGCCAGTCAGCAATGCGTCCATCTGTCTTATCGCTTTCATTCACCTCATCCAGCGGCAATCCAACAAACTGCCCGTCCCGAATAGCCGTAGAAGCCTCAAAGGAATAATCTTCTGCTGAAACAGCGCCTACCACCCTGGCACCTAGGGATTTGAACTGGTCGTACAATGTTCCTAATGCACCTACGAAGTGTTTGCCGTGCCCCGTACAGTCGCCTGCACCGAATAAGGCGATCGTCTTTCCAGAAAAATCTGGCTTTTCAACCTCCATATCAAATAGAGGCTCGCGCCAGTCGTTTTGGACTTCTCCGGCACCCCAAGTTGAGCAGCCAAGCAGTAAATAGTCGTACTGCAAGAGATCTTCTGCATCATCAAAGTCCTCTTCCATACTGTACAAGTCGCAGGCATCTTCTCCTATTTCTTCGTAGATTTTCTCAGCAATTTCTTCGGTAACACCAGATGTACTGCCGTAAAAAATTCCAATTTTCGTCATCTTTCAGATCTCCTGTCATTACAAAACATCATGAATCTATTTTGAAAATGTTGAGTGTGAGACCATCCTTTAAGAGGGTCGGACCCGCACATAAATTGCCTGAATCATATCCTGAGTTAGTGCTAGTGGTCCCTTGTGTGTCAGAACAACAAATCGAGGAAACCGCTGTTTCAGCGTAATTGATGTACCAGGAAATAGCCCCAGTCTTCTAATTTCCTCTGCTACAGTCGGGTTCGCATCTTTGACTCTGGCGATGACGCCTCGCTCACCTACTCTAAGTAGCTTTAGTGAAGCACCAGAAATTGTAAAACCAGTAAACATAAACTTCGCTCTTATCTCTTAAACGAGGTAAGCCTCCATATGAGTTTTGATCGTACAGTCCGAACGCGGATAGGCAACACAGGACAAGACAAAGCCCTTGGCAATCTGCTCGTCATCTAGAAAAGATTGATCTTCTTGGTCAATTTCTCCTTCAACTAGCTTACCAACACAGCTAGAACAAGCACCTGCACGGCAAGAAAACGGCAGCGTGTCAATCTCATTTTCTTCTGCGGCATCCAGAATGTACATATCATCATCTACGGGGATGGTGACATCTATATTTCGTTTTTTGTTGATTAGTCGAACTTGGTACGTAGTCATATCAGAAATCCTCAGGTACGAAATGCTATGGGTAGGTTATAGGCCTAAGAGCAGGCCACACCCGCTGGGCTACAGTCGTCTGTAGTTTGGAAAGACTTACCACAGCCGCAAGTATCAGCAGCGTTGGGATTCGTAAACTTGAAACCACTTTCTAGCAGGCTATCGATGTAGTCCACAACAACCCCATCTAACAGAGGAGCGCTTTTAGGATCTACAAAAACTTTGAGATTGCCTAGCTCGGTGACTTCGTCATCGCTACGGGGGGCATTGGCTACTTTGATATCGTATTCATAGCCATTGCAACCACCGTCTTTAACCGCGAGGCGAATGCCCCTAGTAGGTGTGGGATTCGGGGTGCCCTGGACAAAGGTGCGCAAGCGCAGTTCGGCGAGTTCGGTTAGGGTAACAGTCATGAGAAGGCTCCTATTGAATAGACTTGAGTAGGTAGAAAGAGAGAATTTTTAGATGGCTCTTCGCTGTTGGACAACGCCGGGATACAGGATGACGCCCAGGAAGAGAAGGCCCTTGAGTAGGATGGGTGCGGTGATTAGGCAGATGACGATGCAAACCACGCTAGAAAAACTACCTAGAATGCGACCTACTTCGTCAGGATGTTTTTGTGCAAATTGCCAAGAAACAGCAGTGAGCGCAAGAAAGAACAAGCTAGTAAAGAGCATAAGACATAGAAGAATTCGACGGTGAATGGTTAGAGGAAGAACGGTTAGATGAAGAATGGCTAGATGAACCACATACCCGACAGTTGGGGTCGTGATAGGAATGGCGCTTGGCAAATGCCGCGCGGGCTAAATCCATCGTCAGCAGTTGTCCTAGCAACGGTTCGCCCAAGCCGGTAATCAGCTTAATGGCCTCTAGCGCGGCCAGGCAGGCAAGCGTACCTGACACAGCACCGAGTACACCAAACCCCCAACGGTCCCACTCAGGCTTTTCAGGAAACAGACAGCTCAAGCAAGGCGTTTTGCCCGGCACAATGGTGGTGAGGTAGGCATCCATGCCGTTCATGGCGGCCTCCACCATAGGCTTATTCCAGCGAACGCAGGCGGCGTTGAGCAAGTCTCTCTCTTTGAAATCAAAGGCACAGTCTAGGGCGATATCTGCTTGCTGCACCAGGGCATCAATGTTGTCAGCTGTGACGTACTCACATACGGCCTCAATTTCGATGTCAGGGTTGATTGCCCTGAGGGTTTCTTGGGCTTTGAGAACCCGAGGCTTGCCTACCCAATCATCGGTCATAAGGACTTGTCGGTTAAGATCGTCGCGCTGTAGGTCGCCGCCTCGTACGAGGATGAGCTTGCCAACGCCTGCTACCGCTAAATAGAGGGCTGCGGTGCCGCCTAACCCGCCCACACCTGTGACCAGCGCGGTGGTGCCTTTCAGCCTTTGCTGTCCGGCTTCCCCTAGTCCTGGCAGCATCATCTGGCGGCGGTAGCGCTCTAGTTCGGTAGGAGAGAGCTCAGTAGGTGAACATTCCAGGGGCGAGAAAGAAAGGCTCATGATTCCACAGCAATATCAGAGAGCATGACAACGTTTTGAGGTTTGTCTTTGAACACTTTGAACAGTTTTTGCTCGACTGAATTAGAGGTTAAAAACAGGTCGTAGGCTGTTTGCAGCGCTTGGCGATAGGCATTCAGCGTTTGTTCTTCAGTCAGTGACTTATCGACGTCCTGTACAAGCTGCGAGAATTTCCGCAAAATGTGTAAACGATTGACATTTACCGTTTTTGAGTCGTAAGAGAGGCCAAAGAACTCGAAATACTCTTCAGCATCTTTGAGCTGGTTGAACTGAGTTAGGGTTCTAAATAGGGTCGTCATTGAGTTTCCTCCAAAGTTTTGAGTTGTTGTTTAAGATCGAGTAGCTGACAGTAAATGTCGTAGGTGCGGGCGGCGGCTTCAGGAAGCTTTTCTAAGTCGTTGGGCAAGCCTTCTGCAATGTCATGGAGATCCATTTTCATTTGGCCAGCTTTGCTGTTGAGTCTGCGGACTTGTTTTTTTAGGTCATTAAGGGTGGGGGAAGTGGTGGTTTGAATCATAGGTTAGAGAGAGTGAAAGGGAGAACAGCGATTAGACATCGCAGACTTCTGGAAAACGTTTTGCTAGCTCAACGCCTTTGTTCACCAGCTTTTCGCCTTCGGCATTGAGTTTTTCAAGAGAAGTAAAGCCGAATCTCTGCGCGTCTCTAAGCGTTTTAGAAACCAGAATGAGGCGACCGGAGAAGACGAGGGCCCAGCCGAATCCTTCGTGGCTAAGATCGACAACGACTTGGCAAAGCTGGCCTGTTTCTACTTCAATGCGCATGGCGATCGCCCGATAGAAAGCCAAAATCCGCGCTAGGGTAATCGGGTCAACCTCGCCTTCTACTGAAATCGCCCGTTTCTCTTTTTTCGAGAGAATATAGGGCTTGAGCAATAGCTCATCGGCCCAGTGACGATAGGTGCCATAGGGATCATTTGCCCTGATTTGCTGGACGATTGTTCTTAGAAAAGCAGAACTATCGATCACCAGCGCTGTATCTAAAGCGCTAGCTGTGTCGTTGGGTACAGTGACAGAACTCATACGGTTACTTCCTCCACAATTGTTTCAAATTCATCGTCAAACGTGCTTTCAGCGTTAGCTGTTTCCCCCTTGAGCAGCGCCTTTCTAAGCCACGGCGGCGGACTGCCATTCAGCGTTTGCACCAGACGAGTCAGCACATCTTGAATCTCGGCATTCTCGGATTGAGCTTTGATTGGCGTGATATTTCGTCCAATCAACCGGGCGGCGGCACCACCGCCGATAGCTGTTACATAAACAATAGTGCAGTCTTTGAGCGCTCTCAGCTTAGGCTCTAGCTTGTCTTCATTTCCGTCCTGGTTGAGATTTCCGCCAAAGGTGAGCGCTTCTAGAAACGTAGATCCGCCCGTGTCAACTTCATAGAGGTCAATCTGACCAGCAGAGCCAAAGTGAGCATTGATATGAACCGAATCATTCGTGGTGAATGCAATTTTCATAAGTTTTCTCCTGTTTACAATAGTCCTTCTCGCCACGCATGGACTTGGGCATGCGCGTGAGCTTCATCCGCCTCCAGAAAAATGTTGCCAATATCGAACAGCAGCCGGGTGGTGCCGTCGTAACCAACGCTACAGCGATGACCATTGCCCAGCCGATCAAATACCGGAAATCCCATCCGATAAAGCGAAATTCCTAGACGCTCGGAGAGAGATTTGGCACTAGAGCTAGCAATCAACAAATCTGCACCCTGTGCTAGCGCTTCGAAATCTTCTAAATCACCGATGGTGACTGTATCAATTGGCAAATCTTTCAATAGTTTTGATTTGGTGGTGGTAACAGCCGCATGAATTTCAGCGCCAGTGGTGGTGAGCCACCAGGCAATGTTGTGCAGCAGGTCGGGCTCTAATGCGAGGGCCACCCGCTTGCGGCCAAAGAAGAAGTGGGCATCGAGAATGGCATCTTGCAGCTGCCGACGCTGTCGACGGAATTTTTCAGGGACGGGCCTGCTGCTGATATCACAGAGCGCTTGTAGAAAGCTATCCACCGCGTCTAGCCCAGTTAAATCGTTAAAGCACTTGAACTCAGTGCCAAAGCGCTGTTGTAGAATCTCGGCTGCTAGCTTCATACTCTCACCGACTGCCAGGGTGAATACAGACGTATCCAAGGCTTTGATCTGACTAAGCGATGTTCCGCCGCTGGTGTTGCCAGAATAGCTGCTGTCGGTCAAATGACCATCCAGAGAACTCGATAGATCGGGCAAGACAACAGGATTTAGGCCAAACGCTTTGACCATGTCTTTGATGGCCTGTACGTCACCAGGAGCCAGGGCAGGCCCAGCCAAAACCGTGACCTGTGAGGGTAGCCCCGGTGCGGCGTAGCTGTAGAAGGGATCGCCTGTACTGTTGGTTTGGCGATCGCTCTCAAAGTCACCAGATGGAATATCTCTGACAATCGCTTCCACGGCGGCGGCATACCCATCTTGCAAAGCGCCCTTAAAGTCAGGCGTAGAGGCAAAGGCAATCGGCAGTTTAGCCAGCTTAGGATTACTTGTACGCAGCTCTTTTAGGATCCGAGGCATGTCATCGCCTCGCGTTCCGGTCAGCCCAGTCGTACACAGTCCCACAATCTCTGGGTTCGACTTTTCCAACAAAGTCGTCAGGGCAGTTTCAACATTTTCCTCACCCCCGAGAACAGTCGTCACTTCCGTCATTGCGGTGGTAGATAGTGGAATCGCTTCTCGGAAATGCCGGACCAGCATGACCTTGGCAAAAGCAGTACAGCCTTGAGATCCGTGTAGTAAAGGCATCATACCCTTGACGCCAAGATAGGCCAGCGCAGCGCCGAGCGGTTGACTCTGCTTGAGCGGGTTGACTGCGACAGACTTGCGCCGAGCAACGACTTTAGTAGGCGGTTCTCTTTTGAGTCTTTCACCTAGCCGAATTGTCGGGCCAAAGTGAGCGCGAGAAGATTGCCATGGGGCGGGCGATCGCACCTGTTCCCAGATGGGGCTGTGCAGGGCTCCGTCCAATTCTTTGGCCATTTCGATCATGCCAACATAGCCCGCATAAGGGTGATGGCGCTCCTGATTAATATCCAAGAACGGAATTCTCGCTTTGAGGGCTGTGTACTGGTTGCGTCCACCCGCAATCAGCATGTCAGCTTTGGTTTTAGCAATTACCTCCAGCAGTTTTTTAGCATTGCCCTTTGCCATCATGATGCCGTCTTTACCCAGCAGCTTTTTGATCCGAGCTTTGTCTTCCTCAGTGCTCTTTTTAGAGCTAGTAGCGACAACATCAATCCCCAGATCTTTGGCCGCAGAGATGATCGACCAGCTTTTCACCCCCCCTGTGTACAGCACAATCCGCTTGCCCTGAAGCCGCTGACGGTAGGGTGCAAGGGCCGTATCTAGCTTGGCAGTTTCAGCTGCAATCAACGCCTCTGCTCTAGCCTGCAACTCGGCATCGCCCAGCCTAGCGGCCACGTTTCGCAGCAGATTATTGACGTCTTCCACACCGTAAATGGACTCTTCAATGTAAGGAATGCCATAGCGTTCCTGCATTTTATGAGCCATGTTGATCAGTGCCTTAGAACAAATCATCACATTGAGCTTGGCTCGGTGAGCGCTGGCAACGTCTTGATAGCGGGCATCGCCAGTGATTTTGGTCAGGACGCGAACGCCTAGCTTCTCTAGCAGCGGTAGTACGCCCCACATCTCTCCTGCGACGTTGTACTCACCAATGAGGTTGATATCGTAGGGTGTTGTGTATTCTGGTTCTCTTGTGCCGACAACATATTCCAGCAGTGCTTCACCGCCGATCCGGTTACCCAAATTTTTGCTCCCAATAAAGCCCGGCGAGGCTACGGGGATTACGGGAATATCGAACTTTGCGCTAGCAGCTTGACAGACCGCTTCTAGATCATCACCAATGAGCGCAGTGACGCAGGTAAGGTACACAAAGACCGCCGCAGGACTGTAGCGTTCCTTGACCTCGTGAATCGCTTTGTAGAGCTTTTTCTCTCCGCCGAAGATGATATCATTTTCGCTCAGGTCAGTCGTGAACCCCATCTTGTAGATTGTCGGCCCCGAAGAAAGACTGCCCCGGCTGCCCCAAGAGTTACCCGAACAGGCAATCGGACCATGAACCAGGTGGGCAACATCGGTGATGGGCACCAGGGCAATGCTAGCGCCATCAAAAGCGCAGCCACCCTGAGCAGCCCCTGGCTGAGCCTGCTGTTGGCAAGCCTTGTTCTTACCGGTGCCTTCCTTCTTATGATTGTGCTCACAGCCCGGCTGGGTTAGGAGTTCGTTGATTTTGCCGGAGGTCATTTTCATGGCTTTATGCGTCCTGTTCCAAGGAGGTTTGTTCAAACAAAAAATCAGCCGCGCGAAAGCGTAAGTCGACCAGTTCATCGGTGAGCGGATTTAGCTCGCATGGAGAAGGCAGATGTAGCCACGTGCGGCCAAAAAGGCGCAGGTCATAGCCTGTAGAACAGGTGTTGGGAATAGCGCGGCAAATCCACTGAGCCACCCGAATATTGCGAACTTCAAGCGCGTTGATCTGTTTTCGCAAAGGCGCTAAAAGGCGGCTAAAGGGGGGAGATTTGAAGGATAAAGGTAGAAAGCTCATAATACTAAGCTCCAGCATGTGAGGAAGGCGTGTCGTCTGGTTCAATGATGGGTGGACGGTCTTCTGCGAGCTCTAGTTCTCTACTGAGGCAGCCAACCACCCGGTTGGATTCGAGAAAATGTACAGAGTAGATATAGGCCCGCTGTAGGTAGGTGCCAATGCTCATAACAAACCCAATGTCGCCAGGTTTAGCGAGCAATGCACCTTTGTCTTTGCCAGGGAAAGTTCCGTCGTTGCGGATTTTTTTAAGAACTTTCACGCGGCTACCTAAGTCAAAGGCAGGCGCGGAATCAATTTCGATTTCTTCACTAAGACGCATAATTGTTTTGGCAGTAATTGTTGAATTATTGTTTAGCGCTGAGCGAAAACCGAGGACTGAGCGGAGTCGTTGGCGAAGCCCTGCCATAGGTAGTAGGCCGACTGGGTTGTGGCTTCGACTCCGCTCAGCCAGCGAGGGAGCCTGCGTAGCTAACTAGCGAATCAGATCAAAGGAGATATCTGTCTTCGCGGGGACGATGGTCTGGCGATCGAGTTCGTCTAGGATGGTGTTGATAATCCAGTTGAACTGGTTGATCGCGCCCTGGTAGCCAAGGGTGGCATAGCGATGCATGTGGTGCCGATCAAAGATCGGGTAGCCAATGCGCACGAGCGGTGTGCCGGTATCGCGCCACAGATACTTGCCGTAGGAGTTGCCGATGAGCAAATCTACAGGCTCTGTGAACATGAGCGATCGCAGGTGCCATAGGTCTTTCTTGCCCCAGATAGTGGCATCTTGGCCGTATGGACTGTTGGTTAGCACCTCACGCAGTTCGGCTTCAAAGTCCGTGTTGGAGTTGGTGACCACGATATGCACTGGCTCAGCGCCCATTTCCAACAAGAACTGAGTGACATTGAACACATGGTCAGGATCGCCGTAGAGCGCAACTCGCTTGCCGTGAATCCAAGCTTGCGAATCCGTCAGAGCATCGACCGCGCGGCCTCGCTCCTGCTGAAGCTCTTGCGGAATCGGCTTGCCGGTAATCGCAGAGAGATTCATCAAAAACTCATCTGTTCCTTTGATCCCAAAGGGCCGGAAATTGTAGGTTTTTTGCTCCCAATCCTTAGTGATCGTCTCCTGCGTTTTAGGTGTGGTGTACTTCTGGAAGAAGAACGTGCCTTCAGCATTGATTGAATCGGCAGTATCATCTAAGGTCGTCAACCCGTTGTACATTTTAAATTCGCCAGTATTAGGAGAATCAAAGGTATCTGAGTTATCAGAGAGAATGGTGTAGTCGATACCGAACAATCCGAGAATTCGCTTCAGCTCACGGATGTTGCCGATGTATGGATCAAAGCCCAGGTTAAAGTTGAATTTGCCGTTGGTCGTTTCAGCTTTTTTGTCTTTAGTCAGATTCGTCAAAATGCTCTTCAGCATGTTGTCGTACCCGGTGATGTGAGAACCCACAAAGCTAGGGGTATGGGCAAAGGGCACTGGCAGCTCTTCCGGAATGTGACCCTCTTGCTTAGCCGTTGTCACAAACGCACCCAGGTCATCCCCGATGACTTCCGCCATACAGGTTGTACATAGCGCAATCATCTTAGGCTTGTACAGCTCGTAGGCGTTCTCTAGTCCCAGCTTCATATTCGCTAGGCCACCAAATACGGCTGCATCTTCGGTCATTGAAGAAGAGACTGCCTGAAAAGGCTCTTTGTAGTTACGAGTGAGGTGGGTGCGGAAATAAGCGACACAGCCCTGAGAACCATGGCTATAGGGCAGTGTACCTTCAAAACCAGAAGCCACAAATAAAGCGCCCAAAGGCTGACAGGCTTTCGCTGGATTGACAGTCAGCGAGGTTCGCTCAAAGTTCTTTTCGCGATACTCCCAAGACTTTGTCCATTCAGCGACTTCAGCGACTTTCTCATGGGAGTGTGCCCCTTCATACTGGCGCTTATCAGAAAATAGCTCTTGGTATTCGTCGTTAACAAAAAGATCGAAGTGGTCTTGGATTTTGCCAGGGTCGCCCACCGGAGCTTCAGCTCCATTGGCAACCGGCTCTGGGGTGGTGGCGGGCGTGTTTTGAGTATTGTCAAGGTTGTCAGTCATGATGCTCTCCTTTTTGAGAGAAAAATTCTATACAAAAGAGAATTCAGGTACGAAGAGAATTCGAGTAGCGGGCTTCGGCTCAGCTCAGCCTGCAGGCGGGGAGTTTAGGACTCCCCTTAGATTGTTTACAAATCAAGCGGCTTCTGTCTCCCAGGGTGTTTTGATCAGGGACCAAGTAGGATTGTTGATCGCCAAGTCCATATCACGAGCAAAGACTTCAAAGCCTTCATAGCCGTGATAAGGGCCGGAATAATCCCAGGAGTGCATCTGGCGGAAGGGTAGCGCCATCTTCTGGAAAACGTACTTCTCTTTGATACCAGCCGCAATCAGATCGGGGTTGAGCTTTTTAGCAAACTCTTCAAACTCGAAGCCACTGACGTCGTCGTAGATTAAAGTGCCTTCTTCGACGTAGTCAGCAGTTCGCTTGTAGTCGTCTGCATGACCGAACTCATAGCCTGTACCAATCACCTTCATACCCAAATCTTTAAAGGCTGGGATGACGTGACGAGGACGCAAGCCACCGACCATCATCATCACTGTTTTACCCTCTAGGCGGGGGCGATACTTAGCGATAATGCTATCCATGCGAGCCTGGTTGGCCGCAATCACTTCTTCGGCTTGTGCCTGAATAGTCTCGTCAAACTGAGCTGCAATCTTTCGCAGCGACTTGGCAATCTGCGAGGGGCCAAAGAAGTTGTACTCCAACCAGCCGATGCCATACTTCTCTTCCATGAAGCGGCAAATGTAGTTCATTGAGCGATAGCAGTGAATCAGGTTTAGCTTGGCTAAAGGTGCCATTACTACTTCATTGAAAGAGCCATCTCCAGAGAACTGAGAGATTACCCGCAGACCCATATCCTCCATCAGCTTGCGACTAGGCCAAGCGTCTCCACCAATGTTGTAATCACCAACAATGTTGACGTCATAAGGACCAGGTTCAAAGCCATTCGGCAGCTTGCGGTACTCGTCTGCTTTGGGCAGCACCCAGTCACGCACGGTGTCGTTAGCAATGTGGTGACCCAGCGATTGCGAAACGCCTCTAAATCCTTCACAGCGAACCGGCACAACTGGCTTTCCAGTTTCTTTACCCTTCACTCTAGCGACGGCTTCGATGTCATCTCCAATCAAGCCGACCGGACATTCCGATTCAATCGTGGTACCTTGGCTGAGCGGAAACAGCTCTTCGATTTCGTCGATAATCTTAGCAAGCTTTTTGTCACCACCAAAGACAATGTCTCGCTCCTGGAAGTCAGAGGTGAACTGCATGGTACCAAAGGTGTCAACCCCAGTTGTTCCCACGTAATAGTTGCGCCTACCTGACCAGGAATAGTAGCCGCAGCCTACAGGACCGTGGCTCAGGTGAATCATATCTTTGACAGGTCCCCAAACCACCCCTTTCGCACCAGCATAGGCGCAGCCACGGGTTGTCATCACACCGGGGACAGATTTTTTATTAGACTTAACGCCGCAGTCAGAGGCTTCGGCTTCTTTAACACCAAGGTGCTTAGAACGTCTCTTTTTGCCTTTAGCTGGGTAGGCTTCTAGGACCTCTTGGATGAGGTCTTTTCTATCTTCTACAGTAGTCATAATGCCCTCTCAATAAGTGTAGGGAATAGTGAATGGATTGGCTTTGAGACGTGGCGGCTTCAACGAAAAGAACACCGAAGCGATCGCCACATCTCAACCCGAATCAGTCAAGTAGCTACGAAAGCTGAGCTTTGGGAAACTGTTCTATACAGTAGCAACTTCCTTCTGATCAGCCGCTAGCGCTTCTTGATACTGCTCATCACTATCCAAGATGCCGAACTCAATCAACAGATCCTCAAGCTCGTCCATGCTAATGGGCGTTGGAACGGTGAGCTTTTTGTTGTTGATGATCTTCTCAGCGAGTTCTGCGTACTCTTTAGCCTGATTGCAATCGGGTGCATACTCATTCACTGTCATGCGGCGCAGCTCAGCATGCTGAACAACATTGTCACGGGGGACAAAGTGAATCATTTGAGTATTGAGCTTATCGGCTAGGGCTTCAATGAGCTCAACTTCTCGGTCTGTATTCCGGCTGTTGCAAATCAGACCGCCCAATCGTACACCGCCGGACTGAGCGTACTTCAGAACGCCTCGGGCGATGTTATTGGCTGCGTACATTGCCATCATTTCACCAGAGACTACAATGTAGATCTCTTGCGCTTTGCCTTCGCGAATAGGCATTGCAAAACCGCCGCAAACAACGTCACCCAGTACGTCGTAGGAAACGAAATCAAGATCTTCGTAAGCGCCTTCTTCTTCTAGGAAGTTGATAGCAGTGATAATGCCACGACCTGCGCAGCCGACGCCCGGTTCAGGCCCACCGGATTCGACGCACTTAACGCCGCGATAGCCTTCTTGTAGTACATCGTCAAGTTCTACATCTTCGACCGCGCCGAGTTCAGCAGCTAGCTGTAGCACGGAAGTTTGGGCTTTGCTGTGAAGCATCAGGCGGGTAGAGTCAGCTTTGGGGTCACAGCCGACAATCATGATGCGCTGGCCCTGTTCGGCCATGGCAGCTAGAGTATTTTGTGAGGTGGTGGATTTGCCAATACCGCCTTTTCCGTAAAATGCAATCTGTCTCATAATTGAGAGTCTCCTAAAGTGATTAACGAAAGTAGGTTATGGGATTGAGGGATGTTGCGTAAAAAGGGGATTTTGTCGATGCCGATCAGGAATTTCTGATCTCCGTCAGTGGGTAGAGCGGAGGGGAACGTTCGACGGTAAGCGAGAGAGTAGAAAAGTTCATGGCTAGTTGGAGGTTGGGTAAGGTAAAAGAGAGACTATACGGCGACGACGGTGAGTGCCGCAGCGACGCGTTCTTTCAAACGAGTTTCGATAGCGCTTTTGAGGGTGGCGGTGCTGCTATCGCATGAAACACAGGCCCCTGTGAGCTGTACTTTGACGACATCACCGCTCACGTCGTAGAGCTCAACATCGCCACCATCGGCTATCAGGATCGGACGAATTTCTTCTGTAAGGATTTGCTGAATGAGGTTGATCTTTTGCATGGGGGTGAGTGGAGCCGAAGAGACTTCTGCAGCTACCCGCGCGGAGACAGCAGCTCTTTCTTCCTGGACTTCGATCAAGATATCTTCAATACCTGCCAGACAAGAGCCACAGCCACCGCCTGCTTTGACGTAGTTAGTAACCTGTTCAACAGTAGTGAGATCGTTCTCAATAACAACCCGGCGAATACGAGGCTCGGTGATACCATAACAAGAACAAATTAGACTGCCTTCGTCGTCGTCGTGCTGCTCGACTTCGATACCGCGATATTTGTAGATGGCGGCTTCTAGAGCTTCTTGGCCCATTACAGAGCAGTGCATCTTGGCTTCGGGCAGGCCGCCTAGGTAGTCAGCAATGTCTTGGTTGCTGATGTTAAGGGCTTCGTCAAGAGTTTTGCCTTTGATGATTTCGGTGAGGGCAGAAGAGGAGGCGATCGCACTTGTACAGCCAAAGGTTTGAAATTGCGAATCTAGAATGGTCTCTGAAGATTCTTGAAGCTTGAGATGCAGCCTGAGCGCATCCCCGCAGGCGATACTGCCCACTTCGCCGTAGACAACAGCCACGTCGGGTTCGTTCGGGTCGGCGATCGCGCCTTGGTTGAGCGGGTTATAAAACAGGTCGAGTACTTTTTCAGAATAGTCCCACATGGCAGTTTCTAGGGGTGAGGAGGGCTTCGGCTGAGCTCAGCTACCAGGGGCGCTGTGCTCAGCTATTAGAGGAGAAAGGTTAGGCAGTGTGTACTAAGTCGCGGTCTTGTAGCCAGCTGGATTCGTCGTTGTTGAAAGGCGAGATGGCACGGAGTTTTTCTACAATGCTTGGCATGACATTGATGACATGCTGAATGTCAGCTTCGGTCGTAAACCGGGAAAGGCTGAAGCGAATAGAACCATGCAGAATGGTGTAAGGCAGGCCCATAGCAGTGAGCACATGCGAAGGATCGAGAGAGCCGGATGTGCAGGCGGAGCCAGAGGAAGCGCAAATGCCTTCTTTGTCGAGCATGAACAGAATGGCTTCGCCTTCAATGTATTTGAAGCCAATGTTAGTAGTGTTGGGCAGACGGGTGGTGCCGCCGCCATTGACTTCGCAGTTGGGGATAAGGGCGGTTAACTGTTGCTCTAGCCGGTCTCGTAATTGACGTTCTCTATCGACGGTTAGCAGGTGTTTGCGGGCGAGCTCTGCGGCTTTGCCTAGGGCAATGATGCTCGCCACGTTAGAGGTACCGGCTCGCCGCCCACGCTCCTGGTGTCCGCCAATTAAGAACGGACGGAAGCGGAAGCCTCGTCGAATGTATAGGGCACCGACGCCTTTGGGCGCATGGAGTTTGTGGCCAGAGAGGGTAAGCAAGTCGATGGTGCTGTCTTTTAGATTGATGGGAACTTTGCCGACGGCTTGAACCGCATCAACGTGGAAGGTGGCACCGCATTCTTTGGCGATCGCCCCAATCTCTTCTACCGGAAAAATCACGCCAGTCTCGTTATTGGCGTACATAGTCGTCACCAAGGCCGTGCCTCCGGTGATGGCCGCTTCAACTTCCATCAGGTCAATTTGACCCCGTCCATCAACAGACAAATAGGTGACGCTATACCCCTTCTTCTCTAGATGTTTGCACACGTTGAGAATGGCCGGATGTTCTACAGCGGTGGTAACAATATGACGTTTTTCAGGTTGTGCCGCCAGGGCCGCGTGGATGGCAGTGTTGTTACCTTCGCTACCGCAGCTGTTGAACACAATTTCGGTATCTTCTGCGCCTAAAAGTTCAGCAACCTGAGCTCTTGCATCTTGGATAGCTGCGCCTACTTGCCCACCGAAGCTATGCATCGAAGAGGGGTTACCGTAAAGGTTGCTCAAATACGGCAACATCGTCTCCAAAACATCAGGGTCAACTTGAGTAGTGGCGTTGTTGTCTAAATAAATGACCATCGGATGAGCTCCGTCTTGCTTGTGAGGTGTCAGAGAGTAGGAGGATCGGGCGGGTGAAAAGAGAACTAGAAGTAACGTTATACCTAGGGAGCCAGGGGTTGGTGAGCATTCTCTGGTAACTGTGCCTGTAGGTCTTGCAGCATGCAGGCGTAGGACTCAAACCAGTCGTTCCAGTAATCTGAATGCTGAGATGCTTTGAGGCGGGCGATTCTGTTCTGGTAGGTTAAGAACCAGGCTTTCCAGTAGTCTTTTGAGCGTTCTATGGCGGTGGACAGCGCGAACGCGTTTGTATCTGTTAGTGAAGGCACACAGCCATCGCTAGTGGGACATGAGGCCCAGCATTGTGGCACACTGTAAACGCCCAAACAGTTATTACAGCGGTCGGCATTTATCTTGAAGGTGGAGCCATCTGTTTCAATTGCATTAGTGGGGCAATTTGGAATACAGCGCTGACAGTTGATGCATTTATCGGTAATGGTGTAGGCCATAGCTGGGGTCCTCAGTGTATGTGGAGGGAAGGGAAGTGTGTGACTACGTTGCCAGGGCAGCCTGCTTGAGAATATGCTCGTCATAGAACTGACGTGCGACCGTTTCAATTACGTCGTAGGCTTCGACAACAACAAGGCCGGCTTTTTGTAAATCCTTTTTAGGGCAAGGACCAACCTTAGAGGCCAGTACGGCTTTGCAGTCAGAAACGGTGTCGATGATGCCTGTTAGGGTGGCTTCTTCGCCGTAGCCGCCCTGGCAGTAGTCGGCGACCTTGCGATGGCCGATGAACTTAGCATCGGTGGCGTCTACTTCGTAAATCATGAACTCCTTGGCATGGCCAAAGTGTTGATTGACCACACCGCCGCCTTTAGTGGCAACCGCAACGAGAACGCTGGGTGCATCTGTGAACGCAAGCTTTTTATCAGCTTTGGCAGCCGCTTTCTTTTGGGCGATCGCAGCCTTAGCCTGTTGAATTTCAGTGCGAGCAGCCTCACGCTTTTCAGCGCTATAGTCCACTGGCATTTCCAAGAACTTCTCTTTGGTAAACTCCTGGCTGCGATCTTCACCCAGTAAGCCTACAGCGTCGGCACGGCACTGGCGGCAGTGGCGCATCATTTTCATATTGCCAGAGCACTTATCTTGTACCGCTTTCAGTTCCTTGGGTTTGGGTCCACGCTGACCGTTCAAGCCAAAGTACGTGCCATGCTCTGGCTTAGAGATCAGCGGCATAATGTTGTGTAAGAATGCACCTTTATCTCGAAGTACTTTGTTCACTTCTGGCATGTGCTCGTCATTAACACCAGGAATAAGTACAGAGTTCGTCTTGCAGAGAATATCGGCCTCGCGCAGGGCATCTAGGCCTTCCATCTGTCGCTCGTGCAAAATCTTGACGCCGTCAATACCGCGATAGCGCTTGCGACGATAGTGAACCCAGGGATAAATTTTCTCTCCTACTTTAGGATCGATCATATTAATAGTGATCGTAACGTGATCTACATTGAGCTCTTTAATGCGATCAACATAGTCAGGCAGCATCAGGCCGTTAGTAGAAAGGCACAGCTTAATATCAGGTGCTTTGTCAGCGACCAGTTCAAACGTGCGGAAGGTCTTCTCAGGATTCGCGAGCGGATCTCCCGGACCAGCAATCCCTAAAACAGACATTTGAGGAATTTTACCTGCTACCACCAAAGCCTTATAGGCTGCTTCCTCAGGCGTCAGCAATTCACTCACAACGCCAGGACGGCTCTCGTTAGCGCAGTCATATTTGCGATTGCAGTAGTTGCATTGAATATTGCAAGCAGGCGCCACGGCTACGTGCATCCGGGCATAGTGGTGATGTGCCTCTTCGCTGTAGCAGGGATGATTTTCAATCCGAGATTTAAGCGATTCACTAATAGTTGTATCCGATTTGGAACTACAGCCGCAGCCGCCACCCGATTCGCTAACCTTGGTTTGTTTTTTGGTCAGAGTAATGTCCAGATTAGGCGTTGTGGGAGGCGCGGTAGTAAGGGCAGTCTGAGGTGGAGGCGTCATTGTTTTGCGGGTGAGTGAAGGGTGAACAGGCGTAAATGGCGAGAGCTATAGGAAGCGGCGTGACACTGATTACGGACTTACCAATGTCACGCCAACGAGTCGTAAGATGTGTCACCGAGCCCCTCAGCCTTAACAGGCAAAGCGCGGTTTCGTTGAAATCGCACAGGCCTTAGTTGACTAAAAACAGTTGAAATCGTAGAGGCAAAACGTCGATGGGTGCCGTAGTGGCTAAAAGCGCTCTAACTGAGCTAAGGTTGACGATGCGCTCTGTGGACTTCACCGAATTTAGTTAAAGCCTCAAGAACAGAAGCCTCAAGAACAGAACTCAAAAGAACGGAACTCGAAGAACTGTGGTGCTCGGTGATGCAAGAGTTATAGCAAGGGGCAAAAATGCATCCTCAGTGCTGCCGCTCGATAGGATTTATTGAATGATTAAGGCTGCACTCAACCGCTGCAGCCCTTGTAACTAGAGCAAAAAAACTTTTTTCAAGATCGGGGTACAGGTATTTATCAACCTATGGTCTAGCTTTTAATCGCCCCCCTTCGATAATTGCTGTACTCAGCTCAATTGCTTGTGTAAAGGGAGTTATAGGCTATTCAACTTATCTTTTAGTTCATGCTTAGTGAGTACTCAGATACGTCCATTCTGATAGATTTTATACAAAACAAAGTGCTACGCAGAATGGTGAAAATTGTTGTCTGTATCAAGATTATCAGTTTTTGCTTTTCACTGGTAGCGTAGGCTACGGTTTGGAGTTAACTAATGTAAAAAGACGCTCGGAGAGACTTTTTGCTACTCACTTAGGAATGAGAATTAAATAACTCAGCTAATTTCGTATTCATTGTCGCCCACTCTACGAGAAGAGCAAGCTCTACATCCCCAACCCTTCTCCCGATGGAGAAGGGAGCTAGATCCGGTTCCCTCTCCATCGGGAGAGGGCTAGGGAGAGGGCGACAAGGAGCAGGATAATAGCCAGATTATTTAGTTCACGCTTCTTAGTCTTCTCAGAGTACTTTTCTCGGGAAGCTTACTTATATATGTGTGTGGATTATCAGATATTGACTAATATCTCGAACTAGCTCTTCAGCTAAGCCATCAAAACTCTCTTCAGCATCTTGTTAAGGATTGCTGAATTAAATAGAGAGATTTTTGCATCATATGTTACTGTTTCAATTGTGAATGTATGAGTGAACAGTAGGAAATCCTTAGTTTGAGTACACCGGAGCCCATTTTTTCGTAGTGCCGTGTGCACCTCTATATATAGCGATGAGCCTTGATATAAAAGAGGTTGACGTCTGAGTGCAGAATGCCTGTACCTGCCTTTGGAAATACTTGTCCCTGAGGATTGAAATACTTGTCCCCTGTCCTGATAGAAATTGAGAATCACCTGGTTGTCTAGGGTTTGACGGTTGAGTGCAGGGTTAATAGTTCTAGTAAATCTGGATTGGGCCGTGGCGATCGCACCTTTCAAATCGCGATTGCTATAAGCAGGGAAACACAGCCCCACCAGTGTCATGACCCACTCTTCAACGCTATCTTCTCGTCAATGTCTGTGGCCTTCTAACAAGCAGCGCCAGCAACAATGGGCCTTAGTAGCAGACTTCAAAATTATCTTTGAGCGAGACCCTGCGGCCCGTGGTTGGCTAGAAGTCTTGCTATGCTATCCCGGTTTACATGCGATCGCGGCTCATCGCCTAGCTCACTGGCTGCATTGTCAACATATTCCCTTTTTTCCCCGATTCATCGCTTATCTCGCTCGCTGCGTCACCGGCATCGAAATTCACCCCGGCGCGCAGCTAGGAACAAGGGTCTTTATTGATCATGGCATTGGGGTTGTTATCGGCGAAACTGCCATCGTCGGGGACTATAGCTTAATCTATCAGGGGGTTACCCTAGGTGGCACAGGCAAAGAGACAGGCAAACGCCATCCTACTGTGGGCAGCGGTGTCGTTATCGGCTCAGGTGCAAAAGTACTTGGCAATATCTCTATTGGCGACCATGCTCGCATCGGGGCCGGTTCTGTTGTACTAAAGGATGTGCCTGCCGACTGTACCGCTGTCGGGGTTCCTAGCCGCAATGTATGCGAATGCAACACCACACGCACTCCGCTAGAACATGGCCAACTACCCGATGCCAATGCCGCCATGATAAAGCACCTGTTGGACCGCATTGAATCGCTAGAAAACCAGCTACGCAGTCTCAGCGCGTAACGAGGTCTCAGCGCATAACGAGCCTTAGGGCGTAACAGGCCCTAGCGCACAGCCGCCTTAAAAAAGCCTTCACAAACCTACCCTTTTATCCTCAACCTCATTGGAGTATTCATCCCATGGAAAAGTTTCAACCCACCTCTACACATCCAAAATCAGGACATGTTGTCTCAGTCTCTCGGGTCGATCGCTGGTCGATTAATCACCGCCTACAAGAGCTCAACATTGCCTGCGATTGTCCTGCCGATGGCACCTTGCTAGTAGATGTTGATCACGCAGTTGCTCTCTTGTTAGTCAACAGTGTCGTACGGCGGTTCCAGATCCATCGCCAGGCCAGCATCGACTGGTTAGAACGCTGCTGGGGCAGCAAAGTTCCTTGTTCTGCTGTTCCCTGACTATCCTCTCTTGTTCGCTTTAATTCTCGTTCACTTTAACTTGCATACTCTCTCTCACTAATTTTTTGGAGTTTACGTTATGACTACTCAAACAACTCAATCTCTTGTTCGTGCTTTTGGCGAAGTGGGTGACAACCCCGTTGGCCTTGAGAAGGAGGTAACAACGACCGTCTGCGAAGGACTCAATCTGGCTTACGCTAGCTTTCAATCGCTGTATCTGCAGTACCAAAAACAACACTTCGTTACCGAAGGCGCAGAATTTCTCTCCATTCATGAGTTTTTTCAAGAGAGCTACGGAATGACTCAAGAGCATGCTCACGATCTTGCTGAGCGGCTCAATGGACTCGGTGGTATTCCAGCCGGATCTTTTGCCACTCTCTCAGAGCTATGTTGCTTTACGCCTGAGCCAGAGGGTGCCTATGTGTGTAGACAAATGCTCGAAAATGATCTGGTCGCTGAGCAGGCCGTCATCGCACTGCTGCGTCGTTTGGCCACTCAGGCAGAGAGTGTTGGCGATCGCGCCACCCGCTACCTCTACGAGAAGATTCTGCTAACCACAGAAGACCGAACCTTCCACATCGATCACTTCCTAGCAGAAGACAGTCTCACCTTTGCGTTCCTAAGATAATCTTCCTGCCTTAGGCATAAACGCTTTCATGTACGTATCAGTCAGGGCGCTTTAGATCAAGACCGCTGGTTGATACGTACGCTTAAACCCTTTGAAAGGAAACCTTGTTCTCTATCCTTGTTCTCTATTAATGTAGGAGATTACTCGTGAAAATGCCGCCTCAAGTTCCGCAGACGATATACATTAACGATACAACCTTACGGGATGGCGAGCAGGCTGCTGGCGTCGCCTTTGGCTTAGAGGAAAAAGTTGCGATCGCCAAATTTCTCGATGCCATTGGCATTCAGGAACTAGAAGTTGGCATTCCTGCTATGGGACAAGAAGAGGCCGCTACCATTCGAGCGATTACCGATCTTGGTCTCAACGCTCAGCTCCTTGGTTGGAACCGCGCCGTTATCTCTGACGTCCAGGCGTCCATTCACTGCGGCTTGCAGCGGATTCATATTTCTATCCCCGTTTCTGATATCCAAATTCAGGTGAAGTTTCAGGGTCGCTGGAACGCTATGTTGCAGCAGCTTAGAGACACCATTAACTTCGCCCTAGACCACGGACTATCCGTTAGCGTAGGCGGGGAAGATAGCTCCCGCGCTGACGAACAGTTCTTGATCGATGCCGCTCAGTTTGCCCAAGAGTGGGGAGCCTTTCGCTTTCGCTTTTGTGACACCGTGGGTGTGCTCGATCCATTTACAACCTTTGAGAAAATACAAAAGCTAGTTGCAGCCCTAGATATTCCTGTAGAGATGCATACCCACAACGACCTAGGCTTGGCCACGGCGAACGCACTGGCTGGCATTCGGGCAGGGGCCACCTCTATTAATACAACAGTGAATGGATTGGGAGAGCGGGCGGGAAATGCCGCTTTAGAAGAAGTCGTAATGGCACTCAAGCAAGTCTATAGTCTCAAAACGGGTATCCAAACCCAACATTTACTAGAGCTCTCTCGCTCAGTTGCCAAAGCGGTTAACTGCCCGGTGCCTCCTTGGAAAGCAATCGTTGGCAACAACACCTTTGCCCACGAATCTGGCATTCACGCCCATGGTGTGATGATCAACCCCAGCACCTACGAACCCTTTGATCCCAAAGAAGTCGGCTGGCAGCGGCGGTTTGTAGTCGGCAAACATTCTGGCCGTCACCTGCTGAATCAGATTTGTGAAGAGAATGGCGTTCGGTTCAACACCGCCAGCAGTCAGGGAGTACTAGATGCCGTTCGCGATCGCGCCACTCAGCTCAAACGCAGTCTTACCGTCGATGAACTACTCACCCTAGCGACAGAAAATCTCTCCGGCGCACTCTAAAACAATCTTACAGTCTTACAGTCTCACAGTCTCACAGTCTCACAGTCTCACAGTCTCACAGTCTCCAAGCTAAACGCTTAAACTCTTCAACCCAAAGGAACCCCAAATGAAAATTATGCTGAACACCAACCGCAATGGAAAACTAATGGTTTACGTTGCGAAAAAAGACTTAGAGGAAGAAGTCACCGGACAGACGCAGACAGACGATACTCAAGTGCTCACGTTAGCTAACGGCTGGGAGCTTCAAGTAACAGGATTAAGCGAACCGATTAAAACACCTCAGACAGTACGAGCTAAGCGAATAAAGTGAGATGCTCCCCGCCACTATTGAGTTTATCAATCCTCGCAGATTTAATACCCTTAGGAGGTCCTTATGTCGAACATCATCTTAAATACGATGTCGGATATTGTTTCAGATATTAATCTAGATCCCATCCCAGAAACCAAACCGCTATCGCCTTGGATGTTCAACCTAGAGGGAAGCTTTATCGGATTTCTGGGAGATGACCCCAAGCAAATCAAATCTATTGTGATAGAAGTTGAGCAAGAACAGCTCACGATTAGGCTACCTAAAAAGTTACGCACTTCCGTGCGGCGATCGATAAAACAGCGTTTTCTTAAGCCAGGCGATCGCCTACGCTGTGTAGGCCGTAGTCGGCTCGATTTTTCTACAGGTGTTGTCGAGCTGACGGCCTACTGCCTCTTTGCAGAATCTGCCAATGGAGACTCAACCCCTAAAGACTTGACCTATAAAGATCCACTCAATGCAGGTACAGATCTCGCTGAAAAGAAAACTTCTCCGTACTCGGCAAAACAGAGTCAAGCCAAGGTTTTAATCTGCCACAAGTCAGGCTGTAAAAAAAGAGGAGGGCGTCAGCTAGTGGCGGCTTTGAATCAAATCCTGGAGTCCTATGAGTTGCAAAATCAGGTAGAAATTCAATACACAGGTTGTCAAAAGCGGTGTTCAAAGGCACCTAGTCTCACGATTGTGCCTGGTAACTATCACTACGATCGGCTAACCCTCAGCAGCTTGTCTACAATTGTTGAAAAACATTTTTGCTAGGCTGACTTACGTTCTAGCTCTCACTATCTTCAAAAGCTTACCCTCTAACAATCAACTGCCATGAAAGTCAAATTTTGTCCATTAGCGTTTAAGCTGTCGATTTGGATTACCGCTGAGCTTTTTCTAGGGTCTGTCGGGCTAGATCAGCTGGCCGATTATAGCGAATATCTTACAGATAAAAACGCCTATCAACTAGTTCAAAGTGATAGGTATAAATTTGCTTTTTGAAGATGTTTATAAGTTTTATTAGCAAGAGATTAGCAAAAGAGCTAGGCAAGAGACAGACAGTCTTTCAGAGCCGACTACCTTCTCTCTCCATAGCAATTACTTCAGCGATGCGAGCTGGAAACTCTGCTAAATCGGCATCTTCGCCCTTAGGCATTGGAGAGTTAAAGGTGTAGCAGGGGTCGCACTGGCCCGTATCAAATATCTGCAATATCCATTTGTCAGGCAGCCCTGCCACCCCAATCTCTACCACATACCAAGAGCCTCCTGCCGCGCGTGTAGAGATAACAGAGAAGAAGTCTCGATCTCCATTGGGAATCTCCAAATCATCTAGTAGAAACTCGAGCGCTAAAGCTGCAGCATCAGTGGCTGCTAAGGTCATCATAGTAAAACAGGTCCTTATTGTCTCTTGTGACGATAGAGAAGGCAATAGACAGTAGAAAGATTGAAGGCCTTACGCTTCTGCTTATTATAAGACGATCCTCACTAGCGCAGACATTCAAACGTAACTGAAATACACATTTTTCTATCGGACCTACTTCCCTTAGAGGAAATAAACAGCTAGAGGAAATAGACAGCAGCGCAAAGAAATGTCATCGGTCAATCATTTTTCCATCAGAAACTGCGCTGTTTCATCAACAGAATTTGCGATCGCTAGTGCTTTCACTCATATGCTTTTTCTTAGATGATAAAAAACTGCTTATTAAGAAAAAATTAAACCGTATCGCATGACATAGAACCAACGATTGGTAGTTGCTATATATACTAAAGATAAATGACAGTAATTGTTTGTGATTGCATTTTCTAAACAATGTTTAGCTAGCTAGATGGTTGGTTCCTATATAGGTAGGCGCAACCAGTTAAGCGCAATCAACGCTTGTTAGTATATTTTATAAAATATTTCTAGTCAGATTCTGCTGATTGACTTGCGCGTATGCCAGATTGAGTCATGGTTTATACCATTAAAGAAGGCTGTAGTGACTGCGATCGCTGTGAACCCAGGTGCCCTCAGGGTGCTATCAAGCCAACAGAAGAGAAAGAGAGCTATTGGATAGACCCAACGCTCTGCAATAGCTGTGCGGACTTGGAGGCTCCTCTTTGTGTTCAGGTGTGCGACTCGGACTCGCTATTGAGGCCGCTACTACCCAAAAAAGGCCGCTGTAAAAGTACTCTCTTACCCCCTGCTATTCCTAATATCTTTCTGAATGGCAAAACTACCCCATTCGCCTCCTCAATGGTGATTTGGGAAGCATGCACAGTGTTGTCCCAAAGGCAGCTACTGCCTTGGCAGTCTGATACGGGTGGTTATCTCTGTTACTATCGCCCAGTCAACCGTGGTCGAGGAGAGAGCCGATTTCGATTATCATCAGATCCTGAAACCGATTCTCCGTTTCCGATGAGAGAATCGGAAGGACGCTCAGCGATCGCTCAATTCGACATGCGCTCTGCCTGCGTTCACCTTATCTTCGCGGCCTATGCGGTTACCCTCGAACGTCCCTGGGAAGAGCCTTTTGTGCTAAATGATCAGCACATCGAAAAGTACCTAGGACTCGATAAGCGCAAAGATCTTTCCAAACTCGATAAGCTGACTTTAATTAAACGTTTGGTTTATCAGTCTTGTCGGCTTTTGGCTTCTCTCGACTGGCCCAGGCAGGGAAAGGTTCAAGCCTTTACAGTAGATGAAAATCCTGTCTGGGATCTTCTGGATACTCAATATTATTTTGAAGAAGATAATCAGGGTTGTCAGCACCTGATTGGGCTAAGTTTTACAGTGCAAGCTGGCACATGGGCCAAGCACTTTCTCAATAGGCAAAGCTACCGCCGCCAGACAGCATTTTACCAATATGGCACCCTTCCCCAATCACTGCTCACGGCAGTCATGAGTCACTGGCAACAGCACGAAGGTGCCGTTCGACTTCTGTTATGGTTGTTGTTTAAGCTCAGGCTAGGAGGCGACCATCGCCTTACGATCCGAACCCTCCTACGGATTGCCTACGGCGAATCTCGTTTGGTAGAAGCGGTTACCATTCGTGGTGCTCATAAGCGCCTACTAAAGACCTTTGAGAGCGATCTTGAAACGATTTATCACCACGGCCTTAATCCTTCTTTTGATCCAGAAACCTACCCAACTGATATTCAACCGCTGTGGGCTAGGGCCTCTGCTATTCCTGACGACGTTGACGAAGCACTTGATTTTTGGGCTAACGATGCCAGCCGAACACTGACAGGCAATGCCCCCCGAGACAAATGGTCACGCCTACTTAATGCTCGTCTCTTAGGTTTCGAGCTCTCGGAAGAGTGGCAACAAGCTATTCGCCAGCACACACCCAAGCGTCAACGCCAACGGTCACGCTCCAAAGTCGTTGGAAGATCAAAACCACTATCAGGTAGTGCAATTAAAAAAGCTCGCCAACAAAATAATCTCAGCCAGCGTGCTTTGGCCGAGCGCCTTGGGAAAAGTCAGAGCTGGATTCGAGACATCGAGAAGGGTCGATTTTGCCTAAACGCTGAAGATCAGGCTCGGCTACGCCAAGCCTTAAAAATTTAGCGATTCCCAATACGCAGCCACTTCCATCCTCACCAGCACAAACAGACAGCGTCAGAATATCGAGCAGTGATGAGCCAACGGATCGAAAGTTGGCGATTGTCCTACGGACAGGCTTTGCCATCGCTGACAGGATTGAGCGTGACCGCACAAGTCAGCCAGGCAGAATTTCTCTCAATATTGCATCTGTCAGGTTAATTAGGACACTATCGCAGCTGCATAAGAAATCCCACCTGCTTGCTCAAGAGACGCTTGAACCGATTGAGCACCAGACACTGCACCTTCAACTCGTTCACCTGTTGCTTCACGTTAAAAATCATCAGAGAAAGACCGGACGAGATGAAGTTTGACTGGCTCTACACTGACTGACTCAACGTAGGAAGAGGTTAGGTAACGGCGGTAGGATTCGTCGCCTTGTAAGTGGACTTGGGCATGTGCGATCGCAACAGATACAATCAAATTTGAAAAGAGTTCTTCGGCATCATCAAAATCCTCAGCAATATCACTATTGGGATTAAGTGTATTGAGTGCCAATCGAGTCAGCGCAGGTGAATGAGAAAGGTTATCTCCTAAATATAGATATTTCTCAGGCGTCGTCAGACCTTGGAAGGCAATTATCTGCTCTAACGCAATGGGTGTTGCGATGTCAGAGGTCCCACCCATAATGATCGTCGGGCTCTGAATTCCTCCCATGCCAGTTTGTCCGAACAAACTACTCACAGGCGCTAAAGCAAGCACAACCCCGACTCTTTCATCGGCTAGGCTACCATCTGTTAACTGTTGGATCGCCTCTGGGTTGCCCTCCGGAAACGCAGTTAATTCTAATAGTCTGCACTGCAACAAAAGCGCAACGTTTACTTTGTCTGGAGATGGATTTTCGATATCACATTGTCTCTCCAAAAAATCAATGTCAACGGTTGCACCTGCGGTAGCAAGAGCAGTATAGCCGCCAAACGAGTGGCCCATAAGACCCACACTTTCTAATTGAAGGCGTCCTTGAAACTCGGCGTCGTTGAGCTGTTCTAGCGTATCGAGTAAGAAGCGAATATCTAAGGGGCGATTGATAAATTCCATCACGTCAAAAGAGTCATGGTTGAGACCTCTACTCAGGTCAGCTTGGTAGCTTTTATTGCTGTCCACATGTTCTGGTATCGCCACTACAAATCCATTCGAGGCCAGCTTACGGGCAGCTGCACTAGCTTCTGCATTGGTGCGAGTATCCCCGTAGCCATGAGATACCACAATCACAGGCACAGAGTCTGGGAGAGCACTTAAGCCTTGGGGCAGGTATAAGTCTACTGGGAAAGTGCGCGATCGTAGATTATCTTGCAGCAGTAATGATCGCTGCGCTACGCTAAACTCACCCGTTTCTGCTAATAAAGGTAAGGCACTGTAGTTCAAAGCTGGTTCAGTCGCAGCGGCAGCTTCAGAAGCTTGAGTGATCGTCTGGCCCAGCTGCTGTGTCACCTCAGCATTGGTATTAATAGCCCTATACAAAGCCAGGATCTCTACCAGATTTAACCGAATCCCTCCGGTCGGATAGTTGCGTATTAGCTCAATGAGCGAGCCCCCATCTGGTTCGGCAGCCGTCAAAATCAAAGCCGCTCGAATGGCCTGCTCTCCATTGCGCCGACCCTGGGTTTGAATCAGGTTACCCAGTCGGGCCAACACAAAGTCTCCAATCGGAGAGTATAGCCATTGGGAAAGCGCAAAGGGATTGCCTATTTGCTCAGGAATCTCTGGGCCTAGCTCCGGGATGGGTGTCCCTAAAACTTGTTGAAATTTCTGTTGTTGTTCGAGGGGTAAGCGTTTTAAGTAAGGCGCTAGCTCATCATCAATAGTGCCATTTTCGGCAAAGGATTCTAATGAGGTGGTAGGCAAAACTCGCCCAAAGGGGCCATAGTCGAGATAAATATTGTCGGCTGAACGAGCAGGTAAGGCTGTTGCCATGCACGATAAAAAGCTAATAGCAGTGGTTTGTAGAAATAATCGCAGTTTCATATAGCCCATTAGCTCAGTTTCCATGGTCGCACCTACAACTTGAGGGACATTACTAGGGACAGTAAAGAGAACGGCTGGAATCACTGACCAAGCAATCAGCTTGTCCGAGTGATGTCCCAAGCATGAAAAAAAGTTAAAAAAGACATATTCCTCTATCCTTATAGATCATAGGCAACTGTTTTACGAGGGCAATGAGCGAACCAAACCGGACATTTCACGACAAATCGCAAAGACATCAAATGCTAACAAGCATTGTTGCCAACATATTTAACTATGCCGTAGGCCGCGGGTTGAGTATAGAAGACATTGCGGCCGCTACAGGGCTACGGCGAACCGATTTAGTGAATCCAGAAACTCGCTTACCAGAAGAACTTGCCCCAACTATCTGGAAGCTATTAGGTGAAACCTATCCTGAGCAGTCACTCGCTCTCCATGCGGCAGGTGCAGCGCCTTTCTCCTCTTTAGGGCAGCTGGCTCCGGCTATGGAATATGCTAAAGATGCTCGTTCAGCTTTAGAAGTGTTAGTGCAGTATCGAGGGATACTTTCTGACCGCCTTAGTATCGAATTAATTGAATCGGATGCTGAAGCCAGTTTACGCTTGCACCATCCGATAGATGAAATTGATGGTGGCTATGGTGCTGAAGCTGGGATGGCTATACTCACCCGCTTTGGGAAAGAAATTATCGGTGGAGAGAGTCCACTCATCCGAGTGAACTTTAAGCATCCGCCTTTTGGAGCCCTTCATGTTTACGAGGCCTTTTTTGATGTGCCTGTTTTCTTTCAGCAACCTTATAATGCGCTGGTGTTTCACCGAGCAGCGCTAGATCAACCCACCCAGAAAGGAGATATTCATTTGTTTCGATATATCCAGGGAAACTTGGATCTGCTGCAAGACCACTGGCAATTGCACAATAATTCGTCTCAGATCTCTAAACTTTATGATGCGATCGCTGACAATACTGATTTTATTGAATACAGTGCTGAGGCACTAGCACAACAGATGAATATGAGCTTGCGATCGCTACAACGTCTGGCCCAAGAGCATGGTCTTACCATTCGCGGACTGCTTGATGACACGCGTCAAACCAAGGCAAAACAATTACTGACGAATACCACACTCAAGATCGGAGAAATCTCTAATCGGCTCGGTTACGCAGATGAGCGATCCTTTCGCAGAGCCTTTAATCGCTGGACTGGGAAGAATCCTAGCAAGTTTCGACAGGGATTAAATTGACTTTGGAGCAACTTGTTCTCAAGGACTCACGAGTCCCCTTAACGATTGACCATAGGTGATACTTGTTTGCCAATCATCTCAATGGATTGCATGAGTTGTTCGTGAGAGAGCCCGGCATTATCCATTTGGAAGGTAACCCTTGCAATGCCGCCGAGGGCATCACTGTGCCTCAGGATTTTTTGAGCGATCGCATCTGGAGAGCCCACCAATAACGCACCTTCTGGTCCATTTTGGGCATCAAACCCGTCGCGGGTGACCGGGGGCCAGCCGCGTTCTTTGCCTACCCTCGTAAAGGTTTCGGCATAGCCTGGATAGTACGACTCAACAGCTTCTTCTGTACTATTTGCTACATAGCCCAGCGAATGCAATCCTACCTTTAACTGATCAGGCGAGTGCCCTGCTTTTTCACCGGCCTCTCGGTAAAGGTCTACTAAGGGTCGAAAGCGACGTGTTTCCCCCCCAATAACAGCCACCATTAGCGGCAGCCCCAATTTCCCGGCTCGCACAAATGAGGCAGGTGTTCCCCCCACACCTAACCAAACGGGTAACCGGGCTTGCAAGGGCCTGGGATAGATGGCCTGATGACTGAGTGCAGGACGAAATTGACCTGACCAATTGACAACTTCATGCTCCCGAATCGTGAGTAAAAGATCGAGCTTTTCAGAAAAAAGTGCATCGTAATCTTGAAGGTTTAAGCCAAACAGCGGAAAGGCTTCGGTAAATGATCCCCGGCCAACAACCATTTCCGCTCGCCCCTGGGAGACCAGATCCAGCGTAGCGAAGTTTTGAAATACCCTAACTGGGTCGGCCGCGCTGAGAACAGTCACAGCACTGGATAAACGAATGCGCTCTGTTCGAGCGGCAGCAGCAGCCAGAATGACAACTGGGGCAGAATCCAGAAACTCTTGCCGGTGGTGTTCTCCAATACCGAAGGAATCCAAGCCGACCTCATCTGCATGCACCATTCTTTCGAGCAGCTCAGCTAAAGCATGCTGACTACTCATGGCGGCGTTTACATCATTTTTCAACGGATTAGCAGCAAAGCTATCAATGCCTATTTCCATAAGACTTTCCTTGTATTACATCCTATCTAATTCAGTGGGATTATTCAGTGAGAGTATTGCGAGATGAGGTGAAGTAACACACAGCATCATTAAGGAACAAGAGAATAGCGGCGATGGTTTAAAGCACCATGCTAACACCACTTAAAGATAGAGATTAGCAGGCTGGTGATTAAGTAACGAGGATTAAATAAATTGGCCAAGTTTCACAGTTCACGAGGCCCTCACCCCAACCCTCTCCCAAGTTTGGGAGAGGGAGCCAGACTCCGGTCCCCCTTCTCCCAAACTTGGGAGAAGGGGTTAGGGGATGAGGGCGGCAAGAGGCATGAAAACGACCGAGTTGTTTAATTCTCGATCCTAAGCCAACGTCTTTGCATATCGAGCCAGTTCGGGGTTGAAAAGACGTTGATAGAATCTACTCGCTTGTGGAGGTTCCTATGGTCACCCATCATCTAGAAGAAAGGCAAGTGAATGGCAAAGTAACTATCACCGTGTAGACATAAAGAATAATTGATAGAGAGACCCTATCGTAGGGCACTATATGGGCGGTTGACTGTAAAACAATTAACTATCAAAAGATAGAAAGTAATAGTTATGAGTGAAAATATAACTCAAGAAAACGCTAAAACATTCTCGAGAGAAAGACTTGTAAAAATCGCAAAGTATCAGAGCCTGGTGCTTTATGCTCTCTTAGTTTCTATTGTGATTGAAGTCGCTGCCGCGTTTATCCCATTGGATGATTCGTTACTTCCAATTTTGACTATAGTTTCTTTAAGTGCTAGGGCCTTTGGAGTATTTGCACTGTTTCAGCTCGGTAGAGCCATGAAACAAAACATCGCTATTACTATCATAGTTGCAGCGTTGCAATTCGTTCCTTATCTCAATTTTTTGATTCTTTATGCTATGAGTGGTTCAGCCTCAAAAATATTAAAAGAGCATAATATAAAGGTCGGACTTCTAGGGGCTAACCCAAGTTCTATTTAGAAAATCTCTGCTGATAAATAGCGCCTCTACGAAGGGGCATTATTTACATACGCGCTCTAAAATCTTCACAACATCAGATATAAGCTTCTGCGCAACACTTTCAGTGTCTCAATGACTTTGAACGTTGCGCAGATTTCTTTGGGTTATGTCTAACGCTAAGTCACATCTAACAATTGGGGCTCTTCAGGAATTCAAGTGGAGTGCGCTAGGTATCAGCCGATAGGCTCGCTTGCGTATTCGCTGTAAATCGGTAAAGCTTTTCATAGGCTGCTGAGGTTGGTAGTGCTCTCTCAGTTTCGCCTATGGCGCGACCTGCTTTCGGCTCGGCATGGCTACTGCTTAAAAGCGATCGCGCTTCCAATACTATTTGTCTAAACTCCAGTATTCAGCCTGAGTAGTTACAATATTTTTATAGGCCGTTGTATAAGATCTGTTGTGCTCAGCATAGGAAATTAGCAAGGCATCTGATTCACCGATTTTCTTTAAAAATTGACGGGCTTCCTAAGGAATGCCATTTTCTTCTTCGCGGTCAATACTATAAATCGGCATTTCAAAGTCATTGAGGTCGATGATTTCAACCTCTGCCCCAGAGATGATTTCCGACTTCAAAATGCTGGCAGCATAAGTCACCAATTGCTTGTTAATCGACTTTCGACTGCTGCTGGCAGCAAACGCTAAAATGTTCATACACATCCTTAAGTAGATAATAAAAAGAGATAACTATTTGATGTCATCTCCCCCGATCTAACATTTTCAATCTAGACCCAACACCTGGCTGAATCGGAAGCCAATTCGCTGGTTGTCCAAGTTCTGATCTTGAGTGAACTCGTGTGCCAATGCAATTGAAGTGCCACGTCCGAAATCGTATTCAACTGATGTTTGCAAAGCGTAGTCGTTAAAGGTGCCGCCAGTCGCCAGCTCTCTCCATCTACTGGTGCCAGAAAGTATCGCAGTCCAGGGGTCAGTCCGGTAAACTAACCCGGCGCTCGTATAGACGATATTGTCGGCGGTTCCTTGAAAGTTCCATAAAGGGGCAACTTCACCAATCAAGGTTAGCGATTGTCCATCACCCAGCTGAAACGATTGCATGGCCGCGACCAAAAAACCGTTTTCATCGGCCACGTCACCCTGGCCTGCTGCCTCGTGTATATAGGCGAGCTTGTATGTGAAACCCGGTAGCTGGCTGATGTCGTTGCCTTCGAGCGCGACCGTAAAAGATTCAAATGACTCCGTGTTGCTAGCACCCCCGTCGGACAACCTATTGCGACTCCGCCGTCCACCTAGGTCGAGGGACTCAGACAGGATGCTGGTATCGTCGAAAAATGTACTGGCGCTGAGAGTGTGCTGCCCAGAGGCTCCGGCATCGAAAGTATACTCGGCACCGACACCGACGCGTTCGATCAGCTCGATTTCCTTGCTGTAATTGTTGCCGTACATTCCCGGCGTAACCAGGGACGCAAATGAGAAAGACGGTGTGAATTTACCCGCCTGAATTGATAGGCGGTCATTGATGTCATAGTTCAGAAATAACTTGCGGACGAAGAGCGTCTCATTCTCGAAATAGCGGTCTTCGGTGGGCGGACTGGCGTTCTCCAACCTAATTTCGGAGTTTATTGAAAACCGCTCTGTAAAGTGGATTTCGGGCGAGGCAACCATTTCGATAAACAGATCATTGCTCTCAGTGCGAGGCGATTCTGCGCTATAGATACCATCATAGCTAAGGCGAAAAATCACATTCCCGCCGATACGCGGATAAGTTTCGGTACCGGCAACAGTTTCCTGCACCAGCGCCGGAGCCGCTTCGACAAAAACAGCATCGCTTTCAGTGGGCGGTGTTTCTGCGTCATAGGCACCATTCGCTTCTTCCTGTGCCAGCACTGGAGATGCCCCGAGGGAAATTGCAACACATGTCAAAAGTATAGAAAGCTTCATCATATCCAATCACCTAAACGTTTTGCAAAAGTTGACGTTGCGCTGACTAAACATGAGATATTGCCTGATTGCCTACGTTGTGGACCCACCCCACCCTTCGGGCACCCCTCCAGAGGGGATTTACCTCAGGCGGTGATGTTAAAGGTACGAGATTTCGAATACAAAACCCCTCACAGCCAGGAACAATCCCCTCTGGAGGGGTGGCGCGTAGCGACGGGGTGGGTATGTAACCTTTGCCTATAGTCAGTTTCATCATCTCTCGGACTTGTGTGCACACAAGAGAATTCTGGGAGAGAATAAATTCTCTAAATCCCCCAGAATTGGAAGATTTAAAGGCGAATGCGCAAGTCTTCATCTCTTAAAGACTGCGAGGATCGACAGGGTCAGTTCCGGCCTCGATCTCGGTGGGGTCGTCAACGCCGTCACCATCCGAATCAGCCTTGTAGGGAAAGATCCCCAATGAGACTTCTTCGGTGTTGGAAATGCCATCACCGTCAATGTCATCGTCTGACGAATCTTCGATGCCATCGAGATCCGTATCCGCCCAGCGGCCTGGGTCGTTGGGGAAGCCGTCAAAGGCATCCTCCACACCATCGCCGTCGGCATCCACGGCCAAAGGCACCAGCAGCCCCGTGAACTCCGTCGCGGCGTCTGACACTTTACCGCTGTTAACGTCGGCCACGATCTGATCGAAGAGCTGGCTCATGTGTAGAGGCCGCTGCTCGCTGGGTAAACCGAGGTGTACGCCAGGCTGCCAACCCATGGGGCCGAGATTGTGCATTGTCCAGCTCATGCTGAGCTGATCGGTTACCGTCGCCATCGACTGCATACTGCCAGAGAGCCAGGCCGTGACCACCGGAATCGCCAGGATCTCTTGAATTTCCCGGTCGGTGAAGTGCCGACGCAGCTCCTCGATGTGGGCCGCCGTCACCCGCGTTGGCAGACGGCCAGCATCGCGCGCGAGCCGCAGGGCCGCCCTCTGCGCTGGCCCGACGAACCGGGACCGTTCGAAATCCATCAAGGATTGGATGTATGCAATCAGTTCTGGCAGATCTTCTGGCGGGATTTCGGCTTGGAAGTAATCGGCTTCCGTGTAGTCATAAATGCCAAAGGCACCATGGGCCTGGCAATGAACGCATCCACTGGCGAGCTGATAGACGAAAAACATCGACCAGATCTCGTCGAATTCCATCGTGCGCTCAGTTTGCAAGATGTATTCGTCCATGGTCAAGGTGCCGAACGCAGCTTGACGTGGCCAGTAGGTGTCAAACCGACTGCGATCGCTATAGGGCACGCTCGCCTCGGTACCCTGAGGACCGTCATAAAAGTCATAGTCATAGGCGGCCACATTAAAAGGCGGCGTGCCTTCCGGCGGCAGGTTGGCCTCGCGCAACCCCGGTGCTTCCCATTCAAGGAGCGTGACTGGGAAAGCGTCAAAAGGCTCCTCAATCCCATCTTGATCGCCGTCGAAGGTGAGGATGGGGATGTCATACCCGGTAATGTAATTGATCCAATCTGTCTCAAAGACCGGATCAACCGCGCCCAAATCATCGCGGACCCAACCGGCGTCAATCTCCGCCACCGCTTGCGTCAGGACATTGCCGACAAAGGGGTTTGTGCGCTGTTCTTCAGGCGAGGTGGCGGCGTTATGGCCAGGCTCCCAACCTACCGCAGACAGGTTTTCAATGGCCCAATCGAGCGTCTCCTGATCGGTGGCGATTGGCAACACGGCATCATGGGTGGCCATAGCGTTATTGATCGCCCCGAGCTGCATCAGCTCGGCAATTTGCCGGTCTGTGTAATGGGTGCGCAGGAGCGCATGGATATCGGCAGAGGACGTGATCGGATAGCTGCCCATCAC
Source organism: Cyanobacteria bacterium J06581_3 (assembly GCA_038531675.1). GTDB lineage: Bacteria > Cyanobacteriota > Cyanobacteriia > Phormidesmidales > Phormidesmidaceae > Phormidesmis. The sequence continues at coordinate 174,708 of JBCBBK010000005.1, forward strand.
GTCGATATAGGTGAACGCGGCCTTCAGGCGCGGATTCTCCAAAGTCTCCGCATAATCGGGGGCGAAAATTGCGTGGATCTCTGCCAAAGGCACACCCATCAATGAGAGTTGGTAGGCGCTGCGCGCGGTATGATGGCCGCTGCCTGCGAGAACCATCTGGCGCAGGGTCATCCGCCACTTGGTTGCAGCGTCAAACATCGCGTCCGCATGGATCATCGCGTCTGAGATCAACAGACCTTCGTAGAAATCAAACAGGTTGCTGATATCGATCTTGTGGCGGTCGTAAAAGGGTGTCTCCTGGTCTGCTGCGGGCGCAGGGGGCGCTTGTGCGAGGGCCTGCGCTGGCATCAGAAATGTGGTGATGAGTGCAGCAGTGCTGGCTAAAAGTGTTTTGAGTTTCATCCGGTCATTCTCCTTCAAAGAGTGTTACGAACATGCCATTCGGATTGGGGGAATGGCTCGGCACAAATTGCAGAGAATCCCAATGCTCGGCGACCTTGCCGTCGGCGTCGAAAAGATACATATCGACGGCAGCCATCCCCTTATCCTCGGGGCTGTCGTTGTCCAAATTCCGGAAATTGACGTGTGCCATGGCCCAGTCGCCCACCACGATCACTTTGTGGACGTCAAGCGCGACCGGATACTCCTCGACCGATCCACCAAACAACTCGGCCAGCGGTTGCCGTCCGTTGGGCAACATGACGCTGTGCTGGATATAGCGGTCGGAGATGAATTCACGGAGCGTTTCGTCCGTAGGATTGGTTTCGAACAGTCGGTAGAGAGCGATAATCCGCTCTGCCCTCGCGCGGTCCGTTTCGTTATTCACGATGATATGGGTCTCAAAATCTCTTGGGATGCTATTTTGATAGATCGCGCCCTGTTCCCAGGCTCTTGTGGGTGCCGCAAAGGGGTCTTTTTCTTGGGCTTTTACGCCACCCACAAGTACCGTGAGCGTCAGAAACGTTATGACTATTAGTTTGAGTGCTTTTAGGTGCATGGTGTCGTTATTGAAGGGGTTACATGTGTTAAGTCGCTGCTCTGGGATGTTTTGCCACCAGGGTCTCTTTGACTGTGCAGCAGAATCTCTTCGACTCACCCTCGCTGGCCAGTCAAAGAGGCCTTTTCAATTTTTCCTTCCTTGTAAAAGTCAATTTTTAGTAAATCGTGATGAATTGGCTGACCAGGATTTCTGCGATTTTTTTTGGTTTAAGGTTTACGCTTTTTAAGGCGTATAGTTATGCTCAACTCTCTCAGTAAGGTTGTTTAGATAAAAGGGCTATGGACGCCAAAAAAGGAACTATTAATGCCAATTTCGTCAGGCCAGGGACTCTGGGCAGCATCGTCACAACGATTCTTGACTTTGCTGTATCCCGTGGGATAACGATTGAAGAGATTGCTCAAGTGATGAACCTCTCGGCAATTGACTATGCCCGCCTAGACAGCCGCATACCAGATGACGCAGTGGGAAAACTGATGATCCTCATGATTAATCGATGGCCGGATAAAGCGATTTCTATGGAAATTGCCCGTTCTGCTCCATTTGCAATGCTCGGCGGTTTGGTCAAAGGGGTCCAGTTTGCCGATGACATTGAGGCCATGCTGGAGTGGTTTGTCAGCAATCAAAGGATTATTTCCGACCAGTCGATGGTGCATCTTGAGAAAACCGATTCAGAGGTGGCAATGGTGGTTGCTCATCCTCGTGAGAATCAAGATCAGGGGATATTGCTTGAGGCTGCTACGGGTTTAATTTGGCGACTGTTAAAAGAGAGCACCGCTTTAGAAATATCGTTATTGAGGGTAGAGTTCGCGATCGCCAAACCTGTGCCGATAGAAGCCTACGAGTCGTTTTTTCAAGCACCCGTTTCCTTTCACTCAGGTCGCAATGCGCTTGTGTTTTCTAGAGAGAGTCTCAGTGCACCAGCTCGCGATGCCAATCCTCAAATGTTCAGTTTTGTCGAGCGTCACTTTACCAAGCTGCGCCAGCAATTGGGGAGCGATCGCTATCCCACTGCCCTTGCCGAACTTCGCCAGGGCATTATGGAAAACGCAGTGCAGGGCGAGTATGGAGCAGCGGCAGCAGCAGCAAAGGCCAACATCAGCCTTCGGACGGCGCAGCGTTTGGCCAAAGAGCACGGAACGTCTCTCAACACGCTCATTGGTGAAATCCGCTTAGTCAATGCAAAAAGCTTTTTAAGCGATCCTGATATTGATATTTCAACAGTTGGACAACTTGTCGGATACACAGACGCCCGGGCATTCCGTCGAGCGTTCAAACGCTGGACGGGACGCTCTCCTAAAGAATATCGAAAAACAACATTGGGAGAGAGCGTATAGAGAATAAAGCAGCAGCGGATAGACGGTACTGACTACATCGACAGCGTCTGCAGCAGAGCCTGTAAGTCAGTTTGAAAGGTGCTATCCAATGCCAGGGTTGGGTTGGGTTTTCGACGTCCATTGGAGATAAAAAGACCGGACTCACCATCGGTCATCGCCGCTTCGATGCCCTTCATTATTTTCATCGCCTGGCGATCAGGCGATGAAAATAGTAAAGGAGACAGCCAGCGCAGGAAAAAAGGCATCCCTGTGCTTTTCTTCGTCATGGGGCTTTTGGTCGCACCAGGGTCAACGGAGTAGATTAGAATGTTATCTTTTATTAGCTCATCTTTTAGAAAACAAGTTACTGCCGTCACTGCTAGCTTTGATTTGGCATAAGCATCGAACAGCCCACCAATTTTGTCGGGGTTTTGCAGCTGTGCCACATCAATTTTTTTGACAGCGTTTGCAGCACTTGATGAAAAATTGACGATTACCGATCGATTGCCATTAGATGCCCCTGCCGTCAGTTGAGGCCGTAATCCCTGAATCAACAGATAAGGAGCCAACGTGTTCAGGGCAAAATGGCCTTCAACCGCTTGTGGACTCATGATCCGCTTGTCAGTCAAAAGTCCGGAAATATTGTAGAGCGCATTAATCTGAGGGTGTGTCGAAGTAAGCTTGCTAACAACATCCTTGATCTGATGGGTATCCATCAGATCGGCAGTCCATCCGTCAAACTGCCGATCAGGAAATAACGCCCGGAGCTGGGCAAGTTGAGCATCAGCTTTTCCCTTGGATCGGCTGATTAAAGATAGGTTCCATCCCTCTTGCGCCAGCAGTTTTGCCAACTCAGTGCCGATCGCACCTGTCGATCCAGTTAATACTGCGATTTTGCTATTTGAAGTCATGACTTACGTCCTCTTTGGCGGGTATGCAGATGATTAAAGTTTCATACTGGCTCACCTATTGACGCTATCTGTTGAACCGATCGGATTCTCTATGTTTGACGTCATCCCCCAAAAATAAGCATAAAAACTCGTGGCAATTGCCAAAGCTGAAATAATTGTCATCACGGTTCCAGGGACAAAATTGTTGTAGCCGCCAAGGTCAATGAAGATAAAATATCCGATATCTATCAGCCCTCCCACAATGGCTGAAATGAAGATAGCGAAAATACTCTCACTCCATATAAACGCTCCGCCAATGATTGTAACAACACCCGCCCAAAGCAGATTGAATCCGTGCTGATTTAGGATGGCACCAACAGCATCTGGGTAATCCATTGCTAACGTAGCAGGATCGACAGCATCGGCAATGCCTGCTGCGGCTGTCGCCGTGTCGCCTGAAATCGTCAAGATTCCGGCTAAGGTATGTACAACACCCCAAATTACCCACAGGATGGCAGAAATTTTCAACAAGGTGCGTATGGTTGATTGGTTAAGTTGGGTCATTTGTAATTCTCTGAGGATTAATGCTGCACTGATAAAACGATACTGATTCTGTTGTGACCTCAAACGTATCGCCATGCTTATATCTAGCACGGTGCAAAAATATGTACAATTGCATTTAAATGAGCATTAGATGTGCATTTTTGCGCAGGCAACTGGATGGACAATTGGAATGAGATTAGAACTGCCTATCAGGTCGCTCGGCTAGGCACCATCAGCGCAGCGGCGGAGACTCTGGGTGTACACCGCTCGACAGTTATTCGTCATATCGATGCGCTGGAGGCACAGTTGGGTGAAAAAGTGTTTTTGCGTCACTCGCGGGGCTATACCCCCACCGAAGTCGGTTTGGATTTGATGCGTGTCGCCAAAGCTGCTGATGAGCAATTTAGCCAGCTGGTAGGGCGGACAAAAGGAATCACAACAGATTTGTCTGGTGAATTTATTGTGACCTCTTTATATGTTGTTGCACCGATGTTGATTCCGGTTCTCAACACCTTTCAGGCTCACCATCCAAATATTGTTGTTAACTATATTGCAAGCGATCAGCTATTGCGATTGGCGTATGGCGAGGCCCATATCGCTATACGTACGGGCCCTAAACCTGAGCAACCCGATGTGATCGCCTTACCCTTTACCGAGCTCAAGATAGGATTGTACGCTAGTACAGACTATGTTTCTCGTCATGGAATTCCTCAAACGTTAGATGATTTTAAAAACCATTATTTCGTGGGGTTGAGTGCGATGAGATCTGGCCCCTCCTTCCATCTTTGGATGCAAGATCATGTACCTGAAAACAATATTATTTTCCGAAGCAACAGTTCACTGGTATTAAACCAAGCCATTTTGTCAGGGACGGGAATTGGCTTTTATGCAGCTTATAGAGCGGAGCAGAGCGCTGATTTAGTTGAAGTTTGGTCACACCAAGATGAATGGGATATCCCGTTTTGGCTCGTAACACACATTGATTTGCATCAAACCGCTAAGGTCCAGACCTTTCTCACCTTCTTAAAGGAGCAGGACGTTACTGTCCTAATTTGACGTTGCTGACCCTAAGTCGCCATGTCCATCTTGGCTATCCCTGTGGTAACCCTTCGTACATAACTGTCCGTTAAGATGGGTGCAAATTGGTGCAAGAAAAAAGACGAACTCTGAATCCTTCTATATGACAAATGATCAGCTTTCAGAGGATCAGCTTTCAGAGGCTAGAAAGCCTGGTTGACATCGATAAGGTCCGCCGTTTGAGTCGGCGTATGTCCATTCTTTAAAATCTTTGCTGTGGCTGGTCTATAGCCGTCGAAGAGTTGGCTGCAAGCCGCTTGAGCATAGCCTGGACAAAGCAAAAGTCCATTTGATCCTCAGCACGCTATGGGTACAGCATTTTGCTCGCTTTCTCTCACAGTTTCCTCAAAATATTTCTTTAGCCTATTAGGTAGATGTTCATGGAAAGATAGCCATGTTATTTCGACAGCTATTTGATAAAGACTCCAGCACGTATACCTATTTAATTGCCGACCCTGATTCACAAGAGGCTATTTTAGTGGATACGGTACTAGAGCAGACCGACCGCGATCTACAACTTTTAACCGAGCTAGGCCTGACGCTACGCTACTGCCTTGAAACCCACGTTCACGCGGATCATGTTACAGGGGTAGATAGGCTGCGGGGGGCTACAGGCTGTATGGGAATCGTCCCTATTCATGCCTCTGTTAGCTGCGCGGACCGCCGGATTGAGCATGGTGAGCTGCTTTCTCTGGGGGAGATTTTGGTAGAGGCGATCGCAACGCCTGGCCATACCGATAGCCACATGGCATATCGAATCAACGGCCACCGTGTTCTCACAGGTGATGCCCTATTCATTCGTGGCTGTGGTCGTACTGACTTCCAGAGTGGAGACGCTGGAACCCTACATGATTCAGTAACGCAGCTACTATTCACGCTGCCAGAAGAAACACTCATTTATCCAGCGCATGACTATCGAGGTCATACCGTTTCGACGATTGCCGAAGAAAAACGATGGAATCCTCGATTTGCCGGTCGTAGCCGCCAGGAATTTATTGAGTTTATGAACAACCTGAATTTGCCAAATCCCAAAAAGATGATGGAAGCTGTGCCCGCCAATGAGCTATGCGGACGAATGGCAATGATTGCATAAATCAATTTACTCAACCGTAACTTCAAGCGCCCTCAGTGAAAGAAGAGAATACAGGAGACCACTATGAAACAGCAACAGCTCACCGCTTCTTTAAGACTGATTGATGATTTATTAAGCTGCCCCCAGGGTGAAGAATGGATTCATCTCAAACGGCACGGCTCTGTGGTGAATGCCCAATTTGTGCAGGTAATGGAGCAAGTTGCCTCTCAGTTAGATAAGCAACAGCGGCCAGAAGCGGCAACCTTTTTGCATAACTGGGCTGCCAAACTCCACCACATTCTTTTAAGAGAGGCTTTATCGTCCTCACCGGATAGAGGTTCAGATGAGGCCTCTCTAGCTTTTATAGATAAGCTTTTGTCTTGTCCGGAGGGGGAAGAAGAAGCCCTAATTGCAGCACACAAGTCACTGCTTGGACCGGAGCTGGTGCATAATATACGCTCCACGGCCAAACAGCTTAGGGAACAGAAAGATATAGCGACTGCGCTGTTTCTAGAAAAAGTTGCTGGCCAGATAAATCAGATGTGGCTTCGTAAGCACGAGTTTCAATTGCATGTACGAAAAAAGCCAACAACAAACCTGAAGCCGCCGACTGTGAGCATAATCAACGGCAAATCAGCAGATAGTCAAACAGCTGTAAAAAACGATGAGCCTGAGGACCTTTGGGATTCTCCCTTGGCTGATGACGTCCCAGATGATGAACCAGATGATGAAATAGAGCCCAAGGTTACTTCTATGACCAAAAAACAAGTCTCAAATGATTCTAAAGAGGATGCGATGGCAAGGCCCTCCCAGGGGGAGATCGCACAGGGATTGAGGGCGATCGCTGCCGCACTACAGCAGCTAAATCAAACCCTAAGCTCAAGAGAACCCGCTTCCGAAGAGTCGTTTTCACAACGTCATATAAGAGAAGACTCCAGTCACCCTCTGGCTCATTTAGAAGCGCTGGAGAAAGCCCACGACGCCAGCTGGCAGCTGACGACCGAAGAAGTGGAAAAGCTGATTGGTGTGAAGCCGAGGTGCCATGACAACGAGACTATGTATGAACGAGGGAACTGGCGCTTTACCAAAGTAGGGCAGATAGGCAACCAAACTGCCTGGCAGGTCTCTAAGACAAATTATTAACCTTGTTGTTAGTCTAGATAGCGGGTAGTGCCATGACAAACTCCCACAGTAGCAATACGAGCAGAACAGCGATCGCTTCGATGATCAAATCGCGGTATTTGTTGGGTCTTTGGGTTGGATAACGCATAAGGATTACCCTGGTGTGAATACACTTCTATTATCAGCGATTTTTTGCACAAAACATTCAGACAGCTCAAATCATTTACCATTCAAAACAATCTTCCCGGTAGAAAACGCCGTCATTTTAGCTAATAACCTGCGTACCAACATATTTCCCTCAAATTTACGCTGTAGTTTGTAAATTGTAGAGATGTGTTACCTACGAGGAGTTTAGAGTCGCTGGTGATGCCCTTCCAAATAAAGTTGAGGAGCTTATACATCAGGGACGCATTCGTTGTATCAAGATTCAGAACAAAGAAGGCTGTACCCTGCTTACCATTCCTGAGGATTCCATTGCTTTTCCTTGCCGATGGTGGATACCGTGTGCCCCCGGTAGTCGTGAGCGGGATACACCACGAAATAACTACATCACGAAATAACATAGTGACCTCTAGTTTTAGGCCCAGTTCTAGCCTAGAAGAGAACAGAAAATAGAGTGAGTTAAAAACAGAAATGGACTTCAGGCTTTAGCGGCGTATCGATTGAAAGCAACCATGCCTACAATCATCGAGACTAGAAACAACGCCGGATTCCAGTTGCCGATCACCAGTGCCGTAATTCCGGGCCCTGGGCAGTAGCCTGAAATTCCCCAGCCGATGCCGAAGATGGCGGCACCTGTGACCAGTCGCCAGTCAACATCTTTGCGAGTAGGCAGGCGAAACTTGCTTGCCAATAAGGGCGCAGGTTGACGAAGAACAAAGCGAAATGCGATCGCAGTTACCCCTACCGCGCCACCGAGCACAAACAACAGAGTCGGGTCCCAGATACCTGCCAGGTCTAAAAATCCTAGTACCCGCTGTCGGTCGATCATTTGCGAGAGTCCTAGCCCCAGGCCAAAAACAATGCCCGCAACCAGCGCCAATAGATTCTCTTTCGAGGTCTTTTTCATGGTGGTATCCCTATATGACGTGGCGAATGATAAAAACGGTGATAAATCCTGTAGCCAGAAAGGTGAGGACAGCAACGAGCGATCGCCCCGACAGCCGCCCGAGCCCACAAACCCCATGACCACTAGTACAGCCATGCCCTAACCGTGTTCCGATGCCCACAGTTAATCCACTAATAATCATCGCCAAAGGTGAGAAGTCTGAAACTGGAGTAGGCTGCTGAGCGAGTACACTTTCATAAATCCAGCCGCCCGTTAGCATGCCTACAATAAACAGCCATCGCCAGGAGAGATCTGGGCTAAAGCCAAGGGCACCACTCACAATGCCGCTAATCCCGGCAATCCTGCCATTGCATAACAGCAGCAGTGTTGCACTAAGGCCAATAAGAATACCCCCTGCTAAAGCTGTTGCAAGGTTGAAATCTGCCATTGTTTGCATCTCTTCATTTCTATTTCTTCAATAGATGTCTGTAGCGCCTTCTTATTGATAGGCTCGAAAATTGACGACTGCCTTGAGGCCCTGTGCGGGCAGCTGCTGTATTTGCTGTGACAGCTGACCAGCTACGCTAATTTGCTCGCCAACAGCTTGAATAGCTTTCTTGGATGCGACCATTTGGTATACTCTTTTAATCATTATACTACTATATAGCTATATAGTAATTAATTGTCGAAAAAGCTGCAAGTCTGTGTCGCTAACTCTAGCTTAAGCCTTTGAATCTACTGCTCTAAAACCTACTGCTCTAATTGGATAGAGAGTGTTTCGCAAACAATTTCGCAAAGCTTGAAAAAAGCTGGATTCGCCACGTCGTAATAGACAGAAACCCCACGCTGCTTACGCGACACAATTCCCGCCTGCGCTAGCATCTTCAAATGCTTAGAAACGTTAGCCTGCCCCAACTCTGTTAGCCCGATAATCTCTGTGACATTATGAGGTCCTGACTTTAGGGCGCAGACAATTTGCAGACGGCTCGGTTCAGACAACACCTTAAAGAAGTCTGCGATCAACCCTAGAGATTCTGGAGAAAGCTGAGCAACTTTCTTTTGCTCCATCCCAGTGCTAGTGGATTGACTGCTTGTTGTCGATTTTGTTGCCATGGGGAGTATTTGTCTTAGGCTGCTGAATATACAACTATATTACCATGTAGTAATCTGTTGTAGACCCTCCATAGCTCACGATGACATAGCGATTTTCTCCTCATATCCCAGCCTCCGCGACCGTCAGGACAATCTTGCCTTTTACCGCCGCTTTCTCAATCAGTTCGTGGGCCGTTCTGGCTTCTGCCAAAGGCATCTGTGCTGCAATCACTGGCTTAATCTTGCCCTGACCTAGCAGCTCGAAGAGATGGGTCAAGTCTTTCACGAACCAGTCTGGATGCTGCTGACGCAGTGCACCGATTGAATAAAATTTGGTTGAGCGGCGGTTGGGCAGAATATTCCAAAACTTGAGCCGTAGAAAATCTAGGGGTATGTTGCCACCTTTCCCCAGTACTGAGTTCTGAAAACCATAGGCTACTAACGTCCCTCCAGGGCGAAGTAAACCAAATGATTGCTGAAAACTCTCTCCCCCAATGGGGTCAAAAACTGCATTGACCCCGCCGGTTGTCGCATGCAAATGCGCCTTCAAATCTTCTCGATAACAGTCAATAGGAACAGCCCCTAAGTTTGTGATTAGCATGTGCTTGGACTGGCAATCCGTGCCGTACATTTCCAGCCCCAGCAGGTGGCCCAGCTGAAGTAAGGCCGTGCCTACTGCGCCGCCAGCCCCATGCAACAAAATTCGTTGCCCCGGCTTCACCTTCGCGATGCGGTGCAGCATCTGATAAGCCGTCACGTAGGACAAAATTACGCTAACGGCCTCCGCTGAATCCAGACCGTCAGGAACAGGGGTCAAATGGCTTTCGGGAAGACAAATGTATTCGGAATAGGCACCCGTCACAGGGAGATCTGCCACGCGTTGTCCTACCTGGAATTGGGTTATACCTGCGCCAGGCTTATCGACGATACCCACCATGTCGTAGCCTGGAGAAAATGGAAGTGCTTTTTTAACGTCGGGATATTTACCCTTCCGGATCATCACATCTGTAAAGGCAGCGCTGGTCGTCAACACCTTAATGCGAACCTCACCGGGCTTAGGATCTGGCAGGACAGTTTCTTCCACGACCTCCAGCACCTCTGGGCCGCCAAACCTGGTGATATCAACGTGTTTATAGCTCATGACTTTCTCTACAGTTTGAAGGGATATATTTACTCCTTCAGGTATAAACAGCGATTGTGATTAAACTGTGAGGAGACTAAGCAGCTTGTTATCGATAGAGCACAGCAGCCCATGAACAACAATCTGTAGAGCACCAAAAAATCATCGATAGATAGCCTGAGTAATGGCGGCTCTAAAAAACTCTCCTTCTGACTCAAAGCGGCTGTCTCCGAAGTACCAGCCTGCCCGTATCTGGCTAGGGATGGTGTAGCCTGAGAACGTGCCCTCATCCTCCACGACGACGCCAAAGCTTTCATAGTGAGGGTCGCTACCACCTGGATCACCCCATCGCTTGAAGTAAGCTTCTTGCAGTTGGCCCGCCCGCCCGATTTTCAGATTGAGATGGGTCGTTTCCTTAAGTAGCGTTAGGTCAGCGCAAACATGGCTATTATCCAGGTCACCAGCCGAAGCGCTCCATTTCACATCGCGATGCAGAAAAGCCGAGGGCAGCCACACGTATTCGCCCTGCATACGTCCCACCGCAGAGCGCGTGGTATCCATGCCCGATGCCGTCATCACCGGAAGCAGTCCCAGTAGTTTCCACTGCATTGCCCCTTCGCCATCAATCAGGCGGTCCCATCCAAAAATGGGCAAGCCGTTCATCCAAACAGTGGCTTGCCAGAGCATGCCTCGTTGGTAGCAAATCACCTGCTCTGCCTGAAATGACTGCCAGCCTTTGAGCTTAATCTCGCCATGCATTTTCAGGTGGACGGCGGTGGCGAGAGGGTCGCTGTTCTGTAGGAGAGGGGCGGCGATCGCATGTTTCAAATACCACTGGGCCGAGTCAGGCAAGTCCGTCATCTGCTTGAACCGAAAAGTCGGTAAATGACCAGATACTGAGTTCCAGAGCGTATCAATAGAGACTTTTTGAGTGCGCATAGAGGTTGCCCTGGTCGCTACAAAGGGCAAGCATACAGATCACTTATTAAAAACTTGTGAGGATCAGGCACAATTATCAGTAGCATGCCCTAACCTAATCCTCATCAGAGACGGTTGTTTGTTTAGCTTGTTAGTGCATAGGGCATGTTGCGCATGATGCTGAGTAATACGACCAATCCAAGCACGAACAGCAACAGTACTCTCCTCAAGCCCTCACAAAGTCCTCAAACTTTTGAACTATATTGTGATCAAATCCAAAAGAGGGAACTACCAGCGATGCCACCTCATCTTGATTGAACTGTTTAATTGAACTGTGATTAATCAGCTGTTAGCCAATAGGTATTCAACACCGCTTCATCCGTGAAGAATCTCCTACTGGGCATATGTAGTAAGTGAGATAGTGAATATGTTTAATAAGATTTTGATTGCGCTCGATACGGAAGAGTCCTGCGAGCGTTTGTTTGAAAAGGCTATGATGCTTGCTCAGTCTACCGCCTCAGATTTGATTTTACTAGGTGTTTTGGTGCCGGGTGGAGATGGCACGCTGCCGCTGTTGTCATATCCTGAAATGACGGGCTATCCCCTGGCAAACGTAGATTCTGCCTGGCAGCTGTATCAGGAGCGCTACGAAGCCTACAAGGCTAAATCGCTGGCTACGCTTTGCCGCTATTTGGACCAGGCGATTGCTGCTGGCGTGCAAACCGAAATCAGGCAGGAAATGGGCGACCCTGGCGAAGTGATTTGCAAGGTGGCCAGGGCAGAAAACGCTGAGCTCATTATCGTTGGCAGTCATGGCCGTAGAGGGCTTGACGAGTTTTTGATGGGGAGCGTTAGCAGCTATGTCATGCACCGCGCCCCTTGTTCTGTACTGGTTGATCGGCAATCTACCGTCCGACAATTACACTCAAAAAAAGAATCTGTGCTTGCTGCTGAGTCGATAGAGCGCTAGGCCATTGCCTACAAGATAATAGCCAAGTTGTAACGGGCCTGTTATTTAGGCCAGGCTCAACCCATGTTAGCGAAATCTTGTCATGTAAAATCTGTCGACGAAAACAAAGAGGAGCGAAAATGAAGCTAATTATTCAAGGCAAGAATATTGAGATTACGGAGGCTATTCGCGATCGCATAAACCAGAAAATTGGCAAGGCGATCGCCCCCCTCAGCGACGTAGCCACTAAGGTTGATGTAGAGCTATCTGTTCCTACAGGCATTCGGGGTCAGCCCCAACAGGTTACCGAAGTCACCGTTTTCGCAAAAAACAGTGTCATTAGGGCAGAAAAACGACACGAGAATCTCTATGCCAGCATCGACCTGGTTTCGGATAAAATTGCTCGACAGGCCAAAAGATTCAAAGACAGGCAGCAAAAGCAACTTCCCCTGGATAAGGCCTCATCATTGAATCAGATAACAGCGCCAATCGATGAGGCTGAGTTGGATGTGTCCGCCGACTTGTTTGAAGAACGCGTTCCTGAACTTCCGCCCAAAGTCGTTAAAAACAAATTCTTTTCAATGCCGCCGATGTCAGTACAAGACGCTCTCGACAATCTACAGCTGGTAGATCACGATTTCTATGTTTTTCAAAATGCTCAAACCCAGGAAATTAATGTGGTCTATGAGCGTAACCATGGTGGCTATGGGGTGATTCAGCCTCGCAAGGCAGTTTGATCGTTTTAATGTCAACTCTATTGAAGGTCCCACAATGTCTAAGGAAAGTGTTATCAATTTTTTGACAGATGCCGCTAAAAGTAAACCTTTGAAGTCGCGGCTAGAGACAGCATCGAATCCGGAGGAAATGGTTGATGTCGCAAATGAAGCAGGGTATGATTTTTCTTCTCAGCATGTCGACGAAGCCTTGAGCGACCTGAAGAGACAGCCGGGCTTTTTCAGTGCTTTGGCAGAAGCAGCGCTGCAAGTTTTTAGCCCTCGCGATGACGACTATCCGGCCACAGGTGTTCAGCCATTCAGCGGTGAAGTGAGTCAAAAATCGTAAGAGAAAGGCCAAAAGAGAATAGATTTAATTAAAGGAGGCGTTAACCTACAGCGCCTTCTTCAATTTTTTCTGGCAATTTGTTCTAGTTTGGCTTGTTCAAAATACTGGATGCGGTACTTCGGCGTCGGCAAGATAGTGCCAGGCGGCGAGCAGCTGACCTGAGGCTAGCCCGCCGTCGTTGGGGGGAATGCTTTGTGGCCAGTAGAAAGAGGATTTTTGCAGGTACATTGTGCCTGAATATGGCCCAATGTAATGGTTAGTGTGCGGTTCATCAGGCCGATTTCACGTACGTTTCTGGCGCTATCCAGGCGGGTTGTCGATAGTTTCTGATGAACTGTTCAATGGTTCTAACGGCTCTATCACAGCCTCGCTTTGTGGTAGAAGACAACTCTTCTTTGAACTCAAAACTTTCGATGGGCACCTGTAAGCACCAGGCCTGTGGAACGCGGTTGTAGAGCTGTCGGGTCAGTCTGAGCAGCAACAGCGGATTACATTGATGGGTGTCTTTGGCGGCTAACGTTTTAGATGAACGGTCCCCGATTACAACCGGATCGAGCTGTAGGGTACGGGCACAGCTTTTGTCGCTGCAAGCATCTACAAAGATGACATAGTCTGCATCGGCAATGTCATTGACGAGTTCGGACGTGAGCTGACGTACTGAAAGAGACTTTATCGCTGTCAGCTGCCAGCTTGCGACAATCTCAGCCACCCTGGGGCCGACGGCATCATCACCTTGGAGCTCGTTTCCATATCCAATAACTAAAAAGCGAACCTGATTGACGGATTGAGTAGCGCTTGAGCGGGTCATAAGAGATTATCTCCTTGTAGGATGCTGCCTTCACTTATTAGCTTAGAGAGGAGATATGAAGAACTTGTGTGGGTTCGTGCCAGTGGTGCTGATGAATTCTTCGCCTGTTAGCGTCAGGCTTACCTCACGGGTTGCAGAGAGAACAACACCCTGGGTCAGCAAATTGAAGCGAATCAGGAAACATCTGGCTCTGTTGAAATTGGCAGTGCCCACAGCGGTAGAGTACTGATAAGGTCAGTAAGGTTGCAGCGCCGCAAAACCCACAAGGTAGACCCGGACGGCGCTGCACAACACAAAACCCTGGAAAACCGCACTGAGGACAAGACTGCTCTATTTTTTGAATAAGATTTTGAGTGGCCTGCGCGATCACCTTCATCCGCGTAGGATTGTACAGCGCTCGCATATCGGTTTCAATATATGCCCTGTGCTCGAGAGACTGGCTTAGCGCCTTGTTCACTGCTGCTATTAGATCAGCTTCATGATTAATTCCTTTTTCGATCACCTCTTTAGGAAAATTAGGAGGAAAATTAGGAGGAAAATTAGGAGGAATATCAGAAGAAGACTCAAAGAGAGACTCAGAAGAACGGCTAGTATGACGATCGCTAGCCGCTTTCATAATGACCATCCCGTGGTCAGGAAATCCTGCCGATTTGGCGAAAGTAAGCGCTTCTTCAACACTACGAATCATCTGAGCGTTGTGATTAGTCTCGGTGGAGAGGACCTCACCGACAATCTCTAGCTGGTGGTGGCGATCGCACAGCAATACCAGTTCGCGATCGCAAGCGGCAAAGGGAATTTGCGGATGAGGCCCAAAGCTTCCTTCGCTAGCAACCGCCAGCGTTTCGCCGGTTAACTCCAAAGCGGCTGTAGCCTTTAGTCGAGCTGTCGTGAGCTGATCGGCAGGGCGATCGATATCGCGAGTGAAGGTGCCAAAGTCATCGGTGTTGAAGTCAGGCGGAACTAGTGTTTTTACGGCTAGCGCGGAGGTGAGCAGCGGTGCGATCACCTGCTCTTTTCGATGCATTGTCGCAATCACTACCGTCCGATTAGCAAAAAATAGAGAAGATGCCGACATTTAGTATTGTCCGCCAGACTTACGATGTTACATAGCCGTAACGCCTACAGAATTTAGCACATCACCGGCCTAAACAATCGTATAAATTAAGCAGTGATCTCCATAGCTAATAGCCCAGAGTGTGATCGCGCTCTGGGCTATTAGCTATGGACTATTGCAGAACTGTTTTATTCAGAACTGTCTCGACGCTCACAAAATCGGATCTACTAATGGCTCAATGGGTCCTAAAGGCTGGGGAAATTCCAAGGGCATGAGCGGCGCGAGAGGAGGGGCTTCCTCTAGAGGCTGTTCTTCACCGCCCACATAGATAGGCGTTTCGAGTAGCTGTGCACCTGTGAGAGTGAGGTTTTCTGTCGAAGCGCCGGTTACGTCTACATAGTAGAGGTGGGCACCGCTGAAGTTAACCCCATCCAAAGTTGCATCTGCCAGGCTAGCGTTAGTCAAGAAGGTATTAGTGAGGTTGGCCCCTGTGAGGTCGGCCCCGGTAAGATCAGCCCCTTCCAGGTTGCTGCCTGTGAAGTTCGCAAACCGTAGGTTGGCACCGCGTAAGTCAACACCGATTAGGTGAGCATCTGTTAGCGTAACGCCTGATAGATCGCAACCTGCACATTCATTGAGCAATACCAGCTGCCGGGCGTTGCTTTCACGGTCGAGGTAAAGCTCGTCGATAGGTGCTTCCCCAAGAGCGGGTGCTGCTGCCGCAAACAGAAGGGCAGCCGTCAGTGCGGTGATCAGTGGAACACGTTTACAGAAAGTGTTCTCTTTGGGGAGTCGTCTTTGAGTGGTGAGAAAGGCACGTTTCATGAGTAACCTCCTTTCAGTGAGTTCTTGCTGATGAAGGGAGCAACACTCGCTGACTATTTGCCTCATCTATATTGTGACACAGCTAGAGTCAAAAAAACATGAATATTGTTCAACAATAGACAAAAATAACAATGATAAATTTGCTGTAGCAGTGGGTTGTCAGTGGAGCCTGTAGGGAACAGATGCTTTAGTTCTCCTACGGCAGGGCTGAGCGATCGCATTTTCTTTAAAGCCATTACCTTTAAGACCATTACGAGACTAACCCTCACATTTTTCTCATAGTTTCTTTGTAGCATTGAGGCTCAAGAAGCACAGAGCTACCCATACAGGCAGCTCGATTCTTGACGTTAAATCCTGAATTCAATCTGTAATCGTCTATGAACTACCAGCAGTTGTTAGAAGATGGCGTAGAGCACTGGAATCTTTGGCGAGCCGAGCATCCGGCGCTACTACCGGACCTTGGCGATATTGATTTAAGCCATCATTATTTGTTTGAGGTCAACTTTCAGTGCGTGAATCTAAGCGGAGCTAATTTGAGTCGTGCCTGTTTCATTGGTGCTAACCTAAGTGGCGCTGATTTGAGTGAGGCTAACTTAGCTGGGGCTTATCTTAGTGAGGCCAATCTGCTATTTGCAAACTTGCACCATGCGAACCTGCGGGGCGCAAGTCTGAGCCTGGCTAATTTAAGCCAGGCTAATCTGTTCGAGGCACAGATAGATGTTACTGAGCTAGCGAAAGCTTTGCCAGCACCTGTCAAACGGGAGAAAGCCTTACCAATAGCAATAGAAAAAAGAGTCTTATTAGATGAACATTTCTGTGACGACTTACATCCTGAGTGTATAGCCGCAGGGTTACTACAGCTTTCAGGCTGTTATAAAGCGCCTCACTTCAGCAAGCCAACTCATCGTTCTTTAGTACCCTTGCATTAACTGAATCAGCAGCTGAAATTCAACAGCCACTACAAACGAGACAGGAGGGTCATAGCCCTATCATGGCTATGAGACATGGTTTGTATGCATGCGTCATTTCAACAGATGAGGCGGAAAGTCTTTAACAAACTGATCTCGTGTGAGCGGATAGGTAAGTACTAAGCCTTCACCGCCTAAGGGATTTGACTCATTAAGGGGCTGTCCTTCTACCGAGAGAAAAACGCCCGTATCAGGATCGAGGCTAGTGGCTGTGTACAGCACCTGAGCCACTCGACCCGTCATCGCGCTAGACCCGCCGCCTTGAGAAAATTCGCTTGACAGGTCAAGGTATATACCCGCAGAGGTCACCTTTAAAGAACGAAGCTGAGTCTCTTCTGGTATGGCTGTATAGTCATCGGTCTCTGCTTTTGGCCCAGTTAGCAGCGTTTCAAAAGCAGCCTTCAAAGCCGTCTCTGTATCGGTATCAGTCGCTAATGACAGCGGCTGAGGTGACAGGTTAATTTCGCTGCCCGAAACGTTCAGCCAGTAGCTTTGGGGCTGACTGGCGATCGCTTTAGGCAATTGCTCACTCTGTTGCTGGCTCACGCCTTTGGGCACATCAGCCGTCACCAGCTTCTGAAGGTCTTCTACCGACTCGGTTAGCTCCTGTATCTGAGCCTTCATTTCCGCTGACCGCTGGCTGGGCAAATATATACCCTGCCAATATATGCCGCTAGCACCGCCCACAACGAGTAGCGTAATCGCAAACGTCCGCAATAACTGAGGGAACTGTTTTTGATGACGGGGAAAGCGAATGATTTTTGGGGTGGCCATGGTGTTTTCTCCTTTGGCTGACAACCCTTACGAGGTGCTGTTATCAGCGCTGAAAAACGATTCTTCTACTGCTTTATCTCTATCTACAGTGTAGAAGATTAGAGTGAGGATTCTATGAAGGCACTGAATTCACGCCCGGTTGAAAGATTTTTGAGTTTGCCATATTTTCTATGACTGAGAGCGGTAGGGCAATTTCTTGGGGGCCACCCAGATGTCCTTCCCGCGTAATCAGGTGAGTGATGTGTCCATTGGTCGGATCTACCACAAATTCATCAACATCCCCCACTACGCTGTCGGTAGCTCTTACCTGGGCTCCTCGCCTTACGGCCATATCACCTATGGGATTTGACTTGATGAGGAGTAAGGCGAGGAGCATAGGACTCAATAGTCAAGAACTTATGAGGCGAGCGGTAATGACTAATGGGTATCGAGTGTAGGCTGAATGGACTATTCTGTAAGCATCGCTTTTATGACGTAGGATGACCGCTGCTTACAAAGCCCAATCTACAGATATTTCGGTCGAGGCGGATCGCTTCGTCTTTGAGCTGCTGCGCCAGAAGTCGAATGATGAGCGTATGGCGATGTCGGCGGCCCTGAGCCGAGGGGCAAGAGAACTCTCGCTGATGGGGTTAAAGCGAACTTTTAGCGACTTGAGCCCGGGTGATTTTGGGAAGAAAGTCGCCTTTGTTTGGCTAGGGCATCAGTGGCCAGATGGATTTGTTCCGGTAGGAGAGCCGATGAGCTGGGTACAGGATTCTTTGCAGCTGGCGAGACAGTTGCATCCTATTTTTGAGCAGGTGGGGGTTGCTTACTACATTACAGGTGGTGTCGCGGCGACGGCCTATGGAGATCCTAGAACAACCAGGGACCTAGATGTTGTCATTAATGTTGGTCAAGAAGATTTAGGACCTCTGATTGCTGTGTTGGAGGAGGCCGGATTTTATGTGCCGGGAGTGGAGGATATGGTGTCTGGCAGGCTGCGAACACTGCAAATTATCCATCAGGAAACGGTGATGCAGGCTGACTTAATGGTGTCTGGAGCAGAAAGGTGGGATGCGCTGAAGTTTGAGCGGCGGCGACTGGAAGGCGGGGTGTATTTTATTTCGCCTGAGGATGTTGTTCTTAATAAGCTGAAATGGCGGCTGAGTTCGCAGTCTGAAAAGCAGTGGCGAGATGTGTTGGGGGTGCTGAAGGTGCAAGGTGAGCGTTTGGATTTGGCCTATATGAAGCAATGGGCTGATGCATTGGGGTTAGAAGAGGACTTTATGCGGGCCTGCCAGGAAGCAGATATCGGGCTCCCGTAACCTCACTTTACGCTAATGCTATCGACAGCAATAAAAACAGGAAGGCCCCTATCATTTCTTTCACTTGTTGGAGCCAACGCAAAAGGGCTTGCTGCTTTCATTGATTAACAATGGTAGAAGGGCAAAAACAGCAATCACCAGCCAATCTATCATCGCCAAAGGTACTAGCGTCAGCAGCTTCATCAGCCCAGGAATAATCATAGGCAACAGCTGTAAAGAGAGCGTCAGCACAATCGCCCCCATTAAATAGCCATTCGCAGGCAGTTGAGGCCGACTCCACAGACGCTTGTGCTCAGAACGACAGCTCAAAACATGCAGCACTTGCCCAATAGTCAGCCCCATAAACAGAATAGTGCCTGCCTGAAGACTGGGTCCATACCGCCATAGGCCATAGCTATAAGCACTCAACGCACTCAAAGAAATCACCGTTGCCTCCAGCGCAATCCGGCCTAAATCAGACGTTTTAATAATTTGCTCATGGGGATCGCGAGGCGGCTGATTCAGCACATCAGCCTCTGGCGGTTCCATCGCCAACGCCAGTCCTGGGAAAATATCAGTGACCAGGTTCAGCCACAGCAGCTGCATCACCGTCAACGGCGACCCCACAGCAACAGTGGTAATCAGCGCCATCACTATAATCTCGCTCAGGTTAGTCGATAACAGAAAGTGAACAGACTTGCGAATATTGAGATAGATGGTGCGACCTCGGCTCAGCGCATCAACCAGTGTTTTTAAGTTGTTGTCAGCAATCACCACATCGGCTACTTCATGGACACCGTTATGCGTGCCTGCCCCCATCGCAATGCCAACATTAGCAGTTTTCAGCGCGGGCGTATCGTTGATGCCATCACCCGTCATCGCAACAATTCGACCAGCGCCTTGCAGCGTTTGAACAATGTCTAGCTTATTGGCTGGGCTCACCCGAGAGAACACATCGACCCGGTTGAGCTGGGCTTGCCGAGCCGTTGAGGAAATACTGTTCAGCTCGGTAGCGTCCATCACCTTGATATCAGCATGAGCATTCATGTTCAGGGTCTGGGCGATCGCCCGCGCCGTCGGGCTCTGGTCCCCCGTAATCATCACCGTCTTAATCCCCGCCTGCTGAAAGGCCGCAATAAAATCTGACACCCCCTCCCGAATCGGGTCACTCAGGCCCACTAACCCCAGCCAAACCAGATGGTTCTCAAAGCTAGGTTCAGCCGTTTCCTCTGGCTGGGTAATGTCTTGCTTGTAGGCAAAGCCTAGAACCCGTAGCGCATTGCTCGCCAGCTGTTGATTAAGGCTGGTAATACGCTGTCGGTCGGCGTCTGATAAAAGAATCTGTTGATTGCCCTGCTGAATGCGATCGCACCTTGCCAGCACCGTTTTCGGGCTTCCTTTCACCGCAGTCAACGTTGCTACACCAGCGTCTGTCACAGTCTCGGCTGAAGGCCGGGGCACCTGATGCACCGTCGTCATCACCGGGTGAGCAGCCGTCCGCAAATAGCTAGCCAGCCGGGGATACTGAAGCCGCAAGTCAACCGCATCAATCCCCAGCGCCGTCGCTTTCTCTATCAGCGCGGTCTCCGTCGCTGAGCCGGTAACCGCAGGAGCGCCACTCGTCTCAGGCTCTAGCTGCGCCTCGCTACACAGCACCGCTACCTGCATCAGCTTCTGCAGACTCTCTTCTCCATCTTCTGTTTCAACATCAGAAACAGCCATTTTATTTTCGGTAATGGTGCCCGTCTTATCCAGGCAAATAGTCTCGATTGCGCCCAGTGACTCCACTGCCGCCAGCGTGCGAATAAAGATTTTACGGCGGCGCATTTCTTGAATACCAAGGGCAAGGATGGTGGTGGCGATCACAGGCAACCCCTCCGGCACCGCCGCCACCGCCAGCGAAATCGACACCTTCAGCATCGGCAGCAGCCCATAGCCCCGCAACGCCCCCATCCCAAACACCAGCGCACACACCCCACAGCTCAACAGCACCAGCTGCCCACCCAGTCGATTCAGCTGGCTTTGCAACGGCGTATCGGCGGCGGTAGCCCCCTCTACCATCTGTTGTATTTTTCCCAGCTCGGTATTTGGGCCAGTGGACAGTGCGATCGCTGACCCGTGTCCGCCTGTCACCAGCGTCCCTTTATAAACCATATTGCGGCGCTCAGCCAGCGGTAGCTCGGCATTGTTCAGCGGCGTGCTCAGCGGCTGAGGTGTTTTCTCTACCGGGCGACTCTCCCCCGTCAAGGCAGCCTCATTGAGCGTCAATCCCTGGCTATCAATCACGCGAGCATCAGCCGCGACAAAGCCACCTACCTGAAGCACCAACAGATCTCCAGGTACCACCGAAGCAGTGGCCACCTTCTGAGATTTTCCAGCCCTCACCACGCTCGTTTCGGGTTCTTCACGAGCCTTTAGCGCATGGATAATCTTCTCCGACTGACTTTCTGTCACATAGCCAATCACCGCATTGATGCCCACCACCCCCATAATGATCGCCGCATCAAGCAGTCCGTCGGTAAACAAAGAGAGTCCTGCCGCTGCCGTCAGTAGCGCTACCGGGAGGGTGACAAATTGAGCCAGCAATATTTCGAGCCAGGCACGAGGCGCAGCCTCTGGTAGTACGTTGTGACCATGCCGAGCCAAGCTAGCGATCGCACCTGCCTCCGAAAGCCCCGTCACCGGAGACGTATCAAAGTGCGTTACCACAGCGGGCACCTCTAGCAGATGCCAATCTTCTGACGGCAGTTCGCGGCTCAGGCTAGCTTGCATGAGTTTAATCCCTAATTATCTATATCTAAGCCATCATGCCGCGTCCCCACATCATGTGGTGTCGTCCCCAGCCAGTCGGCATCCGGACAAAGCTTCCGTATACAAGGCGGCCCGAGAGAAACATCCACAGCCCACCCAGGAAAGATAGCCAAAAGCCTCCCAGCGTTTTTTGAGTCAGTGTTCTCATGGTTCTAGGCTCCTAACGGATAAGGCACAATGCAGCTTTAATTGCCTATACTCTAAAAAAACAATATGAAGAAATTGTGATAGAGAGTAAGGGGTCGTAGAAAAAATATCCGAGGCAAAGACGTCATAGCTTTCTGCGGAAGTTGTTCTAGTATCTACCTCTCAGATTCCTGCAAAAACCTCGCTCTAGAACAACTGGTCTTTCAGGGGAAAACGGGATTTGTGCCGAGGCCATTTGCCAAACCTGTCAAGCCCCACAAAAATCTCACAACTGAGCTGTATATTAAAAGATGTGGAGCTTTTAACAATGAATCTGCAATGACTCAGCAATTACCTTCTGCCCATTCTAAACAGGTTGCTGAGCCAGTTGCACCCAACAATCAGGCTATGCAAAAGCATCCCCACGGATTTCGCAAGAAGCTGCGTTTGTTCATTCCGGTTGGGGTGTTACTGGTGGCAGCTGGATTAGGGCTGCGCTATCGCCTCACCCGATCTGATGAGCGCGCGATCGCCCTCAGCGGACGAATTGAAAGCTATGAAAGCGATTTGGGCGCAAAAGTAGGCGGGCGGGTAGCGTCGATTGCGGTGCGAGAGGGTGACCTAGTCAATCAGGGCCAGGTGATTGCCACACTCGATGACAGTGAAACCAGCGCCAGGCTAGCCGCCGCTAAGGCCAGAGTCAGCGCGGCTCAGCAGCAAATTATCCAGGCAGCACTCCAGATTGAAGTCGTGGCCAGCCAGCTACAAGAGGCGCAGCTGACATTACAACAGTCCCAGGGTGATACCGCAGGCCGTGTGAGCCAGGGTGAGGCCTCAGTCGCCGCTGCTCAGGCCCAACTGGCCGCCGCCAGGGCTCAGGTGCAGCAGGCCGAATCGGCGTTGACACTGGCACGGGCCGACCGCGATCGCTTCTCTACGCTGGTGGCTCAAGGTGCGATCGCTCAGCAACAGTTCGATCAGGTTCAAACCCAGTTTGAAACCGCTCAGGACACTCTAATCGCCCGCCAGGCCGCTGTCCGCGCCGCTCAACAACAAGTCAACGCAGCCCAGGGCGCACTCACCCAAACCCAAACCAGCCAGCTTAACCCCGAGATTCGCACCGCTCAGGTCGCCCGCATTCAAAAGCAACAGGCTCAGGCTCAGGCTCAGCGAGCTGCCGCCCAGGCAGAACTCGAAAGGGCCCAGGCTGACCAGGCCGAAATCGAAGCACGGCTCAACGACCTGGCCATAAAAAGCCCCATTGACGGCGTGGTGCTTACCCGCACGGTAGAACCTGGAGAAGTGATTTCTACCGGTACGACCGTGCTCACCGTTGTGAACCTCGAAGAAGTGTACCTGCGAGGCTACATCCCCGAGGGCCAAGTCGGTGCGGTGCGGGTAGGGCAAGCGGCCCAGGTTTTTCTGGATTCAGCCCCTGACCAACCCCTGCCCGCAACCGTAACTGCGATTGATACCGAGGCTTCTTTTACCCCCGAAAACATCTACTTTGAAGATGACCGGGTGACTCAGGTGTTTGGCCTAAAGCTAACGATCGACAACCCGCAAGGCTTTGCAAAGCCAGGGATGCCTGCCGATGGTGAGATTTTATTAGAAGTGCCTCTAGAGACAAGAGAGGCCGAAGAATGATTGCAACAGACCACGCCATTGCAGTGCACCAGCTTTGTAAAAACTACAACAACGTAGAAGCGCTCAAAGGGATTGATTTTGCTATCAATCGGGGTGAGATTTTTGGCCTTATCGGCCCCGATGGTGCCGGAAAAACCACCGCGTTTAGAATTTTGGCAGGCGTGATGGCCAGGACGTCGGGAGACGTGGTGGTGTTGGGCACGGAGCCTCGCGAAGCGCGGTTGAAGCTGGGCTATGTTACCCAACAGTTTTCGCTGTATCCTGACCTGAGTGTTGTAGAAAATATGCGATACAGCGCCGGGTTGCGACAGGTACCCGAAAGTGAGTTTTCGGTGCGATCCGAACAGCTGCTACAGCGGATGGATCTTCACCGATTTGCCCACCGGCTTGCCGGACAGCTCTCTGGCGGCATGAAACAAAAGCTTGCCCTGTGCTGCGGGCTGATTGCTCAACCAGAAGTGCTCTTACTAGATGAGCCCACTACGGGCGTTGACCCTGTTTCCAGGCGAGAATTTTGGGATTTGTTAGCAGCGGTTGCTGCCGATGGCGTCACGGTTGTGGCGGCTACGCCCTACCTGGATGAAGCTGAGCGTTGCCACCGAATTGCCCTCATTTACGCAGGCGAAATTCAAAAAATTGGGACGCTGACGGAACTTCGAGACAGTTTGGGCCTCAGCCGAGTGGAAGTGAGAGCAGAGAGGTTGCTCGCGGCTGAAGCAGCGTTAAACCAGCGCCGCAAAGCTTGTCAGCAAACCATTGTCGATATTCAGACCTTTGGCGATCGCCTAGACGTTATGGTCACCAACTCCATCGAAGGCCCACAACAAATTCGCACTATTCTCGATCAAAACAATCTATCCATTACAAGCATTCAAACAGACGAAGCCACGCTTGAAAATGTTTTTGTCAATCAATTACGACAGCAGGGGCTGGACCCGGCTTATCTTGAATTTCCGGCCTATCGCACCCAAAAAGAGAAAGGTATCCTGGCGATCGCTACCCAAAAACTCCAGAAAACGTTCGGCGACTTTCGCGCTGTGAAAGCGCTGGATATCACCGTGCGCTACGGCGACATTTTTGGCCTGCTTGGTGCGAATGGCGCAGGTAAAACCACGGCTATCAAAATGATGTGTGGGCTATTGCCAGCCAGCGGAGGCGACATTCAGCTCGCGGGGGAAACCCGTAATCTCCATCGGGCTGAGGTGAGATCGCGCATCGGCTACATGAGCCAAAAATTCACCCTGTACGACGATCTCACCATTCTACAAAACTTGGACTTCTACTGTGGGATCTACGGCGTTCCACGAAAGCTGAGACGCGAAAAAATTAACTGGGTGCTAGAAACCTGCGGCTTAATTGGACAAGAAAATACGCTCACCGGCAGCCTGCCTGAAGGCTGGAAAAAACGGGTGGCTTTTGGCTCTTGTGTGATGCACGAGCCCGATATTTTGTTTTTGGATGAACCCACCTCTGGGGTCGATCCGCTGGCTCGCAGGCAGTTTTGGCGACTAATTAGAGACTTTGCCCAGCGGGGGACGGCCATTTTGGTGACAACTCACTATTTGGAAGAAGCCGAAAACTGTAACAACATGGCCTTTATGGTCGCAGGTGAAATTGTTGCAGAGGGCTCACCTGGCGAGATTAAAGCGCAACAGCCAGGACAGCTAATTGAGCTAGTTTCTAGCCAAACGCAGGCGGCATCGAACCTGCTCAAAGCGCGTTTGCAGGATTGGCGGGTGTCTATTTTTGGCGATCGCCTTCACCTTGTTTTGGACAATTCCGAACAAGCCCTGAGCCAGGTTCTGCAGTGGCTCCAGGCTGAGAATATCGTCGTGAACAGAGCTCGCCCCATTCCCTTTTCTCTGGAAGATGCCTTTATTGGGATTGTGCAGCGATCGCAGGCACCCGCCGCTGTAGCGCCATCAGGACTGTCATGAAAAGAGTTTGGTCGCAATGCATAAAGGAGCTCAATCAGTTTCGGCGCGATCGCCTTACCGTTGCCCTTGCCTTTCTGCTCCCCCTGGCTATGCTACTCATTTATGGTTATGCCATCCGCCTGGAAGCCAAAAATATTCCCATCAGCATTCAAGACTTTGACAACAGTGCTCTCAGCCGTACCTATGTAGAAAGACTCTTCGCCACCAACCAGTTTTTGCCTGCACCTCTGATTGATGGTAATCCCATCGCGAGCCTCGACCAGGGACTGGCCAAGGCTACGGTGATTATTCCGCCTGACTTTGCCAAACAGATCAAATCTCGTCAGCCTGTTACTGTGCAGGCCCTGGTCGATGGCACCGACGGCAACAACGCTCGCATTATCCAGGTTAGCCTGCGAGCCACTACCCGTTTTTTTATGCGTAGCAGTAATTTGGTCCCGGCAGGTGCGCAGCCCCCTATTCAGGCAAACGTCCGCCTCTGGTTTAATCCTGGGCGAAAGGAATCGCTGTACATTGTGCCGGGCATTTTTAGCGTCATTTTGTGGGTGTTTCCTTCGATGCTCTCTGGCATTGCCCTGGTACGTGAAAAAGAGGAGGGTACCGTCGCCCAGGTCTACGCTTCTGATCTGGGTGCTACAGAGTGGCTGCTGGGCAAAGAGCTGGCCTATGTAATGGTGGGGCTGGGGGAGGCGCTGGTGGTGATTACGGTAGCTGTTGTGTTGTTTGGGTTGCGTATTCAGGGGGATTTTACAACAATGTTGGTGGGCACTGTGGTTTACTTAGCGGCGAGTGTGGCTTTTGGGCTGTTGGTGGGGGCGCGGGCGAGTAATCAGACGGGGGCAGTTCAGGGGACTGCGATCGCTGGTTTTCTCACCGCGCTTCTCCTCTCTGGCTTCATCTATCGTCTAGAAAATATTCCTTTTCCCCTTTCTCTACTTCCTAACATCATTCCTGCTCGTTATTACGTCGAAATTACTCGCGATGCCTTTGTGAGGGGGACAGGATGGATTGGCGTTTGGTATGGGCCGTTGGCGATTGGTTTTATTGGATTTTTGTGTTTTTGTGTTGCTGCCAGGATTCTTGGGAAAATGCAATTTAACGACTGACCTGGTTCTCGATTTCTTGTCATGTTGGGTTGAGGAACCCAACTACGTTATGAATGTTTTTCGTGCTCTCTTTGATACTCGACTTTGGCCGCTTGTCCTTAAGGAGGTGCGGCAAATCCTCAAGAACAAACAAATCATTTTCCTGCTGCTATTTCCACCCACGGTACAGCTGCTCGTATTTGGATTGGCCCTCAATCCAGACGTCAGCCACCTCAGCCTGGGCGTTGTAGACTACAACAATAGTTCGGCTAGCCGAGACTTTGTCGCCGCCCTCGTTGCCAACGACTCATTCGATATTAACGGCTATCAAACCCGCGAAGCCGACTTGGGCCAGCAGGTTCGCAAGGGTGACATCTCTACCGGGCTGGTGATTCCGCCAGACTTTGATCGGCGGCTTACCGCTGGGAAATCGGTGGATGTGCAGGTGCTGATTGATGGCGTGGATGCCAACACTGCAGGGATTGCCAGTGGATACATTAAACAGATTATTAATCGCTATGCTCAAGGCATCAATACAACAGACTTCGTACCACCCGTGCAGACAGCGGTGAGCTTTTTGTATAATCCTGGCTTGCAGAGTAGCTGGTTTTTTGTGCCGGGTGTGATGGGTGTGGTGCTTACCCTCACAGGCTCGCTGGTGTCATCATCCACAGTTATCCGTGAGAAGGACGTTGGCACCCTAGAGCAGCTTTTGATGACACCGGCAGCGGGCTGGGAAATTTTAACGGCTAAAATTGCACCTTTGTTTGTGTTGCTGATGGGCGATGTGCTGTTGGCCTCGGCGCTGGGCCGGATAGTCTTTCACCTGCCTTTTCGGGGTAATTATTTTTTGTTCCTGGTGCTGTCGGGCATTTATGTGTTTGTAGCGATCGGCGTTGGTATACTCATTGCCACGATTGCTCGTAATCAGCAGCAGGTAATTTTGACGTCGTTTTTCTTTAATGTGCCGTTGATTCAGCTTTCGGGTGCGATCGCGCCCATCGAAAGCATGCCAAAGTTCTTTCGCATCCTCTCCTTTTTTGACCCGCTGCGTCACTACGTCACCATCGCCCGCAGCCTGATACTAAAAGGTGTTGGCATCGGTGCGCTGTTACCAGAAGTCACTGCCCTTATCGTCTTTGCGACATTGCTACTAGGGCTCAGCATTTACCGATTTCGCGCCCAACTCAATTAGCCCAACTCAATTAATCAGGCCCAATTAACAGGTAAACACATATGGACATTAATAAAAGCACTACGGTGAATAGTTTGCTGGATGAATATCCTCAGCTACAGCAGGTTTTGATTGACCTTAATCCGCAGTTTAAGAAGCTGAGGAATCCGTTATTGAGAAAGAGTATTGGGCGGGTGGCAACGTTGGAGCAAGCGGCTGCGATCGCGAATATTCCTTCTGTTGAATTAATTAACCATCTCAGGCAAGCCGTGAACCAAGCACCCATCCCTGCCGACGGCAGTACCGATAATTAATTACCGTGTCTCCTATCTCTACTCAAACAGGTCAGAATGGGTTCCGGTTCTTTCAAAAACAATTTCCTCAGCCGTTACTTTATAAATGAGTAGCCAGTCTGGTTCAATATGGCATTCACGCCGCCCCTTATAATTTCCGACAAGTTTGTGATCTCTGTATCGAGGCTCAAGCGGTTCCTCTTGCACCAATTTTTGAATCACCGGCCTGATCTTATCGCCTGATTTCCCTCGCTTGATCATCTTTTTAAGATCTTTCTCAAACTGCCGGTTATACGTTGGATTAAGCACTAGATGCCCAGATCCTCAAACATAGCATCAGTATTTTCAAACTTTACGAGGTTCTCTCCCTTGTCCGTTTCCTCGAATACTTGTTTAGTTCTCTCATTAGGAATAGCCACCTCAAAAGGCAGCCCTTTGCGTAGCCTAACTTGATGGTAAAACAACGTAATCGCTTCCGTCGTTGAAAGCCCTAATGCCTCAAACAAATCCTCCACCTCAGCTTTTAGCCCCGAGTCAATCCGAGCCCTCACCGTTGCTTCTTTCACCATAAATCTGTACGCTTTATCGAAACCAGCACTTAAATTGTAGCCCAAATGGGCTAATGCAGGGAATGCCTACCTGATCATTGGTTTTGGGCGCTGCGTTCCATCGCAAGAGAAAGTCCTATTCCTGCCGCAGACCGTGGCCGACCCTGGATTGAACAGGGCATCACGAGTCAAATAGTCCGAGGGCTGCGACTGTTTAAGTTCACTGAAGAGTTACAACAACGCTTCGAAGAACTCATAGATATTCACAAAGCGCAACAGCTTACTCAAGCGCAAGAAGCTGAACTCAAGGGCTTGCAAGAACTAGACCGAATTTTTACCCTGCTTAATGCCAAAATCATCGCAGAAGCATGAGCATTAGTGCTACAAAGCGGGCTCAAATTCGCCAGCGAGCTCAGTACCTGTGCGAATATTGCCACTCATCCGAAGAAGCCAACACCTCACAATTTACAACTCGATGCTAATTAAGCGTCACTTTCTTCGAAGAGACTTCAGATTTTTCATCGTCCTGTACCACTACTTTCACAGGAATCTCCCGAGCTTGTAAATGCGTTCGATGCAGTACTTTATATACACCTGGAATACTCAACAACGGCGGCTTTACAATCGTCTCCACCGATAATATAGAGGACGGACAGTTCGCACAGCTCCCTAAAAAGCGCACCGTCACTTCTCCCTGCGCCGCATCAAAGTTCATTAGCTCAATTTTGCCACCATCGTTTTCCAACACAGGCGCAATGTACTGCGCGATGACCTCACGGACTTTATCTTCCGTCGATAGCTGAGTGCTAGTCAATACTCCCGTAAAAGCTTGCTTTGAAGAAGGCGCTGAGCTGTTCGTTTCAGGTGCGCTCTCCTGGTTAGAGAGCAAGTAAATGAAGGGTTCATCTTTAACCGCATCGAGAATCTCTAGCTTCACCAGGCTTTGAACCAGGGTAGGCGATAGCGCCGCCTGGATCAGGCTTGTGTGCAGGGGGCGGCGTTGCCAGGGAAGAAAAGCGAGCTTGCGGCTAAATTCTTCCCAGGGCAGGGCAAAGGGTTCCACCACTCTGAAGTTACCAGCCCCAACGCGAACAAAGCTGGCAATCAGCTCAATTAACCGATCAAAGAATCGTCGATGCTGCTGGCGCGAGGCAGCTCGCTTTTTCATAATCACCGCGTTGCGCAGATGCAGTAGCTCTTTGTCGTAGGGCAAAATGCCTGTAGTCGTTTCTACTTTGACAGCTCGGTTGCGCTTGCGATCGCACACGACAATGGAGTCGCTGCCAATGTGGGCGCAGTGGATCAGCTGGCTGGAGGTGATTTCTGCGGGGCTGATGCCTAACAAGTAGGCAGGCACATCAGCAGCGCAAGGTATTTTGATGCCTGAAATAATGGCAATGTCGGCCTGGGGCACTACGCTACCGGGGCCATAGAGCAGATCCAGTCCATGCTTAATCGCCAAAAAGAGCTGCACGCCAACCACTTCTTCTTTTATTTCAATCACAGCGCTTTGGTGCGCGGCTTTTAAGTGGGCTTCGGTGATGTTACCTGTTGCACTTTGCAGTTTTATCGGCCCTACAATGTCGTCAAGCAGTGACATCAATAGGGTGTCGTGTTCCAGCTTTCTGAGCAGGGGCAACAGAATAGAGAGAACGCGATCTTTCTGAGAAAGGGCTTCGCCGTCGCGCGGATGCTCATCCAGCTGCTGCAACAGATCTTTCACCTGAGCGCGATAGTCTGCATGATCACTATATTGTTGAAACAGGGTTGCCATGGCCCCTACTGCCTCAGCCAATGGCTGCTGATGGGGCGCAGGTTGACGCAGCATCGCGGCTGGCAGCCAGTCCAACGCATCGGGTTCTTCTCGGAAAAATTTATCGGCAGCGTCTGCGGTAGGATAGGTTTGTTGATACTGCTGGGCAATGGTTTCTACCACCTGCAAAAAAGTCTCTAAGTGAGGCGCTTTCCAAAGCGTCGCTTCCGCCAAAGAGAGACGTTCCACACGAACGGGAGTGCGCTTAATTAAGCTTTGATGGGTGAACTGATCGGCATCAAGATAGTCGGTGAGGCGGTTGGCCTCGCCGGGCACAAAATCGAGGAAGGGAAACTCCGCAGGGACATGCTCGTTTAGGCTGACTCGCCCAATCAGAGTGCCGTGATAGCTGGTAATGCGAACCGGGTCGCCGGCTGCTAAGGCGTGCCGAGCAGCGTATTGAGGGTTGAGTTCTATCCAATAGGTCGGATCAGTTTCTTTTGCCCCAATGGAGCGCGTTTTGATGCCGGAGTTGTAGCGAGCGGTGTAGGCTTTGGGATTGCGTCCCGGACGCCCTCTGCCAGTGATCAGGCTGCGGATTTTTTCATCGCCTTTGTTGACTAATCTTTGGAGCAGCGCTTCGGGAGGGCGCACAAGCTGAGCGCGATGACGGTCATTGTTGAACAGTTTTGGAAAACGGGTTGCGCCTTGATAACGGGCATCGCCTTGCCATTGAATACCTTTGCCTGCGTGCGATCGCAGCATCTCATGAGAAATCGGCTCGCCCTCAGCCGTCTCTAGCCGGTTGTATACATTCAGCTGCCGAGAAACATCCACCAAATGATCAAACACTTTGGCCGAATCTACCTTCCCGGCTGGATCGCAATACCGGCCAAACGCTTTTTTAATCACGTCAGGATCAAGATTGTTCAAGGCGGCGGTGTCAGTATCTTGCAAGCGCTGTGCGATCGCCAGGGCCAACCGAGCCATCACCTGCTCGTCCGACCAGGCCATAGGAGGCGCTTCTGTGAGTGGCTGCTGGAGCTGAAGGGTGCGATCGCCCCGTTGAATCACCCCTTGTTTTTCGGTATAGCTCAGTGCAGGCAAAATCACATCGGCATAGTCCAGTGCACCTTCCGGCAAAAACGAGTCCACCACAATATTAAAGCTGCGGCCTAACCGTCTCAGCCACTGACCCAAGCGGGGCATGTTCTTCGTAAACTGAGTCCCCAAAAAGATAAAGCAATAGAGCGAATCATCTTCAGACATTCGAGCAACCGGCGTACCTGCCTTATCCGCAATGTTGTGCTCTGGAATCTCCAAAATCTGAGCGAGCTGCTGTCGATGCTGAGCATTCGTAGGGCTCAGGTTAAACACCAAACGACGCGCATTGAACCCCAGCATCAGCTCACTCGTCGCATTCGACTGTCCGGCAATCCGCAAAGACCCGGCCCCTCGCCGACCCACATTCCCCGTCAGCAGCAACAAGTTCAAATTAGTCGAAAAACCATAGGAACCCGTGCTCTGGTTAATGCCCATACTAGAAACAAAAGCCACTTTTGGGCAGTTTCC
Organism: Cyanobacteria bacterium J06581_3; assembly: GCA_038531675.1. Classification (GTDB taxonomy): domain Bacteria; phylum Cyanobacteriota; class Cyanobacteriia; order Phormidesmidales; family Phormidesmidaceae; genus Phormidesmis. The sequence goes on from JBCBBK010000005.1 coordinate 206,572, forward strand.
ATGAGCATCCGGCAGCGCAATTAAGGTCGCATAGTAATAAATGGTCTCCGCTAACTCTTCTGGATCATCACCCTCCAAAGCAATTTGCTTAGCAACCGTCAGTGTCTCATAGCGATCATCAGCCACTAAGTCCTTGAAATCCGTAAAGCTTTGCGAATCAACAGCCCCAGATAAAAAGTCATCATTCTGCCAGCCATTGTCCAAAATGATGCGAGAAACCGCCAGATTGAACAGAATATCGCCCCCCTGTTCAAAGCGGATATGCAGCGCTGTCGGCTCTGTTTGTTGTAGGTCAATAACTGTGTCATTAGCCACCGGATCAATCACCACTTTAATCGCGCTGGTATTGCGTTTTAGCTTCTTGTAAGCTTGCGGAAATGTGACCAAAGGGTTAGTGCCGTGCAAAACCGCAACATCACACAGTTCTAATTCTTCAAATGCCTGCCAGGTAAAAGAGGCTTCATTCCCAAAGTTCAGCTCATGTGCCGCGCCCGCACTCGCCAGACAGTGTTCCGAATTGGCACCCAGGGTAGAAACCTTAAACAGTAGCTTGTAAAGTGAGGCCATCCAAATCGCTTCAGCGGTCTTTTGCCCGTTGCCATAAATCGCAACGCCGTCAGGACCTACCCACTCTCTTACGTGTAAAAACAGCCAGGCAGCCCTGTCTAACGCTTCAGCCCACGAGACTTCTTTCCAGGTACCATTGTGGCTACGAATCATAGGGGTGCGAATGCGATCGCCCTGTTGCCCCCGTCGTCTCAATCGCTGTTCCCGCAGGGCATCTCCCCCGGTCATCAGCGATGTCGCCCCTTTTACGCACAGCCCCAGCTTACTCAAAGGCACCACTTTTTTGTTTTGACGCTTATCTAGAACGACGCCGTATGGGCACCCAACACCGCAATAGCTACAGACTGAGGCCTGTCGGGTGAGCCGTGCGTGAAGCCGCTGTAATTGCACATCGGAGCGCATATCGGCACTTTCAGCATACTGAGCCAGAAAAGCCTCAGCGCTGCCCCAGCGACCAAAATCAGCCTCATTTGGCGGAATACTAGGCAGCGCACTCGTCAGGCCGCTGGGTGAGACACTTTGAGAAGATGTCGTCAACGTCATGCTGAAATTCCTTTAAGTAGAAGGTGCTTTGAGAGAAAACAGTCCTACGTGGTTTCTTTGTATTGCTTAAAGCGTGCCTTTACTGTCGTCTATTTCCCAATATCGATACATAGATTTCGGATTTCAGAAACATAAATATACGTGCTAACGGCGTGATTTGTTACGATTTATACCAGGCAGCTCGCAACTACCCGCATCGAAACTGTAGGCCTCCAGGTCAATAGAGACTGGTTCTACATGCCAAATCCGATTGCAGTACTCTCGAATCGCCCGATCGGAAGAGAACCGACCGCTGCGAGCACTGTTCAAGATAGACATACAGCACCAGTGGTCGCGCTTCAGATAAGCCTGACTCACCTGCGCCTGCGCTGATAGATATACGTCGTAATCAGCCAGTAGCAAGTAGGGATCGGAGCCAAGTAAATTGTCGATCAGGGGTTGAAACAGGGTGCGATCGCCCTTTGAAAAATACCCCGACCCAATCAGGTCAATCGTCTCTTTCAGTTCAGCATTTTGCTCATAGTAAGCCCGAGGATAGTACCCCTGCTGCCGCAAAGTCTTCACTTCATCCACCGTCAGCCCAAACAAAAAGAAATTCTCTTCGCCCACCGCTTCTCTAATCTCTACATTTGCCCCGTCCAACGTGCCGATAGTGAGCGCCCCATTCATGGCAAACTTCATATTACCTGTACCCGAAGCCTCATAGCCTGCGGTAGAGATTTGCTCCGAGAGATCGGCAGCCGGATAAATCTTTTGACTGTTAGTAACATTAAAGTCGGGGATAAAGACTACCTTGAGGCGACCTTTCACCACCGGGTCACGGTTCACCACGTCGCCGATGGCCGTAATTAGCTTAATCATCAGCTTGGCCATCGCGTAGCCAGGGGCTGCTTTTCCACCAAAGATAAAAGTTCGTGGCGGAATTTCGAGATTTGGATTTTGCCGTAGGCGATTGTACAAAGAGACAATATGCAGACAGTTCAGGTGCTGCCGCTTATACTCATGCAGCCGTTTCACCTGCACATCGAACATCGATTGTGGGTCGACCACAATCCCCAGGCGCTGCTGAATATGATTGGCCAGGTCTTGTTTGGTGGCTTGCTTCATCCGCTGCCAGTCCGCTTGAAAGCCCGCATCATCCACGTAGGCTTCTAATAGGTGAAGATCTTCTAAATGGGTAATCCAGCTACGTCCGATTTTGTCGGTAATTAGTTCTGTAATGCGTGGATTGTTTAGCACCATCCAGCGACGGGGCGTGACGCCATTGGTCACATTGGTAAATTTCTCAGGAGAAAAATCATAAAAGTCTCTTAGCACCGTTTGCTTTAGCAATTCAGAATGTAGCGCCGCGACCCCGTTAATGGTATGACTGCCCACGCACGCCAAGTTTGCCATCCGTACATAGCGCTCACCACTTTCGTCAATCAAAGACATACGACTCAGACACGCGCCATCGCCCTTACACCAAATACGGACGGTCTCCAAAAAACGAGCGTTGATTTCGTAAATGATTTCCAGATGGCGCGGCAGCAGCGCTTGGAAGAGACCCAGAGGCCATTTTTCTAACGCCTCTGGTAGCAGCGTGTGATTGGTGTAGGCAAACGATCGCTGGGTAATGTCCCACGCTTTGTCCCAGTCGATATGGCGAATGTCGACCAGTAGGCGCATGAGTTCAGCCACGGCGATCGCCGGGTGCGTATCGTTAAGCTGAATGGTGAACTTATCGGGAAAGTGATCAATCGTAAACCCCTGACCTTCTAAAATCCGCAGCATATCCTGCAAAGAACAAGACACAAAAAAGTACTGCTGCTGCAATCTCAGCTGCTTGCCACTGAACTGTTCATCGTTTGGGTACAACACTTTGCACAGGTTTTCACAGGCGATTTTCCGATTCACCGCACCAGCGTAATCTCCCCGATTGAACGCTTCAAAGTCAAAAGATTCAGACGCTTCCGACTTCCACAGGCGCAGCGTATTCGCCGTATTCACCCGATAGCCCAAAATAGGCGTGTCGTAGGGAACGCCGCTCACTTCCCACTCTGCCGCCCAGCGCACCCGATAGTTGCCATCTTCATCCACAAAAGGCTCTGTCTGTCCGCCAAACTTCACGGGCACCACCCATTCTGTGCGGGCAATTTCCCATGGATTACCGTAGCGCAGCCACCGATCGGTGATTTCTACCTGCCAGCCGTCTTTAATCTCTTGATCAAAAATGCCGAACTCGTAGCGAATGCCGTAGCCTAATGCAGGCGTTTCAAGCGTGGCCAGCGAATCCAGGTAGCAGGCCGCCAGTCGACCTAGCCCGCCGTTACCCAGGCCTGGTTCTTCTTCCTGAGCAAGTAGCTCATCAAGGTCCAGGCACAGAGAGTCCATTACCTGACGAATAGGCTCATAGAGCCCCAGGTTAATCAGATTATTGCCCAGGTGCGGCCCCAGCAAAAACTCGGCAGAGAGATAGCAAACCGTGCGCGTAGCGTTATCGAGGTAGGTGGCTACTGTGCCTAACCAGCGCTGAAGCATGCGATCTCGCACCGTATAAGCCAGCGCCAAATAATAGTCATTTTTACTCGCGAGCTTTGGGAACTTACCCTGAATATAAAAGAGATTATCGAGGAAAGCCCGCCTTAGCGTCTCTTCACTTAGCCCCGTACGATCGTCCTCAACAGCTACTTCAGGGCATGTAGGAAAGTCGGCAGCAAGCGTCATGGTTGAATCCTCATAGTGCTCTCAGTCTCTCTAAAGCATTGTGAAGACAAGGCTCAAGAGTAGTCATATGCGATGATAAAAAGACACTATGAGGAAGTTGTGATGGCTGGCAAAATAGCTATTGTTTAGCCTGCTGATAGTGAATTTCGCAGTCGCAGGTTTCTCCTTTTTCAAACTGGCTTAAGCTATTGATGGTTGTGTTAGCAATATTGGTCAGGGCTTCTTGGGTGAAAAATGCCTGGTGAGCCGTAATCACTACGTTATTAAAAGACTGTAGGCGCTGAATATCATCATCTTGAACAACCGTATCCGACCAGTCTTCAAAAAATAAAGTCTCTTCTTGCTCGTACACGTCAATCCCCAAGTAACCAATCTTACCGGTTTTGATTGCTTTGATAACCGATTTGGTATCGACCAGGCCCCCTCGGCTGGTATTAATTACCATAGCGCCATGCTTAAGATCGCTTAGCGATTGCTCATTGAGTAGGTGATAGGTTTCGGGCATGAGCGGACAGTGTAAGGAGACAATATCAGAGGCAGAAAGTAAATCTGGTAGGGTTCTATACTGTACGCCCATGTCCAGACAGGCCGGATTAGGGTAAGGGTCGTACGCGAGGAGGTGGCAGCCAAACCCGGTCATAATCTGGCTGAAGATTTGACCAATTTTCCCAGTGCCGATGACGCCCACCGTCGCACCGTGCAGGTCAAACCCTAACAGTCCGTCCAGCGCAAAGTTGTCATCTCGCACTCGGTTGTAGGCTTTGTTTAGCTTGCGGTTGAGCATGAGTATCAGGCCCACGGCATGCTCTGCAACGGCGTAAGGAGAGTATTGAGGAACTCTCACGACGGTTAGATTTAGCTCAGCTGCAGCCTTAAGATCGACATTGTTAAACCCAGCCGCTCGCAGGGCGATTATTTCGGTGCCATTAGCTGCGATCGCAGCCAAAGTTTGCTGATTAAGCTGGTCGTTAATAAACGCGCATACAGCCGGAAACCCAGCAGCCAGAGCGGCTGTCTCGGTTGTTAGGCGAGGCTCAAAAAAGACCAGCTCATGGGCATAATCGGCATTCGCTGCCGTCAGAAACTTTCGATCATAGGGTTTGGCACTAAAAACAGCGACTTTCATCGGGCTCACTCGTTTTTTGAAAGCAATTGATGATAATAAATTAGCTGATTAAGTCAAATTAGCGCTAATAATTCCCCCATACTTATTATTTAGACTGGCCCTTGTACACACAAGCAGGTAGACAATTGTAAGGGCCTAGGCTGCGAGTAAGATCACAGAAGAACGAGCGGCAACCCGATAAAAGGAATGTTCAATTTTAGGCGCAGTCTCTACCCGGCAAAAGTCTTCTGGTGCATCGAGCGCGGTATTGATAATTCGCTGCCAGTACCGCCCTCGAGGAAGGGCTGGTAGCTCAAAGGTCAGTAACTCCCAAAAAGCGTTAAGAATGACGTGTAGATGTTCACCATACTGCCCGTAGCGTAGGGTAAATGCCAACGTATGAGAATCTTCGCTCCAGTCAGGCTCGCCGAGTTGTACACCATGCCATACAATCGCCGGTTCTACGATGGGCTGAGGCGTTACAATCAGTGGCTCGTCGTGCTTAAATACGTGTAGCCGCTGAACAAAGGGAATCAGCTGCTGTACAAAGCGCAGAAAGTCTTTTTGAGTAGAGAGACTATCCCAGTCGAACCAGCTAGTCTCGTTATCTTGCGCGTAGGCATTGTTGTTTCCCTGCTGCGATCGCAATACTTCATCCCCCATCAGCAGCATCGGCGTGCCCTGAGAAATGGCCCACAATGTCAGCGCGTTTTTCGCCTGCTTTAGCCGCAGTGCCTGAATCTTTGGATCATCGGTCGGCCCTTCTACCCCACAGTTCCAGCTCCAGTTCTGGTCACTGCCGTCGTGATTTCCCTGCTTATTCGCCTGGTTGTGTTTTTCGTTGTAGCTCACCCAGTCATACAAGGTAAAGCCGTCGTGACAGGTGACAAAATGAACGCTGTAGTTGGGGCCTCGGTTCAGGTGCGGATATAGGTCAGGGCTACCCATAATGCGGCCTGCGACCGCTTTTGTCATGCCGCGATCGCCCTTGATAAATCGCCGTACCTCGTCTCGAAACGGCCCGTTCCACTCCGCAAAGCGATCGCCCGCGAAGCTACCCACCTGGTACAGTCCCCCCGCATCCCAGGCTTCGGCAATAATTTTGGTACCGGCCAACACCGGATCGGTATTGATCATCCACAAAATAGGAGACTCTTCTGACGGTTCCCCTTTTGAATTTCTAGAAAGCACTGATGCCAGGTCAAACCGAAAGCCATCGACATACATCTCCGACACCCAGTAACGCAAACAGTCAAAAATCAAATAGCCGCTAATGGCGGACGTTTTAATGGTGTTACCGCAGCCGCTGTAGTTTTTATAATGGGCACCCTCAAGAACATAATAGTCCTCATTGCTAAGCCCTCGAAACGATAGCGTTGGCCCTGCGTGATTCCCTTCAGCCGTATGGTTGAACACCACATCCAAAATCACTTCGATGCCTGCTTTGTGCAGCGCTTTGACCATATCGCAAAACTCATCGACCGAGCCCAGGCTATCTTTACGAGAGCTACAGGCCTGGTGCGGCGCGAAAAGAGCAACCGGGCTATAGCCCCAGTAGTTCGAGAGGCTATCAGGCGCATCGTCTGGATCAAACTGCTGTACGGGCATTAACTCTACGGCCGTAATGCCCAACGATTTGAGGTAGGGAATCTTTTCAACGAGGCCAGCGTAGGTGCCCCGTTTTTCAGCGGGCACGCCCGAATTAGGATGCCGAGTAAACCCGCCTACGTGCAGTTCATAAATCACCGTTTTGGCATAGGGCGTTCTGGGGTGCCTATCGCCCTCCCAGTCGTAGGCGAGTACGTCAACAGCAACGCTTTTCAGCGCCTCGGTGCAGTTATCAAACGGCTTGGCCGCCGCTGCTCGGCTATAGTTCTCCCAGCCGACGACGGTTCTGGCATAGGGGTCTAGCAGCACTTTGTGACGGTTAAACCGCAAGCCATTGTTAGGGTCGAAAGGGCCCCCTACCCGATAGGCATAGACCTGACCAGTACGAAGCCCCGGTACAAAAATATGCCAGTAATGAGAGGTTCTGTTTTTATCAGGGTCTAGCTGAAAGGTCGTCTGCGGTTGCGCTGACCCTGCCGATTCGAACAAGAGAAGTTCTACAGTCGTCGCATCTGGCGCGTACAAGCAAAAATTGATTCCTCCGCTGCGTACCGTAGCACCCAAGGGAAAGCTATCGCCTGGCTGGACCGCAGGCACTCCCTTCTCTTTCGTCTGGATAATTAAGGTGATTTGTTAACAGCATCTGTGTCTCTTATCCTCTTTAATAATCTTTCGGCTCGGCATTGCCTAAAACTTAGATATCAAAGATGAGTTTCTTGTGGAGAGTGTCACTCACAAAAACCTCACAACGCTTTTCTATATTAGAAGTGTGAGAAAGGTTGACATCTCCTTTCTCGAATACTCATTTCATAGATGTCATGAAAGAACGCTCACAGAAGAGGTGACAAAATGAAACTCACATATCGCGGTGTTAGCTACGAACACACTCTGCCTCGAATCCCAGTTGCAGATACTGAAGAAACGGGTAAATATCGCGGCGTACTGCTCCACTTTCACAAGCTCCTTCGGTCCTTACCTCAACCGCCGGTTGACCTTAAGTATCGTGGTGTTTCCTACCATAAAGGTGGCAAGGCCGTATAATGCTCTAAGCTTCTAGAACAGCCTATGCGACTACAGCGGTTGTTTCTTTTTTGCTGACAGATTCAGTTTGTAACTTTGCGCCCTGTTGAGGATGCACCATCATTACTGAGCAGGGCGCATGGTGGGCCACATAGTTACTCACGCTGCCGAGCAGCATTTCATCAAACCCTCTATAACCTCGACTGCCTACAATAATTAGGTCAACCTCTTCTGCTTTGGCAATTTTACAGATTTCTCGACCTGGACTGCCCGAAGACTGCTTAAAACTGGCTCGTACGCCCGCTACTGTGGCTTCGTGGGCAAAGCTACGCAGCACGCTCAGCGACCCTTCTTTATATTCCTCGTAGCGCTTCTGAAACAAGTTCCAGTCGTTTAGCGCGTCGTTGTAACCTGCTACCTGGGGGTGAGGCTTCAGGAACATGCCACCACCGTCACTGGTGAGCACACTCAATAGCAGCAGCTCAGCATCTGCGGCCTTTGCCATCGCAACTGCCCGGTCAAAAAAGTCTCTATCGGGATCGATCGGATCAAGGGCGACCAAAATCTTGTGAAATATCATGACTTTTCCTGTACTAAATGACTGAGGTTGGCGCTATGCAACTAGCTCTGGGGCTTTTTCTACCGCTTCAGCCGCCTTTTGGGGATGGACAATCATCACCGAACAGGGGGCATGGTGCACAACATAGTTGCTAACACTACCCAACAGCAGCTCGCTCAGGCCTCTGCGACCGTGACTACCCACAACGATCAAATCAGCCTCCCAGCTGGCCGCAATCTCGCAGATAATTCGCCCCGGAGAGCCTACCTCTTGAACCAGTTCAGGGCGGACGCCAGCAGGTTTAGCCTGGTTCGCCAGGCGGCGCAGCTTGGCCAGCTCCCTTGTTTTGTATTGCTGATAGCGTTCCTGATAGTTTTGCCAGAGGCTGTCTTCCATAACGGGCGGGTAGCCTGCCAGGCCAGGATAGGTGAACATGGGCATATCGCCGCCGCCCTCAGGATTGAGGACGTTGACTAGCCTGAGTGCTGTCTCGCTGGCTTTGGCGATCGCGATCGCCTGGTTCAACACGTTTGTTTTGCCCTCTGCAAGATCTACCGCGACTAAAATTTTGTCAAACATGATCCTTTTCTCCTTTTCGGTTGAAACTGCGTAAAAAACTGTTATACGACTGTGGCAGTCGAGCGTTGCTCCTGAGTGCGCTTTTCATCATCACCGTTTGCGTCATCGCCGTACGGATGAACCACCGTCACAGAACAAGGCGCATGATGCATGATGTAGTTGCTAACGCTGCCCAGCATTATCTCTCTGAGTCCATTCCGACCCCGAGAGCCCACCACAATCAGGTCAGCCTGAAGCGTTTCGGCTATTTTGCAAATCGCCGGGCCAGGGCGACCATAGGGCAGCACGTGCGTAGCCGTAACCCCTCTCTCCTCTGCCTTTTGCTGCTGTTGTTTCAGCAGGGCTTCTGAATGTCCAACAAACTCAGTCCACTGCTGTTGATAGTTTTGTTGCACCATTTTGTCTAGCTGCATCGAATAATTCTCTACAGGAATCATCGGATGCTGTGGACTCGCCGGATCGAACACGTCTAGAGCATGGACCAGAATCAGCTCAGCGTTGAGGGCTCTGGCTAGTTCACTCGCACTGTCAAAGGCTCGTCTGCTGGCAGCAGAGTCATCAATAGCGACTAAAATTTTATTCAGCATGAGAAAGTCTCCTATAGCTTCGGGAAAATGTTGTTAGCGTCGGCAAGGCTTTGTTCCATTCCAGCAATCACCAGGGTGGTGGTCAGCACAGAATCAGGATTAAGGCTAATTGAATCAATGCCCTGTTCGACTAAAAATTGAGCGAATGCGGGGTAGTCACTGGGTGCCTGGCCGCAAATGCCAATCTTACGGTTGGCTCGCTTTACCCGCTCAATGGCCATCCGCACCATCTCTTTGACCCCGGCATTGCGCTCATCGAACAGATGCGCCACCAGGGCAGAGTCGCGGTCGAGGCCCAACGTTAGCTGCGTTAGGTCGTTAGAGCCGATTGAGAATCCATCAAATATCTGACTGAATTCTTCTGCCAGGATGACGTTGTTTGGAATCTCGCACATCACATACACCTGCAGGCCATGCTCGCCGCGAACCAGGCCATGACTGGCCATTTCAGCCAGTACACTGCGCCCTTCGGCGGGCGTACGGCAGAACGGCACCATGGGAATTACGTTGGTGAGCCCCATGCCCTGCCGGACGCGCTTAAGTGCCATGCACTCCAGAGCAAAGGCCTCCCGGTAGCGTTCGTCGGTGTAGCGAGAGGCCCCCCGCCAGCCAATCATTGGATTCTCTTCATTGGGTTCAAAGCCTTTACCGCCGAGCAGGTTTGCATACTCGTTGCTCTTAAAGTCCGACAGGCGAATAACAACCGGCTTGGGATAAAAGGCGGCGGCAATGGTGCCAATGCCATGGGCCAAGCCTTCAACAAAGTAGTCGGGCTTGTAGGGATAGCTGTGGGTGAGGGCTGCGATCGCCCTTTTCTCTTTCCCATCTGCCATCTGCTCGAAGTGAATCAACGCCAGTGGATGCACCTTCAGCTGGTTCGCAATAATAAACTCCAAACGAGCCAGCCCCACACCATCGCAAGGAATCGCCGCTAGCCGAAACGCCTCTTCTGGATTACCCACATTCATGAGTATCTGTGTGCGGGTGCGCGGCAAATTACCGATTTTGGTTTCTTTGACCTCAAACGGCAGCAGTCCATCGTATACCTTGCCCACTTCACCTTCGGCGCAGGTTACCGTCACGGACTGCCCTGGCTTAACTGTGTCGGTAGCATCGCCGCAACCCACAATTGCCGGAATGCCCATCTCGCGGGCAATAATCGCCGCATGGCAAGTGCGCCCACCCTGATTGGTTACAACGGCGCTAGCCCTTTTCATAATCGGTTCCCAGTCGGGGTCAGTTCGCTGGGTAACTAGCACTTCACCGGGTTGAAAGTCATCAATATTTTCAACAGACTGAATCACACGGGCAGCGCCCTTGCCAATCATTTCACCGACGGCCTGACCGGTCACCAGCGGCAGCAAGGTGTCCACTTCGGTCTGAAGAGAGTAGCTATGCAACAGATTTTCTGTCTTTTGCGACTGCACTGTTTCGGGCCGTGCTTGCACAATGAACAACTCGCCAGTTAGGCCGTCCTTGGCCCACTCCATGTCCATGGGGGTGTAGGTTCCGCGCACCTGGGTGTAGTGGTCTTCAATACTGTTGGCCCAGCGTGCCAGGGTCAGCACGTCGTTATCACTCAATGCATATTGCTGGCGATCTACCTGGGGAACGGAAACGTTTTTAGTCAGCTTGCTCCCACCCACGTCATAGATCATTTTGATCTCTTTACTGCCCAAACTCTTTTTCAAGATGGGGCGATACCCTTCTTTTAGCGTGGGCTTAAAGACCAAATATTCATCTGGGATCACGGCACCCTGAACAACATTCTCTCCCAGGCCGTAGGCAGCAGTGACTAGGGCGACATCTTTGAAGCCGGTTTCGGTATCGATAGAGAACATGACGCCAGAGCTTGCTAAATCGGCGCGAACCATCCGCTGTACGCCGACTGACAGTGCAATGCTGAAGTGGTCAAAGCCTTTGAGCGTGCGATATGAGATGGCCCGGTCGGTAAAGAGAGAGGCAAAGCATTTGTGACAAGCTTCTAGGACGCCCGTTACACCGTGAACGTTTAGATAGGTTTCCTGCTGTCCTGCGAAGCTGGCGTCGGGCAGATCTTCTGCGGTAGCGCTAGAGCGAACGGCGACATCTAGGGAATGGGAGTGATTTTGACTGGGGGTGCGATCGCAAAGATTGAGATAGGCCTTGGAGATCGCTGCTTCTAGCTCAGGGGGAAAAGGCGTTTCTAAAATCAGGTTGCGGACGCTTTGACCACAGCGACGCAGCGAGCCCAAATCTTCTGTATCTAGCGACTCAAAGAAGAATCGCATTTTCTCTTCTAAGCCCGCTGTACGGATAAAGTGGCGGTAGGCGTAGGCCGTTGTCGCAAAACCAGTAGGAACGCGAACACCCTGAGGTGCTAGCTGCTGAATCATTTCCCCCAGGGAGGCATTTTTTCCGCCGACTAGTGGCACGTCTTCTATGCCAATCTGCTCAAATTCTAGAATCAGCTGGGTATGACGATCAGTGTTACCAAAAGCATTGACTGGAGAGAACGGCATTGTTTGTGTCATAGGAGCTACCGCGTAATAGACAAAGTTGAAAACTGCTGAGCACATAGCCTGAGTCGTAAGTCAATGGCCTGGATTATGCCACCTGACAAGCCTCAGCCGATTGTTCTTCCGAGTTTTCTGTTTCTTTCGATGCGAGAGAAACCAGCATGACAGAGCAAGGGGCATGGTGCATGACATAGTTGCTCACACTCCCCATAAAGAGTTCTTTTATGCCAGTACGCTGATGGGTCCCCATCACAATCAGGTCAGCGTTCCAGGTTTTGGCGGCGTTACAAATGCCTCGACCAGGCTCGTTTTTAACCTGAAGAAAATCACTGGTCACACCTGCCGCATCAGCCCTGCCTGTATATTCGCGAAGGCGATCCAGGCTTTTGCCTACATAGTCAGCCCACTGCTTTTGATAGCTCTCCCAGGCGGCTTCGGCGAGGGGAGTAGCGTAGTCCCAGGCAACCGTAATCGGTGAGGTTGGGCTATCGGGATCGCGATCGCTGAGCGCATGTAGCAGGAGTAAATCCGCCTCGGTGGCGGCGGCGACCGATAGCGCTGTTTCGAACACAGCTGGTTCGAGAGTATCTAGTGCGACTAAAATTCTGTTGTACATGAGAGGTTACTCCGTGTGATGTAACAGTGTTTGTTCAGGTAGCAAGGCAAGTACTTAAAAAGTTTTTTATGTGACGACAGTACTCAGGGGTTTAGCCTGAGCAAACGGTTCGTTTTCTGCTTCAGTCTGATTGCTTTGAGGATGCACCACTAGCACGGAGCAAGGTGAGTGGTGGGTCACATAGTTGCTGGTGCTGCCCAGCATAATCTCGGCCATACCACGGCGCTGGTGGCTACCCACTATGAGCAGGCTAGCGTCGGCCACTTTGGCCACTTCACAAAGCGTAGCGCCAATCATGCCACGAGGATGAACAAAATCGGCTTCTATGCCGGCGGCGATCGCTTCATCAGTCTTTTGCTTGAGCAGCGCTTCGTAGTGTTTCACATGGGCTGTCCATTTTTCCTCATACTGCCGACGCATACTCTCATCAAGATCAGCTGAGCTTAACCCCGGAATAGGGTACAAATCTGGATTATGCAGATCGAAAGGATTGAGAACGTGAACAATCATCAGTTTGGCAGACAGCGCTTTGGCTAAGCGGGTCGCTGCGGCGAGCGCGATACTACTCACCTCAGATTCGTCAATCGCCACCACAATTGTTTGAACAGAAAAAGAAGTCATGGGTACCTCCTACACCGCAACGGTTGCGGTTTGTTTCATATCTTCCAGGACTTGCCAGGCGATATCGCACTCTTGCTCAATCCGGGTTTCGTCATCGTCGACCACGCGGGCATGCTGCAGTGCGTCTCGAATGCGTCTCGATAGCTCATCGTGCGGTGGTGCAGGCAGGCTGCCTTTATTTAAGATATCTGTGACAGAAACCATGCCTAGCAGCTCATTATTTTCAATGACAGGTGCCCGATGTATCCCAGCATCAGAAAGTAGCTGTGCCGCTTCTTTTACCGTTGCGGTAGGCGGTAAAGAAATGCAGGGAAGTCGCATAATCTCACCAACCGAAATGTATCCAGGATTGTTGCCTGAGGCAATCACGTTATATACGATGTCTTTTTCGGTCAAAATGCCGTAAGACACTTCGGGATTCAGCTGTTCGACGATCAGTGATCGCACACGCTTAGCCCGCATCAGCCAGATGGCATTGGCCACGGTTGCACAGCTGCGAATAACCACGACAGGCATCGTCATAATATCGCTCACAGTTAGCATGGCACATCTCCTTTTAACCTTAATCTCCTGATCTTGCTCTCAATGTATTGAGAAAGGTTGAGGAATTTGTGAGGAGAGTTTAGAAGGAGGTTAAAGGTAAGTACACTTTGACTTGTGTACCGCTATCAACTTCACTCGAAATCGTCAAAAAGCCACCCGTTTTTTTGATGATGCCAGCGACGGTAGCCAGGCCTAATCCGGTTCCTTTATCAGGCGTTTTCGTCGTGAAAAAGGGATCGAAAATGCGCTCTTGTATCTCAGGCGGGATGCCCTCTCCTGTATCAGCGATCGCTACCACCACATAGTCACCCTCCGAGGCTTCTAAGCGCTTACTAGCCATATCTTCGTCAATGAAACGGGTCTCTACAGAAATCGTTAGCACACCGCCCTCTGGCATCGCATCGCGGGCGTTAACGCACAGGTTCATAAACACCTGATGCAGCTGGGTTGAATCAGCAGAGACTTTTGGGGAGGGGCGAGTAGGATTTGAAGGTGTCTGACGAATCTCAATAGAATTAGGAAAACCCTGCCTGGCAACGTCAATGACTTCTTGCAAAACCGCATTGACATCTACTGCCGTTTTATCTCCGCCACCACCCTGAGCAAAGGTCAGAATTTGCCTGACCATCTTAGCGCCTCGTTTCGCGCTATGCTCCAAAATCTCAAGCTGTTCTTGTGTAGCACGATCAGTATCTTTGAGGGTGAGCTTAAACAGCTGGGCAATGCCCAATATAGGCGTCAGTATATTACCCAGGTCGTGGGCAATGCCACCCGCTAGTTGGCCCAGGCTTTCGAGTCGCTGAGCCTGGTAGAACTGGGCTTCAAGCTGTTTTTTATCTGTAATGTCAGTGTTTACGGTGAGCAAGGACTGCGGCTCTCCCCTATCGTCATTAATCAGCGTCCATCGGCTAGAAACTAAAATCTTAGTCCCGGCCTTTGTGGTCTGCGTTAGCTCTCCCTGCCAGGAGCCTCGTTTCAAGGTAGTTTCCACAATCTCTTCAATCCTGGCGCGGCTCTTATTAAAAAGCTGATAGGCGATTTTTCCAATCGTTTCATCGGCACACCAGCCGTACAGTTTTTCAGCCCCCTTGCTCCAAAAGACAATTCGGCCTTCGTTCAACTCACGCACATAAATGGCATCAGAAGCAATATCAATCAGCGCCGCCTGCTGACGAATTTTGTGTTCAGCCAGCTTCCGCGCTGTAATATCCTCATTCACGCCAACGTAACCGATCACGTCTCCCTCGCCAGAGCGCATCGGAATCGCCTGTCCATGGACCCAGTGCTCCTCACCTTGAGGGGTCAAAAACCGAAACTCTTGGTCAAAATTATGGTTGCTATCCACTAGCTGCGTCCACGCGGCAAAAAACTGTTCTCTATCGTCAGGGTGAATTGCGCGTGCCCACTGGTCGCCCAGACTCTCTACAAACGTAAGCCCCGCAATTTCCTGCCAGCGAGCATTGGTGTAAATGTAGTGTCCTTCAATGTCCGTCTGATAGATGCCTACCGG
Organism: Cyanobacteria bacterium J06581_3; assembly: GCA_038531675.1. Classification (GTDB taxonomy): domain Bacteria; phylum Cyanobacteriota; class Cyanobacteriia; order Phormidesmidales; family Phormidesmidaceae; genus Phormidesmis. The sequence continues at coordinate 221,634 of JBCBBK010000005.1, forward strand.
GGCGAACGCGCTCAAAGACCGGAAGCGTTCTTCACTGTGTGCTAGCGCGTCTTGAACTTGACGGCGCTCTAGCAATTCCTGTCTGTTTTGTTGATAGAGTTCTGCCTGGTGGATGGCAATGCCCAGCTGGGTGGCAACCTGCTGTAGCAACAGGGTATTTTCGGGTATCCACTGCCGAGGGCCGCAGCAATGGTGGGCGATGAGCAGTCCCCAAAGCTTTTCGCCCTGGAGAATCGGCACAACTAAATTTGCGCGCACTTCAAAGGCGCTCAGCAGCTCTACGTGACAAGCGTCTATGTTCGCCGCATTGATATCTGGGATTGCGCTGACTCGCCCTTGACAATAGCTACCTGCATAGAGTTTGCCAAAGCACAAATCCTGAATCTTCATGCCGAGGGTTTCAGTTAAGCCAGCATTGACCGATTCAGCTGCCACCCTGCCCTGCCAGTCAGACCCAAATCGAAAAACAATCACGCGATCTGTTTTGAGATAGCGTCGTACTTGCTCAACCGCAGTCTGCAATATCTGGTCTAGCTCCAGCGTTTGACGAATAGCGTCCATAATCTGGGTCGTTAGCTGCACTCGATTCAGCTGCTGCTGAAGCCTGATCTCAGTCTGCTTTTGCTCGCTAATATCTTTCATAAAGCAGTAATGGCCCGAAAACCGCTGCTGCGCTCTATAAGCTGCCACCATAGCCAGGCGCTTATCAAAGGTCGACCCGTCTTTTCTAAGTCCTCTGGCTTCTACCTCTACTTTGCCGTCGTGCAGCATCTGTTGGTAGGCTGCCATCATCAAGGGTCGGTCATCGGGATGAACCGTTTTTTGCCATGCACATCCAATCATCTCATCAGGCGTATAGCCCGCCATCCGAGCGTAAGCGTCATTGACAAACAGATACTGGCCCTGTGGATTTAGCCGGGCAATGCCCTCGGCGGCGAGACTGAGTGCGCTACTCATCTCTCCCCATCCGGTGCTGGCCTGTTGCTGATAGGTTAGTTTTTCATGGCGACGAATTAAAAATTCTATGCGCGCAGCCAATGCTTCTGCCTCAAAAGGCTTCAGCAAATAATCGTCTGCGTCTGCATTGAGCGCTACCTGTTCTGGATGTGAATGGTCTGCTTCTATTAGGAGCAAGAGGGGTGCATGCCATCCGCTCGCTCGCAGGTAATGGCACAGGTTGAGGCCATCTTGTTCAAGCACAGAACTGTCTATAATGACTAGGTCATACTGAGGGGCTGCGGCTTCTTCAAGTTTTGCGCGCGCTGCCTTCTCTGAAAGGGCATCCACCTCATAGCGCTGCGCCAATGTTGAGTGCTGTAGAGTGTAGGCAACCGTTGTAGTTGTTGCCTCTACAGCCATGATTTTCATAATGAAATCCAGCGGAGAGAAGTTGAGCAACCTTTTGCGGAAGCAAAGATCGCACTTATTTATCTATCTTAAATTTAGCTATAGAGTTTTCTTCATGGAGACATGCAATAGCAAGATTAAGCCGCGCAGAGACAGAAATTTCGCTTAATCATTCACATATACATGTGCTCAAATGTTAACAAGTATCAAGCTATTCATAGACTTTCTCATAAACAATCTCCATAATTCTTCATAGTCGCCTGGATAAAGGCTAGCTAGGCGAAGGATTCAGTCACACAGAGAAATTTGAGCGTTGAATTAGAGCCCTGCACGAGAGAACAGTTTTAAGAAATGCTGACGAGTCCTCATAACTTCCTCACTTTTGTTTTCTAAGCTGAAAACATAAAACAAGTGCATCGATATATAAATACACTTTCAATCACTTTGCCTGCTTCAGCAGACGGTGATATCTCTCGTCAAAGGAGATATTATGGCTAGCACAGTTCCCAGAGCTCGAAGCACAAAGGCAGTCTCTGCCTTAAAAACACAGGCAAACTCTGTTCATAAAACCTCTTCTATAACAAGCTACAAAGCCTCTATTAATAAGACGATATACCCAGAGCAGCACCCGATAGGTGACCTCAAGCTGAGTGTCTCTCCTAATCGGGTGCTTGCGCTGGTACCTGGGGCCGCTTCAGAAGCAGCTTCTGGGTCTGCTTCTGAAGTCTCTTCCACCACGGCATTTCGAGTCTTAGGGCTCAATCATTTCAACATTACGGCCTCTGCGCGACTCATTGAGCAGGTCAAACAGTTTTATCTCGACATCATTGGGTTAAAAACGGGGACCAGAGCACATCTGGACCACGAAGGCTATTGGCTATATGCGGGAGCTTTGCCCATTTTGCATTTGAGTGCTCGGCCCGGAATAGAAACTGTCGTTAGCACCAGACCGGGGTTCTTTAACCATATTTCGCTAAGCTGCGTTGGGCTAAAAGGCGCGATCGCCAGGCTAACAGCAGCTCATATTCCCTACCGCCAAATCGAGCTTTTAGATATTCAGCAGACCCAATTATTTGTAACAGATCCTGCTGGTATTGGTGTAGAGCTGACATTTTTTAATGAACGTTTGTGAGTAGATAGGTCGTGGTGAGATAATCTTCAAAGAGAAGGCGCCACAGCAGGTCTGCATGAAGTTTTTATTGGTGGAAGATGACGTAGCGCTAGCGGGCGCAATACAGCAGTTGCTAGCAGAACACCACTATGTTATGGACCTGGCTACAGACGGCGTCATGGGCCGGGATATGGCCGAAATCTTCCCCTACGATTTGATTTTGTTAGACTGGACGCTGCCCAAGCTAGAAGGGGTAGAGCTGTGTAAATACCTGAGAGACGAAGGCAACTACACGCCGATTATTTTGCTGACTGCTCGCAACGAAAGTACGGACAAAGTTGCCGGACTAGACGCAGGCGCTGACGATTATTTGGTCAAGCCGTTTGGCTTTGAGGAACTGCTGGCTCGCATTCGGGCCTTACTGCGCCGGGCAGAAGGGATTGTTTCGCCGGTTTTGCAGTGGGGCGACCTGTGCCTGGACCCGCGCAGCAGTGAGGTGACCTGCCGTAGCATGCCGATTGCCGTTACCCCAAAAGAATACGCACTGCTAGAGCTTTTTCTGCGAAACCCCAGCCGAATTTTCAGTCTGGACAATCTGTTGGATAAGGTATGGCCCTACGACGACATGCCCAATGTTGGCTCTGTCCGCACGCATATTAAAGGGCTGCGCCAAAAGCTAAAGAAGGCAGGCCTGCCTGATATTATTGCAACGGTCTACGGCCTGGGATATCGGTTAAAGTCTGCGGAGTTTGTGAGGCCGTCTGAGGCCGAAACGTCGGGAACAGATAACGGCTCTGAGAATGGCTCTGGTCTTACTGCACCCGACGTTTCGGGGAATCGAGCTTCTGGTGGGGATAAGGGTTCAGCTAGCCCAGGTAAGCTAGACATGTCATCGCTTTGGCAGGGGGTCAGCGAAACCTATATGAAGCGAGTGGTGAAGGTGGCCAATACCCTGCGATCGCTGCCCTCGGGTCAGATCGAAAAAGCAGTAAGGGAACTGCTGTTAAAGGAAGCTCATTCGCTGGCAGGCTCACTCGGGAGCTTTGGGTTTAAGTCGGCCACAACCGACTGCCGAGAAATTGAAACTATCCTCCGCTCCAATGCTTATTTGAGTGCTCAGCATGTTCAGCAGCTAGAGACACTCATTACCCAAGTACAACAGACGTTAGAACAAGGCCTTGCCACCTCTGGAACTGCCACCGCTGTCTCTGTAACCTTTGCAGCTGAACCATCACAGACATTGCAGCCTCGAACAGTCGCAGCCCCTATGCAGGCAGCTGCAGCGATGCCAACACCCTTAGAGCTGCCGCCCGGTCAGCTATTTCAGCTGCTGATGGTAGAAGCTAGAAACGACCGTGACGATAGCTGGCTGCAAGCGCTGAGCGCCAGGGCGACCTTTCACCAGATGCAGATCAGTATGGTGGATGATATTACTCAGGCCAGACCGATACTTTTTCCAGAGCCAATACTTTTGCCAGAGCAGGAGAGCAGCGATCGCAGCCAGTCTGTACCCAGTCCTACGCCCAATATTGTTGTATTCGATTTTGACGGCTCCGAGCATCTTCCCGATAATGACAGTGTTGAGTTTGCGCTATTGGCTGAGCTTCATGCCGCGCAGCCGCCTATTCCAACCATTGTGCTGACGGCGGCAGCCAGCTTTGAAAATCGGGTGAGGGTGGCTCGGCTGGGTGTAGATAGACTACTGCAGACGCCTGTAACGCCTACAGAAGTGCTGGAAGCGGCGACCCAGGTACTGCAAAAGGGCGTGCCGCCTACTGCTAAGCTGCTGGTTGTAGATGACGATCCGACCATGCTGGCGCTACTGCAAAACATTTTGGAGCCGTGGGGTTTTCGGCTATCGCTGTTGAGCGACTCGCGTAATTTTTGGCAGGTGCTAGAGCGTTTTGAGCCTGACCTGGTGCTGCTAGATGTTCAAATGCCTGAAATCAGCGGCTTTGACCTATGTCAGGTGATTCGCAACGCGGCACACTGGCAAGAAATGCCGGTATTATTTATGTCAGGCTATACCGATGCCGACACGATTCAGCAGGTGTTTTCGGTGGGGGCGGACGACTACATTCGCAAGCCGATTGTCGCGCCAGAGCTGGTAGCACGGGTGCTGGGCTGGCTAGAGCGATCGCGCATCCGACAGCTCAGGGCCGACGTGGATAGTCTGACCGGCATCTCCAATCGGCAAAAATCTACGCAGCTGCTCACACAAATGATGGCACTGGCAAAACGGCAGGGAGAAACACTCTGCTTTGCCATCTTGGACTTTGACAAATTCAAAGAGATTAACGATCAATATGGTCATCCGACGGGCGACCGGGTCCTAAGGCGTTTTGGCGAAAAGCTCCTGTCGACCTTTCGCACCGAAGATGTGATGGGACGCTGGGGTGGTGAAGAATTTGTGATTGGCCTATATGGCATGAACCGCCATGAGGGCGTACAAAAGCTGCGGCGATTCTTGCAGGACTGGCGGCAAGAACAGTTTATTCCTTCTTTTATCCCTTCTACTAGTGGCAATGGCGACAGTGATGGGAAACAAATGAGTGAGCCTGTCGTCATAACATTTACCGCTGGCGTTGCTGTCTATCCTCACGATGGAACAGACTTGCAGGCGCTCTATCGAGCTGCCGATATTGCCTTATATAAAGCTAAAGCTGCGGGTCGTAATCAGATTCGCCCGGTAGAGTAATGTTTTGGCAAGCCAGATTTGACAGGCAAAATGACGGCGGCGAGCGTCCACACAAGATTGTCATATTTTCAAGATAGATTGGGACTCTCCAGTTTTAGACGGTTAAGCGGTGCGACAAGAAAGTTTTACAGAACCAGGTTTACAGGGCTAGATAGGGACCAAAGATGCAGGCAGATCCACTACCCTCACATACGCATATTGCAATAGAGCCGGTAGCGGCTACAGTGTCTCCTGAAGTATCTATAGAGACTGCGATCGCTCAAATGAGTGACGCGCAATCAAGCTATGTACTGATCACCCAGCAGCAGCGTCCCGTTGGCATCTTTACAGAACAAGACCTGGTAAAGCTGATTGCCTCTACGCAGATAATCGCGGAACAACCAATTTCAACAGCAATGACCCCTATACCCAAAACGATTCAGGCAGATGATGTTGAAGACGCCTTTAGCCTTTATCATCAAATGCAGCGGCATCAGCTACGCTACCTACCTGTTGTTGCCAATGAAAGTGAGCAGCTTGTCGGCGTTGTTACTCATAACAGTCTTCTAAAAGCACTCACTTCAGCCAAGGCATCTTCACAGGCTAAACAGCAAGCGAATCAAACAAACTCATTCAATCGTAGCCGAGCGTTTTTACAATCTCAGGTAGCCTCACAAACTGCGGAGCTATATCAGGCGGAACATCGCTGGCGCACCCTGTTAGAGAACGTTCAGCTTGTGGTGATTGGGCTTGATATTCGTGGAAAGGTGACCTATGCCAATCCTTTTTTCCTGGCGCTGACGGGCTACACAGCTGAGGAGATGAAAAAGGCAGACTGGTTTCGCTACTTTATTCCGCACAAAGAACACTCCGCAATGACCCACTATCTTCAGCAGCTACACCTCGATAGAGACGTGCCGCTACAGTACCAAAACACTATCCTGACAAAATCGGGAGAAGAGCGCAGTATTGTTTGGAACAATACGGTACTGCGTGATTCGGATGACCAGGTCATTGGCACAATGAGTATTGGTGAAGATATTACTGAGCGCTTTGCTGTTGAGCACATAAAAGGTGAATTTATTTCCATGGTGAGCCACGAGCTGCGTACGCCGCTGACGGCTATTCATGGCGGCGTTCGGTTACTCAGCCAGGGCATTGTTCCTAGTGAGTCTGCTCCGGGCAAAGCGCTTTTGCAGGTTGTTGCTAAAAGTTCGGAGCGATTGGCCAGGCTCATAGATGACATTTTAGAACTCGAACGCCTGGAGTCGAACGAGCAGCCACTGCATAAACAGTGGCTTAATACGCAATCGTTGACACATCAAGTAACTAAGACATTTGAGGTGATGGCTGGCCAGGCAAAGATTGCGATTGACGTGTGTGACCCGGGTATTCAGCTACTAGCTGACAGCGATCGCATTAGTCAGCTACTCGAGAACTTGATAGATAACGCCATCAAGTTTTCGCCCGCAGCGTCTGCTGTTCGATTGACTGTAGAAGCTCAGGGCAGTTTCTCCAATCATGCTGGTAAAAGCACAGATAGCGGTGCGAACAGCACGGCTAATAGCAAAAGCAGCGTTCTATTCACAGTCTGTGATCAGGGCAGAGGAATTCCGCCTGAAAAATGCGAACATATTTTTGATCGTTTTGTCCAGGTGAACCAGACAGATAATAGTGATAAAGGCGGAACAGGCCTGGGCCTGACCATTTGCCGCAAGATTGTAGAACAACATGGCGGTAAAATTTGGGTTGAAAGTACGCCTGGCGAGGGCAGCTGTTTTTCCTTTACCCTGCCAAATTTTGTACGCTCTTCTGTAAAGGGCTTAGAACAAAGAGCTCAGAATAAAGGGCTCAGAACAAGCGGTAGGTAAGTAGGTGATTCGACAAATCTTAGCCATTGATGACGAAGAAGCCATTCGGATTATTCTCAAAGCTTCGCTAGAATTTACGGCGGGCTGGAATGTAGTGACGGCAGCTTCTGGGAAAGAAGGCTTAGCGATCGCGAAGGCTAAGCAGCCCGATGCTATTTTGCTAGATGTGATGATGCCAGAGATAGATGGGATTACGCTTTTTCATCAGCTTCGAGACAACGCCTCGACGCAGACGATTCCGATTGTCTTCCTGACTGCGCAAGCCAGGGCAGTAGAGCGTAAAAAGCTCGAAGCTATGGGGGTTGGCGTAATACTCAAACCGTTTGAGCCGGAGGCGATCGCCCAGCAAATCAGAACGCTACTCGGCTGGAAAAGCTAAGCCGTAAAAAAGCGTCGTACCCACACACAGAACGTTTTGACCTATAGATGCGTGGCTTACTGGTGAGCCCCCCAAGACACCCAGCTAGTAGTGCGTGTCGAACGTGTCTCGATAGCGATCGCACTCACCAAATTATCGAGAATGGCCCCTCCGCAGTCGGTGCTCTCTAGCTCGGCAGGATCAATACGAGCCCCAGTGAGGTCCGTATTTTGCAGGTTGGCACCGCTCAACCTTGCACCACTCAGGTCGGCCCCTCGCAGGTCAGCCGAGGTGAGATCAGCTGCTCGCAAGTCAGCCTCTGAAAGGTTAGCCCCAACCAGGCTTGCCTGCCGTAAATTAGCGCCAATGAAGTTGGCCCCCTGAAGGTTAGCACCGCTGAAGTTAGTCACCATCAGGTCAGCATCTGTGAGGTTGGCGCCCGACAGATCCGAACGACTCAGATCGCTATAGCTGAAGTCGGTATTGCTTAAATCACAGCGACTGCAATTGATGCCAACCAAGTAAGTACGGGCCAGCACCGCGCCATGCAGTGAGATTTTAGAGAAGTCGCGATCACCTTGATTGTATTCGTGAAGTAATTGTTGGAGATTCATAAGAGTCGCCTCCGAATATGCGACCTCAGAGAAGTTCACCCATGGTCGCGTGGTGTTTTTTTAGTGTCCTCAAAGCATATGAAAACAATATGAGGAAATTATGAACCTACAGCTCCCGCAAATTCTTCGCCCCCTGATACCTCATACTTTCGTCAACTTCTGTTGCTAATCTAAGAGTAAAGTTGTCTTACATGGCAACAACGGTTGTCGGCAGGGGAGGCTGTATGGGGGCGCTGGCCCGCTGCCGATACCAGGCACCCAAACACTGTTCATATTTTGATAGATCGGTGGTAATCTTATCTAAAATTTCTGCTGTGGTCGGATCCGTCAGCTGATTGCACAGCCGATAAGCATCGACAATCCCAGTTTGCAAATCACCCAGGGTCTGTCTGGCAATAGAAATATCGTCGCTAGAGAGGATCCAGCTCTGCAGGTCCGCATAGGCTTCGCTGCCGAGGGCTTGCCAGGTGACTTCTTCATGAAAGCCTTGATGCAGTCGTTTTTCGAGCTGTTCAACATGCTGTTTTTTGCTGTCGACGATTTCTGTCAGAATGTCTTTTAGGTGGGGCGCGGTTGCCCGGTAGCTGTATTGCTTAAAGGATTCTAAGGTATAGCGCTCGCCGACGATTGCCATATTGAGCGCGCGCACCAAATCTGACCGGCTAGATCCGCCCCAATCCTCGCCCATTTTCCACCACTCATGATTCAGTGCGTTGGTTTGGGGCAGCACTATTGTGGGCAACGATATCTCCAGCAGGCGGAACAGCGTCGTCATCACAATGGGTAAGTCGCTGGGCCGCCGAGCGGTAATAAAAGGCGCATCTACCACCACAGGCGCATCGAGATAGGTCGCACCCGCATTTTCCAAGTCCTTACGAATGGCTCTGAACGCGGTGACCCTTTTCCCGGTGAGCTGTTCAATATCAATTAGCACTTGAGGGCCATACCCAATAGCCACAATCCATTTGTTGAGCGAGACCGCATCTTGAATGAGGCGAGTCACATTCGGATTGGCACGCATACTCCCGCCCAGGAGGACAAAAGCGTCAAAGTCTTCAGCGTGGGCTTCTGTCGCCGTGGCATTCGGCGAGACCGCAACACCTCTATAATGGCCTTTATATTGTTCGTTCATGCGTCCGCCCAGCACGGTGACAATAGCGCCTGCCTGCTTGAGCGCGGTGTGTGGAATCTTGAACTCAACGTCCTCAAACTCATTCTCCACCAAAATAGCAACCTGCTTTTTCTCGTATTCAACTTGGCTGTTTTTAGTCTGAACAGGCATGGAAAAGTCCTCTTGCTTTAGTAACGTATGTCTCCGTTCTAAGGTGTTTATATGTGAAATTTATGAGGAAAAGATCAGCTAGTCCCACCCGCAAGCAACTATAAAACAGTCATCTTCGTACGCTCCTAAAAGCGAGCTGGCCTGGCTTCTAGCAATCATCCGGATAGTATTATTGAGATTCTATCCGTTCGTCATGCCTGGTTCTATTAAACTTTGGCATGATTGTTAATATCCAGGCGAGGCTCTAAAAGCGGCTGAGATAGCAACTGCAGCTGAGCCAGCTTTCAAGGCTTGCAGGGGGACGAATATAAAGTCGTCTATTGATCAGAACATAGGCAGAAGGCTTTTCAGACGGCGGCTTTTGAGGAGGACTTGAAAAGTCTTTAGGCATCCGACATTACCGATTAGCAATAACATGTTCTCTTAAGCCGCTTTCAAGAACATTTTTGACTGGTTCCATCTTGGGCATTTCCTGACGGCAGCTAGGGCAAAACCAGTAGATATGGCTGTGGTGAAAATGTTGAAGTAGAGAACTCCGACAGCAAAGACAAAAATTCATAGAAATTCAATAACTCCGATTTCTTTACACTTTTACCCTAGAGCCAGAAGGTGAAGATCCTGTGAGGATGTGCAGACCTTTGGTAAAGCGACGCAAGCACATAAAAATCTCAGACTGATGCATTAACTTTCAGAGTATGTAGCAGTAAAGCGTTTAGGTCGGAGGATTCAAAGCCATGACTCAGAATAATCAAAACCGCTCATTTCTATCTGCCTTTTGGGCTCGATTGAAGCGTTCTTTAGAGCCAGAGACTGCCGATCTCAAACGGGCGCGCCAAGTCAGGTTCTTAGAACGCTGTTTGAGGAAAGATTGCCTGACTGAAAAGGTCCGAAAGCGGCTAGAACGCCAGTGGTCAGAAATCTCTACCTAAGCATGATCGTTCGCCCGAGCTTGAATCGTTCGCCTGATTTAGCCACTACACCACTCATCGTACTCGCGATCGTCAAGTACCTCTGAATAGTCCTCCCAGAACTGTTCAGAGGCAGTCTGATGAAGCGGTTGAAACTGTTGATGGGCCAGCTCTGTTCACTGCCTACAAACCTAGCTTAAAATAACAACTTGATAACTTTGTGAGGGGTGAATATGTTGTGTGTTAGTTCGAGCGCGCACCCTTATCGGGGCTTAATTTTGCTACCCGCTTCAATTTTCTCATTGGGATAGAGAATAACGTTCTCTCCTGGCATCAGTCCCGTATTAATAACGGTATTGAAGGCATTTTTGCGTCCTATCTCTACTCTTTGTTGCCGTGCCCGGTTATCTTCTGTTGTAAAAACGCACCAGTCAACATCGCAACGAAACAGGGCACTAACCGGAACCTGCAGGCTGTCTTCGGTTTGCCAGATGATAATATCCGCTTCGACTCTGTAGCCATCACCCAGAGAGAGGTTGGGCAAGACGCCCAGATCTGAAAACTGAGCGATCACGTTAACGCGCTGTTCTTCTACTCCCAAGGCCGAAATTTTGGTAAAGGCAGCGGGTTCTACCGCGCTCACGGTTGCCTGCAAGTCTTCTGAGCCACCCCATTGATAAAGCGTGATTTCATTGCCAGGTTTAATCTTCACCGCGTCGGTCGAAAGAACGTCAATAACCAGTTCCAAATCATCATCAGCGCCAATTTCCATGAGGGGCTCACCAGACTGAACAAATCGAGCGCTGGCTTCGGGCAAGTGAAGAATGGTACCTGCATCCGGTGCCTTAATGGTTGTTCGATTGGCTGCATCGGCCAGATTTTCTAGGTCTGCTTCAACGGCTGCCATATCGGCACGATAGGCCGTTATCAGATAGTCTGGATCGCGCTGCTGTTGCTGCAACAGCGGGATGTCTTCTCTGGCGGCAGTGACAGACTGTATAGCCTGATTGAGCTGCTGGCGGGCGGCCTCTAGCTCGCGTGATTTGGTCGCTTCCAGGGTTTGGGCCGTTTCCAGGTCGCGTCGGGAGAGGGCACCCTGGCGTTCTAACTGTGTGGCGCGATCGCGATCTCTTTTCGCCTGCTCCCACTGCGTCTCTGCCTGTGCCACCTGCGCAGTGGCGGCCTGCTGTGCAGCCTCGGCTGAGCGCAACCGGGCCTCTGCCTGCACCAGCTCTTGAGACTTAGGCCGCTGGGTCTCTACCCCTGCCATTTGCGCTTGCAAGGCCTGCAGCCGGGCCTGAGCCGCTGCCACCTGACTGTTTAGCGGTAGCGGATCTAGCTGAGCAATAATCTCTCCGGCTTCTACCTGGTCGCCCACCTCCACTGTGATTCTTTGCAGCCGCCCATCGACCGGCGCGGCCACGACAAATCTATCTTGAACCCGCGTTTTACCCTCGGCAGCGATGGTCACTTGTAGGGGCCCCCTTTGTACGGTGGCCAGGTCTACAGCGATAGGTGCTGGTCTGAAGGCGAGTGCGATCGCGCCTGCCACACCCAGCCCTACGAGCCCATAGGGCCACCACTTGGGCAAGTGCGAGGGCAAGTGCAAAATCCTGATGCCCTCTTTTCCCTCTGCGGGCTGACGCTGATGCCACTGAAATAAACGCTTTTTGCCTGACGTGGCCAATCCTACTTGTCGATTATGGGCTCGCTGATTATGGGCTTGTTGCTCATGCTCTGTTGGCTTGTGATTGTGTGATTGTTGCATGGGTAAATTCTTCCTCCTCATTCTCGCGTTTTAAGCACAGCGACCAAATCGAGCCGATCTAGCTGACGGCGGATAATCCAGCCAGACACCAGCGCCGAAAAACAAATCACCACCAGGGCAAAGGCATAGCTAGCAGGCGTCACCACCAGCGGAAAGCGAAACAGCTCCCAGTCATACAGCTGTGTTAGCCACACCACCATGCCAAAGCCAATCGCAAAGCCCAGCGGAATAGCTAGGCACAGCAGCACAAACTGTTCCCCCAACAAAATGAAGGCAATCTCGCCTCGCGTAAAGCCAATAATTCGCAGCGTTGCTAGCTCCCGGCTACGCTCGGAAAGCGCAATTCGCGTTGCGTTGTACACCACACCAAAGGCAATCACCGAGGCAAAGCCTACCAGCACCGTATTGAACCCGGCCATACTGCCACCGATAATCTCTTCAAACTGTTGAATGATAGTTTCTCTTAGGCTGACGCTGGCCACTGCTGGGGTTTGCTTGAGCTGTTGATACAGTTGCTTCTGCTGTTGTTTATCTACCATCAAGTAAGCCCCAGAGAGTGTGGTGCCCTCTCTCATCAGCTGATTGAGTGAGTGAATATCCATATAGGCAGAGAGGCCCACTAGCTCATCAAAAATACCGCTGACGTTGACTTGCCTGGTAGGTCTAGCACCTTCTAGTACTTCCAGGGTTAGCGTGTCACCCAGCTGTACGTGCAAAATGTCTGCTAGCTTTTGTGAGAGCACAATGCCTTGCGCAGGGAGCCTCACCGGCTGGCGATCGCGATCTAACAGCAGGCGCATTTCTCCACCTGGCGAGATGCCGGTAATCCCGCTGAGATAGGTCCTGTGCTCAAACCGCATCCGAGCTGGAACCACTCGAAAGGGTTCAGCCCGTAAGACGCCTGGCAAATGGTAAAGGTCAAACTGGGCCCGGGCTGAGAGCGGTTGATTGAAAACCAGCGTAATGTCTTCTCGCTGAATCGTGCGAAACTGCACATCAACAATCACATCCATGGCGTCTTGAAAGTAGCGACCCAAAATTAAAATGGCTACTGCGATCGCAATCCCGATAATCGACAGTCCTGCCTTCACGGGCTGACGCTCCAGATTCCGCAAAATAATCCGATGAACCGGAGACACTAACTGCTGTAGTCCTAGCTGTTCTAAGACTGTTGGTTTGTACGTTGCGGGTGGTTCTGGCCGCATCGCTTCAGCAGGCGGCAATATCACGGCCCGCCGCACCGCTAAAAGTGCGCCCAAGGTCGCTGCGCTACCACTGACCAAACAGGCCGTAATCAGCACCTGCGCGCCAACCTTAAAGCGCAATATGGGGAAGTGATAAAAGTCAGCGTACAGCCGGGTAAGATTAGCGCCCAGATAGTGACCCAACCCAATTCCCAGCACCGCGCCTACGAGCACAATCACCATGACGAGTTTGAGATAGTGCTCGCCTACGGCCAAGTTGCTATAGCCAAAAGCTTTCATCACCGCAATTTGGTCGCGCTGAGCACTCACAAGTCGCGCCAACAGCAGATTGAGTAAAAAAGCTGCAATGCCTAGAAAAATACCTGGGAGTAAAACGGCCTGGGCTGAGAGCTGACGAATTTCATCGGAAATAAAGCGATGAGAGATTTGGTCAGTGCGATCAAACGCCCCTAGTCCACCGTACCTTTCTAGCAGATGGTCGAGCTGAAATATTACTTCGGATTCGTTAGCATTCGGCAACAATGTCAGGGCAACATCATTGAAAGCGCCTTTGAGGTCAAATGCTGTTGCCACAGCTTCACGGCTTATCCACAACACGCCAAAGCGCTTGTTGTCTGGCATGAGTTCACTGCCGCGAATCTCATAGATATATTCTGGGGAAAGCGCAACGCCAACAATCTGTAGTGCTTGCCAACGGCCATTGATCACCGCGCCCAGGGTATCACCCAAAGAGAGCTGATTAGCATTGAAAAAAGTTTCACTGGCCAGCACTTCGTTTGGACGCTCAGGGTAGTGCCCTGAGCGCAAAAAGAGATCGTTGAGAATAGGTACAGGCTGCCGAGGAATAGAAACCAGGCGAACGGTGGCGGGTTCTACCAAATTAGGGACATCAGCGGTGACATCAACAACGACACGCGATCGCACCGTCTGCACCCCCGGAATTGCCTCTACCTGAGTGAGCGAAGAGTTCGGAGCCCGCTTCAGCTGCACAAATACGTCGGCAAAGCGATACTGATCGTAGTAAGTCTCTTGGGTGAGCTTGAGGGATGAATAGGCGCTCATCATCGTTACCAGAGAGCCAATACCACAGGCCACAATCAGCACAATCGCCAGAATCTGCCCGCGCATTTTCAACAGATCACGCAACAGCTTTCGATCTAATACTTTGAGCTTAGAAATGAGACCCGAGGTAAGGCCCGAGGTAAGACTAGAAAGGAAGCTAGTGATAAAGCGCATAGGTCTACCACTCCAGCTCACCAGGAGACACCCTATGTGCGTTCTCCTCGATATGAGAAATATTGCCACTACGCATGTACACAACCCGGTCAGCCATTGCTGCAATGCCCGCATTGTGAGTAATCACAGCCGTGGTCGTGCCAAACTCCTGGTTCACCTGCTGTAGGGTTTCGAGTACCCGCTTGCCGGTCTCAAAATCTAAGGCACCAGTAGGCTCATCGCAGAGTAGGACCTCAGGGCGTTTGGCAATGGCACGGGCAATGGCGACGCGCTGCTGTTCGCCGCCGGAAAGCTGAGCAGGGAAGTGATTCATGCGATCGCTCAAATTCACCATCGCCAAAGCCGCTTCCGGCTTCATACTATGACGAGCGATATCGGTGACGAGTGCAACGTTTTCACGAGCTGTCAGGCTTGGAATGAGGTTATAAAACTGAAAAACAAAGCCTACTGACCGTCGCCTAAACTGCGTCAAAACGAGATCATTGGCCTCAGTCAGTGGACGATTGCGAAAATAAACCTGCCCGTGAGAGGGAACATCTAACCCGCCCAAAATATTGAGTAACGTAGACTTGCCACTGCCCGAAGGCCCTAGCAAAACGACAAACTCACCTTCATATAAATCCAAATTAATACTACCCAGCGCCCGTACGACGACTTCTCCCATTTCGTAGGCTTTACCCACTCTCTCAAGGTGGAAAACAGCAGGCGGCGCAGTAACTATAGGTGACCTCATCTTTCTAGCACCAGCATTCGTTATACCCAAAAACTAACAAATGAAGTTGAGAAAGTTGTGAGGCTCATACAGACCCTCATCAGAATTAGCGTTTGTCAACTTGTGTACAAAGCTACACTATGCTGCGAAGAAAGGCGTCTGCTCCCAAAGTATAGCAACCGCCATATAGGTTCTTACGTCATGTAAGAGGTAAGCCTATCTATCTATCCAAATGCCAAAACCCTACAGCCTCGATTTACGCCGTAAGAGCACGTTCTGAAAATGGCGTCTTAACCTGTGTGGCGCCCGCTATATTTGAAAAATTTAGCCTACATGAGACAGTACGGGGGGCCGATAAAGGGAGATTTTTCGATCTGGTTTCAGAAGGTGCTTTTACCCCCTTGACTCTCTTCTAGACTGTAGGGTTTATGCTACTAACAGCTATAGGACAGAACATCTGTCACATCTTCTTAGTTCTGCTACTCGTCAGAGGTTTGCGATGACTGTAACTACCCTAAAACTCAAAGGTATGAGCTGTGCCTCCTGCGCCAACAGCATTGAAAGGGCTATTCAGCAGGTGCCAGGGGTCAGCGATGTGCGGGTAAACTTTGCCGCTGAGCAGGCCAGCGTTGAGTACAACGAACGCGATACTAGCCTGGAGAAAATTCAGGCGGCGGTGGCAGATGCCGGTTATGAAGCCAGTGCGAGAGAAGAGCTGGGCATTGGCGAGGAGAACGCAAAAGAACAAGAAGCGCGAACAGCGCAACAGCGATCGCTACTGTACAAAGTCATTGTCAGCGGCGTAATCGGTGTTGTGCTTATTCTGGGGACGCTACCCATGATGATAGGCTTGGATATTCCAGCCTGGCCAATGTTCTTACATAACGCTTGGCTTCAGCTCGTGCTGGCAACACCCGTCCTGTTTTGGTGTGGTCAGGCTTTTTTCGTGGGCGCATGGAAAGCGTTTACGCATCGCGCTGCCAATATGAATACGCTAATAGCGTTAGGAACAGGTGCGGCTTATCTCTATTCTCTTTTTGTCACACTGTTCCCCAGCTTTTTACGCTCTCAGGGGCTAGCGGCAGATGTTTACTACGAAGCAGCGGTGGTGATTATTGCATTGCTGCTATTGGGCCGCTACCTTGAAAATCGCGCCCGCGGACAAACGTCAGATGCGATTCGCCAGCTTATGGGTTTGCAAGCGAACACTGCAAGGGTTGTGAGAAATGGAGAAGAGATTGATTTAGCGATAGAGGATGTTGTTGTTGGCGATGTTATCATCGTGCGCCCTGGCGAGAAGATTCCGGTAGATGGTGAAGTCATAGAAGGCACCTCTACCGTAGATGAGTCAATGGTGACTGGGGAGCCCGTCCCAGTGACAAAAGAGAGCGGTGCAGAGGTCATTGGCGCGACGATTAATAAAACGGGAAGCTTCCGATTTAGGGCATCTCGGGTGGGTAAAGATACAACGCTTGCGCAGATTGTGCAGCTCGTACAGGATGCGCAAGGCTCAAAAGCACCTATTCAGAAGCTGGCTGATCAGGTGACGGGATGGTTTGTGCCGGTGGTGATTGCGATCGCGATTCTCACCTTCGTCCTCTGGTTCACTATCGTAGGCAACCTCACCCTCGCGCTCCTCACGACCGTTAGTGTCCTCATCATTGCTTGTCCCTGCGCGTTAGGCTTAGCGACGCCCACCTCAATTATGGTCGGCACGGGTAAAGGCGCTGAAAACGGCATTTTGATCAAAGATGCAGAAAGTCTGGAGAGCGCCCATAAGCTACAGACCGTAGTGGTAGATAAAACTGGGACGTTAACCGAAGGCAACCCAACCGTCACCAACTACCTGACCGTACGCGGCACCGCTAACGGTAACGAAATGAAGCTGTTACAAATGGCAGCTGCCGTTGAACGAAATTCAGAGCACCCACTGGCTGAAGCTGTGGTGAACTACGCAGTGTCTCAGGGTATCGAGAAGAAGAAACTCACGAGCGTACAAGACTTTGACGCGGTGACGGGCAGAGGGGTTCAGGGTGTGGTTGATGGCCGCCTTGTGCAGATTGGGACCGAACGATGGATGCAGAGTTTGGGCGTAGATACCGCATCGCTTCAGTCTCAGCGTAGAGCCTGGGAATCAGCTGCTAAGACAACTGCTTGGATTACGGTCGATGGCAAGGCTGAGGGGTTAATGGGCATTTCAGATGCGCTGAAGAAGACTTCTGCGGACGCGGTGAGTGCGTTACAGAAGATGGGGTTAGAGGTGGTGATGCTGACTGGCGATAACCAGCAGACGGCAGAGGCGATCGCTGAGGAAGTCGGTATTCGTCGCGTCTTTGCCGAGGTACGCCCCGACCAAAAAGCAGCGAAAATCAAACAGCTACAGTCTGAAACGCCTAAAAGGAACAGACAAGTCGCGATGGTAGGAGACGGTATCAACGATGCGCCTGCGTTAGCACAGGCAGATGTAGGAATTTCGATTGGAACGGGAACAGATATAGCGATCGCAGCTAGCGACATCACACTCATCTCCGGCGACTTACAGGGCATTGTCACCGCCATTCAGCTTAGCAAAGCCACTATCTCCAACATCCGACAAAACCTGTTCTTTGCCTTTATCTACAACGTTGCCGGTATTCCGATCGCGGCTGGTATTCTCTACCCAATTTTTGGCTGGCTACTGAATCCGATGATCGCAGGTGCGGCGATGGCTTTCAGCTCAGTTTCGGTAGTCACAAACGCGCTCAGGCTCAGGAACTTTCGGGCATCGTCAAGTTAAGCACGATTGGCTAATTTTAGGACAGCTTTATTGAGTGAGAGCCATCAGATCGGCTTATGCGATTCTCTGGTCGAGAGGCTACGCCAACGCGCTCAACCCCGTCAAAGATCGCCAACTTTCGATCCGTCGTTGCATCGTTTCTCTGTATTCTGAAGCAGTCTGTTTGTGTTGATGGGGATGGAAATGCCCGCGTATCGGTTCAAAGGCTGACAGAAAGCGCTGCGCCTGACCCACTGATTTAAATCGACCCATTCGTCGTTCCCTGACTCGGGTTGGTCGATGTGAGTTCTCGGCTCGATTGTTCAATCCCTTATCTTGCCTATGATTTCGGCGGGGAAGCGATGGCCACGGTAAGGATTAATCATGTGATCATCTGCCCAAATCCAGCATCTCACAGTCCACAGTCAAATCCAGCTAACTTGACAGTGCCATTCAACACAATGACACAAGTTAGCCATAAGTCAGCCTTTCGTAGCCTTTAACGTAGCCTTTCAGACCGTGTAATAGAAACAAGCAAACGCAATAAGCGAGCGCTCTGCGGTTACGCCTGCTGTTACTCAGGCGTAACACGAATCAACGCTTTCTCTCACTAAAACGCTTCGTATAAACAGTTCTAATGTTTCATCAGAACCATTAGATTACGTCGTTTTTTTGAGAGTGTTTTTCAGCCCTCTAAAAACTAAAGGAAATCCAAAAATGAACAACAACTTTCTAACTCTTCTGGTAAACGAAATTGTAGGCAGCTTGTTTAAAGGTGCCCCTGAAATCGACGATCTTGGTGACATCTTTATTGGTGGCAAGGGAGATGACAATCTCAAAGGCGGCGATAAAGACGATATTTTCCTGGCGAGCGGCGGTGATGATACTGTCTTCGGCGGCGGTGGCACTGATGTCGTTTTTGCTGGGAGTGGCAACGATACTGTAATTGGTCAAACCGGTAATGATGTCGCCTTTTTAGGGAGTGGTGATGACCGCTTTATCTGGAACAACGGCGACGGCAGTGACTTCATTGATGGGGGTAAAGGATTTGACATTACCGAAGTGAACGGTGCCAAAGATGCTGGTGATGAGTTTGACCTGCGCGAAGTTAAGGGTCAGGCCATCTTTAATCGGCTCAATCTGGGGCCCTTTACCCTAACGAACGAAGAGATTGAGCAGTTTGAGATTAATGGCAAGGGCGGTGATGATTCACTGACCGTTGGTGACCTTACTGGCACCGAGGTTGAGAAAGTTGTTTTCAAAGGCGGCAAAGGCAACGACGTGCTTGATGCCAGAGAAAGCTCGACTACTATTGAGGCTTTCGGGGGTAAAGGTGACGATTTGTTGCTGGGCGGCTCTGCCGAAGATACGTTTTATGCGGGCGCTGGCGACGACATCGTTGTGGGTCAACGGGGGGATGATACTGCCTTTTTAGGAAAAGGTGATGACCGCTTCGTTTGGAACAATGGCGACGGCAGTGACTTCATTAACGGTGGCAAAGGCTTTGATGTTACCCAGGTGAACGGCGCCGATGGTGCTGGCGATGAGTTTGACCTGCGCAAAGTTAAAGGTCAGGCCATTTTTAACCGGCTCAATTTGGGACAGTTCACCCTAACCAACAAAAAGATTGAACAGTTTGAAATCAATGGACAGGGCGGTGATGACTCTCTAACAGTTGGTGACCTCACTGGCAGTGGGGTTAAAAAAGTTGTCTTCTCGGGTGGCGACGGCAATGATGTGCTTGATGCCAGAGAAAGCTCGACCACCCTTGAGGCTTTTGGGGGTGAAGGCGACGATTTGTTGCTGGGTGGCTCTGCCGAAGATACGTTTTTTGCGGGTGCGGGTGATGACATTGTAGTGGGCCAACGGGGGGATGATACCGCCTACCTAGAAAAGGGTGATGACCGCTTCATTTGGAACAACGGCGACGGCAGTGACTTTATCAACGGTGGCGATGGCTTTGATGTCACCCAAGTGAACGGTGCCGACGGTGCTGGCGATGAGTTTGACTTGCGCGCAGTTGACGGTCAGGCTATTTTTAATCGACTCAATCTGGGGCTATTTACCCTGACTAATGAAGAGATTGAACAGTTTGAAATTAATGGCCAGGGCGGTGATGACTCATTTACCGTGGGTGATCTCAGCGGCAGCGACGTTCAATCCGTTGTCTTCTCGGGTGGCGATGGCAATGATTTTCTGAATGGGAGTGGTACGGCTACGCCCATCACTGCTGATGGAGGTGCGGGTGACGACATTCTTATCGGGGGCATCGGTGACGATATTCTCATCGGTGGTGGCGGTGCTGATTTGTTGATTGGTGGTGGCGGTAATGACGTTTTGATTGGCGGTGAAGGGGCCGATTTCTTTGGCTTTGATACCGGCGCTGCTTTCAATGCGGCAGATATTGGAACAAATGTGATCCAAAACTTTGAGAGCGCTGACCGCATTGTGCTAGATACTACGGTCTTTGCTGCGTTGACCAGCGACATTGGCGGGGGGCTATCTGCCAGCGAGTTCGCCATTGTCGATAGCGCGGAAGAAGCCGCCTTGAGCGATGCCCTGATTGTTTACGGTGCCAGTACGGGGCAACTGTATTACAACGCGAACGGTGCTGAGGCTGGGTTTGGCAGCGGTGCTCAGTTTGCCACCATCGAAGGTGCACCCACGCTAGATGCTAATAGCTTTGTTGTTCAGGCATAAGCTCATCTTGCTTTAGGCACTTCGCTCTATGGTTCGCTCTATGGTTCGCTCTATGGTCAGCGTACGGATGCATCTCGCTATGGCAGGGCTTTGCCAACGAAATGGCTAACGTACGCTGGCCATCTAACTAACATTATCTCACCAGCATTCTTTATCTCACCAGCATTAGACTTTATCGGAAATAGTGATGAGTTCACGCATGTTGGAGTCTCATTATCCTTTTTCGGTTTTCGCTTCGGTTGGCAAACTATTTCAGCGTTGAGGCAGAAAAAAGAAGAGCATTCTTACACGCCAGTCGTCGCTATAGTTTCGATAGCCGGGTTTAGTGGATTGGGCCGCTGCCATTAACTTAAGCCTGAAAGCAGCATGCGATCAGTAAAGCAGGCAAGAACACTTTGAAGATACAGCGCTTGTCTACCCACCTATGTTTTCAGTAAACTGTGTACTACGTCTCTGCAAAGTACTACGCCTCTGCAACAATACAGGTTATGTCAATGACGCTGCCAACGACCATAAGCAATACCCCTAACCTGGACATACCCAGCGTAGAACCCGCTGTTGATGAGTGTGTTCTCACAGACGAGTCAAAAAACGGGAACCTACGGCAGCCACCTTGCGATCTTTACAGTGATGAACCGCCCTTGGAAACGACCCTGCACCTACGGCAGATGATCCTGCTGCTTAGCTGTCTACACTGGATTTGGAAAGACCGCGAGGACTACTTTGCAGCCGGTAATCTGACGGTTTACTACAGCCTACGCGAACGTAAAGATGAAGACTTCAGAGGCCCTGATTTCTTCGTCGTGTTAGATACGAAACCGCATCCTCGAAAAAGCTGGACGGTCTGGGAAGAAGAGGGGAAGTACCCCAACGTTATCGTAGAGCTACTGTCCGATTCTACTGCCGAGGTAGATCGCGACTTAAAAAAACGTCTGTACGCTGAAACTTTTCGCACCCCTGAGTACTTCTGGTTTGACCCTGACCTCGATAATCAGGAATTCAAAGGGTTTGCTTTAGTGCGAGGCAAATATGAGCCTATAGAAGCAACTGACCGGGGATGGCTATGGAGCGATCAATTGCAGCTCTACCTGGGTGTTTACGATAGTCAGCTTAGATACTTTAATCCAGAAACATCTTGTTTGGGAAGCAAATGCTCTGACTTGTGTATGTCAGCTGCTTGCTGATTCTAGAAGCAAGTATGTAAAAGTGCACTGCCATAATAACTGCACTTTTATGCCTTGCCTCGCTTAATCCCTATCCCCAGAACGGCAATGCCAAACAATGCCAGCACAGACGTTGGTTCAGGAACACTCTTCGGAGCATTATCCGAGTTTTCAAAGCGCGTCAGCTTGAGCGTAGCCGCGCTCAATGGCTTCATCGTAGCGGTGTTTATGCTGGTGGACGGTAATATCGTTAGCGGCGCATTTTCTTCACTTCTGTTGTCTTCAGACTCTAAGGCAGTCATCAAATAGGCAAGCTGCGTATCATCAGAGACATCTTCAAGATCATCGTTGTACTCTTCGAGCGCATCATCCAGATCGTCGTTGTAGTTTTCGAGGTCTTGGTCGCCATCTTCCTGGAAATAAAACCACCAGCGAGGGAAGTAACCCCAGCCAATGGGGTTAGCTGGGCCGCTGGACTTTAACAGCTCCTTCACAATTTTATTAGGCTCATCGGCAAACTGTCC
Source organism: Cyanobacteria bacterium J06581_3 (assembly GCA_038531675.1). GTDB lineage: Bacteria > Cyanobacteriota > Cyanobacteriia > Phormidesmidales > Phormidesmidaceae > Phormidesmis. Next base: position 243,865 of record JBCBBK010000005.1, read on the forward strand.
GACAGCGGCTGCCAACCTAGGCTCTAGCACTGCCTGCTCGGCAGGAGAAAGTGCTTTCACTAAGGTGAAAAAGCGATTGACTTCCGGGGCAGACGCCTCGCGCAGTTCTTTGGCTAATTTATCTTCATCTTCGTCTAACCATTTTCGAACCTCTTTGTCTATTTTTTCAATCTCTTCTGGCAGCTTACGAAGGCTTTTGTTTCGCTCCTCAGATGCTTTCAAAACTTCCTGATAGAACTTATCTTGTTCTTTCTGCCATTTTTTCTGGCCATCTTTACCTAATAGCTTCTTTTCAAGCTCATCAAACTTATCTTGCACTTTCTGATTAAATTTGAGGTCTATTTCCGTCGCTGCATCGCCGATGGTCGATTCAAGATCAGGAATGGTTCCGTTTGATTGGGCTATGACATTGTTCACAACAGTTTGACGCTCAGCGGCGAGCTCAGCCTGCATTTTATTCCAGTCCAAACCAATGGCGGCGGCTCGTTGAACGTTGTTACTTTCTAAATCCCAACCAATCACATCTAGCAGGGTCAAATCCAGCTGCGAAATTTGGTTGGTTTTACCCTTCTGCAGTGAAGGATTCATTACGCCTAGCGGTGTGCCGTCCGTCTCTTTCCAGTGGCTTCCTTGATAACCATCGCCTCCAGAAGACTGACTACCGGTCGAAAAGTATGCTGTGCGACCATACTCATCGGTCACCGCACTTTGGCCACCATCCAATGAGAAATATTTCTCGCCGCCGAAGCTCAAATCTGCAACACCTTGCTCCACACTCTCGTTAGAGTAACGGTAGAAGTCCATTGGCGTTAAATACGAAAACTTATTTTTTTCGATGTCGACAGGTTCGCTGGAAGCGGCTAAAAAGTCCAACGCATCTACGCCGCTGACAATGCCTAGGGCATGACCAATTTCATGCTGTAGCACAGACGTCAGATCGTAGCGATCGCCCTCAATACCGTCCTTTTGATTAAAATCCCACTCTACAGCGCTGTTGAGCTTGATAATGGCATCTAGCCCTCGCTCTTTGGATTCAGTCAGCTTAAGTGCCTTAGCCTGTGCGCGGGTTAGCAACACACTTTTATTATTGTCGTTGTCGTTATTATCGATAAAGTCTGGCTGAGAGCCCCCCTGCTCCCAACCACGCTTGCTAAATTGACCATCCATCAAAAAAGAAAAACGCTTGGAGTCCAAATCGGATTTACCGACATCTAAATCACCTGCCTGAAAGTCTTGAATGGCTTCGCGACCCTTGGCAGACAGCTGCAGACTATCTAGTCCCTTGAAGTCGTTCGTAGAAATAGCATCTCGAAACAGCGCATTAACATAATCCTCGTACTTCACCTTGACCTTGCCAGGCTGCACACCGCCCAACACTGAACCGCCTACAGAGGATAAATCGGTATATTCAATCCTAAGGTCAACAACGGTTTCATCCTTTAGTACCGATGACCAGCTATCAGCCGCCGCTTGCGCGGCGAACTGAAATTCATCCGAAACATTGCGCCCAAAGTCAAATCGAAAACTGACTGCGTTTGCGGGAGAAGCCGCTAATAGACCAATGGGCACTGCCAAAAACCATGCAGAAGGCCGTGCGGAAGGCCGAAGAGAGCCTAGCTGGTAACAGGGTTTAAACATGACAATTCCAATGGTGGCCAGTAAATAGGTGCGTTTGAGGATCTGTACTGTGAGAGCAAGGGCTACAAATTTAGACTGGATTAACTGCCTACTAGTTTCCATAACTAGCACCGTATTTTCACGAGAGTATGTTCTTTACAATATCTTCACAATAACTGAGCAATACGGAAAGAAGTTATGGTATGCAGGTGCGCATCTTTAATAAAGTATGAATGGGACATTTCTCAGCAGCTATTCTAGTTATGCGTGTATAAAAACACCGTGATAGTTTGTTCAGAGGTTATCTAGAAGTGAGAAACCTTTGGGTCTGAAAGATAACGACGAAAACATCCGCAATGCTCAATGTGGGCATTTATTCGGAATGCAGCGTTTGGCAAGCATTTGCTTAGGTATAGGGGTCTGCGTAGGTGGTGAGTGGACACTTGCCGGTGTAAGTGCTGCTGCACAAGTTGCTGGCGACGGTAGCCTAGGAACACTCGTTAACGGTTCTACAACGGATAATTGCCTGTCGGCTGAATGCACCATTACAGGTGGCACGCTCACAAGCTCGGGAAGTACGCTGCTCCACAGCTTTGGTCAGCTTTCTTTTTCCGATAGTGGTGTCAATCAATCAGTACTGTTTGTTGATCCAGGCGTCAGCGACATCATTGTTAGGGTCACAGGAGGCACTGAATCACTGTTGAATGGTGCCCTTCGGACCAGCAGCGGCTCGACGGCTAACTTTCTGCTGGTCAATCCGAGTGGCGTTAGCTTTGGGCCGAATGCTCGGCTTGATGTCGGCGGTGCGTTCACTGCCAGCACCGCGAGTGACATTTTGTTCAATGACAATGTGTCGTTAGCAGCCGGTGAATCTACAGCCGCAAGTGAAGCGTTGCTGAGGGTAAGTGCGCCTATCGGCTTAGGGTTTTTAGACCGTGCCAGCGCACCCATTACGGTTCAAGGATCCGGTAACTTCTTGACCTTTGGCTCCCCAAGTTCGCCTAACTCTCAATTTGTTAATCGCATCTTTCAGCAGTCGCCATCACCGGGTGCACCACCAGAGCCGCCGCTGCCTCCCCTTTCCGAGCTAGCTGTAGGGCCAGGGCAGTCTCTGGCACTCATTGCTAATGGGATTAACCTTGAGGGCGGCAATCTCACCGCGTTGGGGGGTCAAATTGAACTGGGTAGTGTCGATTCAGGCGTTGTAAATATAGTAGATGTTTCCCAAGGCTCAAATTCGGGAAGCTATGACTACTCTGAAGTAGAGGCCTTTGCTGATATTTCACTATTGGGCAGATCTACTTTGGAGGTTAGTGGCGGTAATCCAGGCCGCGTTTTACTCAGGGGTGACAACATTAATCTCTCTGAGAGTTCGGCGGTTCTGGCAGAAACGTTGCCAGTGTTGCAGCCAGAACCTTCTCTAGCCCAGGGCGGACTAATAGACATCTTTGCAGTGGATACTGTGCAAGTGAGTGATTTTGCAGAACCGCCTAATCCACCGACAGGGCCAAACTTCCACACCTATCTTTCTGTTGATGTTGCACCAGAGGCGACTGGGTCAGGTGGGGAAATAAAGGTTCAATCGAACAGCTTAACTGTTGACAACGGTGCCCAGCTAGGTGCTAACACCTTTGGAGCAGGAGATGCAGGCGTATTAGAGCTTAGCGTTAATACAACACTGTCTTTGGACGGGATTGGCGTGGGCGTATCTAGTGGGCTCTTCGCGGTAGCTGATGCTTTATCAGTGGCTGATGCCGGTACAATTAACGTCCAGGCGGGGCAGTTTCTGGCACGAGGTGGTGCTGTGGTCGCAACCAATAGCAGCGGTCAAGGAACCTCAGGCAGCATTACAATCGATGCCGATCGCGTCAGTCTTTTGGGAACTAGTGAGCCGGTTACAATCCCTACGCCAGCTGGCCCACAGATATCGGTTGTGCCGACGCTGGTGGAGTCGGCGATAATTGGCACGCCTGGAAGACAGGGGGGCGATGTAACGGTGACGGCGAATGAAGTTTTGGTCACAGATGGGGCCAAGATCATCACCAGCACTTTTGGCGCAGGAGATGCCGGGAATTTGGAAATTGTGGCGGACAACATCACTGTTAGCGGCGTTGCGCCTTTGTTAAGTGCGGGGTTAAATGCAGGTCCCAGTAGTCTTTCTACTGCTGTATTTCCCGGCGCGTCTGGCAGTGGAGGGGATTTGACGCTACAGAGTGAACGTTTGTCAGTTTTTGATGGGGCACAAATTTCTACAGGAACAACTGGGCCCGGACAAGCTGGTGATTTATTTATAAATAGCGATGCTGTGGTGGTGTCGGGGCAGTCACCACAGGGCCGTAGCGGACTGTTTGCAACGGCTATTTTCGACAGAGGGACAGGGGGAAATCTTGAGGTTCGAGCTGACACGCTTGAAGTTCGAGAGGGCGCTACGCTAAGCGTTAGCAATTTTCCCAGTAGCCCCAATAATCCTTTTCCCCCTGGACAGGGGGCTGTTGGCAATTTAGAGGTCGATGCTCAAAACATTAGATTGAGTGATGGGACGCTGAATGCAGACTCTGCTGCGGGCGATTTTGGCAACATTCGGCTACAGACTGATGTGTTGACGTTGCGCGATCGCGCTCGTATCACCACCAATGCAACAAACACAGCGACCGGTGGCAACATCTCCATCGTGGCCACTGGTTTTGTAGTCGCGGTCCCTGACGAAAATAGCGACATTACCGCCAACGCGGTGTTTGGCGATGGCGGTAATGTCAACATCACCGCGCAGTCTGTGCTGGGTATTGAAGCGCGGCCCCAGCTCACCGACCAGAGTGATATTACAGCCAGTTCAGACTTCGGCGTGGAGGGCGTAATACGCCTGGATGTTGTCAGTTCAGAAGTGCGTTCGGAAGCGGAGCCACTGCCCCAGTCCACAGAAGCGCCTGAAGTTGTCAGCGGTTGCGCGCCGGGTGGCACTGGCACGAGTCGATTTGTACAGTCGGGGCAAGGTGGCATCAGGACAACCCCCTACGGCGTGATAGAAGATCGAGATAGTTTGGGAGATATATCGGTACCCAGAAGTTTGGCAGCTGGGATGAACACTGAGGCGAATGTAACTCCTGACATCAGAGAAACATTGGGAGAAGCCCAGGGATGGCAAAGAAACGAGCATGGGCAAGTGGAGTTGCTAGCCTCTGTGCCAGACACTCAATCAACGGGTTGCTTTAGGCTGTAGTGATGAAGCAGAAAATGCAGTTTCGATGGTCTCACCAGATAAAACAAAAGCTTTGGGCCGTCTTACTAGCTGGCAGTTTTTGTTTGGCCCTGAGCGTTCATAGCCAGTCAGCGGCCGCGACATACTTACAGGCAGACCTATCTTTTGCCCAGGCTTCTCCTACACGTCCTTCAACTCTCTCCTGGCAATCTTCACTGTCGGCAGGTGTCCTTGCTCATAACAGCGGTCAATTTTCAGCTGCGATCGCCCATTGGCAAGCCGCCCTTTCGTCCATTACCAACAGCCATGAAAACGCACTCCTACGGGCTTACCTCCTCAACAATTTAGCCGTCACCTACGAACGCCTGGGACGGTTTGACATGGCCCAGGCGCGACTAGACGAGAGTTTGGCTATCTTGCAAGACTGGCCTACGCAAACGCTCACCTATTGGGACGTCTCGGCGAGAGTTCTTAACACGCAAGGGCAAATGCTGTGGCATCAAGGTCAGGCGCAACAGGCGTTAGAAGCCTGGCAGCAGGCTGAGATGCACTATCGCGAGGCAGCAGCAGACCCGGGCACTGATGATGCAGATAGCATAGAAACTAGATATTGGCAGGATGCGCCCATTGAGCAAGCTCATTCTACCGGACTGGTTTCGAGTCAAATCAATCAGGCTTTGGCCCGTCAGGAATTGGGATTTAATGCTGACGCGTTGCGACAGCTAACCCAGCTCTCCCAATCGATAGACAGCTTCCCTGCGTCCCTACAACTAGTCACTGCACGCGCGATTGGTAGAGCCCTGCGCCAGGTTGGTGACTTCTCCGCAGCAAAGGATGTTTTATTAAAGGGGCTAGAGGCAGCTGGGACCAGTCCCCATCTCGCTGCGCCGTCGCTACTAAACAGCGTGCAGCGAACAACGTTAGAGCTAGGACATACGCTGCGGCACAACAGCCATCGAGCTAGGGCCATCGGTAAGATAGCGCAGGCAGACACTTATGCAGCAGAGGCTTTGGCCTATTATGAGTCGGTCATTGCAGGCGCAGAAGACCACATCTCAAATCATGCCTCCGATCGCATTGACGAGGACACGTCTCAAAGTAGCTTGCTGCAAGTTCAAGCTCAGCTCAACTATTTAAGCTACCTCATTGAAATAGGGCAGCTAGATAATGCGCGAGGCTTTTGGCCACAAATTAGCCTTACTGATTTGCCTCAGGGTCGTACTAGCGCGGAGCTCTATATTAGCTATGCTCACAGTTTGATTTGTTTGCAAGCACCTGTGTCTATTGCTTGTACGCGGCAGGAGTGGCAAACAAATGTAAATGAGCAGCTAAATGAGCAGCCAAACGATCAGACCAATGCGACTCTTTTCGCTGCTGGGTCCGTTGCTGGGTCCGTTGCTGAGTCCGTTGCTAACCTGTGGAACCCGATAGGGGACTGGTTGGTTGCGGCGGTGGAGCAAGCTCGCGCCCTGTCAGATCCGCTGTTGGAGTCCTATGCCTTAGGGGAGCTTGGCCATGCCTACGAGCTATCTGGCCGCTGGGACGAAGCAACCCTGCTAACCGAACAGGCACTGCTTTTGGTAGAAAGCCAACAGCTACCGGAGGTTGCCTATCGTTGGGAATGGCAGCTGGGACGGATTTATAGCAGGCGCGATCGCGATACCACTGCCAGCTCGGTAATGCGATCGCCAGCGATGTTGGCTTATCAGCAGGCGATCACTTCTTTAGAGACCGTTCGTAAGAGTCTGCGATCTATCGATCCACAGGTGCAGTTTTCTTTCCGCGATAATGTAGAGCCGCTGTATCGCGAATATGTGGCCCTTTTATTGGCTCAGTATGCTAGTGCGCCTTCAGGCATAGCAGACGCATTGCCTCAGCCCGCCGAACAAACGCTTTTGACCTCGGCAGTCAAAACCTTAGACGCACTACAGCTCACAGAATTAGAAAACTTCCTGGGCTGCAATCTCACACGCCTGGTTAATCTCAGCGAGTCTCGAATCGATCCACAGGCGGCAAAGATCTATCCAATTATCCTGCCTGATCAGCTGGCTATGATTGTAGATATTCCCGAGCAACCTCTGTTCTTTCACTCTGTGCCTGTGTCTCAATCAACAATCGAAAGTACCTTGGCTAATTTGAGAGAAAGTTTGACACTGCCCGGAGAAACGCCCGCAGTACTGGTTAGCGCCAGCCAGCTTTACGATTGGCTAATAGCACCGCTAGAGCCTGTTTTGGCGAGTAATAAACAGATTGAAACGCTGGTATTTGTACCCGACGGACCGCTGCGAAACATTCCGATGGGTGTGCTGTATGATGGCGAGCAATATTTGGTAGAAAAATCGTATGCGATCGCAACTGCACCCCAGCTCGATCTCTTCGCCCCCCATGAGACATCGCGATCGCTGAAGATCCTTCGAGGCGGCATCGGGCTATCCCAAACGGTACGGGGCCAAAACTTTCCAGCCATTGAGCTGATTCAGGCAGAACTCGAACAAATTCCGAGCGCACTCACCGTGGCACCCCCTTTAATAGACGAAGCTTTTACCATAAGTAATATTGAGCAGCAGCTCGCGAGTCAGCAATATTCTGCGATTCATTGGAAAACCCACGGCGTATTTAGTTCCGATCCAGAAGAAACCTTTTTAGTCGCCTATCAAGAGACTATCACTGCAAATGAACTGAGTGAGTTTGTTCGTTCAGCCAGTGCGCAACGAGCCGAACCGATAGAGCTATTGGTACTTAGTGCCTGTGAAACGGCGAAAGGCGATCGAAGAGCCGTACTAGGATTGGCCGGCATGGCTGTGCGCTCAGGAACACGCAGTGTGCTCTCTACCCTGTGGCGAGCCGATGACAGAGCCAACACAGCGCTCATGGATGAGTTCTATCAGGGATTAAACGAAGGCCTGACGAAGGCACTTGCACTACAAAGGGCACAGCAGATCTTACTCGCTCAGAAAGGATACCCAGCGCCTTACTACTGGGCGTCCTACGTGCTAGTTGGCAATTGGCTATAAAACACCACTAGCGTCAGCGGCTATCTTCCGGCTTGGGAATCAGGTTCGACCGGTAACGGCATCATGGTGCCAACAAGCGGTACGCTTGCAATATCGCCCAATCCAACAGCGCTTAGCCAGTCTGCCCACTGCTGCTGGCTAAGGCTGCCGTTACTGCGATCACCCGATGCCAAAGCTTCCGCCGTGCGGGCGATCGCGTCGTACCAAATGATGGGAAGCCCAGCTTCAGTTGGGACCTCTTCAGCAGGCGCAGAGGCTGTTGTCCTTTCTACCCATCCATTAACCCCTAAAACACTGTCTGTGTTTTGACAGTACACCGTAAAATACCAGCGATAGACCTCACCTTCTACAAGGGCTGTAGAGTCTTCAGGGGGCAGCGAAACACTCACAATTCCCGCCCGGCTGGGAACAAACTGTGCAGAATAAATTTCCGCCCTTTCGTCACTGCTCAGCAAAACAAACTTGGCGCGAGCGACATCGGTAGGCGCATCGGACATGTGAAAGAAAAAGGTGGGATGAGCCGCCGCAGTATAAACCGGATTTGCTTCTGGAACGAGCGCAGTGAGCGGCGGCTGAGCCGGATCACAGGCTTGGGCAAATAATTCGAGACCGCCTCCTGGGCGAACTCGATTAAGCGGGAGCTGGCGCGGCGGCGGCGGGCGGCGCGGGCGAGAGCGGTTAATCTTACGCTCAGTCGCCGTGAAAGCTGTCATCTGACCAGACGGTGACGTTGCTTGGGCCGATAGGGAAACCGCAGAGAGTACTGTGGCTAACAGCATGAGCTGTCGCATTCGATATAGAATCGAGTGAATCATACTTTTCAAAGACCAATCGACAAAGTTTTCTGGACTGTAGAGTTTTCTGGGCTGTAGAGTTGTCTAGCCATTATGGCCTGAGCCCTAAGTGGATAGCCATCGTGCGTTGTAACCGCTTACCCACCCCGACCAGCCAACAACTACGCTAGACACCCGACGCTTTGCGCGCATACCTTCGTGAACTGAGCCTTACGGCTGTTGCACTGCCGGTAGCGCCTAGCATTGTGGGCATCAGCGGTAACCATACACCATAAATCAGCAAAAGCCAGCACACCCAATACAGCAAAAAAGCACTCGTAATCATAACAATTAGCCAAAGCGAAGTGCGTTTGATAGCGCTAGCGGCATACCCGCTCGCACAGCTCCATACTAATATCCATAATATGTCACCCCACTGAAAGTTGCGCCACTGAGGTAAGCCCTGAATCAGTGGCCGATTGTCCAACACGGTACTAACTAGCTGACTCACCATGTGTGCATGTACCCAAAGCCCAGACATCTGCCCATAGGGCGTTTCAAAATAGTCTCTTGAGATAGGTGCGTTATAGCCAATCAGCACAATACGATTTCGCACCATCTGCGGATCAAAGTTATCCGTGAACAGATCCTCAAGCGTGATGCTATGAGCAGGCCGATTCACCCGGTAATTCAACAGAATTTGGCTACTTGACCTTTCAAGATTTTGGTAGCCGCCAAGCCGCTGAGGTAAAGGCTCAAACACCACCGAGCCGAACTGCCAGCGTTCGTTTTCTGTGACAGTTAAAGGGGTGATACCCTTTTCGTAAAGGTATTGATAGGCTAGCTGAAAGCTAAAGCTATAGGGGGTTGTGCAGGTAGAGGAGGTTGGTGAAAAGGTCGGATCGTAAGAGAGTAGCTGTCGCCGAACGACAGCTCTATCAGAGTCAACATCACCTGAGGGCGAGACAAATTCACTGCGTACTGCACTCATCCTACGACTTGCGACATCAACCGGTAAGTCGCTAAAGCCAACTTGCTCCTGGCGTAATTGTTCGGGCAGCTCCCTAGGGGCCTGGACGTTTTTGTCACGACTGCTGTAAGAACACACCAAAAACAGGTTGGGATTTTCTTCGACCTGCCGCAGCAATTTAGCATGGCCTGTTTCCTGGCTGACAGGATGCGGTCTGGCGCGATGGATGTCTAGGCCAATTGCTAAGGGCTCTGCCTGATTTACTTTTTCGATGAGGTCGGTCAAAACCTCGTCAGGTAATGGATAGCCGTAGTCACTAGTGGCTTGCTCTGAAATTTCAACAGTGACTATTCTCGGATCGATTGGCTCTGTGGGTCGCTGCCTCATAAGGCGGTCATAGGCGGCAAGCTCTAGCGGTTCTAGTGCGCCTAAAGCTCTGAGTAAAAGAACGCCGCCGCCAAGCAAAAGACTTTTGAAGCAGGGCGATCGCCAGCGCTGATGCTTCGATGGGATAGCGATGTTTTCTGCCTGCTGTAAATCTTGCCAATAGATCGCAGGCGCGGTGGGATTTTGCCAAACAATAGGTAGCCAGCTCGCCCCAGGACTGTCATTTTCGAGTCCAGCTAGTCGCTGACGAGCTTCTCTTACAGCCAAATGAAAGGGTGCTCCATCAGCAAAGGCAGCTAGCAAATAATGCACGAACTGCTGGGCTACGCTATCTGGAACAGGTTCTCTCATAACGACGACGTAAGGAATCTGCAAGTCTGAGAGCTGCTGGGCAAGGCCAAGACCATCACAGGAGTTGAAAATGGCAATTTTTAGTCCCTGCTCAATGGCCTTGCCTAGCGCGTACTTGAGCTGCTCAATAGTCAGTTGCTCTTGATCGTTTAAATCGATAATGCCGATTCTCTCATTTGTTTGACTGTGTCCAGCGAAGAAGAAGATATCCCATCCTTCCGGCTGCCAGAGCTGTTCATGTAGCTGATTGAGGCTAGGTGATTCTAGAATCTTGAGCTGGGTATTGGACAAATCACTAAGTGCCTGGCAGTCGGCAGCTAAGTTTAGGCCATTGCCATGACCTAAAGTGACCAGTATGCGCGATTGGGCTGATGTAAACGATAGTGGCGGCAGCGAATGCCAGTTGTCCGTACCAAAAGAAAGCTCCACGTATGAATACTGCTCTAGCATTCTCCATAGGTGCCAAGGCAGTTTGCGTAGTTGAGTATCTGTGGTCTCTAAAATAATTTGAGCACTGTCGGTGCGGGCAAGTTCCCGACGCAAGATTTGATCAATAGAGCGGAATTCGGGTGAGTCGAGCCATTGATTAAGCTGGATCTTTATGTCATTACAAAGCGCTCTAAACTGCGGTGCTGAGTAACAGATCCCCTGCTGTTGTAGCAGCCGAATGCGTAACAACTGGTCTTGATGACGCGCATGGTACAGCTGCAGCCATTGCTGCTGCATCGCTGCAAGCTGAGGCGCAGCCGGTAACTGCCCCGTAAATCGTGACGAACTAGTAGCAGTTGTACGGCTACTGCCAGATAGAGACTCAAAGACCTCGCCGATTACGGTCTGGCAACCGTTCGATAAGGTGCCGTTACCCAAATTCAAGACGATCTTTCGCATGGGTTCTCTTTAACCGCTCAAAGAAACAGCCTGACATTAAACCAAAAAAGCTTCGAGGTGACGGTTTTGACCGTACGTCAGTTCAACCTGAAAAGATTCAGCCTTTTTGCCCAGAAAATAAGGAAGCTGAATAAAGGTGCTTTCTTTCGATGACTGAACCTCTGCTATGAGCACCTGTTGACTGTTTAAAAGCCTTAGCGCCAGCGAGTCGGGTAAACCCTTGACATTTTCTGGCATTTGAACCTGCATGCAAATCTCGTATAAGCCCTCTGCATTTTGGTGAACAGCCGCTAACAAAATAACTGCTGTAACCTCCCCAACAGGACCTGAGTCTTGGGTAGGGGCACTTTCAGGGTTACCTTCCGGATGCATACTGAGTATATTATATTCAGACTCATTGTTGCCGGATAGTAGAATATACTTAAACCGCTTTACAAAAGTTTTATCCCTAAGATGATAGGCGCTACGCAGCCGTACCTTCGAAGGCGCATTCCCTTCAAATAATTGATAGACCGGATGCCAGTCGGCACTAAAATAGCCATGCACCCACTGACTTAGATGTGTCGGCTGGGGGTCTACCGAACTGAGCGTTAGGATATTATCCGTACGGAAGTGAGTTGTTTGACTAGGGGCAGGGAAACCGTGTGCCTTAGGAGAAATCTCTTCTGCCACGAACTGTGCCAACAGTTTCTGAACCACATAGCTTTCAACTAAAGCCGGTAGTCTAAAGGTCGGAGACGTTGGGTCGGGACACACTGTAATTAAAGCCCGTTGCTTAAGTGACTCTAAAATAGAAACTAACGCTGTCCTCTCTTTAGATAACTCTATGGTCTGCTGAAGTTCCGTCAAAGAAAGAGGGCTGCCTTGACTTGCTAACCAATCGAGAATTCTGTTTTCTGAGTCAGATAGACGGTTAAACGAAGGCGCCAGTAGATGAACGACATCGTTTAGAGGGGCAGAAGTCTGTTCTAGAAAGCTATCTACCCTGCCATTGAACATTTCGCGGATGATCCGCGCAGCCGACTTAAGCGCTAGCGGATGTCCCTGGTAGCGCGCGATCAGCCGCGTCCAATACTCAGGCGTTAGCAATGCTTCGTCCCTTAACAACTCAGTAGCCGCTGCTTCGCTCAGTCCGCCAAGGAATATCGATCTTAATGCAGGATTATAGCCACTCTGGCTAACCCAGTCGGCTGGCCCCTCTGTGCCTGTCACGATAATGACGCTACTGTTTATCGCCAGGGCTGCTTGAAAGAAATCACGGTAGTCTTGATGCGCCAAAAGATACTCTCCAGCCAAAGTACCAGGCCGGAGAATAGTCTCAATCTCTTCAAAAATGAACAACATCTGTCTGCTGTCCATCAGCGCTAGCAGCGCCGATGAAGCCCGCTGGCGCGATGCTGCCACGTTCAAGCTATTTAAGATACTGGTGCAGAAGTCATCTAGAGACAGCCCTTGTCTGAACGAGCGCAAAATGACTGAACTATCTGGGATTGCGGTTCTTGCCACTGCCGTTTTGCACAACAGCGATTTTCCAATCCCTCTTAATCCCCAAAGCCCAATCAAACGAACTTGCCTGTTAGCTGGTTTGAGGGGGGCTTGTTTGAGGGTGGCTTGCTTTGGTGTGTTTGTTTGAGGGTGGGCAAGCCCCTGTTCCAGCCAGTTTTGAACCTGCATCAACTCGCGCTTGTAGCCATAGAGAACAGGTAGCAAAACAGATGACGCCTCATACAAGCGCTCACTGCGACTGGCGTTTGTGCGTGAACTTACTTCTAACGCATTTACTTTTGAAGCTTCTGATTGGGGCCCTGACTGGGTCCTTGACTGAGCATAGGCTGCAAATTCTATTCGGAAGTTAGTTTTACCGATGGGATGTCCCAATATTGTGGAGAGCTGTTTCCATAATTTAGGCGCACTATCCCTCATCAGATAATTAGTGCTGTATTCTGAACCATCAGCCATTTGCTCATACGTGAGTCCTTGCCAAGTCCCTTCCAAGATGACAATTTCGGGGTCTTTGAGCGCTGTACCACGATGGTTGGTAATAATGGCATCTACCAGCTTAAGTGCAGCCGTCAACTCCACATCTATTAACTCCTTATTCGTGTGGTTGCCTCAGGGGTCCGGCCTTGGTCGCCAAACATTTGCTAAGCAAATGCTTTTGAACACTCTTACCATAATCGATTGAGCGATCACAAAGGTCATTTCAGCAGCCATCAAACCTACCTTCATAGGCAACCTACTGGGCAAGCATGCCAGCCAGCATCATTAAAAAACATAACTTTTGTGTGACCTACGTGTTGCATAAATAAGTTATGTGATAACGTTATGGGCAATAGTGCAATTCACTGCAAAGAGAATCGTACAAAGTTTGTTTTAACTTAATATTGGTGAGCATCTACAACAATGGTCTTCTCTTCATTTTTTGCAGGATTTTACAATCAGATCAAGGGCACCTCTGGCTCAGATCATCTTTACGGAACAGAGTCACACGACTGGATAGAGGGCTTTGCAGGCGATGACCAGCTCTTCGGAAAAGGCGGTGACGATCAGTTGTTTGGCGGCGATGGTTACGACAAGCTGTTTGGTGGTGACGGCTACGACGAGCTGTTTGGTGGCAGCGGCAACGATTTCCTGGACGGCGGCGATGGCGATGACTGGCTAGAAGGCGGCAGCGGTGATGACCAACTCTTTGGGAAAGGCGGTGACGATCAGCTGTTTGGCGGCGATGGTTACGACAAGCTATTTGGGGGTGATGGTCACGACGAGCTATTTGGGGGTAGGGGTGACGATTTCCTGGATGGCGGCGATGGCGATGACTGGCTAGAAGGCGGCAGTGGTAATGACATGCTGAGCGGTGGTGCGGGCCATGACGAGCTCTATGGAGATAGTGGCCATGATGTCCTGAGCGGCGGCGCTGGCCGAGATTATTTTGATGGGGGTGCAGGGACTGATACGGTTACTTTTGCTGAAGAGATTGCACACGTATCTGTTAACCTCGCCGAGGGTGATGCCGATGGTGCTGATGGCCGAGAGCATTTAGATGATATTGAGAATGTTGTAGGCAGTGATTTTGATGACACGATTAAAGGCGATCGCGAGGACAACCGACTAGAGGGTGGCAAAGGCAACGATAAAATCTTTGGCGGCAAAGGCAATGACTTTTTAGACGGCGGCTTTGGTGATGACAAGCTTGAAGGCGGCTTGGGAGACGACAAGCTTGTCGGGTTGCACGGAGACGATATTCTCAACGGGACCGATGCTCATGCTGCCGGGAGAGGAGAGCATGACTTTATCAAGACGGGCGCAGGCTACGATACTGTTGTTCTTGGTGATGCACATAGGGCCTATTACGCCGCTCAGGGTGCGGACGATTTTGCCGAGATTGAAGACTTTCAGATTGGTAAAGATAAGCTAGTGTTGTTTGGCTCTGCCGATTTATACACCGTTAAAGAAGATAGCGGCAGCTCCCAGATTTTGTTTAAAGGCGATCGCATTGCGTCTTTGAGCGGGGTAGGGCATTTGAACCTGGAGCATACTGCTCACTTTGTGTAGCACGTATCCGGTTAAAGATAAGCAAAATAGAGATCACCTCACAAACTTCATAGCCGATGCTGCCAACAAATTTGAACCTGGTTGAGTGTCTAGAATATCGAGCAGCGCATCAGCCTGATCAGCTTGCCTATCAGTATCTTCGGCGAGGTGAAACGGTTGAAGCTCAGCTGACTTACCGTGAGTTGCGCGATCGTGCACGGAACATCGCCCTGCGCCTTCAGTCGCTCAGCGATCAGTCGCTCAATAATCAGTCGCTCAATAATCAGTCGCGCGGTATAACTGGCCAGCGAGCGTTGTTATTGTTTTCACCAGGCTTAGATTTTGTGACGGCGTTCTTGGGGTGTTTGCAGGCCGGGGTAACCGCCGTGCCTGCTTATCCCCCTCGGAAAAATCAAAAGCTGCTGCGTCTACAAAACATTGTGCGTGACGCAGCAGCAACAGTGGTCCTGACTACGGCTGACCTAGCCGAAAAGATTGCCCCAAAAAGTGTCCCAAAAGATGCTCAGTGGTTTGATGCGAACTCTCCTTTGGCTAACGTTCACTGGCTGTCGATAGATTCCCTAGAAGCGACTGCCCCAGAAGAAACTCATCTTTCCACACGAGAGCCCGCCTTAGCGTCCAATCCGCTGGCCTTTTTGCAATATACTTCTGGCTCTACAGGCTTGCCAAAAGGGGTCATGGTCAGCCAGCAAAATATCATGCATAACCTGGCTGCGATATATCGCTGCTTTGGTCATGGACCGGAAAGCAAGGGGGTTATTTGGCTACCGCCCTATCACGACATGGGGCTCATTGGCGGTATTCTTCAGCCGCTGTATGGTGGCTTTCCGGTGACGTTGATGTCACCCGTGGATTTTTTGCAAAAGCCCCTGCGCTGGCTCCAGGCAATTTCTACGTATAGAGGGTCCACCAGCGGTGGGCCAGATTTTGCCTACGACGTGTGTGTACGCAAGGCTGAAGCTTTGTTAGTCCGTGATGCTGAGCCGCCTCAGCTATCCACGTTGGACTTAAGCTGTTGGAAGGTCGCCTTTACCGGAGCTGAGCCAGTCCGGGCCGATACCCTAGCTCGCTTTACCAAAACGTTTGAACCCTACGGATTTAATCGAGAAGCGTTTTATCCTTGCTACGGCATGGCTGAAACAACGCTGATTGTCTCGGGAGGTGCTGTTAGTGCACCGCCGGTCGTGGCCACAGTGAGCGCCGAGCAGCTCGCACAGAATAAAGTAGTTTCTGTTGAAAAAGACGATCTATCAGCTCAGACGCTGATAGGCTGCGGCACTAGCCTGAGCGATCAGCAGGTTGTGATTGTTAATCCAGAGACTTTGACGGGCACAAAGGCCGGAGAAGTTGGAGAAGTGTGGGTTGCCGGAGAAAGTGTTGCCCAGGGCTACTGGCACAATGAGGAAGCAACCCGGCAATGTTTTAGGGCCTATCGAGCTGATACGGGTGAAGGGCCTTTTTTGCGAACAGGAGATTTAGGATTTATTCAAACCTGTGATGATCTTGAGGAGCTTTTCATCACCGGGCGCATTAAAGATGTGATGATTATTCGGGGGCGTAACTACTATCCGCAGGATATTGAGCGCACTATCGAAGAGAGTTCCCCTGCCTTGAAATCCGGTTCAGTCGCAGCTTTTTCGGTTGAGATTAAAGGCGCAGAGCGATTAGTCGTGATCGCAGAAGTTAAGCGAACGCTTGTTCGCAAGCTAGATGTACAGGCTGTTGTAGGTTGCCTGCGACAGGCCGTAACGGCCAACCACGATTTGCAACTGTACGCAGCCTTACTTGTACGGCCAGGACAAGTCCCCAAAACCTCTAGTGGGAAGATTCAGCGCTATCGCTGCCGCGAGCTTTTCCTAACCGGAGAGTTTGCTGTGGTCAAAGACTGGAGCGAGAATCCCAGACACAAGTCCGAGTTTGTCAACATTCAGTCTGAAGTAGACTCACTCTTTAAGACACTTACCGACAAATCTTAAGAGAAAATTAATTCGCGAAAAGCATGGAACATCTATATCTTTCCTGAGGTCTGTAGAAGTATGCATAAGTTATGTAATCGCGCTTGCCAAGATGGTGAAAGTTCAGCGCTGTCTGACAACTGTCAGACAGTAGTTAGCATTAGCTATCCATAAGCTGACGCCTCTCCTACTGTGAATATATGTTCTCAATAAATACAACGATAGCTTTGCATTTCCCTTGGTATCAGAGGCTTTCAGGCTTATCACAGAGGGCCTAGGCGGACTTAAATTTCTTTCCAAGTATTTGAACTGTATAAATTGCAACCGCAAGTCAGCTCAATACTGTTAGTCTTTAAGTCAAGACCATAAGTTATGTTTTTGTTGCGATGCTGGCTTAAAGAGTGCTGGCTTAAAGAATGTAGAGCGACCATAGACTGAGCCAAATAGCCAGCGTCGTTTTGACAGTGCCTGTTTATTAACCAAAGGCTGAATCTACTTACTCGCCAAAGGCTGCATCTGTTTATTCACCAAAAGCTGAATCAAAGCGAATTAACTGGGTAAATTCTTTAGGATTTTTTAGTGATGAGAGTTAAAGATAGAGTGCTGACAGATAGAGCCATAACAAACAAGACTACAGCAACAGAACCTGATGCGATTCGAGAGTGGATTGTTAGCTATATTTCTGACCTGCTGGAAGTTTCTGCTGATGAAATTGACACAGAAATCTCTTTTGACCGCTACGGATTGGACTCTTCTGCGGCGATTGGTCTAACCGGCGACTTGGAAGATTGGCTGGGTAAAGAGGTCGATCCGACGCTACTTTACGACTACCCAACGGTAGAAGGTCTAGTTGAGTATTTGGCCGATTAGGGCTGTAGACAGTTGCCCATAGCCTGTTTTCTCTTTCTTTTTCGATTTTTCCTCTGATTTCTCTTTTGTTGTTATGGCCTGTGACGCTGCCGGTTGGTTACTATGACACACACTCAATACGCTCCGCCTTCGGCAACTCGGCCAAGGCCTCAAGACTTACCCCGAGACTTAAAGGATCGACAGCGTACACCGAAAAGCGTGCGTGAAACGCTGGCGAGAAAGCGCATCAAGCTCGTAGAAACGACCTATCGAAACAATCTTGACTCGGACTATACCGAGAAAATTGCAGCGTTGAGCCAGACATTTCGCTATCGTGAAAACAGCGCCCAGCTCTGGAGCGAGCCTTCCCATTCATTGCTGTACGGTACGCCTTTGTACGCTGAGGCAACAGACACACAAAAGCTTGCGCTAAACCACCTTAGCTGGTTTGCTAACTACAACTACATCTCTAACTCGGAAACCGAGACGGTGATGTATAACCAGGTCACCGGCAGCGTGTTTGAGTCTATCGGTGGCTATGGGACCCTCGCGAAAGAGCTTGCTTTTGAAACTGAGCAGGAGCATGACCACATTAAGGCCTTTCGTAAAGTTGGCCTGATGACGGCGACGGCGTTGATCGGTCGCTCGGGCCTAAATGCTTTGCTGAAGTGGAATACTTACAAGCTGACTTTGGGGAAGGAGGCTCTGCCGACCTGTCAGTACTATGCGCTGCGATCGCTGGCCAAAAATGTCGGCGGTGCTACGCAACAGCATCCCTACTCTGCTTACCTGGCAACCGTTGAAAGAGACAATGACTTTATTCTGAAGGCGCCGACCACAGGCATGCTGGGCCGCTCTATCGGGCCATCTCTACCCTGGCAGAGCTTCTATGGATTTAGCTGGGGGTCGGGTTCACCGTTTATGGCCTGTCAGTTTTACACCATTCGGATGATTGCCAATCTGTATTTAAAAAATATGGAGCATGCGATCGCAAAGTATGGCAAGCAGCTAGAAAACAAAGGTGACGCTGTGCCAGCACCCACAGCAATCTCTCGCTACCACTTTTTGGATGAAGCCTTTCACACTACAATGTCTAGATTGTTGGCCAAAGACCTGTACCGAGAGTTTTCAAAACCAACGGCCTACGAGAAAATTGTAGCCAATCGCATCATTCTACAAATGCAGAAAGGTACGTTGGGTGGGCTATCAGCAGTGCTTCCCCATCGCTACTTCGCAGATGACTTTACCATTATGGAGCTGCTGTACCAGCTGTTGCAGTCCCCTGTGTTTGGCTTCTCAAAGCCAGAGGCAAAACACTGGATGGAGCAATGTCTGTGCCAGGAGCATAGCGGCATACAGGCAGCATCTGAGAACCGAAATCGGCTGCTAAAGGATTTGCAAACCTTTTTTGCAGAGGTGGATTACCTCTGGCCCGTAAACCGGGAGATGAGTGCGATGGCGACGCGCGGATCAATCCCTGCGGCGCTGGCACAAAATGCGAAAACGCTGACCGATTTTTTCGCAAGTCAGGAGGCTCAGGTCTCATAAAAGAGGCGCATCACAACAGGCCGCGCTGACAAAGCGCATTTCCTCAAAAAGTCTTACGGAGTGAAACAACAATGGAACCTATTGCGATTATCGGCCTTGGCTGCCGGTTTCCAAAAGCGAATAGCCCGAAGACTTTTTGGCAGCTATTAAAGGCTGGGCAGCAGGCAGTTGGGACGGTGCCGTCTGAGCGCTGGGATGTAGAAACCTTTTACGATCCTGACCCTGAAACGGTAGGAAAAATGAGTAGCTGTCGAGGGGGATTTTTAGACGGCGTAGATCGTTTTGATGCCAACTTCTTTGGCATTAGTGAGATCGAAGCGCAGCATATTGATCCGCAGCAGCGGCTATTTTTGGAGGTTGCTTGGGAGGCCCTGGAGCATGCGGCTATTGCACCATTGGGGTTAGGCGGCAGTGCGACAGGTGTGTTTACTGGCCTGTGCACAATTGACTATCACCGCTTGCTCTATCGCGATTTTGGCTGTATTGGCCCCTACAGCGGTACGGGTACGACGATGTCGATTACGGCCAACCGATTGTCTTATCTGTTGGACTTGCGCGGACCCAGTATGGCGGTAGATGCAGCTTGTTCGTCTTCGCTAGTAGCTGTGCATTTGGCCTGTCAGAGTTTGCGAGCAGAAGAATCTGATCTGTGTTTGGCAGGTGGGGTGAACTTGATTCTCTCACCTGACTCGATGATTTCGTCTTCTCAGACGGGGCTGCTGTCAGCTCAGGGAGAATGCAGGCCTTTTGATGCGGGTGCTGATGGCTATGTACGTGGTGAAGGGTGTGGTGTGGTGGTACTGAAGCGGCTGAGTGATGCTCAGGCGAATGGTGACAACATTCTGGCTGTGATTCGCGGTTCAGCGATTAATCAAGATGGCCTAAGCAACAGTATGACGGCGCCTAATGGTCTGGCTCAACAGGCGCTGATTGAGAAAAGCTTAGCGGCTAGTCAGGCTGACGCTAAAGACATTAGCTATGTAGAGGCCCATGCTGTGGGCACACCGCTAGGCGACGCGATTGAATTTAAAGCATTGAAAAAGACTTTGCTGTCTGGGCGAGAAATGCCTTGTGTCATCGGTTCGGTGAAGCCGAATATCGGTCACCTGGAAGCTGCTTCAGGAATTGCTTCGTTGATTAAGGTTGTGCTTGCCTTACAGCATGAAGAGATTCCACCGCAGTTGAACTTTGAGCAGGCGAATGACTATGTGTCACTGGAAGAAAATTTGTTAGAAATTGTTCCAGAGGGTAGACCCTGGCCACGTCATCAAAAGGCTCGATTAGCTGGCGTGAGCACGTTTGGATTTGGGGGGACCAATGCACATTTGGTCATTGCAGAAGCGCCTGCAAAAGCGGAAGCGTTGGCAGAGGGACTACCACAGAGCGATCGCACCCATCACATTTTGACCCTGACAGCCAAAAGCCAAACGGCGCTGCGCAGCTTGGCCCAGCGCTATAGCAAGTATTTAGTAGACAACAATCTAGTGGGCAACAATCTAGTAAGTAACAATCTAGTAGATAGCAGTGAGTCCACTACGGACTTAGCGAGATTGCTGGGTGATATTTGCTTTACTGCCAACACAGGGCGATCGCACTTTGCCGAGCGGCTTTGCTTGGTCAGCCACTCAACCGACCAATTGTGGCGGCAGTTAGAACAGTTTGCCGAGGGAGAAGAGACGGTCCTTGCTCATCAATTTATCGCTGAGCGAGTCAAAGGCCGAAAGCGACCAAGTGTCGTTTTTGTTTTTCCTGAACCTACCGCTGAACTGCTCTCGCTTGGCCATAGTCTTTATCAAAGTCAGCCGACTTTTAGAGAGATTTTTGACCAATGTGCTCAGCTGGCGGCGGTGCCGCTGTCTTTTGTGGCTGAGCCCGGTTCGGTGCGGGTAACTGGGTTTGTGGTGTCATATGTGATCGCGTCCCTATGGCAAAGTTGGGGCATTCAGCCCAAGGCTACAGCTGGTGAAGGGCTGGGTCAATATGTTGCCGCCTGCGTGTCGGGTTTGTTAGAAATTTCTGAGGTGCTACCGGCTTTATCTGCCGCTGCTTCAGATCTTAATTTCTCGGTTACGCTTTCTGGTGACACCACGCCTCGGATTCCGTTGCTAGCACTAGAAACGGAACTCGCTGGCTACGACGTTGCATTGGAGATGGGCACAGGCTCGGTCGGTGCACCGACGGCTGCGACGCGAAGCAACAAGCCGAGACGACTGTCACTGCGTGGTGATCTGTCGGTTTGGTCGCAGCTGTTGACGCATTTGGGGCAGCTGTTTGTGCAAGGGGTTGCGGTCGATTGGGCCAGGTTTGACCAGGGATATGGCCGCCATCGTTGTTCACTGCCTACCTATCCTTTTGAGCGATCTTCTCATTGGTTTTCGCAGCCTGTTTCACAGCGTGTCTCAGAGCCTGCTGCCAATCGAGAAAAACCGACTGCCAAGAACAGCCCTGCTCAGCAAGACCGGCACAAAAGCTTGGTCAATATCCCTAAAGAAGTCGCTTCTCAGCGATTTAACGCAGCGTCCAATAACTGAACAGATTTGCTGTTCAGTTCATTCATCCTGTTTCACTTGTTGTCATTAACACCCACAAAACGCTATGACCAGGCAACGCTCAAACAACGCTTCTATCGCCACCAGCAGTCCTGAGCTGTTGACCACTACCCCGCTAGACATTAGCGGCATTCAAGACTGGCTGGCCGAGCAAGTTGCCAGGCAGCTCGGGATAGAATCCGACGATATTGATACTCGCAAGCCCTTTCATAGCTATGGATTGGATTCTGTTCAGGCGATGGTGATCGCATCGCAAGGAAAGCAGCGTTTTGGCCTCGAAATTTCTCCCTTAGTGATTTGGAACTGCCCCACCATAGAATCCCTCTCCGAACATATTGACAAAGCTTTAAACGACGAGAGCGAATCGTTTGAGATTTAAGTGAGATTTAAGTCTTTTTTACCTATTCGCGAGCACTGCCCCAACACCTATCGCTGACCTATGAACGTACCAGAGCTACTCACTACTCTTAATAGTCAAGGCGTGCGGCTATGGGCCGATCAAGGCAAACTGCGCGTCAACGCACCCAAAGGAAGCCTGACTCCACAGCTAAAGTCAGACATTGCCGTCAATAAAATGGAGATTTTGCAGCATCTGTGCAGTGCAAAAGAGACTGATGCTGTGACAAGCAGCGGGCTTAGCCTGCGAACGATTGGGCAGCTCATTGGGGGCGGCAAAGACTCTTCTCCCATCGTTGATCCACAGGTCATGGCCACTCAGCTTAAGGTGACTTTTCGCCCGCTGCCTGATAGTGCTGAAATCGCTGATAGCGTTCTTCAGCTGCGTACAGATTTAGAAAAGAGTCTACTGTCACAAGGTGTACAAATTGTTCCCTGGGACAAGGCTACTCGCAAGTTTCAGTACTCACTGCCAGTAGTGGGCTCACTGGTCAAACAGTACATATCTGCTGATAAGCAGCCCTCTATGTCGGTAGTTCGTGCTGACATCAGCGCGGTAGTTGATGTAGAGCGTCCTATCAACAAACACAAGAGCTGTCTGGCAGAAACGCTCTATAAGCTATCTGCTCGTACTACGGGTGCGCCTACATCAGTCGCTGAAATTACCCAGCGTATCGGCTGGGCCGAGGATCACGCAATTCAGCGACTAGAAGATCCAACGGCGACCCAGGTGGTGCTGCTCACCGAGCTAGACGCGCAGTTTACAGACCCTGAGCTGCCCTATGTTGAAAAGATTGCGGTGGGGGTAAATACTCTCGTAAGTCAGTTTTCCGAGATTGTGATTGGCGTCTCGGCTGAACAGATTTCTATCTTGAATATGAATCTGTCTGACTCTTTATTTGACAGGCAGCAGCTCGACAGGTTTGTAGTGCGATCGCTCATTCCCAAAATATATGTGCCCATTGCCCCCCTGCCGCTGAGCCGGTTCGAGCTAGAACATTACGATCCTCAACAGTCTACCTACGCTCAAAATCTAATAACGCTTAGTCAATCCCTGGCAGATACAGGTTTATTTCCTTCTGGATTTAAGCTAGCCGAGGTTGTTCGCCGTCAGTCTCACCGCGATATTGTCAGCGCGATCGTGAACGGGCGCACAGGCGTTTCTTATGGGTTTGTTGCTTACGCTGAGCCCCCCGAATATGTTGGCTCGGCAGAAATTTCGGCAGAAACTTGGCAGATGCTGACACCTGTAGAAGGGTTTGTCGCTGAAGAGGTCCGACAGAATGAATCCGGTAGACAGTACCTTAAAACCCGGATCAATCAACGGGACGTTTACAAACAGATTCCTGATATTTGGCTTGTATGTTCGCGCTCGGGGGCGAACAAAACAAATTTAGACCTTTCCCAGGATATTTTACGATTGGGCATTCAGGGCTCGCTGAAACTGCAGATTCCAGCAGGCATTGACCCCGGCAGCTCGGGGGTTGATATCAAGCCTTCCTACGATACCTACGTGATGATTGCGATCGCCCTGGCCGCCGCCCTCTACGCCCCCGAACTCATCCAAAACGGTGCACCGATTATTCACTTTCACGGCTATCCCTCACAGGATTGGTTCAAGAGCCAAGAAGACTACGCGGGTACAGAAAATCCCGCCGTGCCCTGTGGTACCTATGAGTCGGGCGTATTCAACTTTCTGAGCATTCACCAGTTAGCCAGCAGCGAGCAGCGTCCTTTTAACCTGGTGGGCCTGGTTGAACCTGACCACGGCATTAACCTGCTGGCAAGCGATTTGGGTTACCTTTTGGAGCGTATTCAACAGGGTATAGAGACATCGAAAATCGAGCTGGGCGGACGATATTTACCCGATTTGACAATACCAGCAGCATCCGATAGCGTCCTGACTAATCCAGCGCTCTCCACCGATAAGCAACCTGTAGCTGGAGGTGTTGGCGCATGAACAGTCAATCTCGCCTTCAGCAGCTACAAGGAAAAACAGTTGTCCTGACTGGGGCCTCCCGTGGTTTGGGCTCCGAAATGTCAGCACTTTTCGTCCAGCAGGGACTCAACATTATTGGTGTCGCTCGCAATCCTTTACAGCTAGCGCAGTGGGCTAGGCGGACAGAGGGATTTGGTGTACAGGCTGAGGGCATTGCCTTTGACTTGAACCACACGGATAGATTGCCTGAACTGGTCGAACAGATCGAGCAGTGCTCTAAGCGATTTGGGGCAGGTGGGAAGATCGACATTTTGGTGAACAATGCCGGGGTCGAAATTTACCGAGCCTTCAAGGACTACACGCTCGCTGAGATAGAAACGGTTATTCGGGTGAATTTGTTGGCGGCGATGGGGCTGACTCGGCTGTTGTTACCGCATTTATCCGAACAAGGCCACATTGTGAATATAGCTTCGCTGGCCAGTAAAAAAGGACACCCCTACGACAGCGCCTATGCCGCGAGCAAAGCGGGCCTGCTGATGTGGAACAACTCGTTGCGACAAGAGCTCGCTGATTCAAGGCTGAGCGTATCGGTGGTTTGTCCAGGGTATGTGGTGGACCAGGGAATGCTGGCCAATACTGGGGTGAACGCGCCTTTGCTGGCGGGGCGATCGCATGCCCGCACCGTTGCTACCGCTGTTCTTAAATCCATTATCCACCGCCGCGCCGAAGTTATCGTCAACCAGGACCCGATTACCGAAGCGGTGACCCGAGGTCTTTTGGCGCTAGAGCAGATTTTCCCTCGTCTGGCCGACCTCTCTAATGATTGGCTAGGCATCACCCGGCTGAATAAACAGCGTGTTACCCCTTCAGCATTTATAAAAAACGCCTCTACTAAAAAGGATCGTATGAAAAAGATATCTTTTGCAATTTACGATATGGGCGCAGGCCATCGCAGTACGGCTAATGCGCTCAAAGACGTGATTGAAAGTCGCAATCTTCCCTGGGACGTCGAGATTGTTGAAGTGCTGAAAGATGTATGTAATACCACCTTTTCGCAAGACTTTTACAACCGATGGATTCTGAAGCGCAAATGGGCCAAGCTGATTAACGATCCGATTTCAGTGCCTATTTTTAAGGCGCGGATACGCCTTATGCACAGAATCTGGCGTCGCCAGCTAGTGCAGTATTGGAGATCGCAGCAGCCCGATATTGTCGTCTCGCTCATGCCCTTACTCAACCGAGTGCTGTGCGAAAGTGTTTCGCGTGCGCTCCCTGACACACCTTTTATTACCTCTGTCACAGATTTTGCCGACTGCTCTGAACACTTTTGGATAGAGCCTCAAGATCAGCTGATGATCTGCCCTTCGGATCGAGTAGTGCAGCAGGCCAAGGACCTTGGCTATCCCGACGAAAGTCTCTTTCGCACGTCGGGCGTGGTGATCCATCCCCGCTACGACAAGCCAGTAGAGGTTGACCCCGAGGCGAAAAGGCAACAGCTTGGTCTGCATCCTGATCTGCCCACTGGACTGGTGTGCTTTGGCAGTCATGGCTCTCTGGATATGCTGGAAATTGCTCAGCAGCTCAATAAGAGTGCCCAGGCACTACAGCTCATTTTTGTCTGTGGTCGGAACGAAAAGCTAGCTGAACAATTACGTCAGCTGCCGACGCGCTACGCCAAGCGAGTTGAAGGGTTTACCCAAGAGCTGCCGACCTACATGAAAACGGCAGACTTTTTTATAGGTAAGCCGGGCAGTGTGGGGGTGAGTGAGGCGATCGCACTCGGGCTCCCTGTCATCACCGAATGCCACCCGGTAATGACGCTCTTACAAGAGCGGGCCACTGCCGACTGGCTAGCCGACAACGGCTTTGGTATTGTTGTCCCCACTTTCAAGCAGGTGAATCAGGCTGTGAGTGAACTCTTGGAGCCTGACAAATTCGCTCAGATTCAGGACCAGATCAGCCGCTATCGCAATCGCGCTGCGTTTGAGGTCGTTGACATTCTAGAAAACATTCTGGATAAACAGCAAATACCGCCTCCAACCCTGACTAAAAGCATGTCTCAGCTGCTGTTGTTTTAGCCGTTGTTTTAGCTGTTGTTTTCTTGGCCTCTCAAATCAATCTCCCTTAGCCCACCTCAGGCATTAACCTATCTCCAGGAGAAATTCATGACAACCCTCGCCCACAAAACAGTTTTACTAACCGGGGCTGCTGGCGGTATCGGGGCTTTTATTGCCCGCGCGCTGGCAAAAGCACAGGCCAATGTGGTTTGTGTGGGGCGATCGCCCAAGCCACTAGAGGCTCTGGCAGCAGAACTAAACTCGCAGGGGGTGCGTGCGATCGCCCTGCCGTTTGATTTGCAAAACATAGATGCGATGCCGTCTTTGATCAGTGATATTGAGCAGCAACTGGGGCCGGTGGAGGTCTTGATTAACAATGCGGCAGTTGAGAAGTATCGCCCCTTTCAAGCCTATACAACCCAAGATATTCAGGCCATGTCAGCGACTAACTTTCTGGCGCCCGTAACCCTGTGCCACCTGCTGCTTCCTGGTATGCTTGCCAGGGGGTCGGGCCATATTGTCAACATTGCTTCTGGAGCCGGTAAGCGCGGTGCACCCTTCAACAGCGTGTATTCGGCGACCAAAGCAGCCCTGATTAACTGGTCAGAAGCCCTCCGCTTAGAGCTGTCAGATTCACCCGTCCAGATTTCAGTCGTTTGCCCCGGTATCACCGACGCTGGGATGTTTTGGGCACTAGAAACCGAAGCCCCAGAGCAGATGAAGGTTACCCCGCCTGAAACAGTTGCCGATGTTGTTGTTCAGGCCATTCAACAAAATCAGCCGGATGTAATGCTCGATGGGCTGACGAACAAAGTATTTTTAGCCCTTTCTCAGCTTTCCCCTCAACTGGGCGATCGCATTTTGCACAAGGTTGGCATTGTCGAAACCAATCGCGCCTGCGCCCAGCGGCAAATGGAAAAGGAGAGTCGGGTAGCAGCAGCGCCACTGGTGACTTCTGCTTAGCTCTTCTGTAGCACTGCTGTCTTTGCCAGCTGCCATAGCCGTAAGTAAGAAACTAATCACGCTCGCATTCACGTAGCATTTGCTCATCTTAGAGAACACTGTAAAGAGAACATTATGAATAGCACTGATTACGACGTTATTATTATTGGTACTGGGGCTGCTGGTGGCACCCTGGCTAGGGTGCTAGCACCCAGCGGAAAGAGAGTGCTAGTGCTGGAGCGAGGCGGCTTTTTGCCGAAAGAAAAAGAGAACTGGGAGTCGAGAGAGGTCTACGGAAAAGACCGGTATCGAACCACCGAGCTATGGTACGACAAAGACGGCAATCCTTTTCGCCCATTTACACATTACTTTGTGGGCGGCAATACCAAGTTTTATGGCAGTGCGCACTATCGCCTACGAGAAAGAGACTTTGAAGAAGTGGTGCACAAGGGCGGCGTTTCTCCTGCCTGGCCCCTGAAGTATGACGATTTTGAGCCCTATTACACTCAGGCCGAAAAACTCTTTGATGTGCACGGCTTACGCAATACAGATCCCACTGAACCGCCGAGCGATAGCCCCTTTCCGTTTCCTCCAATTAGCCACGAGCCCCACATCGCTAAAATTGGCGAAGCTCTGAAAGAAAAAGGCCTGCATCCAGCCTATCAGCCATTGGGACTGAAGCTCAACGAAGCCAATCGAGAGCTGAGCGAGTGCGTTCGCTGCGAGACCTGCGATGGATTTCCCTGCATGGTCAATGCCAAAGCCGATGGGGATGTTAACGGCGTGCGCCCCACCATGATGTATCCAAATGTCACGCTCAAAACCCATGCCAAAGTCACTCGGCTGCACACCGATGAAACGGGAAAACAAATTACGGCGGTCGAAACCGAGATCAACGGCGAGACTCACCTCTTTTCAGCTGATGTCGTTGTCGTGTCGGCAGGTGCTTTGAACTCAGCTGTGCTGCTACTACGCTCCGCAAATAAGCAGCATCCCAACGGCCTTGCCAACAGTTCTGACCTGGTAGGCCGTAACTTTATGCGCCATAAAATCTGTGCCATTGTTTCGTTGGGGCTTAAGCCAAATCCAACGGTGTACCCTAAAACGATGGCCATCAACGACTATTACTGGGGCGAGGAGAGCTTTCCCTACCCGATGGGCCATGTTCAAACCCTGGGAAATATCAATGAAGATCGGGCAGCAACAAACAGTCCGCCGTTTATTCCCAGTAAGCTGATTCCAATGGCTGTCTTTAAAGCAGCGGCCGATAGAACAACGCCCTGGTTCTTGATGGGAGAAGATTTGCCCGATCCTAACAATCGTATTTATGTCACTGGTGGTGGCGATGACAATTGCGAAGCACATTCAGCAGGCGGGTTAAAGGAGAGTAAGATTGTGTTGGAGTACACCTCTAACAATGACGAATCGTTTAATCGTCTGATTACTCGCTGGAAAGAGATCTTAAAATCTCTCGATCCGCTTTCTATTTTGTTTTCTACAGAGATGACCTTGAAGGATGTGGGTCACCAGTGCGGCACCTGTCGGTTTGGCGAAGATCCTGCGACGTCGGTGCTGGACTTGAACTGCCGTACCCACGACGTGGATAACCTCTATGTGGTTGACGGTAGCTTTTTCCCGTCGAGCGCTGCGCTCAATCCGACCTTGACGATTGTTGCCAATGCGATTCGAGTGGGTGAGCACCTGATAGAGCGGCTGTCTGATCGCTCTTCTGTAGAGAGCGATCGCAATGTCCTCTCCGGGATTTCTTCCTAACGTTTTTTCCTGACGTCTTCTTCCTGACGTTTTCTTCCTAGCTTTTTCCAAAGGCCAAATCTTTTCACCGCTGTTTTGTTCAGCTATTTTGCACTGCTATGTTCCTTGTACATCCGCTGATTCGAGCTTAAATATATGAAATTTGACTGGTTGATTATCGGAGCGGGCTATTCAGCTTGCGTGCTCGCTGAGCGGATTGCTTCCCAGCTCGAACAGCGGGTGCTGATTGTTGAAAAACGTAATCACATTGGCGGTAACGCTTATGATTACTATAACGAGCACGGCCATTTAGTTCACAAGTATGGCCCGCATATTTTCCACACCCGGTCCAAAGAAGTGTGGGACTATCTCTCTAGGTTTACGCAGTGGCGACCCTACTATCACCATGTGCTGGGCGTGGTTGAAGGTAAAAAAGTACCGATTCCTTTTAACCTCAACACGCTGTATGCGCTATTTCCCCCAAGCTACGCTGAAAAGCTAGAAGGGCTACTGCTAGAGAACTTTGGCTTTGGGAAGAAAATCCCCATTCTTCAGCTCAAAAAAAGCAGCAGCGGCGACCTGGCTTTTTTAGCTGATTATATTTACGACAATGTGTTTTTAAACTACACCCAAAAGCAGTGGAACCTGAAGCCAGAAGAGCTGGACAACGGCGTGACCGCTCGGGTTCCGATTTATATCAGCCGCGATAATCGCTACTTTCAAGACCCTTACCAGGCAATGCCAAAGCTGGGCTATACAGAGATGTTTCAGAACATGCTGAATCATCCAAATATTAAGGTGTTGCTGAATACCGACTATCAGGAAGTGATTGAGGATATTTCTTTTAGCCGGGCTGTCTGTACTGGTCCGATTGATGCCTTTTTTGACTATGCCCACGGAGAGATGCCCTATCGCAGTATAGACTTCAGGTTCGAAACCTTAGACCAAACGTTTTATCAGGAAGTGGGAACGGTTAACTACCCTAACGATTACGACATTACCCGAATTACGGAACAAAAGTATCTAACCGGGCAGGTGTCTCCTAAGACAACTCTCGTCAAAGAGTTTCCACAGGTGTATATTCCCGGTCGCAACGATCCGTACTACCCCATTCCTAGAGCCGAAAATCGCGATTTGCTATCACGCTATCTCAAAGAAGTCAAAAAGCTCAACGGCAGTGTTCTTTTTGCTGGCAGGCTAGGCGATTACAAGTACTACAACATGGATCAGGCGGTGACCCGGGCTCTGGGAATTTTTGAAAGAGAGATTGCTCGTCAGCCCGCGCTGGTTTAGCTCAATCCTTTCTGACTTTTATTGACCGATATCTATTGACAGCAGGAGCATTAACCCATGGCAGACATCAAGCTATCAACAACCCCCCGCCAACGCCTGAATCAACGCCTGAAGGTCAATGTTGTGACCGGTCAGGGGGGTGGAGGACATTACGCGGCTTATCGTGCGCTGATGGCGATCGCACAGCAAATGGATTTGCCCTGGGATTTTCAGGTCACAGATATGGATGACATTATCACCGACCTAACTGCCCAAAACGAGATTCAAAACGCCTATGAAATGTTTGGTATCAGCGGCCACGACCTGTACAACTTGATGCTGAAAAGTGGCTGGACATGGATGTGGCCGCTCAAAATGCGGTTGAACAAATTTATGGTAAAGCTTAACTACGAGGTGGGTTGTCAGTTTTTTGAACAGCACTGGCGAAAGCAGCAGCCTGATGTGGTCGTTTCGGTAATGCCGCTTTATAACAAAGGCTTATCAGAGAGCTTGCAAAAGGCAAAACCCGGCACGCCTTACGTCACCGTAATGGTGGATATGGCGGACTATCCCCCTGCTTTTTGGATGGAGCCTGAGGCTGATTGCCATACCCTATGTCCCACAGAAAAGGCGATGAGCCAGGGGCGCGAGCTAGGCATCAAAGATGAGCGCCTGGCAAAGCTATCTGGCATGATCATTCATCCCAAGTTTTATCAGCAGCCTGAGCTGGATATCAGCGCTGAGCGACAAAAGCTCGATCTGGCTTCTGACAAGCTCACGGGCGTTGTTATGTTTGGTGGCAACGGCTCTAAAGCAATGCTAGAAATTGCCCAGCGACTGGAGCGCTATCACGAGGAGCTTCAGCTGATTTTCTTGTGTGGTCGCAATGAAAATTTAGCGGCCTCGCTAAGGCAGCTACCTACCCAGCAGCGCCGCTTTATCACTACATTTACAACAGAAGTCCCTTACTACATGCAGCTATCGGATTTCTTTATTGGTAAGCCCGGACCAGGCAGCTTGAACGAAGCGCTGGCGATGAACCTGCCTGTGATTACTGAGTGCGGTTCGGCTACGCTCGTCCATGAACGCTATAACGCTACGTGGGTTGAGGAAAATCAGATAGGCCTAGTGGTCAAAAACTTTAAGCAGATACATAAAGCTGTAAATACGTTTCTCGACCCCAATAGCTTTCTCCACTATCGCGCTCAGGTCGCCAAACTCAAAAATCGCGGCATTTTTGAAGCGATTGATTTTTTACAGCAGTTACTCGCTGATCCCTGTTATGCCGCGCCGCAGGTTTCAAATAGCCAACACGAAAGCGCTGTATAAGTCATCTGCGAACTATATCTGAAGACCCTCTAAAAACCTTATCTCGGCTAAAACCCATAGACAATGACCTTTCCTACCCCAATAGATACGTTCATCTCCAATCATAAAGCACTTGTTTTTTTCATCGCGTTGGTTATAGAGCTGCTCGTTTTTTATCCACTACTGGCCCTCTTTAAATGGTCTCTGTTGACCTATATGAAAGTGCCTGTAACAGAGCGAAGAATTCTTTTTTCCAATCGCAAAAAAGACTTTGACTTAAAATATTTTGTAGATGAGTACGGCGATCGCTCGCTAAGAATTGCGGATGGGCTCTCTCGCAAGCTGCTGCACATCGTTACGGGCTGCTGGCGGCTCGCGATTTTGACTTTTATTATTCAAGATACTCAGGCCTCTTTCCAGGTGACGGTCATTTTCCAGATGATTGCAATTTGCCTGTTTTTTATCAGCTATTCGTCTAACAAGGTTTTTGGTTTGGCGGGGCTGATTTATGGGGCGACCAGCCGAATTCGAGACGGCGTATATGGTAGAAAAAATATCCTAGTTGCTCAGTTTTCATTTTTGAGTTTGTTTCCACTCATTTTATTAGAAGACTTTGCGCTCAGAGATTTGGCAGATGCGAGCTATCTTTTATTGCTGCCTTCCTTTATTTTTCTACCCATTACCATCGGCGATGCGCTGGGTGAAATCATCGGCACCATTTGGGGCAAACAGAAGCTTCGGGTATGGGGTATTGGCGAAATTAACCGCAAGTCTTTGCTGGGAACTAGCTCGGTTTTTGTTGGGAGCCTGGTTCCGCTGCTGTTAATTGTGTTTTTCAATGGCTTAGCCTGGCCCTGGTTTTTTCTTTGCCTATCGGTTGCAGCTGCCACGACGATTGTTGAGCTGGTGGCCCCTAGAGGTACAGATAACTTTTGTATCCCTCTGGCTAATGGCGTGGTATGTCTTGGGTTTATCCACTGGGCTGTAACGATATAAAAATAAAATAAAAATTGAAGAGAAGCAGCGATGAAAAACGCATCTACCGAACCTTGTTTAGTCAATACTCGTGCAGCCAAAACCTACCGGATCAATATTGTTACCGGCAAGGGGGGTGGGGGTCACTATGCTACTTACCACGCTATTAGGGCGGTGTTAGCGGCACGAGAAATCGCAGAGAAAACGTCGTCAGCACCTGTGTCTTATCGGTTTCAGATAACCGATATGGACGACATTATGGCTCAGATGACTCAGACAAAAGAGAGTATCAACCTCTATAAGTGGTTGGGTAGTTCGGTTTCGGATATATACAACAGTATGCTCAAGCGCGGCTGGACCTGGCTATGGCCTGTGCAAATGCGTCTCAACAAGCTACTGGTGAAGCTCAACAGCGATTTTGCGGTGGACTATTTTAAGCAGTACTGGCAGCAGCAACAGCCCGACATTGTCGTTTCGGTGGTGACCATGTGCAACAAGGTGCTGTGGAAAGCGCTGGATGAGACGCTACCCAGTACACCCTACGTTACCGTGATGATTGACTTTGCAGATGAACCGCCGGGCTTTTGGATTGAGCCCGATACCGACAGCTATATCGTGTGCGGCAAGCAGCGAGCCGTAGAGCAAGCTAACTCGCTGGGCGTCAATCCTGAACGGATTGTGGCGACCTCTGGCATGGTGATTCATCCACGATTCCGTCAATCTCGGGACCCAGTAGAACCGTTACGAGCTGATTTTGGGCTAGCCGCGCATTGCCTGACAGGGCTGGTGATGTTTGGGGGAAACGGGGCTGATGTCATGATGGACATTGCCCAAAAGCTGTCGGTGTTTGGAGATCGCCTACAGCTAATTTTTCTGTGCGGTCACAACCTACCGCTCAAAGCCGCGCTACAGGCGCTCCCGGGTATGCAACGTCGCCTTGTTGTCGGGTTTACTGCTGAGGTTCCAGACTACATGCACCTGGCGGACTTTTTCATTGGTAAGCCAGGTCCTGGAAGCCTGAGTGAAGCATTAGCGATGAACTTGCCGGTGATCACCGAACGTAATTTTTCGACCCTAATCCACGAACGCTACAACGCTACATGGATTGAACAAGAACAGATGGGAATTGTGCTGCGCAGCTTTGCTCAAATTGAGCGGGCGGTAGAAACGTTTTTGGACCCTGAAATCTTTGAACAGTATCGACAGCGAGCGATCGCACATAGTAACGATGCCGTAGAAGAAGTTGCCGACTTAATCCAGGCCTTGCTGTCACAAACAGCGAGTGAAAAAGCGAAGACCAGGCCAGTAGCTGAAGTGGTCTCTACCGGCAAATCTCAAGCCCTAGCGGAGCCAGTTCGATGAGCACTACAGGCAAACGATTAACGCTTATTGCCATGTGCATGGCGCTGTCTATGGCGGCCCTGGACGATACGGTGGTGACTGTAGCGCTCCCTAATTTGCAGCTAAGTTTGGGGATGTCTGTTACCGGGTTGCAGTGGATCCTTACAGCGTATTTGTTACCTATTGCCTGTCTGGTTTTGCCTGCTGGTACTCTAGGAGATCTGTATGGTCGCAGGCGAGTTTTTCTGATAGGGCTGATAGGCTTTGTGGGGGGCTCCATCCTGGCAGGATTAGCGGTTGGTGGGGCGATGGTGGTGGCCGGACGACTGGTGCAGGGCATCGGCGCGGCTGCTCTGTTGCCAACGTCGCTGGCCATTTTGTCCGATGCTTTTCCAAACCCAAAAGAGAGAACTAAAGCGATTGGGATTTGGTCTGGCGTCTCAGGGCTAGCGCTGATTGTTGGACCTGCTATTGGGGGTATTTTGGTCGATACCCTGGGCTGGCGAAGTATCTTTTTCTTGAACTTACCCCTGGGCATGCTCACGTTTTGGCTAACCTGCCGGGCTGTTTCGGCAGGTCACCGGCATAGCATGAGCAAAAAGCACTCCAAACCCTTAGATTGGCCGGGCATGATTCTCAGTACGGTGATGCTGGCCTCCTTTGTTATTTTGCTGACCGGCGGCGGGGACGGTGCTGCGGGGAATCATGCCCTGCTTTTTGGCCTTGGCCTCGGGCTTTTGAGCCTGGGCAGTGCTGTTGCCTTTGTGGTCGTGGAAATTTACAGTGCCTGTCCTATGCTGCCACTGGGGATGTTGCAGCAGTCAGCATTCACCACAGCAATTGCCACTAATGCACTGCTGTTTTTTATGCTGGTAAGTCTGTTGTTTTTGCTGAGTTTGTTTTTGCAGCAGGTACAGGGCTACTCGGCGGCGGCCACAGGGTTACGTTTTTTGCCGTTAAATGGTGCCTTCATTCTGGCCTCAATTCTTTCTGGCTATGCCTCGGCTAAGCTCGGCTGGCGCACTGCTATCACCTCAGGTTTTTTGATCGCTGGGCTGGGGGTGCTTTCTCTGGCCCAAATTCAGCCCAATACGCCCTATGGCGATATGCTTTGGCAGCTTATGGTGGTGGGTTTTGGCATTGGGTTTACGCTCTCACCGCTGACCGCCGTGGGGATGGATAGCGCGCCGACGGCACACTCAGGCATTGCCGCTGCCTTGCTCAATACCAGCACTCGCCTGGGTGGGGCATTGGGTATTGCGGTACAGGGCAGCGTATTGACCCAGGGATTGGGGCATCACTTGGCGCGATCGCTCGCCGCCTGGGGCCTTAGCTCAACCGCGCAGCAGGCTATTGTGGCCGAAGCGCTGGGTCACGGCGCAACACGCCCAGACCGATTAGCGGGCTATCTACCCCCGACAATTTCTATCGAGACACTTGAGCAAACGATTCACCGTGCTTTTGTTTCGGGGATGCATAGCGTGATGTGGGTGGCGGCGATCGCACTACTCTTAGGGGCTGCTGCAAGTTTTACCTGGATTAAAACAGAACGTATGAGCGAAACGCACCCCTACGCCTCGTCCTCAATAGGACCGCCCTGACTACAACCTCCCTGACTACAACCTCCCTGACTACATATGTTGAATATTGAATTGAATATTGAATGCTTTAATCATTTTTAATCTCTAGAGAAAAATACATAAGTTATGTATGATAACTGCATCAGGAAAACCTTACTAGTATCGGCTGTGGTCTGCCAGCTTCAAGCTGGCAACCTCAAACTAGCAGCCCCAAGGAAGTACATGTAGCCAGCGTAAATGTAGTCAGTATTCAGCCCTAGGAACTATCACCATACTTTTTAGTCATAATATATTGATGGTGCATGTATTCAGGAATTAGCCCCTTCACCGCGATCCACCGGGTCCGATAAAAAGAATCATGGAAGAAAACACTAGCGTTTCACTACTAACACCCGCCAGTGACCTTGTAGGCGGCTCCACCACTGCCGAAATTGAGGCTATTTTTGGTCGGGCTGGCAACGACGTTCTCTTTCCTTTTGATCCAACTGCTACCTATCCAGACATCAACATTGACATTTTGTTCGGTGATCTGTTTGACAATAGTGCCGACGAGTTTGAGATTG
This sequence comes from Cyanobacteria bacterium J06581_3, assembly GCA_038531675.1. GTDB lineage: Bacteria > Cyanobacteriota > Cyanobacteriia > Phormidesmidales > Phormidesmidaceae > Phormidesmis. The sequence continues at coordinate 279,639 of JBCBBK010000005.1, forward strand.
TTCTAGGTATTACCGAGGGTCGGCCCCTGGGCATTTTAAATACCAATATCCCTTCTGTTGGCCGCGATCGCTTTGTATTGGGCGACGAGAGCACGCCCTTCTACACCGCGCCCAACCCCTTCGATGCTAATAACATTCTAGGGACTAACGAATTCGCGGTTATCTACGACTTCGATCCCACCCAGGATGTCATTCAGCTCTTTGGTAAAGAAAAAGATTACAGCCTAATTGAAATTAATGACCTAGAAGTAGAGGGTATTGAACAGGCCTTCAGCGGTGAAGCGATTATCTACAACGGTGGTATTACACCAGACCTGATTGGATACATTATCTCCACTCCAGAGCAAGATTTTGACTTTAAAGATGACAAAGACGCTTTCGATTTCGTGGGGGACAAAGGCAAAGACAAGGGCAAGAAAGACATTGTTCGCCTGGGGACACCTGGCTTCGACCAAGCCCAGGCAACAACGATTGATAGCGCAGGCAATATTTATGTTGTGGGTTCAACATCAGGCAGCATAGGCGGTATTAACCAGGGCCGAGGCGATGTCTACATTGCTAAATACAATAACAACGGCAACCAGGTTTGGTTGCGTCAGCTGGGCTCATCAGAAAGTGAGAGTGCCTTTGAAGTAGTTACCGACGAAAATGGCGATGTTTATGTTGCCGGTGATACTTCTGGTAGCCTGGTCGGTGCCAAGCAATCAGCTGATACAGATGCCTGGGTTGCCAAGTTCAGTGGCGGTAACGGTGATATTATTTGGGGTCAGCAGTTTAATGCGGGCGTAGAAGCTGGAGACACAGCAAATCCTTCGTTTACCAGTACTGCTTTCGGGCTAGATGTGCGAGGCTCACAGGTATATGTTTCTGGGCTGGCTATTAAGAACAATCAGAATAGAGAGATTTTTGATTTCTCTGTGCAAGACGACTCCTGGCTAGGTGTTTTTGATAAGAACACAGGAGCCAAAAACAGATTCACTCAGGTGAGAGATCCCCAAGCACCCTTCCCGCTGAATATCACGCCCTTTTTTGATGAAAACTACGACTTGGCCGTAGATGATGCGGGCAACGCTTACCTGGTAGGCTGGACACAGGGATTATCTAAGGAAGCAGACCCTTCACGGCTGCTGCTGAAGTACGATGCCTATCTTGCCAAGATAGACCCTAGTGGCAATGTGGACTGGGTTCAGCAGTTTGGCACGGTGGGAGAAGGCTTGGAGTTTGGCTGGGCGGTCGATACCGACTCTCAGGGCAATGTGTTTGCCTCGGGATGGACAACGGGAGATTTCGTCGGTGATAGCACCAGTCCCGATGCTGATTCTTATGATGTCTTTATCTCTAAATTTGACGCCAGCGGCAACCAGCTAGTCAGCAAGGAGCTGGGCACCGACACCGATGACGGTCAGTACTTTAGTGATTTGCTGATTGATGACGATGACAATGTGTACCTCACTGGATACACCAACAACAAGAAGTTTGGTGATGGCGGTAAAACGAAAGGTGAGGATACCGACGCTTTTGTTGCTAAGCTCGACGCTAACTTAGATGAACAGTGGATTACCCAAATTGGGGTCAAAGAAAAGCTTGATTACGCAACAGGTGTCGCTACCGACGGCAATGGCAGCGTCATCGTCAGCGGCTTTACGTCCGGTGCCATTGGCAATGGTCCTGGTGAAAACATTGATGGCTGGGTCGCCCGACTCGATGACGAGAAAGGAAAGCTAGAAAAGTTTATCGGGAAAGACGAAGATGGCGGGAACGTTTTTGTCACAGCAGGAAATATCTCGGTAACCGATATCACTGACTCTGTTGTGACAAACGAAGCTTTACCCGATGGCGACAACGACATTAGTACCGGCCTTGGTTTTGCAGATTTAGGCGGTATTGATGACGGTTTGAGCCAGGCCTTCAATCCTAGCAATGCTGGATCTTTCTCCGACGCTATTGTGTCTCGGTTCCAAGGTGACCCTGGCTCTGGGGACTTAGACTCTAGTAGCTTGCTTATGGGCACCGATGAAAAAGACAAAATGAAAGGAGAAGATACTAGCGACACCATGTTTGGCATGGGCGGTGACGACAAGCTAGAAGGAAAAGACGGTAATGACGTTCTCTATGGTGGCTTGGGTTCTGACGAAATTAAAGGGGGCGATGGCAACGATCGGATCTTTGGCATTGATATTAACGACAGTTTGCTAGGCGGTGGCGATATCGATAAGCTCAAGGGCGAAGATGGCGCGGACACGTTTGTGCTTGGCAATGCTAGTGGAGTCTTTTATCGGGGCGAAGGGTATGGCAAGATTGAGGACTTTGAGGCAAAGGAGGGCGATCGCATTCAGCTCTCGGGCAGTGCTGACGACTACACTTTGGGCGGCAAAAAAGGTAACGACATCTTTTATCAGGGTGATTTAATCGCCGAGGTTAAAGATGCTAAAGACCTTGATTTGTTTGACACAAGTGTCTTTGACTTTGTCTAGCCCTGGCGGTTTATACCCCTTATTCACGCGTGACTTCTATGAATAGCCGCAGGAACCTAAAAGCAGCCGAGTCTGCGATTTCGCAGCTCCAAAATCCACAGCAGCTGATTAAGCCTCGACATAGGCAATCTCTTTTGGAATGCGTCGGGATGCTGGTAGGCCCTTTACTAAAGCCGAAGGGAATTGCAATTGGGGTTTCTGCGGTTTTATTAGCTGTTGGCGGTGGACGCCATTTTAATCGTCAGGTCTCAACTCAAGCTTCTATCCAAGCGTCCACACAACAGAATTCTACGCAGCCCACTACACAATCCAGCATTCGCCCAGCTGCTGATAGTCAAGCAGACATTAATAGTGACAACAAATCAACAGAGTCTGCCAAAAGTGTAACGCTGCACACCGCTGAGCTTTCTATGGTAGAAAGCGCCATCACGCTCACCGGGACAGTTGTGCCTGAATCATTACTAGAAGTGACGCCATCTGTGAGCGGGCTGAAGATTGTAGAGCTGCGATTTCAGCCGGGCGATCGCGTTGCCGCTGGCGATGTGCTAGCCGTATTGGACAACCGCATTTTGCGATCGCAGCTGGCCCAAGCCGAGGCTCGAATGGCTCAAGCCCAAAGCGATCTTCAACAAAAAACAGCCGTCCTGAATCAGGCTGAAGTATTAGAGCAGGCTGCGGCAACTGAGGTTAGTCGCTATGCGACACTTTACGCTCAAGGGGCGATTAGCCAGGAACAGTTAGGCCAAAGGCAAGTCAACACCCTATCTGCCCAGCAAAATGTCGCAGCGGCCAGGGCTGCTTTGGATAGCGCCCATGCCATCATTGCTAGCCAAATGGCCGACATTAGTCGCGTCCAGGCTCAGCTCGATCAAGCGGTTGTTGTTGCTCCTACCGCTGGTACCATTGCCGAGCGCCTGACAACCCTGGGCAACACTGCCATTGTAGACACGCCGATATACAGCCTTATCGAAGACTCTCAGCTCATGCTAGCCGTGACGCCTTCCCAGGCGCAGCTACGCCAAATAGAGGTGGGTTCTACCGTGGCGATTAGCGCAACAGATGCAAATAATCCCTTACAGCTGCAGGGCGAAGTGGACACCATTGAGCCCACCATAGACGCAAACAGCCGTCAGGCATTGGTCAAAATTTCACTCCCTGAGGAAGCAGTGTCGGAAACAGGCAATCGCCTGCATTCAGGGATGTTTTTACGGGCTCAGCTAGTCACAGGCCGTCGCCGCAGTGTAATGGTTCCGGCAACAGCTGTGATTGCACAGCCCGACGGTACAGCGGTGGTGTATACCGTGAGCGATCGCGCCGATAGCCCCACTACCGTCAGCGCCAACTGGGTGACGGTGGCCTCTCGCCCAGCAGGTGATAATACCGTTGAAGTTGTTGCAGGTCTTGAGCCGGGCAGCAGAGTTGTTGTGGGTGGTGCCAGCTACTTACAGCCCGGCGACACAGTGACAACGGTGCCGCAGGCTGCCTCTGCCACAGACCTCTAGGGCTGTATGTAAATTTTATGAGTTTTAATCTCTCTGGCTGGTCTATTCGCCGCCCCGTACCGACGCTAGTTCTCTTCTTGGTACTCATCCTGGCGGGCATCACTTCTTTTTTTCAGCTCGGCATTGATGCCAATCCCAACATAGACTTACCCATTATCACGATTGAAACCCAATATCCAGGAGCGGGGCCCCAAGAGCTAGAAACCCAATTTACCCAGAAGGTAGAAAATGCTGTTGCTGGCCTTGGTGACGTTAACGAAATTTACTCCTCAATGGGCAATGGGTATGCCTATACCAATGTCCGGTTCGATCTGAGCGCAGATTCTGATGAGACGATGGACGCCGTGCGAGATGCGATTGATCGCATTCGCCAGAACTTAGCGCCCTACGCCGAGACCATGACGATTCAAAAGTTTCGCTACGATGACGGCGCGGTGATGACCTATGCCGTGCAGGGGCAAGGTCAGTCGGTGGCAGCGCTTAGCGACCTGGTGGATCGCACCATTAGCCCCGCTATTATGGCGGTAGAAGGGGTGGCTGAAGTGCGCCGGGTGGGCGGCGTCGACAGAGAGATTCAGGTGAACCTTGATCCCTATCAGCTTGATGCTTACAACATTAGTGCGGCCCAAGTGAATGCTCAAATCAAAGACTTTAATATGAACCTGCCAGGCGGGCGATCGCAGGTATCAGGACAAGAACAAACCATACGGGCCCTAGGGAGATTTCCCAGTGAAGCGGCGGGTTTGGCTGCGCTCAACAGTTTTCAGGTGAAGCTGCCCACAGGCGAGAGTGTTCCTTTACAAAGTTTAGGCACCATTAACGATGGCTTTGCCGAGGTGCGGCAGGCAGCAACAATCAGCGGTGGTACTGCAGCCCAGACGAGCCGCCAAATCAACAACCGTGCCGTGGTTTCTTTTAGTGTATTTCGCAGCAATGGTAGCTTGCTAGTAAGTGTAGAAGACGGTGTAAAAGCAGCGATCGCTCAGCTAGAAGAAACCTTACCTGAGGGCGTGCAGCTACAGCTCATTTTTACCCGCGCGACCGATATTCGTGAGGCCTACAAAGCCTCCATTGAGGCATTGATACTCGGTTCTGCGTTAGCCGTAGTTGTCGTGGGCTGCTTCTTGCGAAACTGGCGCACCACCCTAATTACGGCGGCGGCGCTCCCGCTTTCTATTATTCCAACGTTCATTGTCATCAAGGCTTTGGGCTATTCGCTGAACAGTATGACGCTGCTGGCGCTAACCCTGGCGGTCGGGAACTTAGTAGATGATGCCATTGTTGAAATTGAAAACGTAGAGCGCCACATTGCCATGGGGAAACATCCTGTGCGCGCGGCGCTAGAGTCTTCAGCGGAGGTAGGACTGGCTGTCATTACGACCACTGCGACCGTGGTGGCTGTTTTTATTCCGGTAGCCTTCATGGGCGGAATTCCGGGCCAGTTTTTCCAACCTTTTGGCATTACGGTTGCAGTCTCTACTATGTTTTCAACGTTGGTAGCACGGTTCGTGACACCGCTGTTAGCTTCTCGATTTTTGCAACAGCAGCCAGGCCCGCAGCAGACCAACCTGCAGCTAACGGATTCACAGCAGATTAATACATCACAAACAGACAGGGGAGCGTTACTCATAAGCGCGTCGCAGTTCAATACGCCTTACGCCCGGCTTTTGAAAGCGGCCCTGCGCCACAGACTGGTTACATTGATAATTGCGATCGCGATTTTTGCTGGTAGCCTCACGCTCATTCCAAAACTGCCCACGGGGCTTGCGAGTGCCAGCGATACCGACCTTTCTCATCTATCAGTAGAGCTGCCCCCTGGCATGACCTTTGAGCACACCCAGACGCTGACCAATGCGCTGAGCGATCGCCTCCTCACTCACCCAGCGGTAGAGAGCATTTATGTCGATCAAGGGGTGGCAGAGGCCCAGGTTGTTATCCGTCTTAAACCCAAAAGAGAGCGCTCACAGTTTTCTCGTCAAGCTTTTGAACAACAGGTAAGAGATCTCCTAAAAACTTATCCAGACGTACGCTTTGCCTTTGATAGTCAGGGCCTGAGCAATAATGACAAGGCCCTCGATATTATTCTCAAAGGCGCAGATCCAGACCTGCTAAATCAGACAGCCGATGCGCTTTTTCAACAAATGCGATCACTACCCGGCCTGGTAGAAGTGAGCAGCAGCACAGGTTTAGTAACGCCAGAACTGTTGATTGTGCCTAATCCTCAGCAAGCTATCGATCTAGGCGTTAGCCTGCGAGAAGTTGCCAGCATAGCAACCCTAGCGACCCTTGGAGATCACAAAACTGAGCTGGCTTCTATTGACGCAGGCGATCGCCAAATTCCGATCAGGGTCCGCTTAGCCCAAGCTTTTCGCCATGACTTGGCTGCCCTAGCCAGCGTTCAGGTTACGGGTGAAGATGACCAGCTAGTGCCAATCTCTGCTGTAGCAGAGGTCAAGGTGGGGGGTGGCCCAGCTGAAATTCGCCGTTACAATCGCGATCGCCAGGTAACCATCGCCGCCAATCTACAAGGCCTTACCCTAGGCCAGGCCTTAGAGCAAATATACGAACTGCCCATCCTCAAAAATCCTCCCGAAGGCATCCAAGAACAAGCCGCAGGCGATGCTGATATTCTTCAAGATGTTTTTAGCCGTTTTACCCTGGCACTCACCACAGCTATCGTGATGATTTACGCAGTGCTGGTGCTGCTCTACAACAGTTTTATTTATCCGTTAGCGGTTATGTCTGCGCTGCCATTGGCCATTAGCGGTACGTTTGGAGCGCTGTTGATCACCCAAAAACCGCTTGATCTATATTCTCTCATTGGCATTGTGCTGCTAATGGGGCTAGTCACCAAAAATGCGATTCTTTTGGTGGACTATGCTCTACAGGCCCGTGAACGAGGAAAATCTCTCAAGCATGCTGTGATCGAATCTGGAGTAACGCGCCTGCGACCTATTTTAATGACCTCTATTTCTACGGTCGCTGGAATGATACCGATTGCGCTGGAGTTAGGGGCGGGCGGAGAAGTGCGCAGCCCAATGGCGATCGCCGTCATTGGTGGTTTTTCTACCGCAACGCTACTGACCCTGATCATTGTCCCTGTGTGCTTCACCTACATTGCTCAGCTGCAGCAACGACTAGGTGCCCTCAGCCAGTGGATGGGTCAGCGCTTTGGGTTAAAATCACCGACCACCACCACCACAGCACCCAAAGCGCTTGCTAACCCCACATCGGTACTAGCAGCGCCTACACAGGAGACGATGACAGCAACAGACCAGGAAAAAACAAAAATATACACCCTAATGTGTATTGATGATGACTTCGCGATGCTCTCTCGGCTTTATGATTATCTTGACGACACCGTTTTCGATATCGTTTCGATAAGCGACCCAATCACCGCTCTCACGGATCTGATCAGTTATCAGCCAGATGTGATTTTGATGGCGACATCTATGCCAGGGCTCAATGGGTCTTTTAGTGGGTTCAAGGTATGTGCTCGTCTTCGCAAAAGCCATACCTTTCGGACCGTTCCCATTATCTTGCTAGCGCATCATGTGACCTGGTTTACCCGCTTAAAGGCGAAATGGCACGGGGCCTCAGTGTGCCTCCAAAAGCCTGTCAATCGCACCAGGTTGTTGACCGAACTGTTTTTTATGTCGGTATAAGAAGAGTGACGCCGAAGAGGTCATAAAGTTATTCGATCGTTGAGTGAATCATTTGCTTAATCGTCCGTCTTCAATGTGTAAGGTGCGATCGGCAATGTCAAGAATGCGAGCATCGTGGGTAACCAGTAGCACCGCGCACCGCTGATGGTGAGCAAGCTGTTGAATTAAGTTCACAACGTCTCGGCCAGAATAGCTATCGAGAGAGGCAGTGGGCTCATCAGCGAGGACAATTTTAGGCTGGGAAACGAGGGCGCGTGCTATGGCAACTCGCTGCTTTTGCCCACCGGAAAGCTGTGCTGGATACTTATGGCTGTGCTCCTTTAAACCCACCGTTTTTAGCATTTCATGAGCGCGATGTCGACGCTGATGAAATGATCCACCGTGCAACTTTAAAGCCATTCCTACATTCTCTACAGCTGTCAGGCAATCAAGCAAGTTATGAGACTGAAAAATAAACCCAATCTGACGCCTTAGTTTGACTAGCCTGCGTTTACGCACACCCTTCAGCTCTTGATCAAAGATTTTAAGACTACCTGATTGAACTGAGCGTAAAGCACCCATGAGTGTGAGCAGGGTCGTCTTCCCACTGCCCGATGGCCCTGTTAGCAACACAATTTCACCTGGGTTTAGTTCTAGGCTGATATCTGTGATTACGGCTCGGCGGAGCTGGCCTTTGCCGAAAGCGTGACTAAGATTGTTAATAGCGACTGTAGGAGACATGCTGGTGGATAGTACCTTTAGAATACATCTGCCGGATCGGCTGACTGGAGACGGCGCATAGCGATCGCACCCGACACATTACACATCATCAGCGTTAGCACAAACACCTGAACAGCCACAGTACTCTTCATCACCAGCGGGATTCGGGTCATCACCGTTAGCACCTGGTACAGTCCTAAAGAAGTCACAAATCCAGGTATAAACCCTAGCACTGCTAAGAGAACGGCTTCTAACAACACAACTCTTAGGAGGGCTCCGTCGCTGTAGCCCATCGCCTTTAGCGTGGCGTATTCCGGCAAATGATCGCTAATGTCGGTGTACAGCACCTGATAGACAATCACAATGCCAACGACAAACCCCACCATGCTGCCAAATCCAAAGATAATGCCACCCGGATCTTCGTCAGTAAACTTTCTCTCTTTAGCCAGCAGTTCCTCCATAGTCAAAACATCTACAGTATCTGGCAAATACTGCTGAAGTGTCGCTTGCACCGCCGCCGCATCGCTGCCTTCTTCCAGCGTCAAAACGCCCAAGGTCACCTGCTCAAGGACCTGTGGTCCAAACCACTGGGTGTAGTTCCAGTCGCTCATAACCACCGTGCCTTTTTCTATCACGGTGCTGCCCAGGCTGAACAAACCAACGACCTCAACCCGGCGACCACCCATCAAGGTTTGCACACTATCAGAAGTGGATAGTAGCATAGGAACCTCTCCGAGTGAAGGTTGAGAGAGTCTGTCAAATAAAACAGAATTGGCAGCGCTGAGGCGATCGCGCTGCTGCTCAACCTCCGGTATTTTCAAAAGAGACTGTCTTGGATTAAAGGCAACGATCCGGACCTGATTGCCAAAAATATCGCCCGAGGTCTCTTCTTCTGCGCGAAACTCTGGGGTATCTTTAGGCTCACTGTCTTCTAAAAATCTCTCTGAGGGAGGTTTGAGCTGGTCAGGCGCTGTCCAGTTTGCGCCGTTGATGTACATTGGCGCGGCTATTTCTACACCATTTACGGCATCGGCTTGCAACAGATAGGCTCTCGGAATAGAGATAGGGATGCGCAACGTAGGGCTAAAAGAAGACATCAAAAACAAATCGCCATTTAAATTCTCGTGTAGCGTTGTTGCACCGTCGGTTAGCAGTGTTTGTAAGCCCATCATGGTAAACATGAGAATGTTAGCAAAGCTCACACCTGTAATTGCGACGGCTAGCCGGATTTTTTGATGAGAAAGCTGTGCCCAAGCGAGGGGCTTTTCAAAGGGCAGTCGCGGCAGGAGCGATTTCCACATGGCAAAAGTTTTATTCATGTTTTTAGTTAGAGAGATTTCTATTCTTCGGCGTCAATGGCAACTCTTACCTGCATTCCTGTCAGTGCGGCCACACGCTGGCTATCGTCAGGATCCAGCCGAATTTTTACAATCACGATGCGAGCATTCACATCCTGAGTGGGATCAGCCTCTTCTTCTCCAAAATTTGCCTTCGCAATCTGCAGACCAATTTGCTCAACCCTGCCCGCAAGCTCTGTTTCTACTCCACCATATTCACTGGTTATTTTCGCAGGCTGATTCAGCTTTACTTTACGAATATCAGTTTCGTATACCTCTGCTATCACCATCATTTGGTCGGTTTGGGCCAGTTCTACAATGCCTTGCTGCGTATTTACTTGCTCTCCTACCTGAGTGTTGATCCTTAAGATTTGCCCAGAGACAGGCGCGCGAACTAGTACATCATCTAGGTCGGCCTGTCGTTGAGACACCTGCATTTGGGCTTGTTCTAGCTGGGCAGCGGCGATTTCAATATTTTCCGGCAGTACCTGACTAAGTTCAGCCAGTCGTGCCTGTTCTTCAGAAATTTGAGCACTTAGCGTCCTTTCAGTCTCTTCTTGAGTAGAGTGTTCTAGGGTTAGATCGGCCTGAGCTGTCTCATAGTCGCGCAAGGCAACATCTAATGATGTTTGTTCAATGGCACCAGCCGCCGCCAGCATTTGATAACGCTGGTACTTTGTTTGCGATTCTTTGAGTATGGCCTGCGCTTTCTCAAATGCAGCTTGGCGCTGGCGTCTTTGGGTCGAAAGCTGGGCTTGCAAACGAGCAATCGTTTCTCGCTGCGCCTCAAGCGCGGCTGGCTTGACATTGCCATTTTGCTGCTGAGCCAGTTCTGCCTGTCGCTGCCGCACGAGCGCATAGGCAGAGCTAAGATCAGCCTGTCGCCGCTCGGCACCCTGTAGCACGGCAATCACCTGCTGCGCTTTTACCCGGTCGCCTTCACTAACCCTGATTTCGTTAACACGACTATCCGCCGCATTGGGCACCGATAGCCGAATCACTTCGCCTTCTGGCTCAATTCGACCTAGCGCAACGACCCAGTCAATCTCTACCGAGACGGGTAGAGCCTCATCCTCTGTTTTTACATTAAACGCTAAGGTGCACCCGACAGGAACGAAGGTTGTAACAGCCAATAGAAAACTCCATTGAAGCAACGTTTTTAGAGTCATACGCTATGCGTGAGCGGCTTCTAGGTTTTAGCTCAGGCTGTTATGCAATAGCCATTACAAAAGTCATGGCAACTAATGACTTATCGCGCTGAACGCAGCGGCAAAAGACGCTAGAACTAGAAAAGAACAGCTAGAAATAGAAGAACAGCTAGAAATAGCAAGCGCTGAGTCATGACCTGGAAATTGTTTTTGGGCACTTCCATTACAGCGCCTTGGAACCGTATCAAAGGCAACAAAAAAAATCGCGAAAGAGAAATTTCAGCTACCCCATAGTTCACTGCTAACCAGGGTTCAAATGCGTCAGAGAGATTCTTAAATGAATGTTAGGTGAGCTAGCTTTTGAGACATCTTGATTAGGATGTGACTATAGGCTCATTCATGACTACGGGCCCATTCATCTGAAGCGCACGTTTTAGGGAGGTCACCCATCCTGGTCAAAAGGTCGTTGTCAAAAAGTCGGTACAGAGCGGAGGGCTTTCGAGCAATTTCGCTATAGCGATCTTACCGTTCTCTTAACTATAGCGACCTATCATTTCACCCAAATCGTATTCACTAGTGGTCACGCGCTCGTCGAAGCAATCTCAAGCCAAAAGCAGTGCGCCAGCAGCAGTTCCAGAAGCAGTTATCTAGACTCAACGCCTCAAACATACTTGTAAGGACTAAGCAACATGGTTCAAACTCCACTTAAGCCAGAAGCTGTATCGGCAGACGCACTGACGCCTGATGAACTACAGAAGATAGACGCCTACTGGCGTGCTTGTCACTATCTAGCTGTCGGCATGATTTACCTGCGAGATAATCCTTTGCTGAAAAAGCCCCTGGTAAAAGAGCACGTCAAGCACAGACTGCTGGGGCATTGGGGTGCCTCTCCGGCATTGAGCTTTACCTACATTCACTGCAATCGGCTGATTAAGAAGTACGATCTAGACATGATTTTCATGGCGGGGCCAGGACATGGTGCGCCAGGTGTACTCGCGCCGGTTTATCTAGAAGGTACTTACACCGAGCTGTATCCCGATAAAACGCAAGATACTGAGGGCATGCAGAAGTTCTTTAAGCAATTCTCTTTCCCAGGAGACATCGGCAGCCACGTCACGCCAGAAACGCCAGGTTCTATTCATGAAGGCGGCGAGCTAGGCTACAGCGTTTCTCACGCCTATGGTTCCGTGCTCGACAATCCTGATCTCATCACGTGTGTAGTGGTTGGTGATGGTGAGGCTGAAACGGGGCCGCTGGCAACCGCATGGCATTCCAATAAGTTTATTAACCCTGCTAGAGACGGCGCAGTGCTGCCAGTTTTGAACCTGAATGGATACAAAATCGCAAACCCGACTATTTTGGCGCGAATCTCTCACGAAGAGCTAGAGTGTCTGTTCCGGGGCTACGGGTATGAGCCTTATTTTGTAGAAGGAAAAGATCCTGCCGAAATGCATCAGAAGATGGCGGGGGTAATGGAAGAGTGTGTACTCAAGATTCGGGGATACCAGCGGGCGGCGCGCTCGGGCGGTGAGGTGAAGCGACCGAGGTGGCCAATGATTGTGCTACGGACGCCGAAAGGATGGACGGGGCCCAAAGAAGTTGATGGCAAAAAGGTAGAAGACTTTTGGCGATCGCACCAGGTTCCCATGGGCGGCATGCATGACAATGACGACCACCTAACAAAGCTGGGTGAGTGGATGCGTGGCTACAGGCCCGAGGAGCTGTTCGATGAGAGTGGCACGCTGATACCTGAACTAAAAGCGCTGGCTCCGGTGGGCGATCGCCGCATGAGCGCCAATCCTCACGCCAATGGCGGCCTCCTACGAAAGGCTTTGAAAATGCCTGATTTCCGAGACTTTGCCATCCAGATGGGCGGTCACGGTACTGAAGAGTTCGAGAATACGAAGGTATTGGGCTTCCTGATGCGAGAGATTTTTCGCAAGAACCCAGATAACTTCCGCCTGATGGGACCAGACGAAACCGCTTCAAACCGTTTGCAGGATGTATACGAAGTCACCAAAAAGGTATGGATGGCTGATATGTACCCAGAAGATGAGCAGGGTGGCGAACTCTCCCGCGATGGTCGGGTGATGGAAATGCTGAGTGAGCATACCTTGCAGGGCTGGCTAGAAGGCTACTTGCTCAGCGGTCGCCATGGTCTGTTCCATACCTATGAAGCCTTCGCCCATGTGGTTGATTCTATGTTCAACCAGCATGCTAAGTGGCTAGATATTTGTAAGAACCATGTGCCCTGGCGACGTTCGGTCTCCTCGCTCAATATTCTGTTGTCCTCTTTAGTATGGCGACAAGATCACAACGGCTTTAGCCACCAAGACCCTGGCTACATTGACCTCATTACCAACAAAAGCCCGGATGTGGTGCGGGCCTACTTTCCACCGGATGCAAACTGTTTGCTCTCAGTAGCAGACCACTGTTTTCGCAGTGTGGACTACATCAACGTGATCGTCTCCGACAAGCAGAAGCACTTGCAATATCTGCCAATGGATGAGGCTGTACAGCACTGCACCAAAGGGATTGGTATTTGGGACTGGGCTAGTAACGACGACTGCGGCACTCAGCCCGATGTTCCCGACGTGGTCATGGCCTGCTGCGGCGATATTCCAACTATGGAGTCACTGGCGGCGACTGCGATTTTACGAGAAGAGTTCCCTGAGCTGAAGGTTCGCTTTGTCAATGTGGTGGATTTATTCAAGCTGATGAGTGAAGGTGAGCATCCTCACGGTTTATCAGACTGGGATTTTGACTCACTCTTCACGCTGGATAAGCCCGTTATCTTTAACTTTCACGGCTATCCCTGGCTGATTCACAAGCTGGTGTATCGCCGCTCTAATCAAGCGCGCATTCATGTGCGTGGCTACAAAGAAGAAGGCAACATCAATACGCCACTGGAGCTGGCCATCAACAACCAAATCGACCGGTTCAACCTGGTGATAGACGTGATTAACCGCGTGCCCAAACTGAGCTCAGCTGCGGCACATGTAAAAGAGCGAATGAAGAATAAGATCATCGAGAGCATTGCCTACGCCCACGAGCACGGCAAAGACAAAGAGGAGATTGTGAATTGGAAGTGGCCTTATTCTAGGCCTTCTTCTGGGTCTTCTTCTGGGCCCAGAATCAGCGGATGAAACTGCTTGTTCTTAACGCTGGCTCTAGCAGCCAAAAGAGCTGTCTGTACCACATTGAAGGCGAGCTGCCTGCCAAGCCGCTTGCCCCTTTGTGGGAGGCTCAGATTGATTGGATTCCCCAAGAACAGTCAGCCAAAATCGAGGTGGAAACCTCTACAGGTGAAGTGCATACTGAAACAGTCCCTTCACCGGCAAGAGATAAAACACTCTCATACTTGTTGAGTCTTTTGTGCCAGGGGTCAACGCGGGTTATTTCCAATCTAGAAGAGATCGATGTTGTTGGCCATCGGGTGGTTCATGGTGGCCAAGCCTATCAGACAAGTGTCGTCATCACGCCCGAGGTGAAGGCAGCCATTGAGCGTTTGAGTGCGTTGGCCCCCGCCCATAACCCGGCAAATCTGGAAGGCATTGAGCTGATGGAACAGCTGCTGGGTGACGATGTTCCACAAATTGCAGTGTTTGATACGGCATTTCACAGCCAAATGCCAAAAGTTGCAGCAATTTATCCAGGCCCTTATGAGTGGGCTAGTCAGGGGATTCGTCGCTATGGATTTCACGGGATCAGCCATCAATATTGCACGCAGCGAGCGACACAAATTTTGAATCGTCCGGTGGATGAGCTGCGGCTAATTATCTGTCATTTGGGGAATGGGGCTTCCTTGTCGGCAGTAAAGCAGGGACGCAGCATTGATACCACGATGGGGTTTACGCCTTTGGATGGGTTGATGATGGGGACGCGTTCGGGTTCTGTTGATCCGGGTATTTTGATTCATTTGATGCGTCAGGGATACTCAGCTGATGAGATTGATCAGCTATTGAACAAAGCTTCTGGGCTGCTTGGTATTTCGGGCGTGTCGCACGATTTGCGAAAAATTGAAGAGGCGATCGCACAAGGTAATCAACAAGCTCAGCTAGCCCAAGACCTATATGTTCATCGGCTAAAGGCTTGCTTGGGTGCTATGTTAATGAGCCTGGGTGGAGTAGATGCGATAGTGTTTACAGCAGGCGTGGGTGAACATGCTGCCACAATTCGAGCGGCGGCCTGTGAGGGAATGGCGTTTTTGGGTTTGACGCTAAATGCCCAGAAGAATGAGGCATCGCCTGTAGATGAAGACATTGCGACGGCTGAATCACAGGTGCGAGTGTTGGTGATTCGCACTCAGGAGGACTGGGCGATCGCACAGGCATGTTGGCAAACGATAGCAGTCTCTAATTAGCCTCCCAGTCAAGGCCAGTACCCTGATGGGGTGTAACTGTCTCCCCCATATATTACTCCGGCGGTTAGATAGACGAGATAAAATAGAGAGGTAGAACAATTGCGTATCGATGAGCAAACCAGACGGTAGACACCTATCAATAGAGACTCAAAACTATCTTCGCAAGCAAGCCATAAAGCTACTTCTGTCCTGATGAGACTACAGAAGCTACCCAATCGAGTGAGCAACTACTTTAGGCATCCTGGCCTTGCTTATGCTGCATAGTTGAATCGTCTGTTTAGTCACCGGAGTAATATTTTGATTAAATAGAAATTTCCTTTCTAATAAGTAGTTAGCCCAAAGTAACGGTGCCCCCTACTGCCCCTAAGACAAAGCGTTTCCGGCGATCAATTGCGATCACAATTGATCGCTGGAAACAGCAAGTTAAATCATTTCGGATATCTCAGCATTTCCCAAATTTGAAGAAAAAATTCTGTTGCGACAGGGTGTCGGCATCAGCGAAGGTTGTTTTTGTGTACATGATGATTGTCTCCATTATTGGGATGTAGTTGAATATTGAGGTGTGATTGAAACTAATTTAAATTACAAAAACATGCCGCCGGAGACCTCGATTCTTTGGCCATTAATCCAGCGGTTATCTTCAGAAAGTAACGCAGCGATCGCCCCGCCAATATCATCGGGAACGCCCGCCCGTCCGAGAGCCGTTTGGGATGCAATGAAGGTGTTAACTTCTGGATTATCGCGAACCACACCGCCGCCAAAATCAGTTTCAATGGCCCCAGGCGCAACAACGTTGACCCTAATTTTCCGGTTGCCTAGCTCCTTGGCTAAATAGCGGGTCAGTACCTCAATCGCGCCTTTAGCGCTGGCATATACGGCGTTCCCTGGCAGCGTGAAACGGGCTAAGCCCGACGAAATATTCACGATGCGTCCGCCATCGTTGATCAAGGGCAAACACTTCTGCGTGAGGAAGAAAACACCTTTAACGTGAATGTTGAATAGGCGATCAAAGTCGTCTTCGGTGGTTTTGGCAAAGGGCTGATTCAAGCCAATCCCTGCATTGTTGATCAGGAAATCAATGCGATCGCTTTGCCAGGTATTGCGCAGAGATTGCTGCACCCGTCCAACGAATTTTTCAAACGTTTGGGTATCAGAAATATCCAGTTGGAGGGCAACTGCTTTGCGGCCCATCGCTTTAATTTTCGAGACGACCTCATCGGCTTGGGCTGCACTACTGCGGTATGTCACAATCACATCGACGCCTTTTTTGGCCAGCGTCAATGCGGTGTTTTTCCCCAACCCTCGGCCCCCGCCAGTCACTAATGCAATTTTTTGAGTATTCTGTGTCATTGCCTTATCTCTCCAGTCTTTACTTAACATGGATTTATCGTAGTCCGGCAGACATGAGACCTGGATACCCAAACCTGGCAGGTTATTGCCTAATCCTCTCAAAATAGATCTTGAGCAAGAGACTATTCTCTACAATGGGCTTGTAGACAAGCTTGTGGACACCAGTGGAAGGAATCGAAACCCAGGATGAAAACGGAAACGATTAGCCACAACGCAATAGCACAAAACCACTCTGACAGGCGTCTCGCGAGTCGCTGTGCAGAACTGGCGAGACAGGCAGCTCGGCATACAGATGAGCAGGGGAATGGATTGCACCCAACCGCGATCGCCCAGCTGGAATTCATGCGAGACGATGCCTTCACCACGGTATGCAGCGTGTATGAACCGGCAGTGGCCATCATCGTTCAAGGGGAAAAGAAGATATTGCTCGGTGAGGAAACCTATCACTATGGGGTCGCCCAACATTTGGTCGTTTCTGTTGAACTACCCGTTAGAGGCTTTCATGTAGAGGCAACACCCGAAAAACCATTCTTGGGCCTTCTACTAAAACTCTCCTCTATCGAACTGTATGACATTATCACCCAGGTTCAACCCCCAACCGTGACAAAACAAAGCCCATGTCGGGGCTTGTCCGTTAGCGATGTTGATCTGCCATTAGTTGATTGCGCCCACAGACTGATCCAGCTTTTGGATACGCCGCAGGATATTCCATTTCTAGCACCCCTGATAATTCGCGAAATCTACTACCGTCTACTCACGGGGGAACAAGGCGAAGCCATTCGTCAAATTGCAACCTCCGGTAGTAACATGCAGCGGATTGCTGGCGTGATCGAACTGATCAAAGCTGACTTTGCCCAATCGCTGCGAGTTGAGGTACTGGCAGAGCAAGCCAACATGTCAACCTCATCCTTCCATCGCCATTTCAAAGCAGTCACCTCAATGAGCCCGCTGCAATATCAAAAACATTTACGGTTGTTAGAAGCGCGTCGCCTAATGCTTACTGAAGATGCCGATGCGACCCACGCAGCCTATCAGGTAGGTTACGAAAGCCCCTCCCAGTTCAGCCGCGAATATTCCCGTATGTTTGGGGCACCCCCTATTCAGGATATCCGTAATCGCTGAATACCCTGAATAGGGGATGCCCGTTTCTGATTCAAGCAAACGGATTTAGATTGTTGGCATAGACGAGCCCCACATCCAATCCAGATCACTTTGATACAACGAAACAGCCTTTTCCAGCAGTTTTATGGGTTTCTCGGTATCAGACACGGGGTAATGTACAGATAGTGGCAACCACATTTACCATACGACAGAAAAGCACTGGGCTAATTCCATGATAGTGCGAATAAGCGCTTCAGATTTTTGGAGATTCAGTGCATCTGGATGTGGGGAGGCAAACTGAGCTTTATCGTTGTCGAAATACTGTCCGGCAGCGGCTGAGAATTCATCTGATAGGGCTGCACGACACAGGATGTCTGCGCCTACACGAATATCTTTGCCAGCTATGCCAAAGGCTTGTTTTACCATCTTGCTACCAAGCAGTGACCCCGGATTAACCGCAACGATTGCTGGGCCTTTCCCTTTTAGCGACAGCGCTAGACTGCGAGACCACATAGTCAGGGCCAGCTTACTTTGAGCATAAGCCTCACCATCAGACAGACGGACTTGTCCAGTCAATGCATTTAAATCTACCGGGGCCTGAGCCGCAGAGGATAGATTGATCACTCGTCCGGATGTGCCAAGCAGCGGCAGAAGCTGTTGTGTTAGTAGATAGGATGCGATCGCATTAACTACAAACCGAATATCCAACCCCTCCGGCGTCATCGGATTTCGCGCGTTGTAAACACCTGCATTATTGATAAGAACATCGAGCTTGGCATGCTTCTGAGCCACTGCTCTCGCAAACGTTTCGACATTCGCCACGAGTGATAAGTCTGCCACGTAGCTCTCAACACGGCCACCGCTTTCAACAAGTGACTTTTTCACCGCTTCTAATTTTTCAGGGTTCCGCCCGTGCAGCAGCACGACATATCCTTTCGAGGTTAGCATCTTCACGGTTTCTAGCCCAATGCCGTCTGTTGAACCTGTAATTAGAATCGTTTTTTGCACCGCTTTTTCCATGGTTTTATCTCCTTTCTTATGAAAACTCTGGCAGTATCTCGTCGGCTATGCGAGCAAGTGTTGTTTTGATATCTGCCTGATTGAAGCGCAGGTTCAGCGCTACATGATTCATGCCAATTTTCTCTAACGATTTCAGATAAGTACGAAGAGAGTTTATGCCTAATCGAAAGCCCAAATGAATAGGTTGTGGCGGGGCATC
Source organism: Cyanobacteria bacterium J06581_3 (assembly GCA_038531675.1). Classification (GTDB taxonomy): domain Bacteria; phylum Cyanobacteriota; class Cyanobacteriia; order Phormidesmidales; family Phormidesmidaceae; genus Phormidesmis. The sequence goes on from JBCBBK010000005.1 coordinate 298,497, forward strand.
AGGATCTGCTGTGAGATCGATATAGAGCGGCTGCATCATCGGTTTATTGGGCTGGCCTGCCGCTTCAAGGCGCGATCGCCAGTCGCGAATAACTTGCCCTTGAACAGAGAGATTGCGTGGATAGGTTATCCAGCCGTCTCCATTCTGCGCAATCCACTCAGGGGTTTGCCGACTGCTTCCCGTAATGAGCATGGGTAGCTTATCAGCCAATGGTTTGGGCAGCATGTCCATGCCATGACTCAGACGACCTAGAGCATTTTCAAAAGCAGGTGTGCTTTCACCCATCTGCCTGATGTAGTCGAAGCTTTCTCTAAACCGGTCTCCGCGCTCTGCGAAAGGTTGATTCAGGGCCGGATACTCTTCTGTGCGATCGCCAGAAGCAACCCCAAAAATCAGCCGCCCGCCTGAAAGCTGATCGATACTAGCCACAGCCTTCGCAACATGCACCGGATGGCGCAAAGGAAGAATCAGGCTGGCGACCCCTAATGCTATTCGCTCAGTCACGCCAGCCAAAAGACCGAGATACACAAACGGGTCATACGTTTGCCCTGCATCCCCAAAAGACGGGACGTTGAACGGCACATCGCGAAGCCAGACAGCAGAAAAACCGAGTTCTTCAGCCAACTGAACACGTTCAACATGATCAGCCATGGTTGGCACTGCCCCCCGTGCGTAGTTCTCAATGGGCACCGTTAGCCCAAGGCTTAACCGATTCGAACGGAACACAGCATTGTAGCCTCGATTGATGGGTTGAAACTCCGCGCCTTGCAAACGTTGAAGCACTTGTGTAAACCTCTTTGAACACTCACTTAGTTTTCAATAACGACCTTGCCCATCGCTTGTCGGCTTTCCAAACGAGCATGTGCCTGTCCGGTCTGTTCAAGCGAATACTGCTCTTCGTCAAGTACGGGCTTTAGTCCACCTGCCTCGACAATTTGAGCGATGCTCCGAAGAATTTTTGCATGTTGTTCTCGTCTGAAGTTGTGTAGCATCGGAATAAGCATAAACACAACATGCAGCGACAACCCTTTGAAGTGAGCCAACGTCAAATCCAGCTCACACAGCGAAACGGTTGATGCAACTTGACCATTCGGCGCGGCTGCTTCAAATGACTTCAGCATGTTTGCGCCGCCAACAGAATCAAATATCAGATCAAAACCTGTTCCACCGGTGTGTTTTGAAACGTACTGCTCAACTGATTCCGTCTTATAGTTGATGCCAGTGGCACCCAGTTGTTCAATGAGGGCTAACTGTTTATCACCACCTCCCGTAGAATAGACCTCGGCACCAAAGTGTTTTGCCAGCTGCACAGCAACATGACCCACGCCGCCAGACCCTCCATGCACGAGAACTTTCTGTCCTTTCTGAATACCCGCACGAGTGAGGCCTTCGTAAGCAGTAATGGTAACCAGCGGCAAGGCAGCGGCTTCACGCATCGACAAGTTTTTGGGTTTATGGGCAATCAGGTTGGCATCCGCCACTATGTAGTCAGCCAACGTACCCGGCAAATCTGCTAGTCCGCCCGCACAGCCGTAAACTTCATCGCCAATTGAATAAGTTGAAACGGCCTCGCCAATGGCCTCTATCGTCCCAGCGAAGTCCATGCCCAAGATTGCGGGCGCGTCGGGTGAAAGTGGCAACTCCTTGCCCATTTTACGAATCATCGTATCGACCGTGTTCACACTCGACGCCGCAATTTTTACGAGGACATGGCCCGCTTTGACTTGAGGGATGTCGATTTCTACAGGTTCAAACGCCGCGTCTTCACCGTACGCTTTGATAAGCATTGCTTTCATGTTTTAGCCTCCAATTCTTGATAACAGCATGGTAGTCATTCGGAATAGAAAGATAAATAGGCTTGAAGCGAAATGATAATTCGGATATTTTTGATAAATGGATATTCTATCGCTTCGACTATTTATCAGAATTTCAGAACTGGGTGGTGTTACCGCCGCCGCTAAAGATCTGTCGCTTTCACCCGCAAGTGCAAGCGCTCGCTTGGTCAAGCTAGAGGAGATTGTTGGGTTTCGCTTGTTCAATAGAACAACCAGAGCCGTTTCTCTAACGACGGATGGAGAGCTATTTTTGCCCTTCGCGCAACAGACGCTGGAGACATTAGAGACTGGGCTAAATGCACAGTCAGAGGGCAGGAGGAATCGGTGCAGGGTTTACTGCGAATAGCCATGCCAGGTTCGTTTGGCCGAATGTATATCATTCCACTGCTGGTCGAATTTCAGGCACGCTATCCACAAGTAAGTTTAGACTTGCGATTGTCCGACGAAGTTCTGGATGTGGTTGAAGGCGCTTATGATCTCATTATTCGTAACGCACCTTTGGTAGACAGCAGCCTCATCGTGCGCAAGCTAGCACCTGATCGGCGGCTTCTGGTCGCTTCTCCCACCTATCTCAAACGGTGTGGTGTGCCTTTCACGCCAGATGATCTCGCAGCGCACTGTTGTATCACGCTTGGTGAAACAAGTTGGGCATTTGAAAATGGCAAGACCCTCAGCATTTCTTACTCGTCCACGGTCAATGACGGTGAGGCCATGCGAAAAATGATAGAGCAAGGAATGGGCATTGGCAGAAAGTCCTTTTGGAATGCTAGCGCTAGCTTAAAATCTGGTCTTCTCGTTGAAGTATTGCCAAAATATCCGCTCATCACAGAAGCCGCTATTTGGCTCCTTTATCCAAGCCGTCGGATTCTTGCCCCGAAAGTTCGCGCAATGATCAATTTTTTAATTGACCAGTTTCAGCCAGTACCCCCCTGGGAGAGTTAGAGAAAATCAAACTACTAAGAAAGAGATTTCAGAAATCAGCTATAAGTCAACCTGTCCTAGCTTTTAACGTAGCTGCCTAGCTTCTTAAATAGAGACATATAGTAAGTGTCCTGATACATGGCTAAAGCACAACTAGGCTAATTCTTAGGTGTCTTTAAGCTTGAAGAAATAGGGCAGCTCTATTTTGTAGGAGTCGTCCCATTTTTTCTGTGCTTGGGCACTTTTTATATAAAACAGTCAACTTTTATCTAAGATCTGAAACTATGGCCGCCATCGCTCCTTTACTCAGCAGTTTGCCCATTAAGCCTGGAGATGTCATTGCGTTTTCGGGTAATGGGCTGGTTAGTAAGGCTATTCGGCGAGGAACTCGTAGTCCCTATAGCCATGTCAGCATTGTGCTCGATAGTCTGGATGGTCGCTATCGCATGGCTGAGTCTTCCTTTTTCAACGGCCTGCCAGACTTTCAGCAGCAGTCCGCTATTAAAGGGGTTCAGCTGCACTGGCTGGACGACTGGCTCGGTGCCTATCGCCAGGATGGGGCTGCTTTTTGGGTACCTCTAAGGGATGCGATCGCCCCTCAACAGCTCCCTATGTTTCAGCAAACGATTTTACAGCAGCACAGCAGAAAGGCCACCTTCAGCTATCGCAAAATGCTCACAGCCTGGCTCAAGCAGTACCATTATTCGCTGCCTCTAGCCAAAGACCAAAAGCACGTTTACTGTGCTGAAATGGTTGCGATCGCCCTACAAAATGCCAACGTTCTCCCCCCCGAGATCATCCCCCAACATCAAACACCGGCCACCATCGTGTCGCTTTCCTGTTTTGCCGCCCCCGAGACTCTGTATAGCTGAATCTGTATAGCTAAATCTGTATAGCTAAATCTGTATAGCTAAATCCATACAACAAACCTCCCTACAACTGACCTGACAGCATGCGCTTGGTTCTCTATTATGATTTCATTCCCGCAACGTCTTAAACGCCCCACCTCGTCTTCAGCCGAAACCCCCTTGCCAAGAAACATCTGGAAAGACTGGTTCTTTCGACAAATCCATGGCCGAAATCTCGTGTACACCTTTTGCTGGGAAGACCCTCGGATCGACCGCATTGCCCTCCAGCTCAGTGACACCGACACGCTTCTTGTGATTACCTCTGCGGGATGTAATGTGCTGGACTATGTTCTCCAGTCGCCTCAGCACATCTACGCAGTGGATGTAAATCCCCGGCAAAATGCCCTGCTCGAACTCAAAATTGCGGCCATTAAAACACTCGATTTCCCCGCCTTCTTTCAAATGTTTGGTCAGGGTCACTTACCCAACTTTCCTACACTCTATCGCCAACAGCTGCGCCCCCATCTCTCCGCTTGGGCGCAGCGCTATTGGGATCAAAAAGGCAGCCGGTTTTTCCACAGCCGTCAGTCTTTTTACTTTCGCGGAACGTCGGGTTTATTTGCTAAGCTAATCAACTTTTATATCGACCACATTATTCATTTTCGTGAACCATTCAACCAGCTCATGGCAGCCACCACCCTGGAAGAACAACAAAAAATTTACGAGCACTATAATTTTCGCGATCGCTTTTGGAAACCCGCCCTGCGCTTCTGGCTCAATAGCGACCTGGCTCAATGGATGCTAGGTGTGCCCCAATCACAGTCTCAAGCCATCACAGTCTCCAAATCTACCGATCTCTTTAGTTTTATCCAGAATTGCTGCGAAGCTGTTTCTACCGACCTTCCTATTTATGACAACTACTTTTGGCAGTTATGTATTCGGGGCCAGTACTTGCCAGACTGCTGCCCTGAATACCTGAAACCTGACAATTTTGAGGCGCTTAAAGCAGGACTTGTAGACAAAATATCTGTGCATACCGCCACCGTGGCAGACTTTCTTCAGCAAAAGCCATCGTTGCCCATCACGCGCTTTGTGTTGCTAGACCATATGGACTGGCTTGCAGCCCATTACAAAACAGCGCTCGCCCAGGAGTGGCAGGCCATTGTTGAGCAGGCCGCCCCTAACGCCCGTATTCTCTTTCGCAGCGCCAGCCCTTGCTTTACAGCCCTAGATGATATCTCTATTCAGCACGACAACAACAGCTATTCCCTTTCGTCATTATTGACTTACGACAGAGCGCTAGCAGCTGAGCTTCATCAGCGCGATCGCGTTCACACCTACAGCAGCTTCACCATTGCCGACCTCACCCGCCCTTAATCTCCTATGCCCTCCCTGCCTAACGCCTCTACAAAGTCTCCTCTCATTGCCGATCTCAAAACGCTCTATCACCTGATCAAGCCCACCCGAGGCAACACCCACGAAGAACGGCTCGAAAGCTTCTACGGTGGCCAAGCCGAACAGTACGATCGCTTTCGCCAGCGGCTGCTACATGGCCGCGAATCGCTTTATCAACAGCTCACCGAACAGCCACTCCCCGAGCCGCAGCCGTTAAACCTATCGTCTGATAACAGCAGCGATAACAACCCTCAAAATGCAGGGCATATCTGGATTGACTGTGGAGGCGGAACGGGCGCGACCTTTGAGAGCATTCAGCCTGCTCTCCCCAACTTTGAACAGATTTTTATTGTCGATTTGTGTGATTCTCTGTTGGATATTGCGCGCGATCGCATCACCCAAAACCACTGGACTAACGTCACCCCCACCCGCAGCGACATCACCCAGTTCACCCCACCCAACGGCCCCGTCAGCATCATTACCTTCTCCTATGCCCTCACCATGATGCCAAACTGGTTTGCCGCCATCGACTGGGCTTACCAGTGGCTCCAACCTGGCGGCTACATTGGCGTAGTGGACTTTTTCATCGCCCACAAGCATCCAGCCGCCTACCAAACTTACCAAAGCTGGCTGGCTCGAAACTTTTGGCAGCTGTGGTTCGCCGCCGACAACGTCTTTCTCTCAGCAGACCACAGCGCCTATTTGCATCACCGCTTCACCCCTATTTCCCACACTGAAACCTGCGGTAAAGTCCCCTATCTCTTCGGACTCAAAGCCCCTTACTACCAGTTCATCGGACAAAAAGCACCATGACTCGCCTACCTGTAACGCGCCTATTATTGCCTCGGCTGCATGGTCTTCGTCATCCCATTGCGACCTTTGCCGTCCTTTGGCTAGGGCAAACCCTCTCTCTTTTGGGATCTAATCTCACCCGCTTTGCCTTTGGCGTCTGGATTTATCAACAAACCCAGTCCGTCATCAGCTTTGCCCTGATTCCCACCTGCCTATATCTTCCCGGCGTGTTAATTTCTCCCCTTGCAGGCAGCCTCACAGATCGCTGGAATCGCCGCACCGTTATGCTACTAAGCGATGTGGGCTCTGGAGTCATCATTCTTGGCGTTCTTGCCCTGCTGCAAATGAGCAGTCTTCAGCAGTGGCATATCTACACAGCAGTCGCCGCCGGATCACTCTGCGCCGCTTTTCAGTGGGCGGGCTATGCTGCTGCCACTACTCAGCTGATTCCACCCCAACAGTTAGGCCGCGCTAACGGCATGGTCGAAGCGGCTAAAGCCGCAGGTCAAATTATTGGCCCGCTAGCTGCCGGGACGCTGTTGTTTCAGTTAGGTATCAGCGGAATTATCACCCTTGATTTACTTACTTTTGCTATAGGCGTCTTCACACTATTGCTCATTCGCATTCCTTCCATTCCGCACCCATCAAGGACTGCTGATCAAACAGAGAATATCGCTTCAAACGACTATCAGCCCCAAGGTCAACAGGCTGCTCTCAAAAAATCTTGGCGTCACGATCTTAGTTTTGGCTGGCAGTATATTCGTTGTCGCCCACCGTTCATCAAGCTGTTGTTTTACTACGGCATGCTGATACTGTTTTTAGGCGCACTCGAAGTACTGTTTACACCCTTCTTTCTAAACTTAGGCACCCCTCGCACGTTGGGCATCGCCCTCTCAGTCGGTGGAATCGGTTGGCTGCTGGGCTCTCTCACCATGAGCGTATGGGGCGGTCCTAAGAATCGTGTCAAAGGAATTTTTGTTTTTGCGATCGCCCAAGGGCTTTGGCTAATGCTGGCCGGATTCAAAGCGTCAATCCCGCTCACGATGCTGGCTATTTTCGGCTATTTATTTACCTATCCCTTTATCAGCAGCTGCAACCAATCTCTCTGGCAGAGCCACATTCCATCCGAAATTCAAGGGCGCGTTTTTTCAATCAAGCTGATGGTGGAATGGCTCTTTCTCCCGATTGGATATCTGGCCGCTGGGGTGTTGAGCGATCGCATCTTTGAGCCACTCATGGCCATCAATGGCCCCCTCAGTCAGTCTATCGGTCAGCTCATTGGCACTGGCCCCGGACGCGGCATTGCCCTCCTTTGCCTATTCATGGGCTGTAGCATTCTCTGCCTCACGCTTTGGGCTATCAGAGATGCCGACCTGCGTCAGCTGGGTCAACAAAATTGTGAGATTTGATTGGCTACTTCTAGAAGTTAGCCGTAAGTCAGCTTTTCGTAGCCTTTAACGTAGCCTTCCGCCTTGTGTAATAGGGATATAGAGCCGCAGAACAAACAACGTACAAAACGTTCTGCCGCTCGCTTAACACCTTCGTTTTAGGAACTACGACTATGCAACGTTTCATGCTTTCTGCTTTTTCCATCTTGCTTGTTACCGCAGCGGTTGCCCCTTCGGCCCAGGCTCTGCCTCAAGTCAGTGAAGACTTCAATCTTCAAACGCTGCGACTCAATGAGTTTGACGCTCGCGATAGATTGTCGCCTACACCACAAGCTTGGTCTCCTCAGGCAGAGGCTGAGTATCAAGACTATAGCGACTCAAAAACCACGCAGTGGGACGCACCTGAAGCTCAGGAAGAAGAGGCTGCTGAAACGGTGTCGGTAACAAGTCGCCGCCATGAGTTATTAGACCGTAGTTAGAGTAGTCGTTTGATAGAGTAATGCGCTAGATCAGTTTTGACTTACAAGAACCACTCAGCCCAATATCATCGCGCGCTTCAGCTTGTAAGTGACCGATGGTGTTGGGCTTTTTTGGTTATGGCAGGAAGAGGCTGTTGCCAAAGTGACAGAGCCGCTTACGTATGGCAGATCTGGAGGGGGTATCTGAAAATATGTGGAAGGTTTTGTTAAGCGTGGCCTGGAGTTGGATAAGATACTTCGGGACGTTGCAAAAGTGTGTGACATGGCGGCGGCAACAAGGTGGGCGATGCCGGGGCACGGGCGATCGCACCTATCTGAATCAGGTCCTGGCTGACGGTAAAGATCGCGCCCCAGCCGTTGCCGCGCCGACGCTTAAAAAAGTGAAAGATGCGATGGGATTTATTGCTTAGACTCGTCTGGTCAAAGGCATTCTATAGATTTTGTTGGTTGAGTGTAGCCGACGCCTAGTGACTGAGCGCAGTCGAAGTCTAATCTAGCGATTCGTACCAGTCACCATCCATAAAGGGGGCATCCTCAAGAAAATAGAAGGATCTGACGTCGGTTTCGCCATCATCAAAGCGCAGGACGATGGTGTAGTTTTCTATCTCGTAAGTCCCTTCGAGAACAACGCGACGGTTACTGGCGCGGTTGGTTCTGCTTTTGGAGAAATTGCCATCGCCATCGAAGTCGTAAATGTATCCGTTGCTGCCTGACAGGAGCCTACGGTAGCGCCCGTTGAGCACCGAGGGTGGGAGGGCTTCAATGCGGTTATAGGAGAGATTATCGTCGAAGAGTTCTCCGCCGCTGGCAGAAAGGGTTAAGGTTCTGGGGTCGGCACCGTTGTCTTTGCGCAGTGTATAGCGACCGTTGCTCACGGTGTAGCTACCACAGTTGCGAGCGTAACGAGCACAGTACTCGCTTACACTCGCAAACTTACCAACGCCTGTGGCTGTAGAAGCATAGCGGCCATCGGGTGCAAACCAAAGACCTCTCGCGGCAGATTCTACTCTGATGCCACCGCTGGCATCAGGTCGAGTAACAACGGCAACAACGGCATAGAAATCATCTAGGTAGGCGTTGTTTTTGGTGCCAGCTGTAGAAGCATTTTTGAGGGTGTTTTGTGTTGTTGCTGGTTGATAAGTTGGCTGCGAGTCATTCGCTGTTGAGCTAGCGCTGAGGCCTGAGACTAGCAATAGCCCAGAGAGCGAGAGCAGTGAGAGCTTTTTGGCTAAACGGGAATAGCGATCGCGCATATGATGAGCTGTCGGAATGTGTGTCTTTCTATTCATCAAGGGCAGTGAGTGTATTTCCGCATGATTACTTATCATTCGATTTGAGCGAGGCGATAAAGGGACTCGCAACCATCGCAGCCTGGACTCGGCCTGATACATTCAAGCGATTTAAAATGCTCGTGACATGATTTTTGACCGTTCGTTCTGAAATAAAGAGCTCCTTTGCAATTTGACGGTTCGTGGCACCCGTGATGATGCAAGCGAGAACCTCGCGCTCTCTTTTTGTCAGTGCCTGTAGCTCTGGAGAGAGCTTTTGGGGAAGCTCTGAAGACGGCTCTGTAACGGCTCTGTTTTTTATGGTAGACCGCTCAGCGGGAAGGGATGTTTTCTCTGCACTTGTGAGTACCTTTTGCAATAAGCCAGGCCCTAGCTGAGTATAGCCTTGGTGTGCCATGCGAATTGCCTGAACCAGTTCTTCGGCCCTGGTGTCTTTTAGCAGGTAGCCCATGGCTCCAAACTGCATCGCTCGGCAAACATAGTCGTCATGATTAAAGGTGGAGAGGATTAATACTTTCACCTCTTTGAACTGTTGGCAAATTGCCTGGGTGACGGCGACCCCGTCCATTTCTGGCATGCGTACATCTAGCAAGACCAGATCAGGTCGTAACGTTTCAACCTGCTCGATAGCCTGCTTACCATTTTGGGCTTCACCCACGACCTGAATGTCTGCGTGCGCTTCTAGTAAAACTTTGAACCCCTGTCGCCCTAGAGTTTGGTCATCTACAAGGAGTACGCGAATCATGACTATGGCCTCACTAGCGGAACTTGTACGGTGATGAGGCAGCCTGCCCCAGGCTCGCTAACTAAATTAAACTGGCCGTTAATGGCTAAGGTTCTCTCTTGCATCCCTTGCAGACCAAACCCAGTTGAGTTTTGGGTCGGGTCGAATCCTTTTCCATTGTCTTGAATGATGAGGTATAGGGTTTGGCTGTGTGCGGTGAGCTGTAGTGATGCTGTCGTGGCTGCGCTATGGCGCACAATATTGGTGATTGCGGCCTGGACAATACGATAGACTGTTGAGCTAATTTCTGCGGAAAGCGGCTGGGGTAGATCAATGGTTATCGCTGGGGTAATGGCAGTTGTTGTTTGAAACTCCTTAATTAAGGTTGCGATCGCACTTTCCAGGGAATTGCCTAATAACCAGTCACTTCGCAGCATCGTCACGGACAGTCGAACTTCTTGTAGGGCCTGAGCACAGAGCGATTTTGCTGTCTCAAAAAAAATGTTGGCCTCTCCGATCTGATTCGTATTTAATAGATGCAACCCGCTATCTAACTGCACACTTTGTGCTGTAAGCGTATGCCCTAAGAGGCTGTATGAAAAGCCATAAATAGAGTAAAAAAGCTCACTCGGACTAAGCTGTAGTTACTTAGACAACAGCACCGAGCAAGCCATGACTAAAGCATACTCCAGCAATCTGACTCAAGACCAGTTTGAGCTAATCGAACCGTTGATTCCGCCTGCAAAGCCAGGCGGACGTCCTCGCGAAGTGGATATGTGGGACGTCATGAACGCTATTCTCTACGTGGTGGTCCAAGGCTGTAAATGGCGCGATATTCCCGGTGACTTGCCGCCGTGGTCAACGGCTTATACCTACTTCCGCAACTGGCGTAGAGATCGCACCTGGATAGTGATTCATGACCGGCTACGCGGCTGGGTGAGAGCTACCGAAGGGCGTCAAGAGAGTCCGTCAGAAGCCTTGATAGATTCGCAAAGCGCGCAGACTGACACGATGATAAACGAAGCAGTCGGCTACGATGGGGCGAAGAAGAAGAAAGGCCGAAAGCGCCACACCGCAGTCGATACCCTAGGATTAGTCCTACGGGTAGTCATCACTGCTGCGAGTGTGCCAGAACGCGAGGGCGGCAAGCAAGTACTCACCAAAGTACATCAGATGGGAGAGCAGGTTTCCAGGCTAGATACGATCTGGGCCGATGGTGGCTACAGTGGTATGCCGTTCATGCAGTGGGTGATGGACAGCTTCCGGTGGATTGTCTGGGTCGTGTTGCGTCCTCAACAGACCAAAGGATTTGTTCTACTGAAAAAGCGATGGGTGGTGGAAAGGACTTTCGGCTGGTGGAACTGGTACAGACGGTTGAGCAAAGATTATGAGCGAAAGCCTGCGTCTGCCGAAGCGATGATTTATATCGCGATGATTCGATTGATGGCTAGGCGCTTGGCCTAATTTGATACCCAAAGACCCTTTTCATACAGCCTCTGAGCGGACGCTGCGTGAGTTTGAAATTACTCGCTACGGTATTAAGGTAGGTGCGCCGCTCTCAAATCTGCGTAACATTTTGAGTGGGGTGCCAGAGTGGATAGGTTCTCATTCTCAACCAGGGCAAACTTCCCAGCAGAGGCCTAATTCACAAGAGTCACTGGCTTCGCAGCGGTCGTTTCTTCCTCGAGCAGAGTGCGGAGAGTAAATCGCCGTGGACTACAGTCGTGGTGGCGCAGCCCATCCCAAAGATGAACGCAAATAATCTGATCGTTTGTATTGGTCGAAACCAGCGTAACCAAGAACTCCTCTCTCAGGTGTTGGTCAAGGCTGGCTATGCCGTAAAGGTGATGAGTCTTGAGGAGGTGATGGCGGCTATCTCGCTGCCCTCTATCTCGCTGCCCTCTACTGAGCAACCTTCTGCCGAACAATTGCCAATTGGCCTAGTTTTGCTCGATATTTCAGGCTTTGATACCAGTATTTGGCAAGCGTGTGAAAAGTTGCGATCGCAGGCAATTTCTTACTTCCTTATTGCCCCGCATAACATTAGGGCCTACAAATCAGTGCCGCAGTATGCGGAAAGTCGGCTGTTAACCAAACCTCTAGACATCCGCCAGCTGTTAACCCTAATTGCCCACGTCCTGCCCCGTCCCGACGCTGCCACGTGCTAAATTCTATCGATGACAATGCGTAAATTACGACTACTTCTCCTAATCGAAAATCGTGAGAATCTGCGGCTGCTCACAAGTCGGTTGAGTGCCCAGTTTGAGCTGATTACGCCGCCACGATTACCTCGCCGAAAGCCTGACCAATCCGGTAATGGCCAACCCGCTGAGGGGCGAGCTTGTGCAATCAGCCCTGATATAACAGTAGAAGATTTTGACCTGATCATTTGCGACTTGATTAATTTGGGCCAGTGGGGGGGCGAGGCTAATTGCCTGGCGACACGATGCCGAACCCGTCTTCCTAGCTGTTTTAGGACTGCTCCCTAGTAGCCTTATCGAAACGCTTCCTATGGATATGCGCTACCACATTGACGAGCTGATCACCATTCCGGTAGACCCTATTCAGCTAGAAATGCGCCTTGCTGTACTCTTGAGAACGCGCCACCTATCCGAGAGTTTGCACCGCAAAAACCAGCAGCTAGAAGAGGCGAATGCACTCAAGTTACGCTTTGTTTCGGTGGTATCCCACGAATTTCGCAGCCCGCTCTCGGTGATTTCTAGCCTCGCGCAGCTGCTTCAACAGCGCGGAGAACGGCTTAGCCTTGAGAAAAAGCAAGACATGTTTGAACGGATGCAAGCCGTTGTCGGTAAGCTCACGCGCCTGCTTGACGATCTGTTGTTGTTTAGCCGCAATGCCTCTGCTAAAGCCTCTTTTAATCCTCAAAAATGCAATCTATCGCGTCACTGCCAAAAGATTGTCAGCAACTTAGAACTTTCGACGCAAGGGGCGCGCACGATCGATTTCTACAGCGAAGGGGAGCTCGCTGAGGTCACCGTTAATACGGCATTGATTGATACGATCGTCACGAATTTGCTCTCCAATGCCCTCAAGTATTCTCCTATAGGCAGCAAGGTGAGCCTGAAGCTCTGCGCCCAAGCGCATCAGCTGATACTCGAAGTCGTCGATGAAGGTCGGGGCATTCCACTAGACGATCAGGCCGATTTATTTGAAGCCTTTTTCCGGGCAAGCAATGTTGGCACCACGTCAGGGACCGGACTCGGGCTGAGTATCGTTAAGCAGTGCGTCAATTTGCACAGGGGAGCGATCGCAGTGAACTCAACGGTGGAGCAAGGGACGAGCTTTATGGTGACACTACCGATAGGCGAAGGGGTGAGTTATGAGTCCCAGGTTACTAATGAAAAAGGCCCTATAAAAAAGGGTCGATGAAAAAAGTCTTATAAAAAAGGTAACTGCAACGCCTTTACTTCTTTCACCACGCCTTACTCTAAGATAAGTCCTTTACTCTAAGATAAATGGTATTAGAGATAGTTCAACAGCCTTTTTCCCTACGAAGGGGACAATCATCTGGGGCAGGTCAAGCTAAGCAATGATCGAACTCGATAATTTCTTTACCCTGACAACTGACGTAATGTGCGTGGTGGATACACATGGCCGCGCTCAGTCGATTAACCCTGCTTTTGAGAAAGTTTTGGGTTATGGTCTCAGTGACCTTTTGAAGGTGCCATCCCTGTGGGCATATGTGCATCCTGACGATTGGGATGCTAGCGCTCAGGCCATAGCATCGCTCACAGCTGAATGCCCAACCGTTCACTTTAGACATCGCTATCAGTGTAAAAACCAGCATGAGAATCAGTGTGAAAACAGCTCAAACGATGCTGCTGAGGTTCTAACCGATGAAAAAGGTCACTGGCGATGGCTAGCATGGACAATTTCAAGAGTAAATGAGTCCACCTCTGGCACACTGCTGTATTGCATTGCCCATGACATTACAGAGCAGCTTCAAGATGCCGGCAAACAGCTTGCAGCCGAGCGTGATTGCTACCAAAGCCTCCTAAAGACCGAAAGAGCCACTCACGATAGAGCTGAAAAAGCCAGCGCTCAGGCTCAGCTCTATGCAGAAGCTGTTCAAAACATGTCCGTAGGTCTCTATATCTGGCAGCTTGAAGATGTTGAAGATGACTACAGCTTAAGAATGGTTGCTACCAACCCAGCCGCGACTGAGTTCACTGGCATCACCATGGAGAGCGTTTTGGGCAAAACCATTCTAGAAGCCTTTCCCGCCCTAGCCGATACTGACATTCCAGCTGTCTATGCCAACGTGGCCCGGACGAAGCAACCAGAGGATCTCGGCGATGTGCCCTATGAAGATGGCCGTATTAAGGGCATTTTTTCGGTCAAGGCGTTTCCATTGGCGGCGAACTGTACAGGCATCTCATTTGAAAATGTGACGGCCAGTTGGCAGGCCGATATCGAGTTGAAAAAGCAAAAGGACGATCTGATTGCGGTCAATATGATGCTCACTCACACGACGGCAACCCTAGAGCAGCGCAATCAGGAGCTAGATCAGTTTGCCTATGTCACCTCTCATGATTTGAAAGCGCCCTTAAGGGCAATATCAAGCTTGGCTGGCTGGATTGAAGAAGACCTTGGCGAGCAGCTTCCACCTGAAAATGTCGAGCAGTTTGAGCTACTCAAAAGCAGGGTGCATCGCATGGAGGCGCTTATTAATGGGCTGCTAGAATACTCCCGCGTGGGCCGAGTGCAACGGCATAACGAGTACATTAACTTGAACGAGCTCCTAGGCGAGATCATCGATTCGCTATCACCCTTGGGTGAGTTTTCAATCGAAATAACAACGCCTATGCCTAGCTTTGAGGCCAGCAAAACACCGCTGATACAGGTATTTTCCAACCTGATTAGCAATGCAATTAAGCACCACGATAAATCCAGTGGGCGCGTACAGATTTCAGCACGCGAGCAAGGCGACTTTTACGAATTTTCGGTGAGTGACGATGGCCCTGGCATTGCGCCAGCCTACCAAGAAAAAATCTTTACTATTTTTCAAACGCTGCAATCCCGTGATGACTTAGAAAGCACGGGAATTGGGCTTTCAATTGTTCGCAAGAGTGTCCGTGCTGTAGGCGGCCAAATTTCCTTACACTCTGAGATCGGCGAAGGGGCAAGCTTTCGCTTCACTTGGCCCAAATCCCCTATCAAACCTGTGAATAACCTAAAATCTATCGAAAAATAGAGACAGAGATATACCCTTGGATAGAAATATCTAAAGCATTCTTCATAGAAAATTTTAAAAAAGCAATTAAACGTTATCGTCAGAGTTTTTTATCTCATAAGAAGGGTGTTATCACGCGGGTAAGCATGGCACACTAAGATTAGCTTAGCTAACAACAGCTCAATAGACATGGCTTTACGGATAAGCAAACATACACAATTAAGCAACAGAGCTGGTGCATTCTTGAAGATTTCCCCCGAACTGGGGGAGATCGCTATTTCAGGATGGTTAGATCGCTTGCTCAGAAAGGATACAAGTATCTTACTTTAGAGCCCTGAACTCGGGGACGGGGGCTTTAGGTGACTGTGCTCATCTACTGTTTTATTATATATGCCTACTTACTGACATTAAAACGGCTTGACCTACTTGAGTTATCTGTAGAAAAGTGTGACTTGTCCATCGGTAAATACTGAAATGTCTGAAATCGCTGTTACGAACATACTGCTCGTTGAAGATGACAAAGTAGACGTTATGAATGTCCAACGGTCTTTCAAGAAAGCTAAAATTTCTAACCCCTTATTTGTTGCCGGCAACGGCTTAGAAGCTTTAGAGATCCTGCGAAATGAGTCACCGACGGTGAAAATGCCTCAGTCTCGCCGCTTGGTGCTACTTGATCTCAACATGCCGAAAATGGGCGGTCTTGAGTTTTTAAAAAAGCTTAGAGAAGATCCTGAGCTAAAGCCAACCCCTGTCATTGTGCTCACAACATCTGGAGAAGAGCGAGACCGCGTTGAGGCTTACGAATTTAATGTAGCTGGCTACATCCTGAAGCCAGTCACCTTTTCAAACTTTTCAAGTGTCATTACAGCACTCAATCAATACTGGACGCTCTGTGAGATTCCCTAGTGTGAGATTTCCTAGCGTCAGATTTCGCGTTAGATTTCCTCAAGATGAAATACTTTTGCAATGAAATACTCTGACGTAAGCGTAAGTATCATTAACTCTATAGATTCTCTAGCGTAAAATCTATAGGCGCAGCTTATAGATATAGCTTTTGACAGGTACGCTTTATATCAACTATTCGTTATTTACCACTGTAGGCGGTTTATTCAAGATGGAGTTCATAACCGATTGACGTGCTTTAATAGTCTACTTTTACAAAAATGATCAATCCAGTAACCCATAAACTCAATCTTCTGATTGTTGACGATGATGCAGTTGATCGAATGGCGCTTCAGCGGGCGTTGAAAGGCACGACCTTTGACGTGACGGTAACAGAAGCCACAGACGTCAGGACGGCGCTAGAGGCGATTAGCCACGGAAAATACGACTGCATTTTTTTGGATTACAATCTCCCTGGTGAAAGTGGCTTGGATCTGACTCGGAAAGTTCGCGCGCAGGGACTCAAGGTGCCGCTCATCGTACTGACTGGTCAGGGTGATGAACAAACTGCCGTTGAGCTGATGAAAGCTGGCGCTTCAGATTATTTGCCTAAAAACAAGCTGTCTTCAGAGTCGATTGCCCGTCTCATTCGCAGCACTATGCGCGTATTCAAAGCAGAAGCTGCCGTTGATAAAGTCAACCAAAATCTCCGCGACAAGAATAACCTGTTGGAAAAGAAAAACCAAGAGTCAGAACAACAGCGCCAACATATTTACAAGCAAAATCTTCAATTGCAAGAGGTCTCGCGGCTCAAGTCAGAGTTTTTGGCAACGATGTCCCACGAACTTAGGACACCCTTGAATGCCATTATTGGTTTCTCACAAATTTTGCTCAGCAAAACAAAGGACTTATTGGATGATCCTCAGCAAAATATGATTAGCCGAATTTTGGCGAATGGGCGTAATTTGCTGGAGCTGATTGATGATATTTTGGCGTTTTCGAAGCTGGAAGCGGGCCGACTCGATTTAGACCCTGTAGAAATGGACCTATCAGCGCTCGTGATGAAAACCACTGAGGAGCTGCGCTCTCTGGCGGACCAGAAGTCACTGCATTTACTGGTGGATATCGACCTGAGTAACCCGATAATTGTCAATGATTCTGTTCGTTTGCGACAGGTGCTAGTCAATTTGCTCTCTAACTCGATTAAATTTACAGAGACAGGCTCGGTGCATGTACAGGTTAAAGAGCTCTCATGTATCTACGGCGAACTCTCTCAAAATAATCAAAGCGAAGCAGACAGTTTGGCCATTGGCCTGTCGGTGATCGACACTGGCTGTGGTATTAGTGCCGACAACCAGCTACATATTTTTGATCCCTTTCATCAGGCCGATCAAAGGGTTACACGCAAGCACGCAGGCGCTGGGCTTGGGCTGGCAATTACTCACTCATTGGTTAAGATGATGCACGGCGATATTACGGTTAACAGCCGAGAGAATGAAGGCACCACCTTCACCATTAAAATTCCTAGAACTGTTGTTGTTCGTCAAAACGATCCGACCTTGGGTGAGCTTGCACGTTCTGAGCAGCCATAGTCTGAGCAGCCGTAGTCTAAGCAGTCATCACAAATGAAGCGCTATTCGGCGCTAGGACTGTTTTTTGGCCAAGTGAATGTAAAGGTACTACCTTTCCCTAACGCTGAGCGCACGCTAACTTTACCGCCTTGTTGTTCAATGACCTTTTTGACAATGCTCAGGTCAATCCCTGTGCTTTCAGTAACTAAATTTGGTAAGACCCTGGCTTTGCCGGAGGCTATTTAACTCCAACACTACCCAGGCATCACTTCGGTGAACAACCCCAGAAAAAAACGCGTTGAACCGACTCATCCTTAATCTCAAGCCTCAGCGAAGTAACCGCTTCAAACTCACCTGCTAGGCACTGCGCTAGCAGGTGAGTTTGAAGCGGCACTCAACAGCACGGACAGGGGCTGATTAGGCATATCTTTTGGCGCTTTGCCTAGATGTTCAGCTGTGTTTTGGCCAACCGGCATGATGCTCCAATCAGACGGTGATGTTCCTAAGAGGACTAGCAGCACACCATAGGATTGAATAGCGGCTGGACTATGTACCGGCTCGCGATCGCAGGTGTTGATATCAACCTGTGAGGCCAACAGCGCTGGATTGGTGAGCTGTGCGATCATGGCCTTGTTTTTCGTAATGAAGTCTGCCAATCATGCTGCATTTAAGCGTCCAATTTAAAGATAAGAGTCAGCGATAAAAGCTACGCCCATAGTAGAGGCTACTCTATCAAATTAAGGAAAGTCTAGTAGCTCAACCTAAGCCATAGATGATCTTAAAAGTATATGTCTTTAGTTAGAACAATACGCTACGTCTAAAATGTTACGTTTTAGTTATCAACATGCTTGGCTAGAATGGCACAGACAGCTATTGGCTCTCGGACGTTCGATAGGGCCATTCGATAGGGGACAAGTTTTTACACGGGCTTAAAAGCAGGTGTAATTTAAGGCGTAACTAAGCTAGGCAAACTCTTAAAAAATACCTAGACTTATCGAGCAACCTGTGAAATCTAAAATTGCAACTATCTTGGCGGTAGACGATGTTCCAGACAATCTATTTATATTGGAATCTGTCTTGGCTGATGTCGATAACTATCACCTCGACTATGTCAACAATGGTCAGGCAGCTTTAGACTATGTTTTGACTCAGCCGCCTGACCTCATCTTATTAGACGTCATGATGCCAGGTATGGGCGGCTATGAGGTGACTTGCCACATCCGCGAAAACAAAGCCCTCCCTTACATTCCTATTCTGCTGATCACCGCTAATGACAAATCTAGCTTAGAAGAAGGTTTAGACTCCGGTGCTGATGACTTTATTCGCAAGCCTTTTGATATTAATGAGCTGATGGCCAGGGTGAGATCGCTCCTGAGGCTCAAGCAAAGCATGGATGAGCAGGTTGAAATGATCCGGCAGCGCGACGACTTTGTTGCCCGGCTTACTCATGACCTGCGTACACCTTTGGTAGCAGCCAATAGGATGTTGAGCTTATCCCTTGAAGGTGTCTTTGGCGAGCCGCCTGAAGAAATGGCAGAAGCCCTTAGCAACGTTATCACCAATAACGAAAACTTGCTGCAAATGACCAACACCATACTCCAGGTGTATCGGCATGAAGCAGGCCACAAAAAGCTGGTGCGATCGCCGCTCTCTATGCACGCGCTCGCGAAAGAAGTTGTGACAGAACTCAAACCTTTAGCAGATGAAAAAGAGATCGCGTTAGTGGTGGATGCACAATCATTAGCAAAAGGCAATCAAGCGCAAGCAGATAGGTACAAAACGGAGGGCGATCGCATTGAGTTACGACGACTGCTCACCAATCTACTGGGCAACGCGATCAAGTTCACTGACTCAGGCAGTGTTGTTGTGAAACTCTCTATCAATCCTCACACTTGTGAAGCTATTCCATCTCCAGAAGCGATTGAAATCGCCATTGAGGACACTGGCGTCGGTATCGAAAAAGAAGCCCGAGAGAAAATCTTTGAATGGTTTTACCAGGGTGGCCATATGCGTGCAGGCAGTGGATTAGGGCTGCATCTATCCAAACGAATTGCCGAAATGCACCAAGGTACCCTCACGCTTGAATCTGAAGTTGGAAAGGGTAGTACCTTTACCCTCGCGTTACCGAGGTTAATCCCAGATTAATCAAAGGCCAAAAACCTCTCTTCTGAGCCGCAGAGATTTTCTAGTCCTTTAGTTGTTTGCTTTTATACCGACGGGAACATTAATTCTGATGCTTAAGGTGTGTCTTCTGAGTTTACGACAAAATTTTGCATGGGGAAAACGCTAACATCTAACTCGACCGGCCTTCCTAACTTAGCTTCTAAAAAATCATGGACAAGGCCCACTTGATTCTCTGTGATTGAGCTTGCAGGAGCCGCAACTTCTAAATTCACTAAAAGGATATCTCCTTTGGAGTTTACTCTTAGTCTTTGAATATCAGTTTCTCTAAAGGTTTGAGTTTCACGCCGAATAAGGGTACCGACCAAAGAGCGAGCCCGCTCTTCAATAACCAGATCTCGCATAGATAATCCCAATGGAATTCCTAATAACAACAGTACTGCTGTAGAAGCCGTTAAGCCATGCTTGGCCTTTTTGAGCGAACCGTAGTCCTGCCAAATAAAGACCAGGCCCCCGCTGAGAATGATGCCCGCAAGGTTCGTTAAAAACAGCAGCGCAGACCCTGAAAAAACAGCGCGATCGCTGAATGCTAGTCCAATTCCGATGACGCTTAACGGGGGCACTAAGGCTACTGCGATCGCCACTCCCGGCAGGGCATCTCCAACCCCTCGCCGCGTTTTCGCAAAAGCGCCGGCCGCGCCAGCCGCTAAGCCAATAGCCAGATCGATCAGCGTTGGTCGTGTCCGCTCCAAAATTTCAGAATTTAGGGTGTTGAACCCCACCAAACTGCAGATTAGGTAGGCGGTTCCGACGGTGAGCAAGGCACCTGTAAGCACTGCTAAGCCTGAGCGTTTGAGCAGTCTTCGGTTACCCATGGTAATGGCAAAAGCCATCCCAGTAATGGGACCCATCAGAGGTGCCACAATCATTGCACCGATAATAGCGGCCGTACTGCCAGCCAGAAGTCCTAGCGTGGAAATCACGCCAGAGAGAAACAACATTATGTAGTAGTTAAAAGACGGATCGGCACTCCGCCACAGGCTTCGATTAAGGCTTTTCAAGGGGAGCGGATTATTAGCCATCCAGTGCCAATCACCACTATTCACTGCCAATATCTGATTAAATCGACGTGCTGTTTGTATAACAGGGCGGTGAATAGATGGCGGTAGGTAATAACGAACGAGTACTAAAGAGCGAAGCCGCCAGGGCCGAGGTCTATTATTCTTGGCCCTAGGTGCAGGTGATTTGGGCTCACGCTTTTCCGGCGGACTTTTTCGAGGCTCTTCAGCATTTTTAGACATCCGCGATTAGCCTTCTACTTTACTCTTGTTAGTGTATGAGCCGTTCGACATAATTGAGCTAAATAGTCTCAAGATACTACTTACGGCCTAATTGGAAAGGCACCATTGGATAGAGGTCGTCGCAATAATGTGTCCTTATGATGGGATTTGTTAACTAAGTTACTCGGAGATTATCCAAATGAGCCTTACAGATAAAGCGAAAGCAACTGCTAAAGATGTAGAAGGAAAAGTACAGGAAGCCGCTGGTAAAGCGACAGACAATGAAGAAGCGCAAGCCAAAGGCAAAGCCAAGCAAGCAGAAGCTTCTGCAACCAAGGCAGCTGAAAATGTTAAAGACGGCATCAAAGATGTCATTGACTAATGAATCTTCTTAAAAGATTGAATCTTTAGAAGGTTCAATCTTTTTGACCAATCCTTGTATCGTGTGCGCGCCCAAAAAACTTTAGCCGCTCGCACGACATATCGCAGGCAACGCAGTGGTTCTAGCGGCTAACTATGCTATTAATCATATGACCCAGGCTATATTGAGAGAAGCCTGAACAGTCAAGTGTTCAGGCTTCTCTATGGGCAACAACTTTTGCCTAAGAGGTTTAGAACACTGGAGCGCGATGTTTCAACTCTTTTTGAAGGAACATATTCTCTCAATCAATACAACCCTAAAGAAAGATGATCAATCTTTAATAGTTCTTGCTCCAGATGGATGACAGCAAGAGCGCACTACAGCACACTATATTTTGCCAAGTTGAATGACTCGTAGCTTTTAAAGAGATAAGGATTTCTTTAATTATGGAAAATTCAAGTAGTGTTGAACATAGCTTTGAAAAAGACAATTTTGATAGAGGTATCGTGCCTGCCGAGACTGCTGCACGCATTGAGCGAGAGGATGAAAATTATAAACACACTTCAACCTATGCTGAAGTAGGCAGTATCGATGCAACCGCTGGTCAGACAGTCAGTAATGAGGGCCTTGCTAAAAATTATGCTATTGAACCTGAGATGTATGTTGAGGAGCCCGGTGATCTGACTCCTAAGCCTCCACTATACACGATCTTTTTCCCTATTCGGATGAATACTAATCCGGTCAGCAAGGCGGTAATAAACAATGTCCTGGCCCCGTGCTAACCAAGATGGGGCTGCAACCTGACGTATAGGGTATTAACTCGAAGAGTAGGGACTTTCGAGATATACAAATTAGTTGCAACTATCTACATATATGGAAATTGAGATGCGTACATGCAAACAGTGGCCAAAAGAGCTTAAACTTCTTTGGCCACTGCTTTATAACTAGAGTGTAGAAAATAAGTCTCTGGTCAACAAGATTTATTTAGAATTACTCGAATAAGTTACTTTTCGATATCAGGAACAATATCTGGGCGCTCCTTACCTTCCCAGCCAGCAGGCCGCTTTGAGTTGTACCAAGCGATAGAGCCAATAGTTACGGCAGCAACAAACCCAACGATTCCAACAGTCGTCAGCGAAAACGCGTACGGCGCTGATTCAATGCCAGCTTCTAACAACAAATTCATAAAAACCTTTTGAATATCAACTATTCAATTATAAGAAAAAGCCACTACTTAAATCATCTCTCTGTTTACTGACTTTTTACTACCTCTACAGATATAGATTAAAACTCTTCAGCATACGACGTGTTAACCGTCCCCTATAAATATAAGCTCCACAACATAAACTTAACCGTAAGTATTCAGGTTGTTTTAACGCGCAAGCCGGAGATGCTGGGATAGGTTAGTGAAATGAGTGCGAACCCTGCCAAAACAGATGGATTATCGTCAACCCTGGAAAGTATGTCACCAGAGCGGTTGATAGAGATTATTCTGCAACAACAGCAAGCCCTCGAAGAACTTCGCTCAGAGATAGCACGGCTGAAAGGGCAGCAGGCCACGGATAGTAAAACGTCATCAAAGCCACCGTCTACGGACTTGATAAAGAAGTCAGAGAGCAAGGCAGAGAGCAAGGCAGAGAAACCGCCTGCCCAAGGTAAGCAGCGTAAACCAGGGGGTCAACCCGGCCATGTCGGTAAAACGCGCAAAGGCTTCATCCGGATAGACCGGATAGAATATCTGCGCCCAGAACAGTGCCCTATCTGCGGCGGTAGTGCGTTCGAGCTAGCGCCAGTGCATGAGGTACATCATCAGGTCGCGCGGTTAGTCACAAGGCCAATAGAAATTGTCGAGTATGTGCAGCAACAGTATCGATGCTTGTGCGGTGAATGCGTGAGGGGGCAATGGCCATCGGATATTGTACCGACGCAAGACTTAAGTGTGGGCTTACAGTCGCTCTTGGCTTGGTTGGGCAGCTATGGCCACCTGTCCTACGGCAAGCAACAAGAACTGTTGAAAGAGCTAGGTGAGATAGAGATTGGGGTCGGGACGCTGCAAGCGACCAATCGCCGGGTGGCCGATGCCATCATTCAACCGATAGATCATCTGTGGCAATGGGCCAGAAGTCAAACGCATGTGCGAGTCGATGAAACGCCTTGGACGGTGAACGGGGTGAAGGAATGGCTATGGGTGGCCGGTGCGGAATCATTTTGTCTTTTCCATGCTGCCGGCACTCGCTCACGCGATGAACTCAAAGCGATGCTAGGCGATGACTTTGATGGGGTGCTCAGCTCAGATGATTTCAGCGTCTACAACGGTTATGACGTAACGGCTCAGCAGAAGTGTCTCGCTCATCTGAGACGACACTTCAAACGAGTTGTCCAGCTTGACTCAGGCAATAATCAAAAAGCAGGACGTCGTTTTTTGAAGTTGATTGACGAGGCGTTTAAGCGGCATCGGCAATGGCGAGAACACTCAGACAATAACGCCTACAGTCAGTGGGCCGCGAAGTTCAAAAAACGCCTCACCACTGCCCTGAAAAAATGGACATCGAAGGTAGATGGCAAAGTGCTTACACTCCTTAATTCGCTCACGTTCAAAGCGTCGCAGTGGTGGTATTTCCTCGACCATCCCGAGATTCCACCTGACAACAATCTGGCCGAACGATTGATTCGTTTAGCGGTCACCAAACGTAAAGTTTGCGGGGGCTCACGCTCTATGCTGCGCTTTGAACAAACGGCTGACTTACTCTCTGTGATTCAGACCTGTCGGCGGCAGTCGCGCTCTGCTGTTGCATTTTTTAAGCAGGCCCTAAGCGCTCTGCACCATGACAAGATATCATCACCCTCACTGATTCCTGTTTCTACGACCTGAATACTTACACTTAACCTAACGCCAGACAAAAGGCTCTAGCAATGCCGCTAGAGCCTTTAAATAATTAATTTACGATAGAGGAATAGCCTACATCGTCATATTGTTTCTCTTAGACTGCGGCAGGCGTCTTCAGATCCGATTCACGCTGGCCACTAGGGGACAGGCTAGTACCTTCAATAAAGGAGCGTAACATCCACGTCATTTCTTCGTGCTGTTCCATAACGCCGGTCAAGAAATCAGCTGTACCCTCATCGTGGTATTCCTCCCCACACTGATCAATGTGCCCTCGGAGATTCCGAATGATTTGTTCATGATCGCTTACCAACCGTTTTACCATCTCTTCGGCACTAGGTAGATCGCCTGGATGCTCTCGAAGAGTTGCATTTTCCAAAAAACCTTTGGCCGTTCCAATCGGGTATCCTCCTAACATTCGAACACGTTCGGCGTAGGCGTCAATATTTACACTGATGATTTCGTAGTGCTCATCCCACAGCTCATGAAGTGTCCTAAACTGTGGCCCTACCACATCCCAGTGATACTTCTTTGTCTTGATCACAAGCAGGTATGCATCAGACAAATCTTGATTAATTAGGTTTACGACACCTTGTCTTTGCTCTTCGGTCAAACCAATGTTAATGGACTTCATTTATTGCTCTTTCAGTGCTATTTACACCATATATTTCATCAAAATTATTGTATTCAGACATCTACCTGGAGAGGAATTTTGAATTATCAAACAAACATCCTTAGATAGATTGCTAGGACTCAAGATACATACAGTTAGTAAAAATAGCAGTTAGCAAAAGTGTTTGATTATAATGAGCAATCACTAACAGAAACAAGATCGAAATGGGGTTGCTACCTCGCCGCCCTAATCCTCTCGATACTGGAAAGCAAAGCGCACCCAACGTTAGGATGCGCCCTAGATAAGTCAACGATCCGGCTAGGTTTCCAGCCACTGCCTGGGTGAGCGTATCTCGATTACGCACATGGGTAAGCTCATAGGCAATCACTGCATCCTGAGCTGGTTGATCCTAGCCGTAAAAACCTCGTGAAATATTATCTATATGTTGGTATCTGTGCATTGATATCTGTGCATCAATGAAAAGCCATTTTGTTTAAACCACTGTGCCTCAAAATCACCGTGCCTCAGCGGAATGCCACTGCCTGCCTCTCCTTAAAGTGAGATTTTAGGCTGTGGTCAGTAAAACCACTTGAACAACACTTTCTTCACCACCTTTAATCTCTCTAAAGGACGATAGGCTCGCACTTTTGGCAGAATTTTAGAGCGAAGCTTACCTCCTGTGGGAGAAGATTATTTTGCACTAAAAAGTCTTAATAGTTGAATCTGATCAATTCCTACGTAGACAGGAGCGCGCACGATGAATTTTTATGAGGGCCTATTACCGGCCACACAGACCCATACCGCTATATGGCTAGCTCAAGTAGAGCGTAATATTGATATTGCTCAGACCGTTCCTGTCCCTGTTGCAACGCCAGTTCCTGTACAAGGCCCGCAATTTTTTATTGCGGTTCTCTCTGGGGTGATTTTGGCCTTTGGTTTTCAGCTATTGCTGACGAATTTGTCGATGGCCGCAGGAGTCTCCTATGTGGCACACTCCAGCAGTTCGAGCAGCTCTGATAGCTCTAGTGGAACAGGTATTAAGAAAATTGGCTTAGCTTTTGGCGTGTGGACGCTGGTTACGGTTAGCTTGTCGCTCTTTTTTGCCTGCTGGCTAGCGGTGAAGCTCAGCATTTATCCCGATCCTTGGACAGGGGCTGTCACCGGTCTCATAATTTGGGCGCTTTACTTTTCACTACTGACATGGTTCAGCTCCACGGCAGTGGGTTCTCTCATTGGCTCGGTCGTTAAGTCTGCAACCAATGGGTTTCAGGCCATAGTAGGAACAGCGACCGCTGCGTTAGGCGCTAGTACCGCAGGCAATGAAATTGTTCAAACGGCTGAAGCTGCCGCTGCTGCTGTTCGTCGGGAGCTGACCACTGGGCTAGATACTAGAGGCATTCAAGATAGCCTGCAAGATTATTTTTCGAGCTTGCGATCGCCTGAAGTAGATGTCGTTTCTGTTGAACGAGAGTTTGAGCAGCTTCTCCACGGTTCTGAAATCTCTAATCTAGATCCTGACTCACTGCCACAGGTGAGCCCGCAGATGTTTGCTAAGCTGCTGAGCGATCGCACCAACCTATCTCGCGAAGAAACAAAGCGCGTTGCCAACCGCCTATATAAAGTGTGGCAGCGCAACACAGGCGGTCATCATAATGGCATGGGTGAGCTCATGGCCTTTGTTGCTTCTGCAACTGGCGGACAGCTAGCGTCTGAAGGAATCAGCCGTCAGTTAGAGAAGTTGACAGGTGAGCTACGACATTCTCAAGGGCGCTCTAATAACGAGACTAACCAAGGGCCTAGCCCCATGCAGCAGGTGATGTCCCAAAGTGCCAATGCCCTTATTGGAATGGTAATGGGAAAAGCAGATCTTTCTGATATTGACGCTGGTAAAATTGTCGATCAAATTAAATCTGCCAAGAACGAAGTCATCAACCAAGCTAGCAACGCAGCGCCCAAGCTGAGCGACGCCATTACCTCTGATAGCAACATTATCAAGGCCGATGTCGAAAATTACTTGCACCATGCTTACATCGTTGAGCTTAAGTCTGCTGAACTAGCAGAGACTTTCCGCAATGTTTTGTATGACACAGAGGCTGATAAGGCCACCATGCGCGAGCAAATTTCAGCCATCAATCGCAAGGTATTTGTTGATGCGCTTAAGAGTCGAGGTTTACTAACCCAATCAGAAATTCACGATATCGCCACGCGCTTGGACCTCGTGCGTCAAGCAGTTCTCAACGATGTGGTTACAGTTGAGGCCATAGAAGCTGAGAAGCGTGTTCGGCAGAAAGTTGAGACGTTTTTCAAGTACTCGCCTGCTAGCGAGCTGACTTCTGAGATGGGAGAGCAGGCCTTTAGAGCCCTTATCGAAGATGAGTCGTTGGATGCTGTTTATCTACGCGATCGCTTAGGTTCACTCAACGCTGACTACTTCCGTCAGTTCTTAGTATCTCGTAATGATGTTCAAGCGCATGCAATTGCCGACCGTTACGAGCAGGTGCTCAATCGTGTGATCGCAGATGCAGAAGGTATTCAACAAGCTGCGAAGGTTCGCCTTGAGCAACAGCAAAAGACTATCGAAGACTACCTACGCGATACCGGTAAGCGTGAGCTGAGCCCTGAGGGGATCAAGCGCGATATCAAGATGCTGTTGAATGAGCCTAACCAAGGGCTTTACCAAGCCCGCCAGCGAGTGGCCCAGTTTGACCGCGACACCCTAGTTCAGCTTCTCAGTCAGCGACCAGAGTTTGCTGAGGGCGAAATCAATCAGGTCATTGATTCAGTAGAAGATAGCTGGATGGCCGCTGTTCATGCCCCAGCGAAGCTTACGGCTCAAGCCCAAGCAAAATACGACGAGGCGACGACTCTCATCGAAGACTATTTGCGCAGCACGGGCAAGCCTGAACTCAGTCCTGAGGGAATTAAGCGCGACTTGCAAAAGCTGATGGATAATCCCAAGGTGGGTGCTCGTGCTATTCGCTTCCGCCTATCTAAAATGGACCGCGATACGTTCGTGCAGTTACTTAGCCAGCGAGATGATTTAAGCGAAGCGGATGTCAACCAAGTGATTGACAGCGTTATTACAACTGTCGAAAGCTTGGTTAAGCTGCCTCGCAGACTGGCTCGCCGGACCCAGTCCTCAGCTAAATCTCAAACCCTCTCCTTCCAATCTGCCCTGACAGACTATTTGAGCAATACCAACAAAGAAGAGCTGAACCCTAACGGCATTCAGCGGGACCTAAAGCTACTGTTGAACGATCCTAAGCTAGGCGTAAGTAAGTTAGGCGATCGCATTTCTGAGATGGATGATTCAACCATGGTGGCTCTATTAGCTCAGCGCCCTGACATGAGCGAGGAAGAGGCCCGTGAGGTGGTTGGTCGTATTGCTGAGGTACGCCATCAGATTAAAAATCAGATACGCGACATTCAGCGCAGCGTAGAGTCGGTAATTGACCGTATCTTTGGCCGCATTCGTCAGTATCTAGAGTCTTTGGATCGCCCAGAACTGAACTACGTCGGCATTAAGCGCGATGTACAAACAATGTTTGACGATCCGCAGGCGGGTATGGATGCGATGCGCGATCGCCTTTCTCAGTTTGACCGTAATACGTTGGTTGCCCTTGTCAGTTCTCACGAGAGCATCTCTGAAGCCGATGCCTATCGCGTTATTGATCAGGTGGAGTCAGCCCGAGACAGCGTATTGCACAAAGCTGAAAGGATTGAACAACAGATTGAAAGTCGTCTTCACAGCATTAAGGCGCAAACGCAGCAGCAAATTGAAGATACCAAAGTAGCGGCAGAAGCTGCGGCTTGGTGGCTCTTTGGCACCGCGCTCATATCGGCGATTGTGGCAGCGGTTGGCGGTAGCCTCGCCGTGTAGTCTGGCTGTATCGTTTTAACCTGTTGACTAATCGATAACGCTTGCCAAAACAAAAAGCCCACGGACGAGTTATTAAACCCGTCCGTGGGCTTTTTAGCGCAAGCAGTATCGCTATCATCCTGAGTGGATCGCCCTGCGCAATCAGATTAAGTTTGATCGGCTAATTCCGTTTGCCCAGGCACTGCCAGCACTGCGAGCAAGCATTCAAGCTGAAGTACACCAAGCCACCAAGCGTGAGCCGCCGCCGACCATTTGCGTCAGCTAGCGCTAGAGGCTAGGCATACACCAGCCGATAAAAATCTTGTTCAAGCTGTAGAAGCTGCGGCTCGGCAGTCAGGCAACCGTCCAGCGACCTGTCGCAAATACTATATTCATTTCCGTGTATTGGAGGCATACCAAAAAGGTCAGTTGCTTGAGGCGATCGCACATCATCAGCCCAAAAGGCTACAGTACTATCAAGGCTTAGCCGCTGATGAACAGCGCACGTTGGCAATTCTAAAGGCGGAAAAATCAGGCTGACACTGGGCTAGCATTTTGGACAACAACTAAACGGTATCTAGAGGAAACAGCGCTTACCCTCTCTTATCAGCTCCCGTGTACACACAAGTGCAAGAGTTCTATGATCGCTGTGTGGTCTACGTTACCGACCCACCCCGTCGCTGCGCGCCACCCCTCCAGAGGGGATTTTTTCCCGGCTATGTGACGTTAAAAGTCGAAATAGATCTCCTTTAACACATCCTCCTGAGGTAGCACCCCTCTAGAGGGGTACCCGTAGGGTGGGGTGGGTCAGTAACGTAGGCATCCAGTCGGTTTCTCATACTTGTGTGTACACGGGAGCTCTTATCAAAGGGAGCAAGCGCTAGCTAGCTAATGTACTAGCTATCCAATGCCGTAGCTATCTAATGCGGTAGCTATCTAATCAAATTCTTTTTTCGTCGTTTGTCATACTGCCTTTGATCTATCTGTTCCATGGCTAACGTGGCAGCGTTACCGTGAACTAGCAGCGATGCCAGTACGCTCAGGGTCACAATGCTCCAAAGCATGCCAATATTTTCAAAGGAGCCATTGTTTTGAGCATAGGCGATGTAGTAGAACGAACCAAACCCTCTAATGCCAAGGAATGCGATCGCGCTTCTCTCCAACCTTGTCAGCTTCAACCCAATCAAAGATAACACCCCTGATAACGGCCTCACCAACAGCATAAACAGCGCTGCAAACAGAATGTTTTTCCAGCTAAAAATCGCTAAATTGCTAGTTGCAACAAAGCCACCCAATGCCAGTAGCAGCAGTCCTGCAAAGATACGCTCTAGCTGAGTAGCAAACTGATACGGTTTGGCATAGTAATCATGGTGTTTTTCAATATTCTGACGGACGGATGCGGCGGCTGCGAAGACAGCCAAAAATCCATATCCATGGGTTGCCTCTGCCACACCATAGGCCAAAAAGATAGCAGCAACAATAAAAAGCCCCTCACGGGTATCTTCTCGTACGGTTTCGTCAGAAACCCGAAAGGCATAATGAGCTAGCAGCCACCCAATGGCCACGCCAATAGCAACGCCCATCGCGACCCGATAAATAAAATCATAAGCCAGCCAATCAACTAACCATATTCCAAATTTTCCATCGTGGCTCGCCACACCCAGCGCTAAATAAACAAATGGAAAAGCCAGACCATCATTCAGGCCAGCTTCAGTCGTGAGGGCAAAGCGCACCGGATCTTCCTTTCCTTTGTTTGGTGGCCCCACCTGTACACTGTGAGCCATCACCGGATCGGTCGGCGCTAGGCAAGCCCCCAGCAAAATAGCATCTGCCAACGAGAGGCCAAAAATCCAACGACCTAAAATGGCTGCCGCCGCAATGCAAATCGGCATCGATACGCACAGCAACCGCAAAGATGATTGCCACGTTCTCAGCCTAAAGCTACGGTCAATGGCCAAACCTGCCCCCGCTAGCGACAGAATGACAATCAGCTCGGTAATGTACTCAGCTACAACCGTATGTATCTCATTCCCCATCGGATCGATGATGGGTAAGCCCACAGACTGACTAAACAACAAAGCGGCTAATAAAAAATACAGCAGCGGTACATTAATAAAGCGGGACACTTTCAAACTGGGTAGCCAAGTTAAGCCTAACAGCGCTAAGCCGAAGGCAATATAGATAATTATTTTAGGTTCCATTCGGTGAGTGCCTTTAAGGAGAGAGAGCCCTGTGGTTGCTGGGGAAAGAGGTTCCAATAAGTCGAGAAAAATCTCGGTTTGCCTGGCGTGCTACAAAACTCGGCTTGCTTCTGAAGGTGTCAACAAAAAGCAAGCCGAAAATACTTGTCGGTACATCTTACGTTTGTGGCACCCATACAGAAACTGAGCCTGCCTGACAACGGAAGTTAGCCCAGCCTTCTTCGTTGGTGGTTACTGGTTCACTGATGTGCTCAGTCACGTCTACGTAGGTGCGATTGGGCTGGCCTATTTCCATCCACTTGGTGCCGTCGTCGCCGTTGCTAATGACAACTGCCATGCCGCCTGGAAATTCTTCTGTCCCTAAGCGTGTCCAACCAATCGAGTTAGCATGATCAAAGTAATCATACTGATCGCCATAGGCATAGGTTTTTCTAGCGTCCAAAAATTTATCAATCAGCCACTGATGAGAATCAAGCCAAATCTCATACTCGCCGCCATCATTGCCGCTGTCTTTGTAATGTGCGCCGTAGTAATCAGCATAGAAGATGCAAGGATAGCCTTCTTTCCGAAGCAAAATCAGCGCGTAGGCTAAAGGCTTGAACCAAGGCTCTACAACCGATTCAAGCGACTGCAAAGGCTGTGAATCGTGATTATCTACTAAGGTGACCGCGAGGGTGGGCTGATCTTTTACCAGCGTGTCGTCAAAAATAGTGCGCATGTCGTAACGGTTGCCCGCTTTGCTCGCCTGGGCAAAATTGTAATGCAGTGGCGCATCAAATAAAGCGACGTCACCGCCGGTAATCTCAATAAAATAGTGAAGTGCCTCAATTTCATAGGACCAATATTCACCTACTGCAAACAGCCGCTTGCCGCTATATTTGCGCACGTGCTGTAGCCAATCTGGGAAGAAGCCCGCCTGTACATGCTTTACGGCATCAAAGCGAAAGCCGTCAACATCTGTTGCATCGACATACCATTCACCCCAGTTCAGTAGGGCCTCACAAACTTCTGGATGCTCAAAGTCCAAATCGCACCCCATCAGGTAGTCGAACCCGCCTTTTTCCATATCGACCTGATCTTCAAAAGACTTACCCTCAAAGAGATAAACCGCTTCAAACTCTCCTTGCTCATGGACGTTGTAGTCCACCGCAGTAAAGTGCCACCAGTGCCACTCAAAGTCGGAATATTTACCATCGCGACCTGGAAAGGTGAAGTGTGTCCAGGCTTTAATCGTGACCATGTCGCCTATGGCATCGTTGCGGTTATCGGGTGCAAAAGGCGTTGCCTTAAATTCTTCTTCAGCATCGCCGCCTAGCTTATGGTTAAGCACTACGTCTGCATATACTTCTATACCTGCCTGCTTAGCCGCTTTCACCGCATCGATATATTCGTTCTTTGTGCCATATTTTGTGCGCACAGAGCCCTTTTGATCGAATTCTCCTAGGTCATACATATCGTAGACACCATAGCCGACGTCGTACCCACCAGCAGTCCCTTTGTAAGCAGGCGGTAGCCAAAGTGAAGTTATACCCACATCAGCCAAGGCTTTAGCCTTTTGTGCAAGCTCACTCCAAAGATTTCCATCTGGCTCAATATACCAATGAAAAAATTGCATCATCACGCCGTTAGGTGCAGACATATTCGATCCTCATCAGTTGTGTAAGGCCATAGCTAATAATTGAGGAAAAATGACGCTAAGCGCTATCTCTATAGATAGAAATAGCCAACGGCTGAGGACTGATTTTTATAAGATGATGCTTCGAGTATAAGATGATGCTTCGAGATGATACGTTCCACCTTTTTTAAGAGGCCGTTGGACATAGGCTTGTTTCTTTAGAAAGAGTTGCTGTCTTGAGGATTCTTCTATTGTTGTGAGAATAAGGCAAATACCAAAACATGTCTCCAAGCATGACCTAACGGTTGAGTATTTGCCTTAGAGAGTTCACCAAATATGAAAACTAGGAGACCATTATGACGACTGAAAATAAAGATATCAACCTTGAAACCAGCGGTAAACAAACGCCTATTAAAGGCAAGAATCGCACAACAGGTCAAGGATCTAAAACTGACACCCAAGATGGCGCTCAGCCCGAGGCACCTGGGAATGACGGCACCGTTACAGGTAGCCCCAACCAGGGAACCGAGGCTCGCTAGAGAAAACCGCTAGAGAAAATCGCTAGTGAACGTAAAGGGGCTATCTTTTCAGCTTTCGACTGTTGTTCGAGTGTTCTCAAAGGTGGCCCCAGGTTCAAGATGCCTCACAAGATTGTACGTAGCCTGTCGATGTTATCCCCCCACATGGATCTATGAAAAGCTTTTTAAAAAAGATAAAGTACGTACCGCTAGCCCTAGTGAGTGTAGTCACCACGCTGTTTGCATGGGGATTGATTGAGCCACACACTCTAAACACAGAAAAAGAGATCGCAATCATCCCAAACTTACCAAAGGCTTGGGACGGCAAAGTCATTGGCCAAATCTCAGATCTTCAGATCGGTATGTGGGGAGGTAATTCTGGAACTGTCCGACGTAGCGTCAACAAACTCATAGACATTAAGCCTGCGGCTGTACTCATCAGTGGAGATTTTATTTATCATGCTACGCCTAATCCCGAACCTGAAATTGAAAAGGCCGTTAGCTTGGTGAGACCGCTTGTTGAAGCAGGCATTCCTACTTATGCAGTACTGGGCAATCACGATTACGGGATGAGTGAAAAATCAGCAAGTCCTGAAACGCAGCTAGCGAATGACTTAGAAGCTCAACTGAAAGCTGCTGGTGTAGTAGTACTTGACAATGAGTCAGTTGAAATGCAGTTGCCTGATAGCATAGTTTCTGACAATAAAGGCTTTGACAGTAAAGCGTCAGATCGTAAGCGCGATCGCAACAAGCGCTTGCACTTAGTTGCTGTTGATTCTCGGTGGGCCGATCAAGATAGCGTCAATGAGGCATTAAGCGATGTATCCAGCAATGATCCTCGAATCGCTTTGATGCATAATCCTGATACTTTCAAACAGTTTCCGCCCAACTCAGCGCCGCTTGCTGTTGCCGGTCATACCCACGGTGGACAAATGCGTATTCCTGGTATGCCTCAATGGTCCTGGCTAAGATTTACTCAGAAAGACGAAGTTCACGGTGATAGCTGGGCAGTTGGCTATGGAAAAGAGGGCAATAATCTTTATATCAATGTGGGCATTGGCATGAGCATTGTTCCAATCCGTTTGTTCTGTCCACCAGAACTAACCTTATTCACGCTCACATCTTAGTTCTGATGTGCTTGATAGCCTTTTCCAATAGTTCTTTGTATACTCCAATAGTTCTGCGGATAGGGATTCTACCGCTTGTGACGCTTAGAAAGTATGGCTAAAGATGTAATCACAATGGCCCCTACGAAAGAGTCTTCTTAAATCGATTTTTTGTAACATAACTTACATAAATACAGCCACTGACTCTGTTTCTATGCTCGGACTAGACCTGCTGGCGGATAAAGCCAGGTACAGAGCACTAGAACATATAGCTCCTAATTTTTACAGTTGAGGAAGATCAATACTCATGAATAACAACTTTTCAAACCCTGACCAAAACACTCGCCCTGTAGGTATGGCTCTTAAGCTTTTGACAGCAGCTTCTTTGTTTCTCTTGCCGGCTTGCAGCACTGCTCAAACGAAAACAACTGCTGCTGAAGAGGCAAACGTCACAGCAGAGCAAGTGGTAGAAAGTACTGCTGACTATGTCGGTCAAGAAGTGACCATTCGATCTGAAGTCGAAGAAACGCTAGATGGCAGCTCCTTCTTGGTTGCAGATGACGAATATTTTGATGGTGAAGGCATCTTGGTGGTCAATGCCTCTGGAGAAGCTTTTGTAGTTCCTGAAGTTGGCGACCCTCAAGTACAAGTTACTGGAAAGGTAGAAACCTTTGTAGCGCAGACGGTTGCTAGTGAGTATGGTCTTAGCCTCACACCTGAGCTTTACGAGGAATACCAGAATAAGCCTGTCATCATTGCTCAGTCCATTGCATTAGCGCCCGATCCTGGCGATATTACCGCTGATCCTGAGCTGTACTACAACAAGCGAATTGCTGTAGAAGGTGAAGTTGAAGACATTCTGGAGTCTGGACTCTTCACCATGGATGAAGACGAACTATTTGGTGGTGATGATTTGCTGGTGATTCCTTCTGAGACAGCAACCGTTGAAGATGGTGAAATTGTGACTGTAACTGGCATCCTTCGCCCTTACATCAAGGCCGAATTTGAGAAGGATTATGACCTTCAGTGGGACTTGTCTATAGAAGAAAGCATTGAGGCAGAATACGAGCAAAAGCCGGTGTTCGTTGCTGATACTGTGTATCCGTCTGGACTCTAATATGATTTATCTGTGTTCAGAGTCTGTGTTCAGATCCTGTATTCAAGGCTAGTTACACAGGGATAGTTGGCTAATAAAAGGGGCAGATAGGACTTCTATCTGCCCCTTTCAAATTGCAAGGCAATATACACCACAATAATGGAAAAATCTGTCACTGACTCTAATGCTGAAGGTGAAACTGATATACTCGAACAGATTGCCCAGCAAGTGATCGTAACCGAACACTTGAGAGTTTTCATGGCAAAGGGCGCAGTAAAGGCTGCCTTGCTAAATTCTACGCTGACCACAACACAGCGAAGTTCTATCTTCGAGTAGTTAGATGATGGCTTACTTGGGTTTCTCTTTTTAGCGCCTAAGCAGTTGAGAAATAACCCACTTTTGACCAATTGCGACTACAAATGATGCGTGGCTATGCAGAGATACGGACAAAACCTAGTGGCATCAAAGTTTATAAATGCACAGTGACGGAAACAGCAGAAGCTGGCCTATTTTCTATTGACTCGATCTCAGCCTTTATAGTGATTCTAGGATTCTAAGCGTGTTTTAGTATTTAAGACCATTATTAAAATATTCACATGGATTACTCGATATCGAAGAGCCTTTTTAGCGACTGGGCTAATATTGCTCATACCTTGGTAGCAGGGACACTGACCTATGTAGGAATAATCGTCTGGCTCCGGGTATCAGGTAAGCGAACGCTCTCGAAGTGGAACAGCTTTGATTTTGTTGTAACTATTGCGTTTGGGTCTATTTTGGCTAGTGTCCTACTCACTAAGAGTACGACTTTTGTTCAATCAATGGTGGGTGTCGGACTATTAGTAGCTTTGCAGTTCATCATTACTTGGCTTTCGGTCCGATCTAGTGTTGTACAAACCCTTATTAAAGCAGAGCCTCATCTTTTACTGTTTAAAGGTGAATTACGGCAAGCTACGCTCAAAGCTCAGCGAGTAGCAGAAGGCGAAGTTTTAGCAGCTATTCGGTTAAGTGGATATGGCAGTATTGAAAGTGTCGATGCTGTCATTCTAGAAACAAACGGTAATTTTAGCGTTATCGAAAATCTAGATCTTTCTAACGCTTCAGCGATGCAAGACGTTAAAGGATTCAGACAAAACGCGGTGAATTATACAAGCGTGGAAAATTGCATATAAATTAACGCAAATTTCGAGATGAGCAATTGCGGTTCAGCCTGTGATACAAGCATTGATGTCACTTAGGGTAAAAAAAATCTCCCTCCTAGGAGTTATTTGGATGAATGTTCCTTACAATCAGAAGCGCTGTGGGCAAGAGTCTCACAGCGCTTCTGATCGCATATTAGGTACCCGTTCAGGGGTTAACGAAGAATTAGGAATTGCAGCGTTAGTGTGCCGATAGAATGCACAAATGAGCAAGGATATCGAGATCAGCGGCTACCTAATTCCAGCAGCGGACTGGTCATCAACGCCCGCGAGCGTCAAAGCGCTGGTAGAGCATCAGGCCGCGAAAATATCTGAATTAGAGGCGCAGTTCGAGCAACTCAGCGAGCAGTTGCGCCCGCTAGCAGAGCGTATCAGTGAGCTAGAAGAACACCGGTCAAAGAACTCACAGAATTCATTAAAGCCACCGTCGAGTGAAGGGTTTGGGAAGTCGGTCAGACCCAAGCAGAAGAAAAAAGGTCGAGGTCGAGGCGGTCAACCAGGACACCCAGGCCATGGTCGCGATTTATATTCAATCGAGCGCGTGGATCAGGTGATAGAGCACTATCCACATCAGTGCAAAGGCTGTGGCGAGCGCTTATCAGGAGCAGATAGCTCACCCTATCGTCATCAAATAGTAGAGCTGCCACCGATAGTGCCCGTAGTGAGGGAGCATCGGCTACACCAATTGTCCTGTGAACACTGTGGGTCAGTGACGAGAGCCCAACTACCGAAAGCGATCGCCAGTGGCTACGGCCCTCGATTGAGTGGCGTCATCGGCTTGTTAAGTAGCCACTATCGTCTGAGTCACCAGCGAGTAGTCTGCCTAGTGAATGAACTGTTCGACATTCGGTTGAGTGCTAGCAGCATCAATCGCTTGCGCCGGGAGTTGAATACTGCCTTAGCCTTGCCCGTCGGCGCGGCCCATGGGTATGTTCAAGCGGCAACCGTGAAGCACAGCGATGAAACCGGCTTCGAGCAAGGCAACAGTGATGGTCACAATCCAACGAATAAGAAGGGTTGGCTGTGGGTGATAGTAACGCCGCTGGTGAGCTACTTTGAAGTGTTTTTGAGTCGGTCGCAGGCCAGTGCTGAGGCACTCTTAGGTCAGGCACCTACCGGTGTGATTGTCTCCGACCGATGCGGTAGCTACAGCTGGATACCCCTAGAACAACGGCAGGTCTGTTGGGCACATCTGAAGCGAGACTTTACCGCTATGGCAGAGCGGAGCGGAGCCTCTGGGGAAATCGGGACTGCGCTGCTCAGGAGAGAACGTCGGCTCTTTCGGCTGTGGCACAAAGTGAGAGATGGCACCCTTACTCGCGCAAAGTTTAGTCAAGCGATTGTCCTGTTACGACGAGGACTCAAGCGAGAATTGGTCGTGGCGGCTGGGCTGGTAGACCCGAAAGGCAAAAAGTCTCCGCTCGCGAAAACAGTACGCACCTGCCAGAAGCTTTTGCAGGTGGAGAAAGCACTGTGGACTTTTGTGGATGTTCCCGGCGTTGAACCGACCAACAATGCGGCAGAACGCGCCCTCCGTCCTGCGGTCATTTGGCGGCGTACCAGTTTTGGCTCTCAATCACTGGCGGGTAGTCAGTTTGTCGCTCGCATGATGACGGTGATCACTTCGCTCAAGGCGCAACAGCGACCCATCTTGCCATTCTTGACTCAAACTTTTCAGGCGGCTCGTTTAGGGCAGTCGGCACCTAGCTTGTTACCTAAGCACGACAACGAGGTTCTATTGCCTATCCTCTCGTAACCCCCTGAACGATTACGAAGAATCAGTATGCTTTCTGTCTTAAACAGGATAAGCAATCTCAAGGGTACGGAGGGCACGAGTAACCACTTCTTCATCCGAAAGACAAGCCAGATCAAGGGCTGGGGTAGCCCCATTGAAGGCCATGATGATGGGTACACCAAGGTAGCGGTGAAGGTTGAGCCAGTTATTAAATTGCCCTGGGGGTAAGTCATTCTCTGGCGTAATGATCCAGGTCGGATCATTATCCCAAAACGCTTCTTTAAATAGCAGATATACCTTGTCAAGCGTCCCCATTCCCAACCGAGCGATCACCCCTTGTTTACGCTCAGAAAGGGGGGGATTAAAGGCAATGACACCTTTTTTGAGTACACCCAAAGGGACTGTGACGATCACCGCATCGAAGACAGTTA
>JBCBBK010000006.1:0-324336 GCA_038531675.1 Cyanobacteria bacterium J06581_3
TAAGGAAATGGAGGAAACCGCCGAGCCGGTTAAAGGCTATCAGGAAGTCGGCGGTCAGGCCTACTTCTCGGCAATGTATCCCGATACAGCCGTAGCAGAAGCTTGCGTAACTTGTCACAACACCCACCCTGTTCACCTAGAGCGCTATCCCGACAAAGTGTTCGAAATGGGCGAAGTTATGGGCGGCATTGTGATTAATATTCCGGTGGATAGCATGCCAGCGGACGCTTAGGTAGAAGCGGGGCGTGGGGCGCAGGGCGTGGGGGAATTGGAATTAGCTCCCTACCCCCTACTCCCTACCCCATACCCTCGATTCCCAGTTGAGAAACCACAACAGATTCGCCTCCCCCCGACCGCCCCGCATCCCACCCGTTATGCAACCCAAATTCTCAACCCTACTTATCCTTACCGTAGTCTCTGTACTCCTACTGGTCCCCTTCACGGTGAGCTCTATATATATCGATGCGCTGCGCGACCAGGCCTTCGATATGCACCAGTTCTTGCGCGGAGAAATGTACAAGCAGGGGACTGGCTATGCGGCGCTGGTCTTGGTCTTTATAGAAATGCTGCTGACAGCTAGAAAGCGTAGTCGCAGCTGGCCGATAAAGATTAAAATGCCGGGTTCTGTAATGATTTGGCGCAGTGCTCACATTTTTACAGGGGTGGCATTGCTGGCGATGGTATTGATACATACCATCGGCTCTAGGGGCATTAACTACAATGCAGTTCTTCTGGTGTCTTTTGTCGGCGTCACCCTCACGGCCATGGTCGGTGTCCTGGCGGAAACGGGTGTTTTGGAATCGCCTCGAAAAGTCTTCAGCTTCGGGGGCTTCAAAAAAGCCAGAAGCAACAGTAAAGAAAAAGACAGTGCCATGGCAGAAGCAGTTGTTGTCGGAGGGGCCGTGGCAAGTGAGCCCGTTGGCATGGGTAAGGGCGCTCTGATTAGGGCGATGCGTGCCGTTTGGCTACAGAGTCACATCTTTTTAGTCAGCGTCTTTGGGATTTTACTCACGGTTCATATTTTTCTGGTTTATTACTACCAATAACACCATGGTCTTTACATCACATAGCAAAGCCTGGCAGCTATGGGGAGGCGCGATCGCCCTACTGTTTGCAGCATTGGCAACCCTTCTGCTCACCCGCCCGGCAGCTAGCGTTATGAGTATGACGCCCATTTCTGGGCTGGTGACACTTAAGGCAATGGCAGCAGAATCGATACCCTATGAGCAGGCGATCGCCAATCAAAAGCCTACTCTGATCGAATTTTATGCCGACTGGTGCACAACGTGCCAGAGTATGTCTGCGACGGTGGACGAGCTGCACCAGCAGTATAGCGATCAGGTTAACTTTGTCATGCTAAACATTGACGATCCGCAGTGGGCTAGGCAAGTTGCAGACTTCCACGCCTCTGGCGTTCCCCAGTTCACATTGCTCAGTTCTAACCAGCAATCGGTGAACACTTGGGTCGGCAAAGTGCCAAAGCCCATTTTCAAAACAGCTTTTGCAGAAGTTCTATAGCAAACCGCTAAAGGTTAAATCTTGAAGTTTCAAATTTGGTGAGCCCCTATGACCCATCTCAACCGATTTCTGAAAATTCTAGAATGGCTAGAAGGTGCCCAAGATTTTTTCCAGTTCCTGACTCAGCCCGTTGGGCTTTCCACCACAGCAGCTCTACTGATTTACTGCCCCATTCAGCTGCTTGGCTGCGATAGCCTCTCAGCGGCAACGCTCTCTTGCACCATCGCCCTTACGCTGTTTTGTTTGCTAGAGCGGCCCGAATTCTAACAGAAAGAAGCGTGTCAGCGAACCTTTGCCACAGCGCCTCGAAACTCGGAGCGAATCAGCAACCGTTGAGTGTTGGGCTTATCTTCGTAGAATGTTTTCACCAGGTCCAAAAAGGCTATTTCTTTGTAGGCATATCTGAGTAGCACGATCGCAAAAACAACCAACAATACAAGCACCACCACCGAGACCCCATAGAACAAAACCGCTGTCATAAAAGAGGCCGCAGTAGCAGCACTAATCAGAAGAGCGCCCAGCGCATACAAGCTCAGTATCAACAGCGCTAAGGCACTGACTATCATAAGCGATAGCATCAAGCGCAAGAGGCGACTCCGCACGATACCAGGTTCTTCTAGCTCCCAGTTTTCTATGCTGTCTCTGCGGAAGAATATGTAGCGTGGCGCTTTGGAATAAATGTACGTAGCCAGGTGCGGGTCGTAACAATTCAAGATCAAATTGATCAGGCGTATGGGCGCACGCCGCCCTGTCATGCTCTTAAAAATAAGAGAGTTGCGGCAGTTATCGCGGCTGTCGTTGCTGAAGTATTTTATTTGGTCAGCAATTTCTACAGCGGCAGAATCTTTGCGGTTACTGCTGCGGATGAAGGAACCTTCTTTGATGATGGTATTGATGAGCACGATCGCACCTGTGAGGATCGCAAGGACAGATAGTAGAACTTCCTGAGTAGACATAGCCGCAGTCGTTAAGAACACACCTGGCACAACCACTTGGTCATGCGCCTATGTATATATACAGGCACCTACGAGTTCATCCAGATAGTTCTGAGTGGTATTGCAAAGTGTCACCTGCCATAGACATGATGTTGGAATGATATTGGAGGAATGATATTAGAGCGATCGCCCCTGACAAGCAAAAAACTGAAGCTGCAAAAGACTAAAGCTATATTGGAACAGTTCATCTTCCCTCCCGGTTCACTATGCAAAGGCGGCTCAGTCGGCTTAGAGTATCCAAGGTTTCCACCCCAGAAGCCTTTGACGCCCTCGTGCGCAAAATCGAAGTCATCGCCCAGCGCGATCCGGGCTACTACCGCCGCCGCCTAAAGCTACTTGCCGGCCTAGGCTACGTTTACATCGTTTTGGTGTTTGCGCTGATGTTTTTTGGCCTCTGGCACCTGCGTAACTGGCTAGTGGCCACCCAAAGTGGCGATACGATTGGTCAGTTCAATATGGTCCTACTGCTCATAGCGCTCGGATTCGTATCTCTATTCTTTGTACCGATCAAGCCGCCAAAAGGCGTATTGCTCACGCGCGAGCAGGTGCCCGAACTGTTCGCCGCCCTCGACGAACTCTCCACCGCACTCAAAGCCCCAAAGCTCCATACCGTCATCCTCAACGACGACTTGAATGCTGCGATTATGCAGCGGCCCAAGATGGGCTTTATTGGCTGGTACAGTAACTATTTACTCCTGGGCCTACCGCTGATGCAGGCTCTATCGCCCAATCAGTTCAAGGCGGTACTGGCCCACGAGCTCGCCCACCTGTGTGGCGGCGATGGTCAGGCCGGTGCCTGGATTTATCGGATTCGCCTTACCTGGTACAACCTGGCCGAACAGTTTGAGAACAAGCGTGGAGGCGGTCTATTTTTTCAGCATTTCTTCAGCTGGTATGGGCCCTTTTTCAAAGCCTATTCGTTTGTGCATGCCCGCTCAGAAGAATATGAAGCCGATAGAAAAGCCGCGCAGCTGGTTGGGGCAAATCACAAAGCGGAAGCACTGATTTGGCTACATGTAAATAGCTCACGGCTCAGCAAGCAGTTTCTACCCCAGATAAAAGAACAGTCTCAAACGTTGGAAACGCCACCTGACGACTATGTTTCCAGCATGCTTAAGGCGCTCGACTTGGATCTTGACCCGGCAGATTTAGAAAACTGGCTGACCCTGCACCTGGCTCAGCGCAGTGACAACGCCTCTACCCATCCCTGCCTGTCTGATCGAATAGCGGCACTTGGCTACACATTGCCAGCTCCGCTACCCACGACATCGCGGCGAGCAACTCAGCTACTGGGGGATCAGTTAGAACCCCTTACGCAGCAACTCAACCAGCTATGGCAAAAAGAACAGGCCGAAAGCTGGAGAACTTTCAAACAACAACATAAACAGCTACTCATCCGCGTTGAGTCATTAAAACAGAAGGAAAATCCAACCACTGAAGAGCGCATCAAGCTTGTATCGATGACATATAGCTTTGACGATAAGGAAGCCGCCCTGCCATTAGTGGAATCGCTAATAAGAGATGTGCCAACCCATCCAACGGTAAATTACTGGATGGGCTATTTGCTAATACAACAGGAAAACGAGGAAGGGATTCGCTATTTGGAATCGGCGATCGCTACTGACCCCTCACTCGCTAGCATGGCGTACCGACAGCTACACCTGTTTGCCACTCGTAAAGAGGAAACAGCACTAGCCCGGCGCTATCAGCAGCAGTGGCAGGCACATCAGGAAGCATGGCATCTATCCCTGCAAGAAAGACAGAAGCGAGACGAAACGACTCAGTTTTGCTATCACGACTTGCCAGCTGATGAAGTGCAGCAGCTAGCCGAGCATCTAGCTAGCTACCGGGCCGTAAAAGCGGCGTATTTGGCGCAGCAAAAGGTAGAACGATTTCCTGATCACAAGTACTACGTCTTTGTAATTGTTCGTCGCTATTACAGTGACACCAGCGAAGGATACCAGCCAAATCACGAGTTCAAACAGGCGTTGAGAGAGGCGATCGCACTCTCCCTAGATCACTCTATCCACATCATCACCCAGGCCCAACAGTGGCAAAAGCTACGCCAGACAGAAGGCGCTTGTCTCTACCAGGAAAAGTAAAAGAAAGAGTAGCAGTCAGCTTTCTCAGAAACTTCTCACAGAGTCTTCAGGCACTACCCACAACCTGTAGCGATAGTAACCATAAGGTTGAATTCATCGACTGAAATCAACAAACACAAAAGTAGGAACTATCGCCATGAATACCTCTTCTCTTCTACGCTCAGCCTTTACCGCAGCCGCGATCACGACGGCAACATTACTGGGTAACATCACTACTGCCGAAGCAGTCGAGGTTACCGTCACCATCGACAACCTTTCCCCCGAAGAGGGCATTGTGCTTACCCCGTTTTGGGT
The DNA here is from genome assembly GCA_038531675.1 of Cyanobacteria bacterium J06581_3. Lineage (GTDB taxonomy): Bacteria > Cyanobacteriota > Cyanobacteriia > Phormidesmidales > Phormidesmidaceae > Phormidesmis. The sequence continues at coordinate 4,910 of JBCBBK010000006.1, forward strand.
AGGCTTTCACGACGGCAGTTATGATCTGTACGATCCAGGCGTAGCAGCTTCCGAAGGGCTAGCACTAATTGCTGAAGACGGCGATGTGAGCCTCCTTAGTGCGGCGTTTAGTGCGGGCAACGTCGACCGTGTAGATGGCGTTATTACAGGTAGTGGCATTGGCCCTGGCTCTCCACCGCTGATCGGGCCTGGCTCCTCAGCGACCCTCACACTTGACATCGACGAGATGACGCCTTTCCTCAGCTTTGCATCAATGATTCTGCCTAGTAACGACGCATTTATCGGCAACGAAAGCGGCACTAGCCATCGCCTGTTCGATGCGGATGGTAACTTTATTGGCACTGACTTTGTGGTCATTGGCAGCCAGATTCAAGATGCAGGCAGTGAAATAAACGACGAAAGCCCTGAAAGTGTCCCGCTGCTAGGAATGGCTCACCTAGTAGGCCCCACTGAAAATAGCACTGTGATGGCTCACCCTGGCTTTGAAGCAGGTGGCAATATTCTCTCTGCCTTTCCCGGTGCAGACTTTAAAGATTCTCTCTATCCTCTGGCTCGCATTCGTGTAGAACTGGCGGAATAACAGCCTAGCTAACAGCAAGCGCTGAGATCTTTTTGAGGATTCTCACCGTTTGTTCTAGGCCAGCATCTTGGTCGATAATAAACTCATTAGAACGACCAATGAGTTGCGCTGCAACAAGCCTCATTGGTATCAACGACACGTAGGCTGACATAGACTTGCCAGCAAAGCCACAAAAAAAGCCAGTGCAACCGCTGTAAACTGTCACTGTCAGCCTTTTAGTGCTTTTCGCTCCTCCTCCTGTGTCCCAGCTGGCCCATTTTCCTGTCGTCTACCATCCGGCCTACGTTACGCCTTTGCCACTAGGGCACAGGTTTCCTATGCCGAAGTTTCAGCTGCTGCGGGACTTGCTGGTGCGCGATCGCATCATCACCGAAAGCCAAATCTACCAGCCCGGCGCCCCTCCAACAGACTGGCTAGAGCTGGTGCACGATGCGGACTATGTGCAGGCCTATTGTGGGGGCACCCTAAACGCCAAAGCGCAGCGGCGAATCGGATTACCCTGGAGCGAGGGACTGGTAAAGCGGACCTGCACAGCCGTGGGCGGCACCATTTTGACGGCAAAGCTGGCCTTGCAGTATGGGGTCGCTTGCAACACGGCAGGGGGAACGCACCATGCCTTTCCTGGCTATGGGTCAGGGTTTTGTATTTTTAACGATTTGGCGATCGCGCTCAAAGTCCTTCAGTCTCAAAGCCTCATCCGCACCGCACTCATCGTCGATCTCGACGTGCACCAGGGCGATGGCACCGCGTTTATCTTCCAAAACGACCCGAGCGTCTTTACCTTCTCGATGCACTGTGGGGTTAACTTCCCAGGCCGTAAGCAGCAGAGCGATTTGGATGTGCCCTTGCCAGAGGGGATGGAGGATGAGGCGTACTTGGTTGAGCTGCGATCCCATTTACCTGCCTTATTAAACCGTCTTCAACCAGATTTGGTGATGTACGACGCGGGGGCAGATGTACACAAGGACGATCGGCTCGGGAAGCTGGCATTGAGCGATGATGGGGTTTTGGAACGCGATCGCACCGTGCTCCAGGCCTGTAAAGACGGCGGTTACCCAGTTGCCTGCGTCATTGGCGGCGGCTACGGGGAGGATATGGACGCGCTAATATACCGCCACTCTTATCTGCACAGGGCTGCGAAAGAGATTTTTACGTATTAGGTACTCACAAAGCCTTCCAATGGCAAAATGGGAACAGCAAACTCAACATGTCCATAAGCCCCACACACACCGCACCCTGAGCGGAGTCGAAGGGTCAACCCACCGATCCTCTCCAATGCCTCTCACAGTTGCCACCTTCTACAAATTCGTTGCCCTCCCAAACTTCAAGAGCTTGCAGCAGCCGCTAAAAGACGTCTGCACAGCTCAACAGGTAAAGGGCACCATTCTGCTCGCGCAAGAAGGCATCAACGGCACCATTGCAGGCACTCGCCAGGGCATCGATACTGTCTTTGCACATATCCGCTCTGACCAACGGCTAAAAGATGTTGACATCAAAGAATCGTCAGCAGAAGAGATGCCCTTCGCCAAGATGAAAGTGCGTCTAAAAAAAGAGATTGTCACCATTGGCCTGCCAGAAGTCAGCCCCACCAAACAAGTCGGCACCTACGTCCCGCCAAAAGACTGGAATAACATAATCTCTGACCCTGACGTTGTTGTCATCGATACCCGCAACGACTACGAAGTAGGCATGGGAACTTTTCAAGGCGCACAGAACCCTGAGACCGAAGTCTTCAATGAATTCCCTGACTATGTAAAAGAGAACTTAGATCCGAATAAGAACAAAAAGGTTGCGATGTTCTGCACAGGTGGCATCCGCTGTGAAAAGGCATCTTCTTACATGCTCTCTCAAGGGTTTGAAGAGGTTTATCACCTTAAGGGCGGCATTCTGAAGTATTTGGAAGAGGTTCCCGAAGATGAAAGTCTTTGGAAAGGTGAGTGCTTTGTTTTTGATGAGAGAGTAGCTATTAAGCACGGGCTAGAGACAGGTTCTTACGACATGTGCTATGCCTGTGGGTATCCGATTTCAGAAGAAGATAAAAATGCTTCTAGCTACGAAAGCGAAGTTTCTTGTCCTCACTGCGTTGAAACCTTAACAACAGAAAAACAGGACCGCTTAAGAGAAAGAAAACGACAGCGTCATCTAAATCGCCTTAGTCACCAACTTGAATCTTAAGCGGTAGCGTCTCGTGTGATCAGGTTTGTTTTATGGCGATTCTATTCAGGTCTGCCGATAAAAGCAGTTGTGCTGTAGCGAACTGTCACCATGTCTGCGATCACAAACTGTCGAAAAACCTGGCGAATCCGCATCATTGCGTCCTGCCCAGATGAAGTCTCTCTATCCGGCATATACGACCGAGAAAAGGCCAAACTCAACAACCCCGACTCGGTCAACCTATGTTCGTGAGGAAAAGAGAACTGTTGGGGAGTGGTATCTCCAAAAAACTGAGTGACATCACGTTGCTTTTCATGGGCCGCCAGGGCTGCAAGCTTTGCGCCGCCATACTCACCAAAAATCTTATTAATTACCTCCTGAAGCGGGTCATCCAAATCCCTATCGTTCCAAATCAATGCTACCTTTGCGTTAGGGCGTAGCACTTTCAGGCACTCTACCCGCGATCGCGCCGTTTCAAACCAGTGAAACGCCTGCGCGGCAGTCACCAAATCGACCGAGCCTGCCTCTAACGGAATCGATTCGGCAGCTCCCTCAACGCTGCGATATCCAGAGAACTTGCTAAGCGCATAGTCCGACGCTCGTCGCATAGCCTGGTTGGGCTCAACAGCAACAACTTGATAGCCATTTTTCAACAACCCATGGGTTAGCAATCCAGTCCCAGCACCGATATCGGCAACAACAGAGCCAGGCTGTAGGTTACAAGCTGTCTGTAACCTCTCGAATAGCGCTGCTGGATAGTCTGGTCTAGAAGCAACGTAGTCGGCAACTTTGGAGGCAAATATCTGTTGTACGCCGCCTTCTGGTTCGTAGAGTGACCGCAGCTCAGCCCCAGCATCCTCACTCATCACAGTCCGTCCGAAGCACTTGATTGGCCGTAAGACTTAGATGAGAGAAAACTGGCGAAACAATCGCATCATCCCCCCGCAAAATCGTTGTCTGATAGCGTCCATCTTCACCAAGTAGGCAAAGCGTTAATGTCGGTTGCTTTGGCCTCCCGATAAAGACTTCGCCACCAAGCCCTTCGTGATCAACAATCCAATACTCAGGTATACCTAAAAGCGCGTAGTCTTCGAACTTGCGAGCATAGTCATTTTGCCAGTTGCTACTCACAACTTCTGCCACGAGCTTCACCGACTGACCCATCGTCAAAATTGATTCTTTTTTCCACAGAGGCTCCTCAGACAGAGCGCTGTCATTAACCACCATAATGTCTGGGCGAAAGGCGGTGAAGTTCCCTAGTGGTTTGAGCGTACCGCGCTGAAGAATAAAGTAAGGCAAGTTCAGGATTTCGATCTGAACATTTAGTTTTCTATCAATTAGTGCCGCTACCTGTTCATGAGGCCCTGTCGGTTCCAAGTCAAACACCTCACCATCAATCAATTCGTAGCGGTTATTCTCGCCATATTGTAAGAGAAATTGCTCAACCGTGATTGATTTTTGCGCTGCAATTGTCGCCATCAATATAACCCTACCTACGATAAAAGGCTGCTAGGCCCAAATAGTCTAGTAAATCATTCGTGTTGCTTTTTTCTTATTCTACTAAAGGGACACGAATAGTTTGAGTAACTAGATATTTAAATATCTGACCGCTTTACAGCGAGTAAAAGTCCGTCGCCAACAGGCAGCAAACTCATCATCACCCGCTTGTCATTTCGGACTTTCTCATTCAAAGCTCGAATGCGTTTCGTACGATTATCTTGCACATCCGGGTCTGCAACTCGCCCGTACCATAGCGTATTGTCCACGGTGATTAGTCCACCGGGGCGCAATAGCTGAAGCGATTTCTCGTAATAGTTGTCGTAGTTGCTTTTATCCGCATCAATGAAGGAAAAGTCGAAAGTACCTGATTCGCCATTTGCAATCAGCGCGTCTAGCGTATCTAAGGCAGGCGCAATACGCAAATCTATTTTGTGGGCGACATTGGCTTTTTTCCAGTAGGGGAGCGCGATCGCACAGTCCTTTTCATTCACATCACAGGCCACCATCCGCCCATCTTCGGGCAGCGCCATTGCCACCGTCAGCGCACTGTATCCGGTAAACACACCAATTTCCAGCGTCTTTTTCGCCCCCATCAGCTGCACTAGCAGCGCCAAAAACTGACCCTGCTCGGGTGAAATCTGCATCCTTGCCTGGGCATGCTCTGCCGTTACTCGCCTTAGCTCGGCCTGCACCTCCGATTCCCTCAGCGAAGCCGCTAGCAAATACTCATACAGTCGGTCGTCTAGCTCAATCGATCGGTTAGACATGCCTTACGCTGCACACATTACCCGGCGCATCGTCTTCATATTTCCGGGCAAGTCGTGGCGAATCGCTTGCTCGATTAGAAATCTGGGTACCGGGATCGAAGGAGTTGCCTTCACCGAATAGGTTAGCAGCGTCCCCTTTCCATAATCTTCTAGCGTCAAATCCGCTGCGAAATCTGAAAACGTACCTCGCTCAAAGCGGAACTGAATCTTTTGGTGCAGTGTCTCAATCACCTGAAGGTAAATTTCCACCTGCGCCGAGAACATCATAAACGCCTTGCGGGCGACCTGATACAGGCGGCGCGTTGCCGGGTGCGTTTTAGTACGGCGTTTCACCTCTAGCACCTGACTTTGCACAATATCTGGAAAGTAGTGCACCCACTTGCTGTAGTCTGTCAGCTGCTGCCAGGTTTGCTGGCGCGCCATCGGCACATACATCGTCGCGGTGACGGCGGCTCCTTCACCGACCGGCGTTGTAGAAATCAGTACGTCGCCCCTGAGAAGTGAGGACTCCTGCTGCTGCGTAACACGACTTTGGCATAGAGAGGGTACAGACTGTGCTGAAGGAGCTGTCATAGATTTCTACAGGCCGCCCAGAGAGCGGAAGAATGATCTGATGTAGACAAAATGGCGTAGCAGATGGGTAAACCAGCCACTGTCAAGGACGATAGAAGAGAACCTTTAGTTGCCAAAAGTATCTTTTGGATTAATTTTTTCGGACTAAGTATGCCTTCATAAACTGTTTATTTACCTGAGAAAATACTGATGAGAAAATACTGAAGTAACCTTCTCGAGTGGACAGTTATTTCGGTGGTAGCATGGACATTATTGCTTGCTTTTACGGAGGGTATGTTAAGCCCTTAACAAGGTACTTATAAAATTTTAATAAACTCCCGTGATCCCACGATTCGCTACGCTCAGAGCATGCCCGCTGGCTGCTAAGGATACAGCATCTTTTTCAGGTAAAATTCCAGAAACTTCACTATTTTTTCATCAGATTTTTTTCCTTTAAAAAATAGATACTATCGACCCATGGAGTACTTGCAAAGCAAGCATTCCACCTTTGAAGCTATCAGCATTGTTCTGATAAAACCGTATTCAGCAGTACCCAGTCTGTATAAAAACTGACCTTACCCTATTTATTCTTAATATTTTCCCCTATGGCCACTAAGCGCTTTCGACTCAAGCCCGGCACTCAGCTTCTGTTCATGCTTATCGGTTTTACCTTTGCCGTGTGGGTGCTGCGCGGACTTACCATTCTTTCATGGATGCCAGGTATGGTGCTGTGGCTACTGATTTTAGCCTGCATAGGGGTGTTTGTGTTCAATAGCCTGCAGTCAATCCGATAGCCGCTGGCGCGATCGCCTACGCTCATCCATCGCCTGCCCCACCGTCAAATTCAGCAAATCCCCAATCAACATCACTAGCGACGTAATCCATAGCCACAGCAGTAGCACAATCACCGTCGCCACCGCGCTGTACACAAAGTTGCCAAAGTGGGTCACATACAGCCGAAACAGCCCCGACACCAGCGCCCACGACAGCGCCGCCAACAGCGCCCCAGGCATAAGCGGCTTACCAGATGTCCACTCGCTAGGACCGTATCGATAGATAAAGGCAAACGCTGACGACATGATGCTGAGCGCCACAGGCCAGCGAAACCAGCCCCAGGCTTCCGACATCCAAAAGCTGACGTCGCCCTGGCTACGCGCCACCACCTGCTGCACCACCCAGTCGCTCAAAAACACCAGATAAGAGGACACAATCAGCAGCGCAATCGTGCCCAGGGTCAGGGTAATCGACACCAGCCGAGCCTTCCAAAAGGGTCGCCGACGGCGCACCGGAATTTGATGCATCTGGTCAAGGGCACGCATCGCCGCGCTCATCGCCCCTGCCGATGCCCACAGCGCAAACAAAAAGCTCACCGAAAATAAGCCTCGGCTCTGGCTGTCGGTGACCACCTTTTCAAAGCCATATATCAGTTCCGGGACGCCGCTCGGTGCGACCTCGGTGAGCTGCCCAGCCAGGTTGACGAAGGTTTTTTTCAGCGGCAGAAACAGGCCAATGGCGGTCAAAAAAGCCAGAATCGCTGGGAATAAACCCAGCATCCAGTTGTAGGCCATTTCAGAAGCCAGGCTCGGGAGCCGCTGGCGGAAGGTTTTACGCACCACGCGCTTTACGGTCAGCCAGTTGATGTAGCCCAAAAAGCGAACGAACTCCACAGGCGAGAGCAGGCGCCAGATCTTCTTGATGGGCTGCGATCGCTGATAGTTCTCGTATATTCGTTTTGAGACAGCGCGAGGGCGAGGCGGCAAGGGCGTTCCTGATGAGGTTATTAGTTGAGCAGTGCAACCCTGGTATAGCTTTATTCAGGTCTAAAATTCAAGCGCATAGTGAGCTTTTCGGGTTTAAAGCCCTCGCTCATTCAAGCCAATAAGGACGGCTATACCTACCTTTAAAGGCCGTGAACACCGAATGGTGAAGCGGCAGGACTTTTTTACAATAGATGCAACACGCAGCGGCTGAACCCTCGTGCGAGGATATGCACCCTTCTGACCTCAGCCACGGTGTTTTGGATACATGCCACTTCTATCGATGACCTGAGAAAAGAACCCCATGCAAATCAACGATCCGAATAAGTTCACCGAGAAAGTACAAAGCGCCCTCAACAGCACCATAGATATCGTGAAACGCTCTAGCCATCAGCAGCTAGAGCCAGAACACCTGATGCTGGCACTCGTAGAGCAGGAAGGATTGGCAGGGCGCATATTTGAGAAGGTGGGCTTACAGGCAAGTACGCTGCGATCACGCACCACCGACTTTATTGACAAACAGCCAAAAGTCAAAGGCTCCAGCGAATCTATCTACATTAGTAACAGCACCAGCAGCCTGCTAGATAGGGCTGACAGCTACCGCAAAGACTTTGACGACGACTATATTTCCATCGAGCATGTGGTGCTTGGCTACGTCAAAGACAAGCGATTTGGGCAGGCGCTGCTGAAGGATTTTGGAATTAGCGAAAAAGACTTAAAACAAGCGATCACACAAATTAGAGGAAGCCAAAAAGTGACCGATCAAAACCCCGAAGGCAAATACGAATCGTTAGAAAAATACGGACGAGACCTCACCGCCTACGCCCGTGAAGGACGCCTGGACCCGGTCATTGGCCGTGATGATGAAATTCGCCGCACGATTCAGATTTTGTCTCGGCGGACAAAGAACAATCCAGTTTTGATTGGTGAGCCGGGTGTGGGTAAGACCGCGATCGCCGAAGGCCTCGCCCAGCGCATCGTCCGTGGCGACGTGCCCCAGTCCCTGCAAGATCGCACCCTAATCTCCCTCGACATGGGCGCACTGATTGCCGGTGCCAAGTACCGAGGCGAATTTGAAGAAAGGCTGAAAGCGGTCCTCAAAGAAGTCACCGACTCTGCCGGACAGATTGTTCTATTCATCGACGAAATCCATACTGTTGTGGGCGCGGGCGCGTCCCAGGGCGCAATGGACGCAGGCAACCTGCTGAAGCCAATGCTGGCGCGGGGCGAACTGCGCTGTATTGGTGCCACCACCCTTGATGAGTACCGTCAGCACATCGAAAAAGATGCTGCCCTAGAGCGCCGATTCCAGCAGGTGTACGTCGACCAGCCTTCTGTTGCCGATACCGTTTCGATTCTGCGTGGCCTGAAGGAACGCTACGAAGTTCACCATGGCGTGAAGATTGCGGATGGTGCCTTGGTAGCTGCTGCTGCGCTGTCTACTCGGTACATTAGCGATCGCTTCTTGCCAGACAAGGCGATTGACTTGGTAGACGAAGCCGCCGCCAAGCTCAAAATGGAGATTACCTCCAAACCTGAAGAGCTAGATGAAATCGACCGTAAAATTCTTCAGATGGAAATGGAGCGCTTGTCTTTGCAAAAAGAGAGCGACCCAGCCTCTGTGGATCGTCTAGAAAAGCTAGAGCAGGAGCTTGCAAACCTGAAAGAAAGTCAGGGCGAACTCAGCGCCCAATGGCAGTCTGAGAAAGACACTATTGGCCAGGTTCAGACTATCAAAGAGGAAATTGACCGGCTGAATGTAGAAATTGAGCAGGCGGAAAGGGCCGCTGAGTTGAACAAAGCGGCTGAGTTGAAGTACGGTAAGCTGCCGGATTTGCAAAAGCAGCTGGCAGATGCCGAAGCGAAAATTAGTGAGACTCAAACCTCTGGTAAAACCCTGCTGCGCGAGGAAGTTACCGAGTCAGACATTGCCGAAATTATCTCTAAGTGGACAGGCATTCCACTCAGCAAGCTGATTGAGTCGGAAATGGAGAAGCTGCTGAACCTGGAGAATGAGCTGCATGAGCGGGTGATTGGTCAGGATGAGGCGGTGACAGCGGTTGCCGATTCTATTCAGCGATCGCGCGCCGGACTCGCCGACCCCGATCGTCCCATGGCTAGCTTTATCTTCCTCGGTCCCACCGGCGTCGGTAAAACAGAACTCGCAAAGGCCCTCGCCAGCTACCTGTTCGACACCGCCGATGCCATGGTCCGCATCGACATGTCCGAATACATGGAGAAGCACTCTGTCTCTCGCCTGGTCGGTGCCCCTCCCGGCTATGTTGGCTACGACGAAGGCGGTCAGCTCACCGAAGCAGTCCGTCGTCGCCCCTTCTCCGTCATCCTATTCGATGAAATTGAGAAGGCTCACCCCGATGTGTTCAATATTCTGTTGCAGGTGCTAGACGACGGTCGCATTACCGACTCCCAGGGCCGGACGGTGGACTTTACCAACACAATTATCATCATGACCAGTAACATTGGGTCGCAGTACATTTTGGATATTGCAGGCGATGATACTAAGTACGATGAAATGCGATCGCGCGTCACCGACTCCCTTCGCAGTCAGTTCCGCCCCGAGTTCCTCAACCGCATTGATGAGATCATCATCTTCCACGCACTGATGAAGTCGCAATTACGTGACATCGTCAAAATCCAAATCAAGCGATTGGAACAGCGCCTGGAAGAGAAAAAGCTCACGCTAAAACTCTCCGATGCCGCGTTAGACTTTGTTGCCGACATTGGTTACGACCCCACCTATGGTGCGCGTCCGCTCAAGCGAGCTATTCAGCGCGAGGTAGAAACCAAGCTAGCCAAGGCCATCTTACGTAGCGAGTTTCTTCCTGGTGACACCATCTTCGCTGATGTAGAAAATGAGCGGCTGGCGTTCAAGCGATTGCCCGCCGAGCTTGTAACTGCGTAAGCGGTAATTCAACTGAAATCTAAAGGCCCTAGCCAACTGTAAGTTGGTTGGGGTTCTTTAATACTTGAAGAATAATGCATTAAACAGCTTCAAAAAAGCTATATTCGAGAATAGCTACATTGAGATGAATCCAGACATACATTTCGCAAGCTCAAAAGAGAATGAAACAATTAAGGACTTTCAACAGAGTTGCCTAAAGACTATTGTCCATTTGGTGGTACGGAGTCATTAGTCGCTTTGATTGAATCATTTGGTCATACTGTAACTTTTGATTCGTATCACGAAGGTCCGCATCCACGTCGCACAAGCGAGCGGAACTATACTCTGGCAAAGCAACTAGTGTTGCAAGGAAAGGGGTTTACGCCGTCTGAGCAGCTACGCAGGTAATAGACGTTCCTGCTGATTCTCGCTATTTTCGTTTCCCCAGACGATGGTCCAGACCGTGATACCTGATCGCCAAAAACTAGCAAACCATCCTTAATGCATCGGTCGCGTCTGACTAACTAGCCTGTTCTAACCTGTCCACGCGATGGTTTGTCCGGGTTAGTTCTACAAGTAGCGATTGTAAAATCTCTTGGGTAGCGGCATGACGTTCATCAGCACGCTGTCGGTCAGCACGCATATCGTTGAGTAAGATGTCGAATCGCTGCGAGTTTTCATCAACACGTTGGACAACCGCTCTTATTTCAGTCACTACGCCGCTAATGCCCTCTATTAGCGAATCGATATCTCTGGTATTTGTTCCCTGTTGTGCCGAGAACTCAGCTTGCTGATTACCCAAAGCTTCGATTGCTCTAGCGTTCGACTCTACAATAGCTTTGGTTTCATCTAAATCGCCTCGAGATTCTGCAATGGCCCTAGTATTCGATTCTGCAATGGCTTTTGCTTCGTCTAAATCACCTCGGGATGCTTCGATAGCCCTAGTATTCGATTCTGCAATGGCTTTTGCTTCGTCTAAATCACCTCGGGATGCTTCGATGGCTCTGGCGTTCGATTCTACGATAGATTCAATTCGGTCCAGGCGATCACTCATATATTTAGCAATTATGCGTTTAATATTATGAAACTAATCATGGCATGTACTGCCAATATGCTGCAAGTGAGTGCGATCACCTGTTGTCGGGCAGGTTCAACGCTATGTAGCTCAACGACAAAGCCCTCACTAGACTATCTCCAGTGAGGGCTTACATAGGCAGCGTATTTATAAAAAACGCCTCAGTCGGTCAAACAACCGCGCCCTGATTTACAGTCTCGGGACGCTGAGTTACAGCTTCAGTCTTCTGCAATCTCCGAGCCTCCATCATGGCCATCTCTTGCTGCAATCCTTTGTACAGGCTGTAGCACATTACCAACAACACGATCGCGAAGGGCAACCCCGTAGCAATCGACGCTGTTTGCAAGGCCTGCAGTCCACCACCCAACAACAGCGCCGCCGCAACAACGCCTTCCATAATTGCCCAAAACACCCGCTGAGGAACAGGCGAATCTAGTTTGCCACCAGAGGTAAGATTGTCTACCACCAATGAGCCCGAGTCCGACGAAGTCACGAAAAAGACTACTACCAGAACAATCCCGACAAAGGAGGTAATCCCAGTCAACGGAAGCTGCTGAAGCATCACAAACAGAGCGGTCGCCACATTCTCGGTCACCGCATCACCAATAATGTTCGTCGACTCACCTAACTGCATAGACATTGCCGTACCGCCAAACACCGACATCCACAAAAAAGTCAGCAGCGCAGGCAGTAACAACACCCCAGCGATAAATTCGCGAACCGTACGCCCCTTCGATACACGGGCAATAAAAATACCAACAAAAGGAGACCAGGAAATCCACCAGCCCCAATAGAACACAGTCCAGTCATTCTGCCAGGTACCTGCACTGAAAGTCTCTGTCCAAAAGCTCAAAGTTGGCAAAGAAGCCAGATAGTATCCGGTGACTTCAACAAAGGTGCCGAGGATAAATAACGTTGGCCCCACTAACAGAACAAACGTCATGAATACGGCAGCCAAAATCATGTTGAGTTCACTCAGCCGCTTCACCCCAGAATCTAGGCCTGCTACCACAGAAGCGGTTGCAAAGCCCGTGATAATGGCAATCAGACCAACCTGAATAGGTGTCGTAATCGGCAGATTGACCAAAAAGTTAAATCCAGCATTGACCTGCTGCACCCCAAATCCGAGAGAAGTTGCCAGCCCAAACAAGGTCGCTGCCACAGCCAAAATATCGATGGTGTTTCCCATCCAGCCGTAAATGCGATCGCCCAGAATCGGATAAAACACCGATCTCATCGTCAGTGGCAACCCTCTGTTATAGGCAAAGAAACCCAACGCTAATCCCACCAGCGCATAAATGCCCCAGGCATGTAGCCCCCAATGGAAAAAGGTAATACCCAACGCCTGCTGAGCCGCATCGCGGGAGAGGGGTTCAATTGCGCCAATAATCGCGGGCGGCGATTGAAAGTGATAAGTCGGCTCGGCAACACTCCAAAACATGAGGCCAATGCCCATACCAGCGCTCATCAGCATGGCCACCCAGCCAAACGTTGAAAATTCAGGCTTCGCATCCTGTCCACCAAGGCGAATTTTCCCGAATTTACTAAACGCTATTAGAACAACAAAGCCTAAGTAGAAGCTAACTGAAAGAATAAAGAACCAGCCCATCCCTTCTGCAATACCGCTTTGAATCGCACCAAAGGCAGTCTCAGCAGGCTCTCTAAAAATGAGCGTTACCGTAACAAACAGAAAGATCAACGCGGCAGAGGTAATAAAGACTTCTGGATGGAAGTCAAAGCCAAAGCCAGAAATATTGCGATCACCCGGCTTTCGCCGATTGTACGTACGCTGATCAGGTGGAAAGCCACCGGGGTCTAAATTTTGATTCGTCATTAATAAATTTACTCTGAGTAATGTAAAATACGCTACCATTTAGCACCCTACTGCGCGGAATACGAATAGTTAAGTCACAGCCGTTCATAACCCCAAATCATCCGAACTGTTCCCCACATCAAACCCAATGGGTAACTTAAGCAAAAGGCCCTACCATCAGCGGCACCTGCATCCATTGTCATTCGGTTTCACAAGGTTATGAGCAATTCCTCACCCCAGGGCGATCGCGCCTACACCAACGTTATGGAACGGCTGGTCGCAGAAGAAGTCGCCAGGCAAAAGGCCAAACTTCCTACAAAACTACGCGAATACATCAAAACCGTTGAGGTAGAGACTTATGCCCTCAACCGCCTACCCGCCCTCTACGCCTCTAGCGAAAAAGGCTGGCAAATGCAGTACGAAAAAGCCGGGAAAGCCAACGCCGAAGCCATCTACAAAGCTGTCCGCCAGGGCATCGCCGCCGTCCAGGTAGACCCGCTACGCGCGTCCGAACCCCTATCTGTTCGCCAAAGTGACGAATCCGAAACCATTTTGACCGCCTTCCGCAACATGCTCAATCAGCCCGAGCTTACCTGGGATGACATCATGTACAAGTGCAAGCGGCTCCTGCTCCCCCGCGATCATCCCGATCGCCCTGCGCTAAAAGACGATTCTCAGCACAAGGCCTTTTGGCAGCCAGGCACCCACGGTGGCGCCCAGCCCTGGGAAAAGTCACGCGAGGCCCTTAGCCGCAGCAAGCCTTCCCAACGCACAGTAGCGGCCCAATCAGAAAGCGGTGCCTGGTCAGATCCTCGATATCAGCAGTAGGCTGATATCGCTAGGCCAATCCAAGCGCTTCATCAATTTTCAAAGTCTTCATGCCCTGTCTAAGCCGTTCGGCTTCGGCGGGGTTTGTTGTTTTCACCAGGCTAATCGCCTTTTCAAAGGCAGCTTTACTCTCCGGCAACTTACCCAGCTTGAAGAGAACCACTGCCAGGTTCTGATAAGCCGCCCCATAGTTAGGATCTAGCGCGATCGCATACTCATAAGCCCTCTGCGCAGGCTCTAGGTAACCTTTGGCCCGGTGCACAATCCCCATGTTCAAATACGTGACCGGCTGAGTAGGGTCAATGCGGGCAGCAGCTTCGTACTGAGCGATCGCCCCATCCAAATCCCCCTTCAGCTTCAGCAAAGCCCCCAGGTTCAAATGCGCCCCTAGCTTCAACAGTCCGGCTACAGGCACCGCGATCGCCTTCCGATAAGCATCTTCCGCCTTATCCAGCTGATCGTCCATACGCCGATACACAATGCCCAGGTGATAGTACAGCTCATACTCCGTCGCCGGGTCAAAATTCGCCGAACGCAGGGCAGTTTGCAGCAAGATCAAGGCCTTCTCCCAGTCACCATTTTGGGTATATAGCGCCCCTAGTTTGTTTGCGGTGTAGGCATCTTCAGGGAAAGCTGCCAAGTGCTTTTTCATGATGCGCTGGGCACGGCTGAACTTATCTTTGGATGCGATCGCATCCACCCCATACCCCGTATGGTCAATCCCCACCGCACCCAGCTGCGCCACCTGCCAGCGCGCCTCAGCCGCCATTAGGGCCTGCACGCTTTCCTCCACTCCTTCGTGATAGGGCCGCACGTACTTCACAGCGGGCAAATTACGAAAAAGCCTGGACACCTGTGTGTAAGGCGACTGGTTCGCACCAATCTCCCGGCGCATCATCGTCACCAGCAGCAAATCGTCAGACTTTATCTCGCCTAGCTTTTTCTCTTCTTTCACTGACCGAATAAAGTCATATCCCGCTTGGGTCAGCGTCTCATCGGCATCCAATACCAAAATCCACTCCTGCGTCGCCTGATCTAGCGAGGTATTACGCGCTGCCGCAAAGTCGTCGCCCCACATCAAAAAGTTCACCTTGGCACCGGCTTTTTCAGCAATGGTCGGCGTCGCATCTCCCGAGCCTGTATCGACTACCACAATTTCATCAGCCAAATCTCTCACGCTGGCCAGTGCTCTGGGCAGGTTTTCTGCCTCATCTTTGACGATCATGCAAAGGCTGAGAGTGGCCATCGGTACGATTTCTCCTAACAAAACACCTGAAAAGGCACTGCTACAATATGGGCACCAGGCGATCGCAAAGGAACGCAAACTAATGGTAGCTGTAGCGGCAAAGTGGACTCTGGAAGACTATCATCGCATGATCGAATCCGGTGTGCTAGACCATCGACGCGTCGAGCTAATCAAAGGAGAAATCGTCGAAATGGCACCAGAGGGCGAACCACATGCTTATTTTGTTTCAGAATCTGGTGAGTACTTAACTGACCTCTTAGGGAAGCGGGCAAAAGTACAATACGGCAATCCAATTACACTCCCAAACCATTCTGAACCCGAACCTGATATTGCCGTTGTTCAACGCCTAGGCAAAGAATACTTTAGACACCATCCCTATCCAGAGAATATCTTCTGGCTAATTGAATACTCAGACTCAAGCCTGAAGAAAGACCTTCATCTAAAACCTCAGGTCTATGCAGAAGTCGGCATTCCTGAATATTGGGTCGTTGATATCAATCAGCAATCTTTGATCGTCTTCCGATTCCCAGAGAATGGTCGGTACACAAGCCAGACAACTTATACAGAAGGAAACATTTCACCCGTCACATTTCCCGATCTGTCTGTTTCTGTCAGCGCCATTATCGAGCAAGTATAGGCGGCTCTTTTCTCTGCTAGTGCTAAGCAAATTCTTTCAACAGAGATTCTGCACGATTCAACGCTGAGCGCACTTGTTCAAAGCCTGTGCCACCTGCGCTATTGCGAGCAGACACGACTTGGGCAGGCGCGATCGCTTCATAAATATCCGACTCAAACTTCGGATGCAGCGCCTGCCACTCTTCCAGGCTCAAATCCTTTAGCAGCTTACCCGCCGCTAAAGACGTCTTCACCACCTTACCCACCAGGTTATAAGCCTCACGGAAAGGCACATCCTTTGCAGCCAGGTAATCCGCCACATCTGTTGCGTTAGAAAAGTCTTCGGCCACCGCACTGTTCAATCTTTCTGTGCGAAAGGTAATGCCCTCTTGCAACAGAATCGTCATCGCCTCCAGGCAGCCAGAGACAGTTGCAGCCGTGTCAAAAATCGCCTCTTTGTCTTCCTGCAAATCTTTGTTGTAAGCCAGCGGCAAACCCTTCATCATCACCAGCAATCCCTGCAGGTGTCCAAAGGTGCGGCCTGTCTTCCCCCGTACCAGCTCAGGAATATCCGGATTCTTCTTCTGCGGCATAATGCTCGATCCGGTAGAGCAAGTATCACCCAACGTCACAAAGCGAAACTCTTCCGACGCCCAGAAAATAATCTCTTCAGACAGGCGGGACAGGTGCACCATAATAATGCTCGCGGCACTAGCAAACTCAATGGCAAAGTCTCTGTCGCTTACCCCATCCAAACTGTTGTGATAAATATCGTCAAACCCTAACAGTTTCGCTGAATATTCCCGATCGATAGGAAAGGTTGTTCCCGCAAGTGCACCACAGCCCAGTGGAGAAATGTTCACTCGCTTCAGCACATCACCCAGACGATCCCAATCTCTTTGGGTCATTTCAAAATAAGCTAGCAAATGATGGGCCAGGCTCAGCGGCTGCGCCCTTTGCAGGTGTGTGTAGCCCGGAATCAGCGTCTCTACATGCTGAGCGGCCAGGTCGTAAATGGCCTGCTGAAATGCCTTGAGGCGATCGCGAATCCCTTCAATCTCACCGCGCAAGTACAGCCGAATATCCGTACCTACCTGATCATTCCGCGACCTGGCCGTATGCAGCTTCTTACCGCCGTCGCCCACCAGCTCAATCAGCCGATGTTCCACCGCAAAGTGCACATCTTCTTCGTCTATTCCTGGGTTAAAATCGCCTCGCCGATACTCACCACGAATCGTTTCCAGGCCAGAGACAATCTTTTCACATTCGCTTTCAGAGATGATGCCGACTTTCGCCAGCATACGAGCATGGGCTACAGATCCGGTCAGGTCGCACTCCAGCAGCTTAATGTCAAAACCAATGCTGGCGTTAAATTGGGCGATCGCCGGATGCAGCGCGGACTCAAACCGCTGACTCCATGTCTGACCGCTTGTTTGGCTATCTGTTTGGCCGCTAGCCGCTGGTTGCGTTGGGGTTGCCACTATCTACGCCTGCTCCTGATCGAGAATAAGGATAAAAAATCACATTCTATACAGTAGCAGTTAAGTTCTAATCGAACAGACCTGAGCAAACAGACCGGTTCGGCCTTAGCCGTAGGAAGTAAACGACTTGAACGCGTAGCCTAGCGCCAGACCAATCAGCAAAGCCCACAGCTGCCCCGACTCATAAAAGCCCTTCAGCATAACCCCAGTATCACCAATCAAATCTTGGTCAAAATGCTGTGCGACGACAGGTGTTCCAACGGCAAGCGAGCTTTCTAACTGCCCTGTCGACAAAATATAGGATTCCATAAAACTTCTGTCCAGCGACTGCTGGGTATTGCGGCATCCTCACAGTACCCAGCAAGAATTGTCAACCAAACAAGGGAAGGGGTTCAGCGTGCTAAATCCCTTCCTTACTGTTCTACATTTTCAGTCGAGAGCTGCCTAAACTCCGCAGGTTCAGTGATGCGCATGACCACTAGCGTAGTATCATCATCGGTCTCACGGTCGTTGCCGACAAAACGCTGCAGCATTTTAAACAGGTAGCTCAAAATATCGTCAGAGCTAGAAAAATTATGACAGGCCCAACTAAACGCCTCAATCAGGTTGTCTTCATCGAAGCGCTGTCCGCTGCGGTCCGCTGCTTCGGTAAACCCATCCGTGTAGTAGATAACGGTGTCGCCCGGCTGCAGCTGAATCTGGTTTTCCTGATAGCGCGTATCCATGTCCAGACCCAGCAGCATCCCGTCTGCATCTAGCCGGATTACCCTGCCTGTATCAGCCTGCCATAGCAAGGGTGGGTTATGCGCGGCATTGCCATAGCACAGCATCTGAGTGCGCGGATCGTACTGGGCACAAAACAACGTGACAAAGCGATTGGAGCTTTCCAAGTCTGTACGCATTACCCAGTTCAAATGCTGTAGCAAATGGCCTGGAGAATGACTATTGAGCACTTCAGCACGTAGCATACCGCGCAGCATCGTCATCATCAGCCCAGCGGGCACGCCCTTACCCATCACATCGCCAATGGCAAAGTTCCAGGGGTCTCCCTGGGACGAGGGGGCTTCCGGCTGTCGCAACTGGTCGTAAGTGGTCGGAATAAAATCGTAGTAGTCACCGCCGACTTTGTTTGCGGTCTGACAGCGCGCTGCCAGGTCAACACCTTCAATCTTCGGACACTGGCGAGGCAGCAGCTGAGCCTGAATTTCGGCCCCCAGTTCCAGCTCTCTGTCCAGCCGTTCTTTGTGGCGCAGCTCGTGAGTCAGCTCATTATTTTCGATGGCAACAGCAGTTTGGTCAGCAACCAGGCGAACCAGCTTTTGGCGGGTCTCGCTCCAGGTGTAGTCACCTTCCTGACTAAATACATACAGTCGACCCCGCTCTACGTTTTGAACGATAATCGCAGTGCCAAAAATTTGAAAGTCTGCGCCCAGATAGCGCCCGGCCTGACGGTCGAGCGAAAGCATCGTATCGCTAGCCAGCGCACTTATCCCTTCTACGGGGACAATCTCCTGGGGACGTACCGCCGCAATCTGTCGGGTGGCCATCTCTAAGGCTAGCCGTACGTTGTTGCAGTCGCCATCACCTACACAATAAAGCTGCTCTAGGTGTAGCTTGCCATCTGGGTGAACCATCACCAGCGCCCCACCAGAAGCATCGGTTACTCGGCTGGCCATCATCGGAATCAGCTCTAAAAACTGATTGAGGTTGTTAAGGCTACGTAGCGCAAACCCCAAAGAACTCAACAGATCCTGAATTTTGTACTGCTCTCGCTGTAGCCTGGCGACCAGCTCTTTAAGTGCGTATACCGAGCTACTCCCTGCCATGCCAGCAGCCTGAATATCCGGCAGGGCCGCGCTAGAAACGGCACGACGGTTGCCTTCCGGTGACGGATTTAAAGGTGAGATCGGCCTAGATTGCATAGAAGAAGGCAGGCATGAGAAGAAGACAGTAGTCGGCAACACCAAAAGTAGCCATCACGATAGCATCTCTGATGCATTAGTCAAGGAAAAACGCTGAAGGATTTGGCTACACCTAATGAGTTCCAGCATCCAATCTATGCCTTGCCAATCGCGATAGACAGCTGCCATAGATTAGGTAGTGTCATAGGTATAGATAGATAGTTACAGGCTCTCTAGCCACCTCCGATTAAAACGGATGCTTTATCTACATCATTTACACCGTTCGCTTTAGCGATAGGTTAATACACCCTGAGCGTTTTGACACAAAATTCAGTAGCCGCTGATATCGAATTTGTCTGATTTGGGTAAATCAACCTAGGCCTGCGTATCAGGATAAGTACCACGCCTAGTTCAGCCGCGATCGCTCTTTTTACCCCCTCTCCCCCAGCCGCACCAGAGGCTTTGGCAACGATGTGGGTGATTTTCCACTGTCGCCACAGGGCCGCTTCTAACTCAGCCGATACTGGCGGCCTGATTGCCATAATTTCTTGAGATGAAAAGCCAGCGGCGATCGCCCCCGAAACAGCCTCTGCGGAAGGCAACACCCTGGCAAATAGCTGAGCAGTTTGGCGCAAGGGCCTCACAGTGGGCAGCGCTCGGTATCCGATGGTGAACAAAATTCGCTGAACGCTCGAAACCCTAGCCAGGGAGGATTGCTGTAAGGTGTCGCTTGTGACCAAATCCTGAATAGCGTCAATCTGTATGACCTGGCTCGGAATCACTTGGCTCGAATCAGTGGGACTGGCGCTGGCAATATTCGCATCCGGTGACATATCAGTCCGTTCATAGCGGAGATAAGCGATCGCCTCAGTCTGCGCAAGTGCGATCGCCAGCCTAGAAACTTCACTGGCAAATGGATGAGACGCATCCAAAATGCCACGTATCTGCCAGCGCCGTACAAACTGCCGCGCGGCCGCATCCGTCAGCTGGCCTACATGTACCTGCGCAGCTTGGGAATACAGCGCCCTAGCCGCGTCTGTCGTAACGGTTACGACATAGGGCACCGCTCGTGCAGACAGCCTGTAAGCGAGCTCGGAACTTTCACAGGTTCCACCAATCAGCCAGATTCGACCACACATGGAAACAGGTATAACAGGCCCATTCAACCCTGCGACCAGCGGATTTTGTACAGGTGAAAGAGTTCACCGTCCTGCTGTTTAATTACTTTGGCACCCGCTTTTTTGATGAGCGATCGCCAGCTCGTCAGCGGCTCCAAAAAAACGTCCGCGCCCAGGTAAGTCTCCAAAATCGCCCAGTTTTCAGCCAGCGGCTGCTCTGGATCAATCACATCAAAGACCAAAAAACCGCCCGGCTTAATCAGCGGCTTTACCGCGTCCATCACAGCTTCCCAATAGTCCAGCGGATAGTAGCAGCTAAAGCCAGTCGCATATACCACATCAAAGCTCGCAGGCGGATAGTCCAGCTGGTGCGCCGGACCCACCTTCACACCCTGAAACAGCTTAGAATCCAGCTGAGGCCCCCGTTGATGAAGAGTCTTGATGGCGAACTCGCTGACATCTTGACCGTAAAACCTGGCCTGCCAGGCCTTCCAGTCGTAGATCAAAAAGCTAAATCCGCAGCCAATATCCAAACAGTGTTGATTCTTCTTCGGCTTGGCAACTTCCCAAAATGGCGATGAAATTCGTGCGCCCAAAGAACCACCCGCCCAATCACGGAAAACAGGCATCGCTTCAACCTCCTCGGGCAGGTCAAATGATTTACCCGAATATTCTGCGTCGTAGCGCTGCGCGGTTGCAGCAATCATTGGTGCCCAAGACACCGTTTTCGACTTCAGAACGTCTCCCATCGGAGAAAATTGACCGCCGGATTTGCTCATATGTTTTTACTCGTATGCGAGAAGCCGTCCCTGTTAAAAAAACTAGGAGCCCCACTAAGATCCCTTGAGCGCCTTGGCAAAGTTTTCACGATAAGCCTTATTACCCACGATAAAGACAGGCCACAGCAACGTGAGGTAGGCCTTGCCTGTTGTGAAGTTCGTGCGTCTAAAGCCCGTCCAAAACTTCCAAGCGCCGCCAGCATAAACCCCAAATAAAATCAGTCCAACGATGTAGCCCATAGCTGCCTCCTTGTTTGCTATACAAAGCATCATAGCTTTGAAAAACATCCTTACTCAAAAGCGCTGATAAAAAGTATCCGTCCTCATTTACCAGTGCCCGCTTGATCGCGCGCGAACCTCTCAAAATAGCAATCATGGCAGGCAGTGATGCCCCCCTATAGAATAAAGGCGATAAACGTCTGCTCGGCAGATCTTTTAATTACGCTTTTTAATCCTTATTTTCAATTTATTTTCAGGAGAGCCCTTATGCGAGCAGTACTGATGGCCGGTGGCTCTGGAACCAGGCTGAGGCCGCTGACTTGCGACTTGCCCAAACCAATGGTGCCGGTGCTCAATCGTCCCATTGCCGAGCACATCGTTAACCTGTTAAAACGCCACAACATTACCGAAATCATTGCCACGCTGTTCTACTTGCCCGACGTGATGCGTGACTACTTCCAAGATGGTAAAGACTTTGGCGTGCAGATGACCTACGCCGTCGAGGAAGAGCAACCCCTAGGGACCGCTGGCTGTGTCAAAAATGTAGAGGAGCTATTAGACGATACCTTCGTAGTAATTAGCGGCGATAGTATCACCGATTTTGACCTCGGCGCGGCGATCGCCTTCCACAGAAAAAAAGAATCCAAAGCCACCCTGGTGCTCACCCGCGTACCAAACCCTCTAGAATTCGGCGTCGTCATCACCGACAAAAACGACCGCATCGTGCGCTTCCTAGAAAAGCCCTCCACCAGTGAAGTCTTCTCAGATACGGTCAACACAGGCATCTACATTCTCGAACCGTCTGTTCTGAGCTATCTGCCCACCGACCATGAGCAAGACTTCTCTAACGATCTGTTCCCACGCCTGCTAGAAAACGCCGAACCGATGTACGGCTATGTTGCCGAAGGCTACTGGTGTGATGTCGGCCACCTCAATGCCTATCGGGAAGCCCAATACGACGCACTACATGGCAAAGTGCGCGTCGAGTACGACTACCCACAAACCCTTGAGGGCATTCGGGTGGGCACCAACACTTTTATTGACCCGAGCGCCAAGCTGCACCCGCCCCTCCTGGTTGGAAACAACTGCCGGATTGGTCCCAGGGCGGTTTTAGAACCGGGCACTATCATTGGCGACAATGTCACTATTGGGAATGACGCGGACATCAAGCGCCCGATTATTTGGAACGGGGCCATCATTGGCGACGATGCTCACCTCCGTGCCTGCATCATCGCCAGAGGGACCCGAGTCGATCGCCGGGCCCATGTGCTAGAAGGTGCGGTGGTGGGTGCACTCTCTACCATCGGCGAAGAGGCCATTATTAGCCCGGGGGTGCGTGTATGGCCCAGCAAAATCATTGAATCTGGCGCAACGCTCAATATCAACCTGATTTGGGGCCACACCGCCCAGCGCAACCTATTTGGCCAACGGGGCGTAGCAGGGCTCGCCAATATCGACATCACACCCGAGTTTGCCGTTAAGCTCGGGGCGGCCTATGGCTCTACGCTTAGGCCTGGGGATACCGTTTCAGTCTCGCGCGACCAGCGCAGAGTTTCTAGAATGGTGACACGGGCGATGGTTGCGGGGCTGATGTCAGTCGGTGTCAATGTACAAAACCTGGAAGCCGTGTCGATTCCCATCGCCAGGAACGTCTTGCCCTCACTGCGAGTGGCAGGCGGTATTCATGTCCGGCTGCATCCGCAAAGATCAGACCACGTACTCATTGAGTTCTTTGATGCAAATGGCATTGACATCGCCAAAAGCAAGGAGAAAAAAATTGAAGGGGCCTACTTTAAAGAAGATCTGCGGCGGGCGCAGGTTCATGAAATCGGCGCGGTAATCTATCCAGCGAGTCTGCTCGATATTTACACCACTGCCTTCGAGAAGCATTTGAACGTAGGGTCGATTAGAAACAGCAAGTCGAAGGTCGTCATTGACTACGCCTACGCTGTATCGGGCGCGGTATTACCTCGGCTGCTGGGCAAGTTTGGCTGCGATGCGGTGGTACTCAATGCCAGCTTGAGCCCGACTGCGCCTTCGGTGGCAGAACGCGAGGTAATGCTCACTCAGCTAGGCCAGGTCGTTCAGGCGCTGCAGGCTACCTTTGGCGTACAGATATCGGCCAATGGGGAACAGCTAATTCTGGTAGATGAAGTGGGTTCGCCGATTCGCGGCGAGCAGCTGACTGCACTGATGGTACACATTATTTTGACAGCGCATCCTCGGGGTACGGTCGTTGTCCCCGTTCATGCCTCGGGGGCCATCGAGGAAATTGCTCGCCGCCACGATGGCCGAGTGATTCGAACCAAAGCCAATCCCACCGCGCTAATGGAAACCTGCCACCAGCAGCGGCATGTGGTGTTGGGGGGTAGTGGCGATATGGGCTTTATTTTCCCGCAGATGCATCCCGGATTCGACGCGATGTTTTGCATTGCCAAGCTGATTGAGATGCTGCTGATTCAAGAGCGCGCGTTGGGCCAAATTTGGGAAGAGCTCCCCCGGATTGCCCACCGCTCCCAAACGACTAGGTGCCCGCGTCCGATCAAGGGTGCACTCATGCGCTATCTTGTAGAAACGCATCCGGCTGAATGCCTGGAGTTGATAGATGGCGTTAAAATTGTGGATGCCAGTCGCCAAAACTGGGTACTGATTTTGCCGGATGCGGCAGAGCCGCTGGTCTATATTTTTGCAAATAGCGAAGACCGAGACTGGGTGGATCGGCAGCTGCGAGCCTATCGGCAAAAAGTACAGAGCTTTATAGAGTCAGAGCAGGGAAATAAGGAACAGATCGTATGAACAACTGCATCTTGATGGCGGAAATTGTGGAGGCTCCTCAGCTGCGCTACACCGCTGACAACCAAACGCCGATTGCGGAGTTTGTTGTTAAGTTTTCTGGTCTTAGAGAAGGCGATAAGGCCGGGCAAATTAAGGTCGTGGGCTGGGGTAACTTGGCGCAGGAGATTCAGGAGCGCTATGGCGCGGGCGATCGCGTTTTGCTCGAAGGTCGCTTGGGGATGAACACCCTGGAGCGCCCCGAAGGATTTAAAGAAAAGCGAGCCGAAATGACCGTTCAGCGCGTTAGCCCGATTAGCGACTTGCAGTCTGTGCCTATAGCCGATGCGGCCCCCATTGCTCCAGGGAAGTTTGCTGGTAGCCAGGGTTCAGCGCCAAGCTCTACGCCTTCAGCTGCGGCTGCACCAGCAGCCGTCGCCACGCCAGCAACACCTGCTGCCGACTATGACGATATTCCTTTCTAAATGTCTCTTGCTGAAAGCACAGCCCTAGCAGTCAAAGCGTTAGAGCTACAGAGATAGAAACTACAGGCATCCGTGCAAAAAAGCTCAGGCCACTGTCATTGTGGCCTGAGCTTTTGATTGGGCACAGCCCGCTCGCTATTGAGAGGCTTCAAAGGCTTCTCGATCTTCAAATATCTCGAACACTCGATCCATGCTAGTCAGCTCAAACAGCATTTTGACTTGAGGATTAATAGAGCAGACATACATTTCGCAGTCTTGCGATCGCACTTTCTTGAGCACAGACACCAGAATGCCTAACCCAGAACTATCCACAAACGTCGTTGATTTAAGATCCATCAGCAGCGTTTTTGCACCCGCCTCTAGCGCACTATCTACCTGTGCGCGGAGATCTTCTGCCTTAGTTCCATCAAGAATGCCAACGGGAGTGAGCACCTGCACAGCTGTATTCATACTTACCATCGTTCCTTCGTATCCTTACCTAGCGGTACCGTGATTATTCTAGGGTCTTATATCGTTCGATACTTAGACTATTGTCACAGTATGCGGTGCTTTGGCTATCTAATTCGTAACAATAAACTCATTCACACGCTGCCTTTATACTGCTTTGTCAGTTCTATCTCCGGGTAAGCACAGACTTTCTAGCTGGTGGGCAGAGGCAACATTAGCCACTAGGGGCGCTTTGAGCTGTCTTATGCTGCCTGATCCTTCTGTCTGCCCTGATATTAGCCCTGATATTAATGGTGCAATAAACAGTTCGGGGTGAAGGGCTTTCCAAAAGTAGGTCACAAAGTTGACGATTTCATCAGACGATAGACCGGGCTTGCCTGCGGCGATCATGTCACGCTCTGCCTTCTGTCGCCACTGTAGGGACAGACGATAGTCCTTTGATCGTAATATTACCAAATTATGCAGGTAGTCCCATAGCGGCAGATACTCGCGTAGCTTGTGATTGCAGTCTCTGGCAAATTGGCGATCGTCAGCACTGACGATTGGCGGCGGGAAATCAAAGGTATCGGCGTTGATAACGGCGTCTGGCAGTGGCTGAGTGCCAACGAACCAGCCTTCGAATAAGACAACGGTAGGCGGTAGAACGAGCGCAGGCTCAGTGCGATCGCCCTGTGCACCATGCTGTGATTTGTCAAACCGAGGCACGGCAATAGACCCATCAACCTGTTGTGTCAGCGCTTGTAACGTTTGCAGCCCTAGTGCCACATCGTGTGTGCCAGGCGGGCCACGCCACACGAATCTGGGGTCTTGTGCGGTCAGTTCCCTACGCTCACGATACGTTAAATACAGGTCATCAATCGAAAGGCTCACACTCCTTTGGCCCAGAAGGCCCAGCAGAAGTTGCAGAATGCTAGCAAGTGTAGACTTCCCTGTACCTTGTCCACCCAAGATGCCCTGCACGTAAACTGTATTCAGCTGTTTTTGTGTGGCGTCTATCTGCAACGCTAACGGCAGCCAAAAACTCCACAGCAGCACAATCTGCTCCTGCCACGCTCCCGCGATGGGGAGCTGTGCTGTGCCAGCAGCCAATCGCTGGCACAGCGTTTGTAGCAACATCGCGCGGCGAGTTAGCCTATCTTCAGCTGTGCGCGCTTTGATGCCAGGGGCGCGAATACCTGCATGTCGCTGAGTCGCCTGCGGAGCAAGACGCTGCCATATCTGTTGTTCTATAGGCCAGTCCCTTAGCCGCTGTAGCTGCGCTGGCGATGGCTGATGGCCTTCGCCCCAATGAATAATCGCAGGCCAGAGGTCGGAGCTGTATTCGATAGCCGCAGGCGGATACTGCTCTGGCACCGAATCCCGTGACGAGTTGTCAGCAGCCCTGGCGTTACTCATGGAGTTGAATAAAGACACTGACGCTATCGTTGCGCGGCGTCGCGGCGATCGCACTGATATGGCTTGTCACGGGCTGAGCAAGGCGCCAGACAGCATCTGGCACTCGTAGCAGCCGCTTGGCGGTGGGCACGGCTGCAGGCCCATCCACATACAAATAGCCACGGTCGTTGGACTGTAGTGGCATGGTCGCCTCTCGAAAGCGAGCTAGGCTAGCTATCGAACGCTCAGGCACAGCCAGAGCAGCCTCCAAAGCATTCAGCGAACTTGCAAAAAACTCAATATCCTCTTGCTGCAGGTGTAAGCCCAATAGCTCTGTTTCTAGGGCACTCCCAGACCGACGCCGAGAACTTGCCTTGAACCGTGTCCAGGCGATCGCCGAACGGTCGGCTATTTGCACAGGCACCACGCTATAGCCAGCCGCCTCAGCTGCTGCATCTAGGGCCTCAACCGAGTCATCGGTTCTAGCCACCGCCAAAAGCCAGTCAGAAGCATCACCCCGCGCACCGCTTAGCTGCGCCAGCCCGTAGCCTGAGTCAAGGTGCTGCCAGGGGGCTTGGTCTTGCGGTGACGCCAGCATCAAAAAATCTGGCAGCACGTTGGTTGCTATGCCCGCATTGACTAAGGTAGCCCTCAGGCGGCCAATGCTGTCTCCAGCGATTACTAGCTGGCTGCTATCGGGGATATGCTCTAGCATGCTTAGCTGCGTCGAATTATCAGTCAGCTCAGTATCTGCGTTTTCCAATAAAACAGCAGACAACGCCCCATCGCTCACATTAAAATCACCCAAGCCCGATTTACCAGCCAACTTTACATCAGCAGTCAGGCCACGCTGAGTTAGGCCAATACTGATTGCGGCAAATGAATCAGACTGACCTAACAGACGAGTATTGAGATAGGCCAGCGCTATGCGTGGTTCGGATAGCTGATTAGCAAGGGTCCGATAGCGCCAATTCTGGGCGAGGTTGTCAGCAGTTTGAGCCGAATGAAGACTGGTGCGAATAACCTCCGCAGCATTTGAAAACAGCACAAACTCACGGCCAACCAGGGCGGTCGCGCTCATCAGCTTCGCGTCTGAGGTAGCAGAAGACAGGATAGGCACCCCGTTGACCTGCTGACTTTTAGGAAAGTAGCCAGTCAGGGACTGTCGCTGCCAAAATAATTGCAAAAATTCCTGCGCCATAGGCTGCTGCCCGGGCGCGATTTCAACTGCTAGCAAATAGCCAGGCTGTTGACCGTTCGACTTATCTTGGTCTAAGTCGCTGCTGGTGTAGGCAAACGTAATCTCTTCTCCAGCCCAAGGGAGGATATCTTGCCAGTAATCGAAGCCGCTAAGCGCCTTGAAGCTACGCTGCAGCTGTGCGACTTCGCGCTCAGCCCTTGGCCTATAGTCAGAACTGGCCACAGCCTGCTGTAGCGAAATCAATCGTTCAGGGCGAGTCAGCAAGGAAATTGTGAACGGCGACTGGCGAGGCACAAACACAGTGGCTGCCGCAATCGGTCTGCTCGCCCCAGACAACAGCCCAGACAACAGCGCCACAGGGCTGTGGACCCGCAAATACCCAAACCCGGCAATCCCTAACGCCAGCAGACTCAGCCCAATCGCCAGCAATACACTTGCAAACCTGCGTTTAGACCGCTTGCGAGCGACACCAGCAGATTGTGCGGCAGCAGTCATAACAGATGCCTACAGAACTATGAGAATAAATGTATACCCGACAGAACGTATACGTGAAATTACCCTAGGCCCCGGCTGCGCCAAACACCAATCAGCTCACCATCAATGCTGACCTCCTCTGCCGGGTATTCCATCGGCTCGAAGCGGGGATTGGCAGGCTTTAGGACAACTTTGCCCTTATCAAAATGGTAGTACTTTAGGGTGGTGTTAGATTCTACCCGGGCCGCCACAATTGTGCCATTTCGCACGCGTTTGGGGTCTGGGACCTTGCGCATGATGACAATATCGCCGTCGTCAATGAGCGCTTCTATCATCGAGTCGCCCCGTACGCGCAAGGCAAAGTCGCTGCCTTTGAAGCTAATAGAATTGGGGTCAAAATGTTCTACGGTGTCGGTGAACGCTTCTACCATAGAACCGGCTGCGATCGCCCCAAAAATAGGCACGCCCTGAGTCTCTTGCAAAATCCGAATAGTGCGGGCCTGCCCCTCATTCCAATCAATGTAGCCCTTCTTTCTGAGGTGATCTAACCGGCTTTGTACCGGTGCCGGAGACTTTAGCTTCATCTCTCGCATCATCTGCCGAATCGAGGGAGAGTGGCGGTTCTCACGGATGTAGGAGACTAGCCAGTCGTACAGCTCTTGCTGGGCTTGAGTTAAAGGTTCCATTGTTGGGTCAGTCAAAGTGACTGTGTAACAGTTACGCACTAATAAGAACAACAGTACCAATAATAGTACGCTTTGTCTACCTCTATTTAGGCCTATTTAGGCAACTTGTTACAAAGCCAAGGATAGGGAAACGGTGTTCCTACCTGCCAGAAACGAAAAAGGAAGCCCTCTAACGAAAAGAGGGCTTCCTTTTTTTAAACTAGCTTTGCCTTGG
Organism: Cyanobacteria bacterium J06581_3; assembly: GCA_038531675.1. Taxonomy (GTDB): domain Bacteria; phylum Cyanobacteriota; class Cyanobacteriia; order Phormidesmidales; family Phormidesmidaceae; genus Phormidesmis. The sequence goes on from JBCBBK010000006.1 coordinate 33,850, forward strand.
CAAGGCAGCACGCAGTAAGCAAGTGCCCTATCGGATATATTCCTTCAAGACGCTGTTGCGATTGGGGTGACGCAGTTTTCGCAGGGCCTTTGCCTCAATCTGGCGAATTCGCTCGCGGGTCACGTTGAAGATTTGACCAATTTCCTCAAGGGTTTTCATACGACCGTCATCTAGGCCGTAGCGCAAACGCAATACGTCACGCTCCCGGGGGCTCAAGGTACTCAGAACACTCTCTAGATCTTCGCGCAGCAGGCTCTTGGAAACCTCATCTTCAGGCGTTTCGCCATCAGACTCAATGAAGTCGCCCAGGCGAGAATCTTCTTCCTTACCGATAGGCGTTTCCAAAGAGATGGGCAGCTGCGCAGACTTAGCAATAAAGCGTAGCTTCTCGATGGTCATTTCCATGCGAGTGGCAATTTCTTCTTCAGTAGGCTTACGGCCTAGCTCTTGAGAAAGCAGCTTGGTAGTTTTCTTGATGCGGGAAATGGTCTCGTATAGGTGAACTGGGAGGCGAATGGTGCGAGACTGATCGGCGATCGCCCGAGTAATGGCCTGACGAATCCACCACGTAGCGTAGGTAGAAAACTTATAGCCTTTCTCGTGGTCGAACTTCTCGGCAGCGCGAATCAGGCCCAAGCTTCCTTCCTGAATCAGATCCTGAAAAGACAGACCCCGATTCATGTACTTCTTGGCAATCGAAACCACCAGACGCAGGTTGGACTGCACCATTTTGTCTTTGGCGCGACGACCCAAATGCAGGCGGCGGCGGAATGCAGGCAGCGGCATATCAACCGCATTTGCCCAATCTGTATCGGTGGGCTCATGCTCTAGCTGGTCGTCAATCTCGTCGCGGATGCGCTCCAGCTCTAGCAGATCTGCAATCTTACGCGCCAGCTCAATTTCTTCTTCGGCACGCAGCAGACGAATCCGACCAATCTCCTGCAAATACAGACGAATAGAGTCTTCGGTGTAATGCTTTTTCTTCGTTTGTGCCGTGCGACGGCGAGTTGTTTTGCCCTTGGTCGCTTTGCCCTTAGTCGCCTTACCTTTTGTCGTCTTAGCTTTTGTGGCCTTTGCTTTTGTGGCAGTCTTACTTGTCTTCTTAGCTGTTGTTTTTCTGGTCTTTTTTTTCGCGGGTTTACCCACGCTTGTCAAATCGATGGGTGCTTTTGCCGTGACAGTCTTAGCACCCTCCGCGCTGGGGTCTAAAGTCTCGATTGCATCTTTAGATTGGGTCATGCCGCGTTCCTTTTGCTCCTTCTTGTGTAAACGATGAAATGATCAGGGAAATAGGGGTGATTCGTGATTAGTGCCCTGGATAAAGCACTACGAAAAGCGCACCAGACTTGCCGAATGCCTTTGCTGAGTACGCCTAAAAGCAAACACCCAAAAGCACCCTTTCAAAAAGCAAATCGACATCAGAAGTTCATAAAGTAAATCCAAACTTTACCGACGAATAGTGACTGGAAAATCGCGCAAAGGGAGTCAGGCAGTTGAGGCTGACTGATAGGCCAACTGGCCGAAGCGATTCAGACATCCGTGAGCAAACAGTACTCATTTTAGACTCGGTATACAGACAGTAGAGGATGGTATCTAATCCTCTACTAAATTCTTGGGGCCTCAGAAGATTTACTTAGACTTATCAAACTCTTAGCAAACAAATGATGAACTCACTTACGTGAGTAGCTGAGAAAAGTCTACCCACCAATCAAGAAAAGTTTAACTATGCTCGCCTGAGCCGTGTTGATTGTAGCTTTTCAGACAGGAATTCACCACCTTTAGTTCCAGGCAGATTGTGCGTTGTTTTGTCTGTGCGCCTATAACAGTGTTAACACGGACTTACGGAAATCGCCCATTCACAAAGTGAAGATCACACAAACCAACGTACTTTCCAGGTCTTTCTTACATCCGTTAAACTGCGGATACAGACTGCCATATAGCCTTCAACATCTGGCTATATTCCAGGCGGGCAAAGCCGTAGGAATGACGATGCAGCCTGCTGTTAGGCCTCACACCCTATCGAGATGTACGAGCACCGTAGTTTGCGCCAATAAGTATTCTTACCGCTTCTGTTTCCCACGAAAAGATGAAGAAGCACCTATTTCCATAACTTAAACTTATGAATTTCATAAGTTTTACAAAACTATATTAGAGTAGAAGAAACATGGGCTCATACGAGCTGCAAACACCGCTTCTTTGTGATCGCCGATTCGTTGAGGGTGCTGAGGACGTCTGCACTGATGGGTTCTACAAAAAAACCGTCTATTTCGGGATTGTCTTCCCTGGGTAGCCAGCTTGGTTCACTCGATCCTGTCACCGCAACAATCATGACGCTGTTGGTTTGAATGCTTTTACGAAGCTGCCTGACAATGCTGTGAGACCAGGTGATGCCATCGTCTCCCGATAAGATCACCAGATGGGGCGGAGCGGACTGGGCTAGCGCTAATGCTTGAGTCGGCGATGTCGCAGCAATAACCGGGCAGCTCAACGTTTGAGACATTGATTCGGTAGCCAGTGGGGCTCCAGAAGGTTCACCAACAATAAGAACGTAGTTCTGCGATTGTTTCATAGCGTTTACGAAGATAAAGAAGAAACTGCAATCTCTTGAGGCAGCAGAGCCTGGCAGCCCTGGCAGCATCAGCGTTGATGAAAGGAAGTAGGATCAACATAATTCAAAGATCCCACCCTATAACTATGACAAAGCGCTTCTTAGTTAATAGGTCAAAGAAAGCCTTCTTATTGAGTGTTATTAAAAGTACAGCCGGAAAAATAAATAAATGTATCTACTGATAGATGAGGCAGGTAAAGCTCTTTGTCAGTGAGTTGCAGACGGCAAAAGCAAGCTGGGAGAAGCCAGATTTTATGAGTGGTGTCGGCGACTGCGCAAAGAACCTGTTGTGAAAAGTCATTTTTCGCAACAGGTTCTTATTTGTTAGGGTGAAAGGCGCGCTTTTTTCAGACGTGTGTCTTCGTACCAATTGGCGATCGCAGGTACCCAGTCTTGAAACTTCGGCCAAATCGCCTCACACAGCTTCTGAGCTTCCAGCTGAGCATCCGCCTTCCAGCGCAGATCGAGCAAGTGCATCAGCGATCTGGCATTGGCCGACAGAACCCAATGCTGCCGAACATCAAAGGGAATCAGTCCTCTGGCATGTTCTTCTGAAAAGCCCTGGTCAATGCGAATTTTATACCGCTTAGCCCCTTCTACGCACCAGGCTAAGTCCTCTTGTCGAAGCGCTTCAGTATAGTCGTACTTTTTCCCCTGACGATCTGTATAGGCTCCTACCGGACGCAGATAAAAAACGTCTTCCACATCCGTTTTTCCGCTGGCCACGTCCAAAATCCTGGAACCTGTGTACCGAAAGCTCTGGACATCGAAACTCAATCCCACGCGATGTGTCCGGATTTGCTGCATGGTGGAATGGGGGAAAAAGCCGCAGTTCAGGACAATTTGCGGATGCTCTAGCGGGCCGTAGTGACCCCGTCCGCCTTTGAGCAAGTTGCGAATGACCAGCTCTCCGGCTTTTTCTTCGTTAGGCCATTCTTGGCGCTGGTCCCACACAAAGGCCTCGGCATAATCCTGGTGCATGGCCGCATAGATGGTTTGCTGAGGATTGGGCGTTTTGGCAATGACTTCGACTCTGAAGCGGTCCATATGTAGGGTGGGCTCGTGTATTTCGGTTCTCTATTTTCGCCTGATTATTTGCTAGTCGTTGATAAATCGTTTGCCAATTTAATATTTTGTCGGTTCTTACGAAGGTTCCGTTCGGATGACGCCCCTCACCCCTCACCCAAATAGGCTCTAAAATAAGGAAACACAAAACGTACGACTCACATTTTTAAGGACGTAAGAAAATGGCATTTTTTGGAATGGGCATTGGCAAGAAAGATGTGCTCCCAACAGAGAAAGACGCGCTACCGGGTCGCGATAAGGAAATGCCTGTACCCGAGAAGCACTATGTGAATGGCAATCCTATTAAGGGCGACTTTCCTGACGGGATGGAAATGGCAATGTTTGGCCTGGGTTGCTTTTGGGGCGCAGAGCGGAAGTTCTGGCAGGCTGACGGCGTGTATAGCACCGCAGTGGGCTACGCAGCAGGCATTACGCCCAACCCTACCTACCGGGAAGTATGCTCTGGCATGACGGGCCACAATGAGGTGGTGCTGGTGGTGTTCGATCCTAAGGTTGTGAGCTACGACGAGCTGCTTAAGCTGTTCTGGGAGAGTCATAACCCTACTCAGGGTATGCAGCAAGGCAACGACAAAGGTACGCAGTATCGCTCTGGTATCTACACCTATTCCGACGCGCAGATGGATGCGGCAAAGCAGTCTAAAGAGCGATATCAGGAAGCCCTCAAAAAGTCTGGCTACGGCGAGATCACCACAGAGATTCTGCCAGCGCCCACGTTTTACTATGCGGAAGACTATCATCAGCAGTATCTAGCCAAGAATCCTGGCGGCTACTGCGGACTGGGCGGCACAAGCGTGTCTTGTCCGATTGGGGTCGCGACAGCTTCCTAGGTCAATGCTTTCTCATTACCCATGTCTTTTTTGGTGCCACTGCCAGGCGTGGGTAATGATGGTCTCGATGTCGGGGTAGCGTGGGTCCCAGCCGAGGACTTCGCGGGCGCGATCGCTTGCAGGTACCATCGCGAGTGTCATAATCACTGCCCAAAATAGAGACAGACTCACGCTTACCTAGCGCGGTGAACAGCACCAGCGGGATCAGATGCGTTTCCAGGTTGTGGTCTTCGCCCGCCGCGATATAGGCCGCAAAGTGCATGAGCGCAACGAATAGCCAGCGGCTTCTAGTGCCAGCGCCGCATGGGAGCCGATGTAGCCTGCGCCACCAGTAACCAGCACAGTAGGATCTGCAGTCGCATCCTTAGTTGATTCAGTAGCAGAAGGCATAGAAACCATAGCAAGGTAAGTAAAAGCTGTTATGCATCACATCCTACGCTCTCAAGACTAGGTTATCCCGATGCATTACAGTCTCTGCGCCGTCGTAGCCCAGTAGTCGGCCAATATCGGCAGAGCGATGTCCACAAATTTTGCGCAAGTCTTGATCGCTGTAGTTGACCAGGCCCCTGGCAATTTCCTGACCATTTTGGTCGCAAAGCAAAACCGCGTCTTGCGCCTCAAACTCGCCTTCTACCTCTGTAATACCGGCGGGCAGCAGCGACTTACCTGCACTTTGGATAGCCTTTAGCGCACCCTTGTCTAAATACAGTCGGCCAGCGGGAATCAAGCTGCCAGCAATCCACCGTTTACGCGCTGGAGAATGGGTTGCTGTCGCTTCAAATAAAGTCCCTATCGCCTCACCTGCCAGAATTTTGAGCAGGTTTTCGGGCGTTTGGCCCTGGGTGATAACGGTGTGCGTGCCAGCGGCGATCGCAATCTTCGCAGCGTCTATTTTGGTAGACATCCCACCTGTCCCCCAACTAGAGCCGGCGGCACCTACTTTGGCCGTCAGCGTCTCAATATCGGTCACTCGGCTAATGGGTTCAGCCGTTGGGTCTTGCCGGGGATCTGCGGAATACAGCTGGTCGACATCGGTAAGTAAAAACAAATAGTCTGCACCTACCAGACTAGCAACCAGGGCAGAGAGGGTGTCATTATCGCCAAACTTCAGCTCGTCAGTGGCGACAGTGTCGTTTTCGTTGACGACGGGGATAATGCCTAGCTGCATCAGCTGGCGGAAGGTGCGATAGCTGTTTACGTAGCGCGATCGCTGTGCCAAATCGCTGCGCGTCAGCAGCACCTGCGCAATCGGCTGCGTCAGCTCACTAAAAAAATCGTCGTATACCCGCATCAGTCGGCCCTGGCCCACCGCAGCCACGGCCTGCTTTAGCGCAATGGTTTTGGGCCTTTGGGTAATCCCTAGCCGCGCACAGCCAACACCAACCGCCCCCGATGAGACCAAAATCACCTGGTGCCCCTCCCTTTGCAATTGGCAGAGCGTCTCGACCAGGCGGCCAATGGTCGCTAGCGCTAGATGACCCGTGTCCGGTCGCGTCAGGCTGGAGGTGCCAATTTTGACGACCAGCGTTTTACGGCGATCGCGTTTTACAGGCGTTTTTACGTTTTGGGACATCACCATTAGCAAACAGACATTAAAAAGGGGACAAGCCGAAACTTGCCCCCAAATATTAAACGGAATTGTATTTAAGATGTTCTATTAAGCAGTCGCAAAGGTCGTTAATTAAGTTTGACCTTCTGACATATTTAAACTCAAACAAATCCTCAAGGTGCCAGTTTCTAATATTTTCTTTAGCTTTGGCATATGGTTTCGTTACATCGGCAGGTTAGCGGAAAGCGTAACGCCCAGCTGCTTCGATACCCAAAACTCAGCGTTGCGAAGCAGGTTCTTGGGATCTCTAGAGTTGGGTTCTAGCATCGGCGTTACCAAAATAGTAAAGAGCCCAACCCGATTACCTGCGAGGACATCTGTAAAAATGCGATCGCCCACCATCGCAATCTGCTCGAAGGGTAAGTTCATTTCCTCAGCCGCTCGTCGCAGCTTTCTGCGCGACGGCTTACCGGCACTGGCAACATAGGGCACCACCCGCTCATCCTGCTTCATACCCGCCGCAATTTTACGAATGCGCTCACCGCCGACGTTATTACTCACTAGCGACACAGGCACTACCTTCTGAATCTCGCTCACCCAGTCCTGCACATCAGGCGCTAGCTGCTTTTGCCTGACAGGGACGATAGTTTCGTCCACATCGAGCACCAGGCCCTTGATTCCTTTGGAGTGAAGCACCGCTGGCGTGATGCCCAGCACAGACTCCCCCAAAATCAAATCGGGCTGCAAAAGGTTGACCCAGCTCATAGGCGCTCAAGAAAATAAGGAAGAACTATAGAAGAAGCTAGCTATCGTCAGATTCGGCATCGACCCGGTCGCGGATTTGACCTTGAGCTGACTCATGCTCGGCCAGCGTACGGCTAAAGACGTGGGTGCCATCGTAGCGGGCCACAAAATAAAGGTACTCGCTAGGCTCAGGCGCGATAGAAGCTTCCAAACTCGCAACACCGGGGCTGGCAATCGGCGTTGGCGTCAGCCCCGCATTGATATAGGTGTTGTAGGGATCAGGCGTTTCTACCTGGGCGTAGGTCAATGGGTTCTCTGGCGTTTGCACAATGCCGAACGCGTACTCCACCGTAGGATCAGAGCCCAGAGGAATGCCCTCATCCAGACGCCGGGAAAACACACCGGCAATTTCATCACGTTCTTCAGGGACAACGGCCTCTTTCTCTACGATGCTCGATAGGGTTACCCAGTCCAGCAGGCTATAGGGACTTGCCTGACTTTCGTATACCGGCAAGGCGACCGATTCAAACCTTTGTAGCATCATGTCCACGAGGGCTTCGGCCGAAACGGTGCCCGCATCCATCTGGTACGTATCGGGATACAAAAAGCCTTCCAGGTGAGGAATGCCGTCGGGTAGCCAGGGGTAGCGGTCGTAGGGAATCGTCTCAGTCGCGGCTAAAAATTCTTCGGCAGTGGTAAAGCCTTTGGCTTCGAACCGCTCTGCCATCTGCTCCCGGTTCCAACCCTCTGGAATCGTGAAGCTGGTCTGGATGACATCGCCAGACCAGATGATCTCGGCAATTTCGTTCAGGCTTTGGCCAGGGGAGAGCACATAGGTACCTGCCTGGAAGCCCCCTTCCTCACCGCGAAAAGACTTCCACCGACTCAGCAGTTTCCAGGCTGTGGTTGATTGAATCAGCCCGTTGGTTTCCAGGTCTTGACCAATCTGATTAGAAGCGGTCCCTTCGGGGATCTCGACCTGCACAAAGCTATCTTCGTCAGCTTCATCGGCAGAGAGAACCGGTGACTTGGCCCAGCTCCACCAGGCCCAGCTTTGCCCTGCAATCAGCGCTGCCAGGGCGATCAGCACAATGTAAAATAGTTTTTTCCCGCGCATATCTCAATACAGAAGCAGTCCCAGCGCTTGAGAGTATAGCAAGGATTAGTCTAAAACATCGAATAGCTTATCTTCTAGCTGCGATCGCATCTTCTGAAAGTCCTCTGGCTCCACCAGTTCTACCGAACCATCAGTAGCGCGCGTCGCAAAAAACAGCAGCGGGTCTAGCGGCGTGCACAAGGTGTATTGCGAGTCTTCGTGAAAAAACGTCGCCAGCATCTGAAACTCTTCGGTCACCGGGTGTTCCGCGTCCTCTTCACTGATATCGAGCGAGAAGCAGTCTTCTTCGTCGGCCTGGGGCAGGTCACCAGCAGCAGTCAGCGTATGGGCCGAGCGCTCTAGCAGCAAATCCAGTTCTGCCAGCACCGCCCGTGCCGTTGGAAACAGCTGATCAATTTCTTCTTCGTCCACATCCACCAGCACTTCCGCACCGTCTTCTTCCGCATCGTCTTCGTCGTCAGCTTCCCACACAAAAATTTCGATCGGCAAATTCACCGGCAGCAGCAGTAAAAACTCCGCGCCATCAACATCGATGCTTTTTTCGACGTAACAGGCCAGCTGCCGATTGTCTTCGTCTGTCAAGGTGACGACGGGGTATTCAGCGGGCTCGTCTAGCAAACTCGGATCGATGTCCACGGATGACTTCTCCTGATGGGTGAGTGGGGGGGGTTGAACAAACGGCGATGCACCTAGGGCGGCGGCGGTGGAGACTGTGCTTGTTTGAGCTCTTGTTTGAGCTTAGTACGCCGAGCATCAAGCCATTGCTGCAAAATAATCGCAGCTGCCTTACGGTCTATAAGCTCTTTGTTGCGTCTGAGCGAACGGCGCTGGGCTATTAGCGCCTGCTCAGCTTGAAAAGACGTCAGGCGCTCGTCGGCAAACTCCAGCGGTAGCTCTAGCGCGGTAGCCAGGCGATGGGCAAACTTTTGAATCTTTTTCGCCTGGGTGCCAATCTGTCCGTCCATAGTGTACGGCAGTCCGACCACCAAAATCTCAACGGCGCGCTCTTTTATCAGTGCCTGAAGCGGACGGGTAACGCTTTCAAAGTCAGTCTTGCGAATGGTCATCAGCTCGGTGGCCACAAGGCCAGTGCGATCGCTCCCTGCCACTCCAATTCGTCTTGCCCCCAAATCCAGTCCTAGCGCGGAAACCATAGTCTCTATGTGAAATCAGACGTCTTGAATCGGGCGTCTTGAGTCGAGCATCGTGAAATCAGGCTCTGCGAGAATCAATCTAAAGACTGATCGTCATCACCTTTAGCAACAGACGAGCGCCCATCCGACGTCAACCGCGACATATTCTCCAATAGAAATCGGTCCCAGCTCAGGCCATCGTAAGACGGACCATCTAGCGCCTGTCCTAAGCTCAACCCCTGCCAGGAAAAACGACCCGGCATCGGTGTCCCGGTGGGCTGCAGTCCGGGCAATACATCAGGCATTTTCAACCCTTCTAACGCACCTGCTTTTGACTCACGAACCTTATGCCACACAGAGCGAGACATCATCAGCGTATGCTCTATTTCTAGTGCACCGATCTGGCGCAGGTACGCCTCCCGCTCTGTCTGATAGTCCAAAGACATAATTTGGAGAGGCTGTCCTGGAAACTTTTGTACCACACCTGCCATCTGTGCCATCAGCTCTGGATACAGCCAGGTGTAGGCCGGGTGTACAGTCAGCTTCGCGGTATGGGGCTCTGTGCCCTTTCGGCATAGCTTTAACTCAAAGTAACCAATGGCTGTTTTCCGCTGCGGCTCGAACACATAGGCAGACATCGTCTCTTGATGGTTGACCAAGCGGGAAAAGCGAGTCTTCAGTTGCCCCGTAAAGGTCGCCTTGAAGTCTTGAATTTGATAGTCGAGAACTTGACGTACCAACGGCGGAATCGACACGGTTTCTAGCTGATAAATCAGCTGCGCATCGGCCTTACTTACAGGCAGCAGGTTCGGCAAGGCTGGGTCGCCTTCTGCCAGGGTCGCCAGCTGCTCGGGCTGAATAGACCAGTAGGTAACCCGAGCCAATGGCTGAAATCCGTTTTGCCGATATAGCGCTAGCCCAAACTGATCATTGACATCCGTTTCACTAATCCAATACTGAGCCTCGCGGATGTTTTCAAAGCAGTAGCGCAGCAGCTGAGAGCCAACGTCCATACCCAAATAGAGCTGCCGATCCCCCTCACCATTATTCTGGATATCTTGACTCTGGCTGTCCGGGAGCTGCCCGTCTTTGAGCTGTTTACCCTGAGTCTGTTCGGCTTTGCCTTGGCCATTCTTATTTTGTGAAATCTGTTTCTTGGCCTTGTTTTTGGCCAAGTTAACCAGCATCCGGTCAACTTTCCAGGTACTGAGCGTTTGATTAAATGGCGTGACCTGAATCATGCCATGTAAGCTACCCTGCGCTTCAGCGACAAAGGCTGAAAACATGTGCTGTAGCGGGTTGGGAAACAGGGTCAGCGCCTTTAGGGGGCCATACCAGCGCCGCATCTGCTGAATATAGTCATCTATTTCTGGCGTATCAGTAGAGTGAGAGGCAATCTCGGTAGCCCCTTCAACACGCAAATTATCCAGATCGCGCAGATGAATAGAGCGAATAGAAATATTCGTGTCGGGCAACTGGTTGCGAGCCATGGGGCACTCCAAAAGGGACGGGCTTCGACTCCATTCAGCCGCCGAGGACAACTGCGAGTCTAAAAATTATCAGATGCGCATTAGCGCTTTGGCCGAATCAACACAACGGGAGTCTGCTCGTCGGCGTTACCGGCTGGGTTATCAATCAGAGCCTGGATCAGCAGCTGCTCGTCAGTGTCAGCGGTCTTTGCTAATATCTTAACCGCTTTTAAATCGTTCACATCTACGATGGCGGCTTGTAGACCTGTTTCTGCAAAAATTTGGTCGCATAGCTGCTGAGAATTAGCAGGCCCCAGCACAATGAACTGATCGAAAGGCGGCAGGGTACCGGTCACATCGTCGATTAGGCGAGCCTGTTCACCCGCTAGGCGATAAAACATACCAGGTGAGCCAAATACCTTGGCAACTGCGCCGATGGCAAAGGCACCAGCGACTTGCCATGCGCCAGAGACGTCAACTAGCGTTTGCATACCGCAGGCGGTGGCCAGGCTAGAGGTCGGCATAAAGTAGTAGCACAAACGCTTGGCCATCCAGCCGGGATGCACGGTATTGGGGTGGCGCATCCGGTTCTGCATGATGGCTACTGGCGTTTCACCAATCGTCACGATATCGCCAGGTTGGGCCACGGGCGTAACGTATTTTTTAACGATTTCAATCGTGCTATCGAGGTTTGTGAGCAGGTGGGTAGGCACCGGCAAAATGTGAGCGACGCTGTTCTCTCGCCAGCTGGTCGCGTTCTCGGGATTGGGGAACTTCAATGGCACAATCAGATGGCCGGTTTTAGGGATACGTCCCTCGGGCCCGTAGGTGAGGTAGTTGACTTTCAGCCATAGAGACTTCAGCCGACTGAGGTCTGCGCCTTTGATATCAACTTTGATTTTGGCGTTGGTGGTCTGGCCCACTTTAACGATGTAGGCAAACCAGTAGTTGTCTGGGCGGGCAGGAAAGTCTTCGTGGGCGGGGGTGATATCTGTAGTAACGGTGATGCCGTCTAGGCGATCGCCCGAAAGCAGCTCATAATCAAGCGTCACTTCTGGAATAAAAATTTCCAACGTCCGGGTGCGGTTAGTGAACACGCCGTCGATGTCAATAGAGTAGCGATCGCTTTCGTAGGTCGTAAAGCGCCAGTCGCGGGCGCTGAACTCTAGCTGATTACCGGGCCGCCCTCGGTACTGCCATTCGATGAGCACATAGGCGATCGCGCCCAAAAACAACAGCAGCAGTACCAGCCATCCCAAAAACTCCATCCTCTAACCCTATGCTCCTGTTAATAAGCCAAATCCTTACGCCCCAGATTGTAGGTGCTAAAGGGCACAAGTCAAAGCAACCTCAAAGCAGATTGAACAGCGCATCGTCTAGCTCATAGCCCAGCATTTGCGTCATAAATTTTAAGCGCGATCGCCCGTCAATTGCCTGCTGCTGTAGCCATCGGTCCAGCACGAACACCTTGTCCATCACAAAAATCTCCAACGCCTCTGGGTTGTAGCGAATGCCGTCAATGGAGCTGAACTGATGAGGTACCAGCATGGCCGTATAGCGGCTGAGCTCACCCGACTCCCAGTCCAAGTACATCGGCAGCCAGGGGTAGCGCGAATTGAGCCGAATAAACCACAGCCGTACCTCCGGAATTTCTGAAAGTTCTCTAGGGTCAGACGCTTCACGGGGAAAGTCAATATCGAAGCTGAAGATCAACTCAGGATCTCGTAAGTTGTCCTTATTGCCCGCATCGGGTCCGTGGCCGTTAAGGATAGGATCAATGACTTGCTGAGCAGGGGACAAGTCAAGGGACTGAAGCTGTGATGGGTTGAGTGTGATCGCACGTTTCATAAAAGGCTCATAAGCTGAAAATTTTCGATTGAGTAGCTAAGCCTGTCGTTTGGCTTTCGCTTCATATTTTTAGTATTATCCTTCTTCTCCCCAACTTTGTTTCTCCCTATTATTTTCCAAAGGCGCAGGTAACCGTTATGAGTGATGCTTCCGGCAATCGTCCTATCCGCATCTGCATTACACTAGGCACCCGCCCAGAAGCCATCAAGCTTGCCCCGGTTATTCAAACCTTCCGCCAGCTGCCGCAATTTGAGACCAAAGTCGTCCTCACAGGCCAGCACCGAGAAATGGTCGCTCAGGTCATGTCCCTGTTTGAGCTAGAAGCAGACCATAACCTGGACATTATGCAGCCCAAGCAAACCCTGAGCGATATAACCTGTCGCAGCCTGCAAGGCTTAGAAAAGCTATTTATCGCCATGCAGCCCGACATGGTGATCTCCCAGGGCGACACCACCACCGCCTTTGCCGCCGCCCTGGCCGCGTTCTACCAACAAATCCCAGTCGGCCACGTAGAAGCAGGCCTGCGCACTGACAATATTTTGAACCCTTTCCCCGAAGAAGCCAACCGCAGACTGGTCTCGCAAATTGCCACCCTACACTTTGCACCCACTGCCACCTCAGTCAGCAATCTCAAAGCGTCTGGCGTTACAACCGGCATTCACCAAACCGGGAACACCGTGATAGATGCCTTGCTACGCGTGGCGGAGAAGTCGCCCACCTGCGACGTGCCAGGCCTCGACTGGTCAAAATATCGGGTGATTTTATCTACCGTCCACCGCCGCGAAAACTGGGGCGAACCGCTCACAGATATCACCAAAAGCTTCCTAGAAATTCTCGAACGTTTTCCTGACACAGCCTTACTACTTCCGTTGCACCGCAACCCCACCGTACGCGACCCGCTAAAAGCAGCCTTAGACGCGCATCCACGAACTTTTTTAGTAGAGCCGCTGGACTACGCACAGCTAGTCGGCGCGATGAAGCGCTCCTATCTATTACTGACCGATTCCGGCGGATTGCAAGAAGAAGCCCCTGGACTGGGCAAGCCTGTGCTGGTGCTAAGAGAAACCACCGAACGGCCAGAAGCCATTAGCGCAGGCACCGCAAAGTTAGTAGGCACCGCGCCTGCACAGATTGTGGAAACTGCTAGTAAGTTACTAGGAAACGACGCGGCCTACAGCGCTATGGCCAAAGCAGTCAATCCCTTCGGTGATGGGCATGCAGCAGAACGGATTGCAGAAATTGTCACAGGGCACTTTAACTGAGCAAAACTACTACAGCGTCAGTACACGCCCTGCCCCCTTACTAGTCGAAGCCTACTTTCAGCTGTAACAGAGAACTACTTCCCTTCCTTATCCTTTTTTACAAGGTTTTTCTTAGACGCCTTTAGCTCTTTCCACAGCTTTTTAATATCGTCGTAGGCTTCGGAGCTACTGACCTTGCCGCCTGTCTCTAGCCCACAAATAAGTGACACCCGCTGAGCAAACTCCTGCAAGTTTGCATTGAAGGCCAGGTTCTGCGGCGTAAACTCACCATGGTAGCGATGGCGCGGCATCGTGAATGCATCTAACTGTTCTTTTTTATCTTTTTCAGACATTATTTAAGAAGGCTCCTGAATCTGCTCAGCAGAGAATAAGGACGGTACTTGAAGATTGGATAGACTGAATTGATATATTTTTCTCGTTATATAAAGAGAAATTTAATCGAAAATCATGCCGCGCGCATTGGTTCTGTAAGAATCATTAAGAGATTGGGTTTAGTCATATGCTATCTATTTTTTGATTTCCTGACAGTGAGTTTCCTACGAAAAATACATCAAAAGCGCTCTGTTACAGCACCAGCAACGATAGCGCTTTTTGTCAGGCAATGAATCTGGCGGCATACACAAATCAGATTGACCAGAGGTGAACCCTCACCTGCCGAAGCAAATGGGTAAGATACTAATATCAAGTCTTTTACATGTGTGTATAAAGCTACGTCACCCAGCTAAGTATCCATATTGACGGCTTTTGAGTGTTCACCTCTCGATTTGTCTGTATCTATGAGTTTGAGTCAGCTTTCTACTAAGTTGCGTCAGGCTAGACGCATGATGTTTGGCGGTGCCAAAAGAACCTGCAAAAAGGCCTGTCTGAGCGGTTGCCTGGGGCTAGGGATGGTGGTGGCTACCGCGATACCAGCGCTAACAGCAGAGCGAGTCGTGGTCAAAGTTGGCCCGCTCAGTCAGGCAATTGAGATCAGCGATCTGGAGACGTTTGCGCGGACCGGAGAAGTGCCTGATCGGCTGCGACTGTACGAACGGTTTCTATCGCCCTCGCTGCAGACGACGCTGAGCCGGGAGCTGGATTTGGACCCGCGTATGAGCGATCGCATTATCGAAGACGTCTTACGCTCTGCGAACGGCGAACTGCTAATAGATACCCTTTCTCGCGTAGCGCCTAACCTCACGGTGCCCCAGCTTCAGGCAGCAATTCGCCTGGCCTCCACTCAGGCCGATGGGCTCAGCGTACTCACCATTTTAAAGGCGGTTCCTCAAGACACCCTAGAAGTAGACATCAGCGCGGCAGTTGCCCTTGCAACCCAGCTAAACTTCTCTAATCTGGAGAGTCGGTCGCTAAGCGGACTGCTAGAGCAAGAGCTGCTAGCCAGTAATTTACCCCCACTTCCTAGCGGACTAGACCCAGCAGGACGCGGACCAGAAGAGGTGTATCAGCGAGGCGTGAGCTTTCGTGACCAGGAGCGAGAGCGTGTTATTCCAGCCGAAATTTACTGGAGTGATACCGCCAGAGGACCGTTAGTTGTTCTCTCTCACGGATTCGGGGCAGATCGATACTTCCTGGATTACTTGGGTCAGTATCTGGCCTCCCATGGCCTCACCGTGGTGTCGGTAGAACATCCTGGTAGCAACCTGCAAACATTGCTGAGTCTGCCGGTAGATCCTGACATCATCGGGGAGCCTAGTCGATTGCTCCCGGCTGAAGAATTTTTGGACCGGCCCAGAGACGTCAGCTTTGTGCTCGATCGGCTAGAGAAAATTAATGAGAAAAGTGCTGCCTTTGGAGGCCTCTTTAATACAGAAGAGGTGACAATTATTGGGCATTCGCTGGGGGGCTATACCGGGCTTGCCCTAGCTGGGGCGAAGCTGGACTTGCGATCGCTCGGCACCTTCTGCCAGGACATTCAGCCCCTGGGCGTTTCCCCTGCTGACTGGCTGCAATGCGCAGCGGTAGACCTCAGCGAACAGCAAGCCGATCTTAGCGACAGTCGAATTAAGCAAGTCGTGGCTATGAACGCTTTGACAGGTCAGCTGTTCGGCGATAAGGGGCTGTCGGAGATTACCGTTCCAACGTTGCTGCTAACCGCCACACAAGATAGCGTCACGCCCACGCTCGACCAGCAGCTTAAGGGGTTCACCCAGCTATCTGGAGAGAAGTATCTACTAGCTGTCATCGGCGGTACTCACCTGAGCGTGGGCGATCCTGGAAATGTAAACCCGGCCCTCACCGAGCTACCGTTCATGGCAGAGCTGCGGGCAGAAGAAACCGAAAATTTGAGACAGCTAATCAAAGGGGTCTCCCTCTCACTGGTTTCTCAGCAAATGCCAAACGCGCAGCAGTACAAACCGTTTTTGAGCGCGGCCTACGTACAGTCGCTGTCTACCTCCACACTCCCGCTTCGAATGGTGGAGGAACTGCCCGATAGTATCAACCAGTGGTTGGCTTTCAACGCCAGAATTTCGGCCCATTCTGGGGCACCGGCTTTTCGCGATCGCCTAGCGTCCCTGGGCTACTTGGGCACCCTTACCCAGCGTCAGCCCTGGTATGCGACAGCTGCCAACCTACAGACCAACCAGTTCCTGACCATTATGGGATCGCCGCTCACTTTTCTATCCGGCTGGTAACCGGCTTTCTAATTTTCACGATCTCGTAACCTAGCTCACGCTAAAACGGCTGTTCTGCCACAATGGAAGACTGCTATCTGTGTGCAGATAGTGAACAGTTTTCAAATGGAGAAGATCGTATGCCGGATAATCGCAAAAGTCAGGTAGTCACCCAGGGCGTACAGCGGGCGCCTAACCGAGCGATGCTACGCGCAGTCGGTTTTCAGGACGAGGATTTCGACAAGCCGGTGGTGGGGCTAGCCAACGGCTACAGCACTATTACGCCCTGTAACATGGGCATCAATACGCTGGCATTGCGTGGCGAAAAGGCACTGCGCGAAGCGGGCGCTATGCCCGCGATGTTCGGCACCATCACCATCAGCGATGGCATCTCCATGGGCACCGAAGGGATGAAGTTCTCTCTGGTTTCCCGTGAGGTAATTGCGGATTCTATTGAGACGGCCTGCACCGGGCAGAGTATGGATGCGGTGCTGGCAATTGGGGGCTGCGATAAGAATATGCCGGGAGCGGTGATTGCGATCGCGCGTATGAACATCCCCGCAGTATTCGTGTACGGCGGCACCATCAAGCCGGGCCATTTGGATGGCGAAGACCTCACAGTGGTTAGTGCCTTTGAAGCCGTAGGCCAATACAGCGCCGGTAAAATTTCAAAAGAACGCCTCGATGCGGTGGAACGTCACTCCTGTCCTGGGGCGGGCTCTTGCGGCGGCATGTTTACCGCGAACACCATGTCATCTGCCATTGAAGCCATGGGTCTGAGCTTGCCAGGCTCTTCTACCATGGCCGCTGAGGATGAAGAGAAAGCTGAAAGCACTGAGAAATCTGCTTTTGCCCTGGTAGAAGCGATTCGTAAGCAGATTTTGCCCAAGGATGTTCTCACCCGCGAGGCGTTTGAGAATGCGATGGCGGTGATTATGGCGGTGGGGGGTTCGACGAATTCGGTACTGCATCTGTTGGCGATCGCCCACACCATCGGCGTCGACCTCACCATCGACGACTTCGAGACCATCCGCAACAAAGTTCCCGTCTTCTGCGATCTAAAGCCTTCTGGCAAATACGTCGCCACCGACCTTCATAAAGTAGGCGGCATTCCCCAAGTCATGAAAATGCTGCTAAACGAGGGACTCCTTCACGGCGACTGCATCACCATCACCGGCAAAACCATCGCCGAGAATCTGGCGGAGATCCCTGACCAACCCCTTACTGACCAGGACGTCATTCGCCCCTTCAACAAACCGATGTATCCCCAGGGCCACCTCGGCATCCTAAAAGGCAACCTCGCCCCCGAAGGCTCCGTCGCCAAGCTCACCGGCATCAAAAACCGCAGCATCACCGGCCCCGCCCGCGTCTTCGAGTCCGAAGAAGACTGCCTGGACGCAATTTTGGCCAACAAAATCAAAGCAGGTGACGTGATCGTAGTGCGCTACGAAGGCCCCAAAGGTGGCCCTGGAATGCGTGAAATGCTCGCGCCTACCTCTGCCATCATCGGCGCAGGTTTAGGCGATTCAGTCGGCCTGATTACCGACGGCAGATTCTCCGGTGGCACCTACGGCATGGTCGTCGGTCACGTTGCTCCCGAAGCAGCCGTTGGCGGCACCATCGGCCTGGTGAAAGAAGGCGATTCGATCACCATTGATGCGGACAAGCTGCTGCTACAAGTAAACGTTTCCGACGACGAACTCGCCCAGCGAAAGACACAGTGGAACCCACCCAAGCCTCGCTATGAACGCGGGGTATTAGCCAAGTACGCAAAGCTAGTTTCTTCGAGCAGTAAAGGCGCAGTGACCGACAAAGATCTGTTCTAAAGTAGGAGTCTTGAGAACGTGGTATCGGCCTCAAAGTTGCTACCACGTTCTCAAATATTTCACTCAAAATCTTGGAATGATTAAGAGCGATAATTCATGAGTCGATACAGTATGACTATTCAATGGTCTGATGAAGATCAACTATTTCTAGTAACGGTTCCAGAATTCTCTGAGCTTGTTGTTATGCCCTGCACTCACGGTAGTACCCGTGAGGAAGCAATCGAAAACGGGGAAGAAGTTATTGAAATGTATTTGGAAGCCTGGAAGATAGACGGTACAGCTATTCCCGAGCCGAGAGTATTGCAAGTAGCATAGAAGATTGACTAATCCGTCGACCAATCTAAGAATGTCAAAGCAATATTTTGACAAATGCATCTAAAACATTACGCCTAAATAGACAGTGCTACCTTTAAAGCAGTTCATCAGTGCGGGTTATGTCTTATTCTCAGCAGCCGCTTCCTACACATCCTCAACAGCCACTTCCCCCAAAAGAGACCCTGCCGACGATGTATGACCTTCCTAGTGAGTATCCGGAGGAGCTTGGTTTGCCAGATGAGTTTCACTGTTTTCAGCCTCAGCTCCTGAGAGAAACCTGTCAGCCGACCACACATCCACAAGAAAGCGTTTTCGTCGGCACTGATTTAAACGTTTATTACGACGTCCACCACCCCGGCTGGCATAAAAGGCCAGATTGGTTCTTAGTGTTGGGTGTAGAAAAAGCCAGACAGCAAAGTGAGTTACGCTGGAGCTATGTGATTTGGCAAGAAGGCGTCAGTCCCTTTTTGGCATTAGAGCTACTGTCTCCAGGCACTGAAGCCGAGGATTTAGGACAAACGCTCAGAGAAGTCAACCAGTCGCCAACCAAGTGGCAAGTGTACGAGCAGATACTACGCATTCCCTACTACGCGATTTTTGATCGTAGTGAGAATCAATTTCGGCTATATCAGATCGTAGGGACTCGATACCAAGAGATTACGCTGTCTGATAGCAGCTATTGGTTTGACGAAATGGGGCTGGGTATAGGCGTGTGGGAGGGCGAGTATAACGGAGTAGAAGGTAAATGGCTACGCTGGCAAGATGCTGACAACAATTGGATACCAACTGAAAAAGAGCAAGCTGAGACAGCACAGCAGCAAGCTGAGACAGCGCAGCAGCAAGCTAAGACAGCACAGCAGAGAGCAGAAAAATTAGCTGAGAAACTGAAAGAACTGGGCATCGATCCAGAGGATATTTGAGAAGTTACTGGTTGACTCTTAAGAAGAAATCAATCTATGAACGTAGACTTTACGCTTGCTCAGCAGGAAGATCTTGCAATCCTGATGACTTACATGGAGACGTTCCACGATTTCGACCATACTGAACCGTTTGATCGGGTTGCCGCTGAAGCAGCGATGCGGAAGGTGCTGCTCGATAAGTCAATTGGTAGGGTGTGGCTAATTCAGCAGAATGCGGAAACCGTTGGTTACATTGCGCTCACGCTGGCCTATCGGCTGGAGTACAGAGGCTACTACGCCTTTTTGGATGAACTCTTTATTCGTGAAGATAAAAGAGGACAGGGCATCGGGACGGCGGCGCTTGACTTTCTCGAGAAGGCTTGCGAGCAGCTGGGCGTAGCTTGCCTTCAGTTAGAGAATAAACAAGATAACGAACGCGCAGGTGAGCTGTACATAAGATTGGGCTTTGAACTGCAAGATAGGTGGGTATTTGTAAAGGAGCTGCCTGCGAAGGCATAGATGAAGAACCTAGCTGGCGAATAGTCGCCGCGATAGTTTGGCCTGGCGCATTTGTGCAATGTCGATCGCTGGCGTACAAGACCACATATCGTCTAGAGGGGTTGCGATCGCCTCCCGACAAACCACCGCCATATCTTCAGCAAGACCCAACCTAATCTGTTGCGCCTGCAAGTGACCGACCGCACCGAGCCGAATACCCGCGCCCAGCAAGCCGGTTACAAAGCCATGCACAAAGGCCAGGCAAGCAGACTGTTCATTCAATCCGGCGACCTGGGCGACGGCGGCGAAGATAATGGGATGTAGGCAGTTGAGCTGTTGGCTTGAAGTGCGATCGCTCAACTCATCCAACAACGAATTCTCCCAGGTCTTCGCCGCCACCATCAACAAAGCCCGACCGCCCTGCCGCTGCGCCACTCGCGTTTTCTCCACAGGCGTTTGCGCATACAGTAGCGCATCAATCCGCTCTATTTCTGCCAGGTCACCCTTTCTACTAGCACGATGAGCATGACAGAGCGCCACCAAATCCGTACTGCCAATTTTGTTGCACAGCAAAATACGAACGAAGGCTTCTAGCTCAGTGGCAGAGCTGATATCGCCGGATTGCACTAAGCTCTCTAGTCCATGGGAAAGCGTGTAGCTACCAGACGGAAAAAAGGAATCTGCTAGCTGTAATAAAGCCAGCTGATGCATCGCATTATTGTTATCAGGCACTGCATTGTTGGTCATAGCTGGAGCCTAATGCACATGAACATGAGAGTGAGAAAACGCTACCGCCTCATGAGCATCTTTTAGCTCACGAACGACGTGCAAACCCTTTATGTCCAAACTCTCGGCAATCTCTTGAATGGTAGATTCTATACGCTCCACGTCGGCTGTTACCTCTACGTAAAGCGTTTCCCCTTGCAGACTAATTGGCCAGTGCTGATTACCCATCACGTGTCCTAAATGCATTAATTTGACCGGAGAGTTGTAGGCCTTCCGGTCGAACTGTAGCGCAATCACCTGCTGCTGTTTGATATGGATCAGTACGCGCCTTTGACTTTGCGTCAACAGCACATCACCATCTCGCAAGGTCCAATCTCTTCCCTTTATGATCCCGACAGGCTGTTCTAGAGCAGGCGCTTCCGAATCAGATGCTTTCAAGTCAGCGGTTGCAAAGATTCTTCCTTTACAGCAGTCTTTACGCTCAATGGAAATGTCTAAGCAAGTTTGTTGTTTTCTATCGAGTGCTATTTGACTGACCAGGTCTCTATCCTCATTGATATTGCCAAGGTACTGGTCAGCAATTTCGGCATTGGGTTGTAGGCGAGTGCTCATGGCAGGAAGCAGTTGATAGATAGGGAACAGCAAAGGATCAGAAAGCCCTAGAGTGAGTAGGGCAGCGACGGTTGGTGACGCAGCGTTCTGACATAGTTAGCAGCGGCTTTGAAACTAGCCTGTATTTCGCGGGTCGTGGTAGCGATCGCTCTTACAAACACCCCTCGCTCATTTGGCAATACCGAACTTGCCACCTGCAACGAATCAGTACTGAGATCGTCAATTTGTTTACTCAGGAGGGTCACACCGTCACGGGACACCCTTGGCAGCACCAGTATCAACGTGCCTAAAACGGGTCCCTTCGCAAATAGCGATCTCGGCGAAAATCGATTGCCTTTTCCCAGTAGCTTCATCGCCTCGACCAAACAGGGTGAGCCATCAGGAGAGAACAGCCTTAGCTTGCTCCAATACTCTCGAAACTGATACAGCTCACTACGGGCCAAACGCCCGGGCAGAACAATCTCTCCCCAGCTCAGTCCGCCCGTTTCATGGAGCGTGATGTCAGTGGTTTGTTTCAGCGCCGAATCGGCAAATAGAATCAGCGGTTCCGGCAAAAATTCCAGCGTCGCATTTTCTCCCACCGCAATATCGTAGCGAACCTCAGCGGCGTTTTCTTTATCTGCGCGGGTCATAGTATGCACCTTAGTCGCGGCCTGATCGCTCAGGCACAAGGCGCTACCAGCGTCTAAGTGAACGGACATGCTGAGGCGATCGCCTGCCAACAGCCCAGGCGATGTATTCATCCGGTACAAATAAGCCCGCCGTGCTAGCGCGTCACCCTCACCATCTAGCCGAAATACCGGCGATACGCTCAGCGGATAAGCCATATAGCGATGCTGTACAACCGTTTTGCCAACGGCGTTACATCCAAGCGTCAGCGAAAGCTGAGCCGTATCAGTGATTCGCCTGTTGAGCAGAGCGTCTTCCAACGGTTCACTGTTTGTCGCTTTCGAGACTTTTGTATCTGCCGAGACAATCACCACTAACCCACACCTGCGGGCGTCATCGCCGTCGAAAACAGCAACGTCTTTTGAATAAAGGCCACGACTTCATCTAACCCTTCGCCGGTTTTACAATTGCTGTACACCACCGGATTACCCTGGCGATACTGTCGACTCTGCAACCGCATCAACTCCAAATCCGCGCCTACGTAGGGCGCCAAGTCAACCTTATTCACCACCGCTAGGTCAGACTGCACAAAGCCCGGCCCGTTCTTACGCGGAATATCGTCCCCCGCCGCTACGTCAATTACAAAAATGTACGCATCCACCAGCTCGTAGCTAAAGGTAGACGCCAGATTATCGCCACCGCTCTCAATAATAATCAGATCCACCTGGGGAAACTGCTGCTCCAAATCCTGCACCGCCAGCTGATTCATCGTGGGGTCTTCGCGAATCGCCGTGTGCGGGCAGCTGCCTGTTTCTACACCAATGATCCGCTCTGCGGAGAGAAAGCCCTTGCCCTTCAGCCGGTCAGCATCTTCAGTCGTCAGCAAATCGTTGGTCACTACTGCCACTTCCACGCCCTGCGCCATCAGTAGCGGCACAATGCCCTCAATCAGGGCTGTCTTACCACTGCCTACGGGTCCGCCAATTCCTAACCTTGCTGCTGACTTTGGCATCTTTGGTTCTTTTGTCCTTCCAATACGTACATCGAACGTGGCCTAACCCAGTAGCGTCTCCTATGGCTTCATTGACGCCCCATCAAACTTTCCGTTAAAGCCGTACACCTCCTGACTACCGCCGTAGGGCACCAGCTCTACTTCCTTTTCATCGCCTGGCTCGAACCGTACCGCCGTACCAGCGGTGATGTTCAGCCGCATTTTCTTCGTCTTTTCTCGATCAAAGTCTAGGCCGTCGTTCACTTCGTAAAAGTGAAAGTGCGAGCCTACCTGAATGGGGCGATCGCCCACATTCCGCACCACCATCGTCGTCACCTCACGCCCCGCATTCAGCTCAATCATCTCCGTGCTCCCAGGAATAATCTGACCGGGAATCAATGGCTGAGGTGAAGATTCATCAGGCTTGTACATAGTCATTTCCCTTTGGCGTTATTTCCTGCCACTAATCAAACTCAGTCCATAATCGGATCGTGCACGGTCACTAGCTTCGTGCCATCAGGGAAGGTTGCTTCCACCTGTACTTCGTGCACCATTTCTGGGATGCCTTCCATCACATCGTCGCGCTTCAGCAGCGTAGTGCCTTCACTCATCAGCTCGCTCACCGTTTTGCCATCGCGAGCCCCTTCCATAATCGCTGCCGAAATGTAGGCCACCGCTTCGGGGTAATTTAGCTTCAGGCCTCTGTCCTTGCGCCGTTCAGCCACTAGGGCCGCTGTAAATATCAACAGCTTGTCTTTTTCTTGTGGCGATAGCAACATTACTGTGTTTGTACTCTCAGTAGGTTTTTCCTGGCAAAAAAGGTCATATCAGCCACCGTGGGCTGATTGCCCTTGCCTGATTTTGCCGTCAATCCTTCCTTTTTTCTTTTAAGAAACACAAAGAAATCAGGCTCTCTATGCCGCTTCGTTAAATCTTCTTAGCGGTTATCCCCGTCATCGAAGAAAACAGGCAACAATTTGCTTAGTTTGAATTGTGTGCCCTCACAAATCTGTATTGAATAGGAGCTATTAAAACATGCCTGAAATGACTGCCAATGTGTCTCCCGATACAGCCGCCAAGCCGCAGCAAAGAATTCCGCTTCAGAAGCTCTACGACGATCTGGCAAATATTGACAAGATGGATTTGACAGCTAGCGCACAGTGCCGGGAGCAGGCGCAGCGAGTATTAGCGAATACCAGTATCAGTTTGAACTGGAGAGATGCGATCGCCGAACGTCTCCACGAGGCTAACCACACCCTCGGCATCAAAACCGTCACCGGCGACGACAGCTACTAAATCTACTTGGCTGCTGTTTACATATGGCTCAATGCAAAGCCTGTCTCTATACAAAGATGGGCTTTGTTTTGTTAAGCCTCAGTTCTACTCAAGTGGAAAAGTCGCCGTTACGGGCGAATGGTCGGGCGCTGCTTTGTCCTTTCGCTTTGTCGGATCTTCCGTTATCGAAGGCAGCTGATCGGCAAAATCTACATAGCTATCAACCGTTGGTAGCTTTCGAGCCTTTCCAGCAGCAGGGAACAACTCCACCGACGCCAGGATTTGATCCAGCAATTCCCCTTTGCCTCGATACACCCGCGACACTCTGCGCTCTTCAGGGATTAAGGCTGCCAAGTTAAATAGCCGAGTATCGTCCCCTTTATCCGGGCGGGCAAAGCCACCTGTGCCAATTTCACTGCCCGGTGGGCCGTTCAGAATGAGTGAAGTTTGGGCTTCTGGGACGTCGTTGAGATCGCCCAGTAGCACTAGGGGTCTGTGGCTGTTGCCTTCGAGTAGTTCATTGATGCGCGATCGCACCGTTACCGCCTCTGCCGTCCGCCTTAGCACCGCAATCCCAGCCACCTGCACCCGCTCTGTTTCATCCCTTGGCTGAAATCTAACCTTGCCATTGGGACGAGCAAAGGTCAGCAGCTTCGACTTCAAATGGACATTGATTACATCCACCGAAAAGTCACCGCACTTTACCTGAACACGCAGCGCACCGCGTCCCATACGGACATACGGCCTGATCTCACCCGCCGGAGAGAATCCATTGATCTGTAGCGCAGGGCCCTCGGGGAAGTCGGCAATATCCTCTTGCTGTGCGACCGCTAGCTTCGAGAGAAAAGCGACCCTAATCCCTCGCTTATCAGGAAAGGCAGATACAGCATAGTGCGGATAATCATTTCCTAGCGCCTGCTTTAGATCCAGCAAAGCAGCCTCAGAACCGACCTCTTGCAGTCCAATCACATCTGGATTCAGCTGACCGATTACCCGGACCAACAGCGACAGCTTTTGTTGATAAGTATCTACCTTGTCAGCATCCCCCGCGTCGGGCTGCATCAAATTTTCAACATTCCAGGTTGTCACCGTAAATGAATCCATAGCCATGCACCCTTCCAAAAGACTTGGCTACTTTAAGGCATGAACCCAAAATTCAGATGGTGCGCAGAATACAACCGCCTACTTTCACTAAGCTGCAACGGTGGACAACGGCTGAGCTATCTCCCATCCTTCAGCAGCGCAGACGGCTAGATGCTCGTCAATCATCGCATCGAAAGCAGCCTTAGCTTCAGCAACTGTCTGCCCCTCAGTCATATTGTGAATTTTAGGAGCGTTGGAAACAGAGACGAAGATCGTTTCATCCTCAGGCTCTACCTCGAATTTTGTCTGGCAGCCCTTATATGTATAGGTATTAATCATCGCTGCTCTCCTCTATTAACTGCTTAATTCCGCTATCTGTAAGAAATTTACGTACCTGAGGACAGCTAAAACTTCAGTCGGAATCGATAGTTCGCCACCGACTCCACTAGGCCAATGGCAATAAAATTCGTCAGCAGCGCCGAGCGACCATAGCTCATCCACGGCAGCGGAATGCCAGTAATCGGCGCAAGGCCGACCGTCATGCAAATATTCACGATCGCCTGAAACACAATCATTGACAGTACGCCAACCGCCAGCAGCGAGCCAAAATTATCCTTGGCATTCTGCGCGATCATCACCAGTCGCAGACAAATCAGCCAAAAGGCAACCAGCAACGCCATCCCACCAATAAAGCCCAGTTCCTCGCCCACTGCCGAGAAAATAAAGTCTGTATGCTGCTCAGGGATAAAGCTCAGCTGCGTTTGCGTGCCCTGAAACAGCCCTCGGCCCCACAGCTCTCCTGCGCCGATAGCAATACGCGACTGAATCAGGTGATAGCCACCGCCTAAGGGGTCTTTGTCTGGGTCCAAAAATAGGATTAGCCGGTCTTTTTGGTAGTCCTTTAGCAGGCCCCACATCACCTGGCCCAGCTTGCCGGATAATGCGTTGAGGGCGATCGCCACCACCGCGCTATACAGCGACCACCAGGGCAGCGAAATAAACGCCACTACCCCCATCAACATCACCCATCCCACCCAAATCGGAAAGGACACATGAAACACAATCGCCGACACCAGCGGCGAAATCATCAAAATCAGCCAGCCCGGATTCGTGCCGCTCCAGTACAGCATCCCTAGCGTAATCGCGCCGAACACTAAAGAGGTCCCCAAATCAGGTTGCAGGAAAACTAATGCCCAAGGGATTGCAGTGATCCCCAGCGCCTTTAGCATCCCTATTAAGGTGGGCGCATCTCGGTCTTTTAGCGCAGCAGCCAGGGTAATAATCGCGCCTAACTTGGCGAATTCAGAAGGCTGTACGTTAAATCCAAATATTCGGATCCAGCGCTGCGCACCCAGACCAGATGTGCCAACAAACATCACGGCGACTAACGACGCGATCGTCGCGATGTAAATAATCCAGCGCCACTGCAACAGCACCTCATAGCGGCTACGCGCAATCCATAGCGCGAGGAACATACCAACAGCGCCAGTCACCGCATGGTTAAGAGAAAAAGAGTAGCCTGACTCAGCGGTGTATTTTTGAGTACTGGCAATCAAAACGCTAGCAAACCCAGTCACACCCACTGGCAGCAAAAACAGCAGCCAATCGACACCCTGCCAACCTTGGACCAGTCTTCTCCAACGCCGCTGCAACGAATAAGACGAATAAGAAGCCATTCTGTATCAAAAAAATTAGGTTAACGCAGCCACCGAAATTCTGGCTGCTGTTTTCTTCGCAATTTCCATCAGCGCGATCGCCGACGCCGAATCCGGCTCACCCAGCACAATGGGCATGCCCACATCGCCCCCTTCTCTCACTGGCATCTCCAACGGCACCTTCCCCAACAGCGGCACGCCCAGCTCTTCAGCTGCCTTCTCACCGCCGCCAGTGCCAAAAATGGCATACTGCTTATCCGGCGCATCCGGCGGAATAAAGTAGCTCATATTCTCCACTAGGCCCAAAATCGGCACGTTCAGCTGCTCAAACATCTTTAGGCCGCGCCGCGCATCGGAAATGGCCACATCTTGAGGGGTCGTTACAATCACCGCACCCGCCAGTGGCACCGCCTGAGCCAGCGTCAGCTGCGCGTCGCCCGTACCCGGCGGCATGTCTACCACCATGTAGTCCAGCTCGCCCCACTGCACCTGATACAAAAACTGGCGAATCACTCCGTTCAGCATGGGGCCACGCCACACCACAGGCTGATCGCGATCGATCAAAAAGCCCATCGACACCATCTTCACACCATGATTAAAAGCGGGCTCTAGCACCTGCTCACCGTCCTCATCGCGCACGGTGACGTTTGCCTCACGTAGGCCCATCATAATCGGCGCATTCGGGCCGTAAATATCGGCGTCTATCAATCCCACGCTCGCGCCTGTTTTCGCAAGGGCCACCGCCAGATTGATTGCGACGGTGCTTTTACCCACGCCGCCTTTACCACTGGTCACAGCCAAAATGTTCTTGACGCCGTCAATACCTGTACGGTCCGGCAGCGCCTTTTGCTGCGGTGTCTCTGCGGTAATTTCTATCTCAACATTTTCTACGCCAGGCAGAGTTTTTACCGCCTTCTCACAGTCTTCACGAATGAACTCACGCAGTGGACAGGCAGGCGTCGTCAGCACCAGGGTAAAGCTCACCTCGCCACTATCAACCTTGACATTGCGAATCATATTCAGGTCAACCAGGCTTTTTTGCAGCTCAGGGTCTTGCACGGGCTGCAAAACCTCTAATACTGATTCGGCGTCGAGCGTTTTAATCATTACGAAACGGTGAGTGATAAGAAGAAAGCGGCTGCAAAAATACTAGCGTGTGGACGAGGCGCTTGAGTGACTATATTTCTCCGGGCAGGCAATAATAGACGGAGAAACGCTCCCTAAGATTCTAAAAAATATCGGTATTGGGATTAATTAGCCGGGGTGGGCGTCGCCGAAAGCCACCCACCTGCGAGACATCAGCAGATAAATTAGTAACCGCCTCTTCAGCTGCTTGGACTAGTGAGGCAGCTACCTGGACAACTCGGGGGCGCACCATTGGCCACACTAGGGGGGACAGCCATCCGCTCAGGGTGATGGAATACACCACGCAGGTGCCACACAGCGTAGATACAATTCGGTAGGTGGCTCTCTCCTGTAGGCCAGGTAGCGGAAACACCCGTACGCTCAGCAGCTCACCAGGGTCTACCCGCTCCACAAAAATTTGCGTAGATACGGGTAAGTACCGGCTGAACACACGGTAAATTAGTCCCGGCTTAGCGTCTTGACCGTAGGGGGCATTGGTTCCGGTAATTAGTGGATGCCAGGCGGCTAAGTCTGCCAAATTATTGACCGTTTGCCACAGGATTTCAGCAGGGGCAGTGCTGCTTGCCCAGTAGTAATGCTCAGAAATATGACGGGTGGACCATCCTACTTTCAGCGCACTCCATCTTTGTAACCAGCGGTTGGCCACCTGTGTGCAGGCGCGTTGAAACCAGCTAGGTAGCTGTGTCACAAAGTGCAGTCTTGGAAGCATATTTGCAAAAAATCCGCCGAGTATCATCCGCCGAGTGTAAAAAGGGGGACATCTACAGTCTAGGAGATGCCCGTAAACATGCGGGATACACCTGAGGACGGGTTTCCTCATTTTTGCAGGCCTTTACCTCAAAAATGAGCATCAAAAGTCGAGTTTTGAGGTGCATATTCTATTTTTATGTGATCAAATGATTTGTCACAGATTGTCACGCTCTGTTGCAATTGGGTAATAAAGGCTTCCGAATCGTGTTTGACTAATTGAAGGAATACTCACAGTTATCGACCGCTATGACCCTTTCTCCGGCTAAGGCTGTTCGCCCACCAGCGAATTCACTACAGACTGACCCAAACGCTTCCCAGTCGGAGGCACCCGCACATCCTCTTCCACCCAGTGACTCGCGCGAGCGTGTGAGCAGCGCTTTCAAGGGCCTACAGGAGCGCATCTGCAAAAAGCTCGAAGACGTCGACGGCGGCGGTAAGTTTCAGGAAGATGCTTGGAAACGCCCAGAAGGCGGCGGTGGTCGCTCTCGGGTGATGAAAGAGGGCAACGTTTTTGAACAGGGCGGCGTGGGCTTTTCGGAAGTTTGGGGCGATAAGCTGCCACCCTCTATTTTGGTAAAACGCCCAGAGGCAGAGGGACATCAGTTTTACGCTACAGGCACTTCTATGGTGCTACACCCCCGCAACCCTTATGTGCCAACCGTGCACCTCAACTATCGCTACTTTGAGGCAGGACCGGTTTGGTGGTTTGGCGGTGGCATTGACCTGACGCCCTACTACACCACCGAAAAAGACGTGGTGCATTTTCACCAGACGCTGAAGGAGACGTGCGATCGCCATAATCCCCAGTACTACCCCAACTTCAAACGCTGGTGCGACGAGTACTTTTACCTGAAGCACCGCGACGAACCTAGAGGCGTGGGCGGTATCTTCTTTGACTATCAAAATGGCCAGCGTGGCGATCTCTATCGCGGGCACAACCAGGACGGCCCTGCAGCCCTCTACAGCAAAGAAGCAGGCACCGCGCCCAAGCGCTCCTGGGAAGAGATCTTTAAGTTCGCGACGGACTGTGGCGATGCATTCTTGCCTGCCTACGTGCCGATTGTGGAACGGAACGCGGACAAGGAATATGGCGAAAGAGAGCGCAACTTTCAGCTCTATCGTCGGGGCCGCTACGTAGAATTCAACCTGGTATTCGACCGGGGTACCCTGTTCGGCCTGCAAACCAATGGCCGCACCGAATCTATCCTGATGTCTTTGCCGCCCATGGTGCGCTGGGAATATTCCTACGCACCAGAGCCTGGCACACCAGAAGCCAAGCTATACGAAGTGTTCCTAAAACCCCAAGACTGGGCTGGAATGTCTGTATAGGGAGAAAACGCTGATAAACACCATCAGAACAAACCGCAATATCTGTCCTGATGGCTACTTTCTACCGTAGAAACACCTACTTTCAATGGGTCTGCCTCGTGCGACGTACCTCTCAAATGTGGGCATTCTAAGGGGTACTTGCGCCTTGATTCGCTCTTGATGTAACGAGATGCGACTATCACAAAACGCGCAACGATTTGAACCCAAACGAGAGAGTGGCAACACAGACATGGAGCAGCGAGAATTTACAACCCCGCAGGGTGACCTGGTCGTAATCTTGGCCCCCACGGGTCGCCTGGATATCACTACCGCTTGGCAATTTCGACTGAAGCTACAGGAGTCTATCTCCGAAGACTCTCCTCATATCCTGGTTAATCTTAGTGAAGTAAACTTCATTGACAGCTCTGGCCTCACCTCTCTGGTTGCAGGGATGCGCGATGCCGACAAAATCGACGGTAGCTTCCGCATTTGTAACGTGCACCCCGAAGCTAAGCTTGTCTTTGAGGTCACTATGATGGACTCTGTATTTGATATCTACGAAACAGAAGAAGAAGCACTAGCAGCCCCTTACAAGGTTGCTGTCGCATAGCAATTAGCACCTGGCGTGCGATCGCCTGAGGCTAGGCACTACCAGTCAAATGTTTTTTGCTTAATCATTTGAAACGGCCCCATCAGAGCACCCCATAGACCTCGACCTGTGTCGGGGTCTATTCCTTTGTCATAGGTTTTCAGCAGCAGCGAATCCCCGCCAGACGCATTGCCAGATCTGTCATAGGGCTCTATGTCAAACCCCAAATAAACAAACTTCCTCTCCCCGCCATACTCAAACGAACACAGTTCACCGTCTTTGAGTGCGCCTTTGAACAGATAGCCACTCGCCACAGGCGTCGCCGAAATCACCGCACCGCTATTGGGCAGCACCACCAAATCGGATTGAGAAATGCCTGACAATCGATTAGCATCTGCGCCCGCGCCCTGAAACTTCAACGGCTCTTTGAGGGCAAAGTACTGTCCTTGCAGCGTATTCGTATCTTTGCCCGACTGAATTTGGAGGATACGCTGCCGGTAAGGCAGCTTACCCGAAATGACATTGGCCTGCTCTAGCAAAAAGGTATACACCTGGGAATTTGACAGCGCAGTTACGGGCCGCTGCCAAAGCCGTAAGTGAACATACCAGGCTGGTTCAGCTACCGCCTGAGCAGCGTTCTCGAATTCACCAGCCATATAGGCTACCAACGTTGCTAGCAAAGTGTCGCTCATAGCGCCAGTGGAGTCCTAGGGTTTGTGTCTCCATCATGACTGAAAACTGCGTCATTTATCGTTTACAATCTGATGCTTCAAAATTATCTGCTTGGCAAAGAGACAGATCAGCGTAACAATTAAGTTTACAAAGAGTATTTAGAGCGTTTACTTGTGAACAACGTCCGCACGGTTTCAGATACGAAGCGAGCCTTCTATGGCCAGCACACTCGTCCCATCAATGCGCTTTATCGCCGTGTGGTCGAAGAACTCATGGTAGAAATGCATTTGCTGTTGGTAAATGCAGATTTTAACTACGACTCGATTTATGCCTTGGGCGTCGTAAATACCTATGATCGCTTTATGCAAGGCTATGAGCCAGAGGGCGATCGCGCTTCTATTTACACAGCCATTATCCAGGCCGTAGAAGGTGAGCCTAGCCAGTACCGTCGCGACGCGGAAGAAGTCACCGCCGCTGCGAAGTCTGTTGGCAACATAGACGAGTTTAAATCCCTTGTAGATAGCGCAAAAAATGACCCTGGCAGCGATGCGCTCAAAGGCAACCTGCACAAAATTATTAGCAATTCTAAGTTCAAGTACAGTCGCCTGTTTGCAATTGGCCTGTACAACATCATCGAAGCGATTGACGCCAGCGCGCTAGAAGAAAAAGAAAAGCGAGAAGCCTTGCTAGACAAGCTCGCAGAGAACTTTAGCCTGAACAGTGACCTGCTGAAAAAAGATATCGAGCTCTATCGCAGCAACCTGGAGAAAATGGCACAGGCCCAGGAAGTGATGAAGGACATGATCGCAGCCGAGAAGAAAAAGCAAGCCAAACGCGAAGAAGATAAAAAACAGCGAGAAGCGAAGAAAGCGGCGGCTGAAGCCGCCCCTACAGAGCCAGCTTCAGCAGAGGCAGCACCCGCTGATACGGAAGGCGGCAGTGAGTCGTAAAGTCATTGTCGATACATTGAGTCAGTAGGTGTCGCGTTAGTGAGTCAGGCCAGTCGCTCAAGGCCAGTTGCTCAGGCCAGTCACTCAGGCCAGTGGTTCAGCTCAGCAACTTACAAATTTCGAAAGCCACTACGGCGCAGAATCCGCTTTTGCCGCTGACGGGCAAGTGCCTGCAAGTCAACGTTGCGGTCCGTTTCGTCGACAATTTCACCCGTGAGCACTTCGAGGGTATCTTCTAGCGTCACAACGCCAGAAACACCGCCGTACTCATCAACCACCACCATCAGGTGTTCACGCAGCGATTGAAAGGTCTTGATCAGGCTATCGGTGCGTTCAGTATCTGGTACGTAGCGCACCTGACGCATCAAATCTTTAATCAGCAGGTTGCCTTTACCCTGAACCAGTGCGGCTAGTAGCTCGGCTTTGAGCGCCACCCCAATCACATGGTCCAAATCTTCTTCTATCACCAGAATACGGGTGTGCTGAGAACCGATAATCTCATCCTTAATTTCTTGTAAAACAGCGCTTCCTGAAATGTAGGTAATTGCGACACGGGGGGTCATAATATCGGCGGCCATCAAATCGTTCAGGCGAAAGACCCGGTCGATCATTTCGGCTTCGTCATCTTCGATTAGGCCTTCTTGATAGCCCAGTATAGTGAGCAGCCGAATTTCTGACTCGTTAGTAATGGGTCGACGGCTGCCCCTGGTAAGCGGCGCGGTCAGCTGCTCTAGTAGCCAGACAAGGGGCGTAAATACAATGGTGATGCTACGAATGGGCACAGCTACCAGCAGGCTGGTTTTTTCGGCGTAGCGTTCGCCCAGGGTCTTGGGCAAAATTTCGGCAAATAAAATGACCGAAAAGGTGAGTACGGCAATTGAGATACCAACGCCGGTGCTGTTGAACAGCGATTTGGCAATGCTGCCAACGACGCTACTGCCTACGATATTAAAAATATTATTGAGGATGACGATGCTTGCAATCGGCCTGGAGACCTTCTGCCGAATGGCTAGCAGGGCTTGTGCGTTGGCGCTAGGTTTAGATTGAGCAAGCTGCTTGACGCGCAGTAATGGAACCGAAAGCAAGGCAGTTTCTGCACCGGAGCATAAGGCTGAGCCGACAATGACGATGAGGATGGCGATCGCAAGTTGAATCATTAGAAAAGCTAGACATAGGTAGCGAAAAAGCGTACCCAGAACATTCAGAACATGAATGAGATGTCATTCTGGGGTATCGCTGATATGATGCTTGCACAGAATCTAGCCGATAATTCTTTTGCCCTTCAATTTCTCATGAGTGACACCATCCTAGATGTTCAAGGCCTAACAGTTGAATTTGGCTCGGCCCAGAACAGCGGTAAGGTCGACGAGAACGGTGTCGTCATCGGCGGCGTTCGCGCCGTAGACGGTATTTCTTTTCAACTACAGCGCGGTCAAACCCTCGGCATTGTGGGCGAGTCGGGCTCGGGCAAATCGGTCACGTCTTTGGCAGTCATGGGGCTGGTGCCCGAACCGCCAGGCAAGGTCACCAACGGTCAGATTATTTTTAAACCAGATGAAGGGCCGATTGTGGACTTGCGGCAGGTGCCCAAGCGCAAAATGCGGAAATATCGCGGTGGTCAAATTGCGATGATTTTCCAGGAGCCGATGAGTTCGCTCAATCCGGTATATAGCTGTGGGTTTCAGCTGATTGAGGCAATTCGGCAACACCAAAAAATTTCCAAGCGTAAGGCGAGAAATATCGCCATTTCTCAGCTGCAAGAAGTGAAGCTGTTGCCCCCAGAAGTCGATCTCTTGGAACAGGTACGCAAGGAGCTGAATATTGAAAATACGGCTGCGATCAGCCGTGAAGTCAAGCGTCGTCAGCAGGCTATGCTGGACCGCTATCCGCATCAGATGTCTGGTGGGCAAATCCAAAGGCTGATGATTGCCATGGCAATTTCGTCTAATCCGTCGCTGCTAATTGCCGATGAGCCAACGACTGCGCTAGATGTAACGGTGCAGGCAACCGTTTTGGAGCTGTTGCGGGAGCTGCGCGATCGCCGAGGCATGTCGATGATTTTCATCACCCACGACCTGGGTATCATCGCCGAGATTGCCGATCAGGTAGCGGTTATGTACCGGGGCAAAATCGTTGAAACGGGGTCTGTATTCAATATTTTTGATCATCCTGGACATCCCTACACCCAGGGACTACTGGCCTGTCGCCCGCAGCCTTCTCAGCGATTACGTCAGCTACCTACCGTAGCCGACTTCATGGAAGTCACCACAGACTCAGACGGTGAGCTGTTGATTGTGCCTAAACCCCAAAGCGATTACGGTGCGGGTCTGCCGCCAGAGCAAGAGACTAGCCCCCGTGAAATGCAAATCCGGCTAGAAGCCCTTCAGGAAAAGGGACCGCTGCTAACGGTAGAAAACTTGAAAGTAGGCTTTCCGGTCAAAGGCCCACTGGGCATTGTAGAGCGCTATGTCATGGCGGTGAACGACGTGTCGTTTCAGGTATACAAAGGCGAGACCTTTGGCCTGGTAGGCGAGTCGGGCTGTGGAAAAACGACGCTGGGACGGGCGTTGCTGCAGCTGGTACCGTCCATGGGCGGGCGGGTCTGGTTTGAGGGACGAGATTTGACCCGGCTTAACAGCTGGCAAATTCGCAAGCGCCGCCGGGAGATGCAAATTATCTTCCAAGATCCATACAGCTCGCTCAATCCTCGCATGACGATTGGTGAAGCGATCTCTGAGCCGCTAAAAATTCACGGCGCCCTGCGCGGCAAGCGCAATCTCAAGGAGCGGGTGGAATATCTGCTAGAGCGCGTTGAGCTAGACCCGGCGTCAATTAATCGCTATCCCCACGAATTTTCTGGCGGGCAGCGGCAGCGGGTGTGCATTGCCAGAGCACTGGCCCTCAGCCCAAAATTTATTATTTGTGATGAGTCGGTATCGGCGCTAGATGTGTCGGTACAGGCGAGTGTGCTGAACTTGCTAAAGGAGCTACAAGACGAGTTCAAGCTGACCTACATCTTTATTTCCCACGATTTGGGGGTAGTGAAGTTTATGAGCGATCGCATCATGGTGATGAATCAGGGCCGCATTGAGGAAATTGGCCCCGCAGAAGATATTTACCGCAGGCCACGGCGCGAATATACCCAGCAGCTCATTTCTGCAATCCCCGAAGGGACAACAGAGCGGATTCAAGCTCTACAGCAGGACCGGGAACGTCAGCAGGCATTGCTGTAGGGTCTGCGATTTTCCTATACCCTAGGGGAACATACGGAACAGGCCTTATGTGTCCTGATATCACAGTCCTCATCATGAAGCTTTTATTGAAGTGCATTGGTAGAATTCCATGGTAAATATCGTCACCAACACCAACACCGTAGCTGACAGCAGTCGCCCTGCCTTTACCAAAACCACAGATGCCAAGGCCACCAACGCTAAAGCCGCAGATGCCAAAATCGAAAATGCGCAGCAAGCCAATACTCAGCAAGCCAATACTCAGCAAGCCAATACTCAGCAAGTCAACATAGAGCAAACAGACACCGAACAGTTGAAGCAAGCGATCGCCCACAACGACATCGCAACAGTCAAGGCGTTGATCAAAGCAGGCGTGGATTTGCGACCAGCCCAGTGGGACGAAACACCTGGCCTGGTAATCGCCGCTGAAAAAGGGCATCTAGAAATTATCAAGATGCTAGTTGCCGCCAATGCCAATGTAAACAATGGCTACACTCAACTCCCGCTGCACAGCGCTGCAGCCAACGGTCATTTAGAGATTGTCAAGTGCCTACTAGAGGCAGGTGCCTACATTCACGCGCAGAACGGTCGGGGCTACACCGCCCTGATGTGCGCAGCAACGGCTGGGCAGCTAACTATCGTTCAATTCTTATACTCACAAGGGGCCAACCTGGGTACGCCTGGCACAGCTGAAACAGCACTGACGCTAGCACAAAAAGCTCAGCAGCTCGATGTTTGCCAGTTTTTGGCAGCGGGAACACAGGCAGCCGCACAAGCCACCACTGCAACACCAAGCCCAGCAGGACAGCCACCTTCTTCTGCCCTGCCGACTAGCAGCGTCATGGACGAACTCATCGCCAGCACAACTGCCGAACTCAACGAGCTACTCATGGACAACACTTGATCGTGCTGAAGCAAGCACGTCAGATATGTATGTTCTTATACAAAAAGTAAGTTGAAATACGTAGACAGGGAGAGCTTTTCGACACCTTTGTTAAGTAGTACCTATCCTCCTCATGTCCAATATTTATATTCAGCTCGCTCACCAGGGGCAAAATAACTGGTGGCGATACATTATAGGAACCGTTTTTTCGCTTTTTCTGTTTCTTTTTGTGGGTAGTACAGCTACGCTTGGTCTGTTGTATTTTTATGCCACAGCGGATAACAATCCGGCAACACAGTTCGCCTCGATAGAAGCCATAGAAGCTGGAAAAGAAATAGTTGTTGGAGGTTCACCACTCGTTATATACGCGGCATACAACGCGGCATTTCTGTTCTTTTTACTTGGGGTCTGGCTGTCGGTAAGGCTGTTTCACCACAGGGGACTGATGTCGCTAGTTACGCCTTACAGGCGTATCAGCTGGAAGCGGATTGCCCAGGGATTCTGTGTCTTTTTTCTGATTAAAACCATCGAGATCATGGTGAGCTATGCGCTTGCCCCTCAAGAATTTACGTTCAACTTTCAGCTGGTGCCGTTTTTACTGTTTCTGCCACTAGTTGCGCTGATTACACCCATACAAACCACTGCCGAGGAGTTGTTCTTTCGTGGCTATCTCTTACAGGGGGTCGGTGCGCACCTCGGTAAATGGATGGCGATGCTACTGCCCTCTTTGTTATTTTGCCTGTTGCACTTGAGCAATCCAGAGGTCACCAGTCAAAGCAGCTGGGAAGGAAAAGCCAGTTTGGCCATTTACTTTTTTATGATTGCGGTGTTTTTGGCATGGCTAACCATTAAAGATAATTCGCTAGAGCTCGCGGCGGGTGTGCACGCGGCAAACAACATGGCTACGTTTCTGTTGGTCACTAGCGATAACAGCGTGCTGCCCTCACCAGCGATCTTTTCCATCGCTAAAATAGAAGCGAATTTTGCCAGCGTGTTCTTCACAGCGCTCACGCTGTGGATATTTAGCTTTGTGATTTTTCGGCTGATGAAGCGACCTGTGTTGCCAATAAATTAACGCTCCATAAGTCAACGCTTTATACGATAGACACTGCCTGTAACAACTCTGTCCTCGGGGCCGGGCACTTTCATCGTCTGGCGAGTGAAGGTTAGCCCTGCTCGCCTTAGCGCATAACGAAATCCACCGCGTGTAGAGCGGTCTGGATCGCTTAGCAGGCATAGGCCACCGGGTGCCACCACAGCTTTGATAAAGGCGATAACCGGTTCGATATTACGCTCTTCATAAATAACATCGGCAGCAAGCAGCAAAGGGACCTGCATGGGTAGTGGCACACGCCAGTCGAGCGGTAGTCGCTCGAAGTCATCAAATCCGTTGGCAGTGGCGTTACGCGCGGCAAATTCGACAGCGGTCGCATCGTAGTCGCTAAAGATGACATGCATACCCAGCGACAGGGCAACAATCCCTGAAAGACCGACCCCACAGCCAATTTCTAGCGCGGTTGTATTAGTAGGCCATGCCTGCTGCACAAGCGCCTGAGCAAGCATTTGTGACGCTGGCCAGATCTCAGCCCAGTAGGGTATATATTCGTCGGCGTGGAAAGCGCTTTGGGTGGTGGGATGATCGAGTAGTTGATCGGCGTTTCCAGGGTAGGTAATGGTAAAGGTACGTTGGTAAGCAGTTTTTCCGGTGGGCTCGCCTACTGTGATTTGCTTACTGACCAGATTGCTAACGGCATCGGTTGGGGTAGTGTGGATGAAGGGGCTATCTGGCTGGTCATAGGGCTGGTTATGGGCCTGATTGTAGGCAGAAGGCATGAAATAGGATCGAGACAGCTGTCTCAGTGGCAGTATTATCAGTCGTGCAGTTTTATTTGCATCGTTTCATTTTCGCAGTTTTACGGGTGCAGTGTTATGGGGAGTTTTACAGTAGTTGCGATCGCACTCATCATCACAATCACATCGGTCTTCCTGTCTTCAAGCGCCCTCGGCAACGGCATAGAACCACCCACAATTCATTGGACCTATGCAGACGACACTGGCCCAGACCACTGGGCATCCCTAGATGATAGCTTTGCAACCTGCGGTAGTGGTCAATCACAATCACCCATAGACCTGACAGCAGCAGTGGCAGCCGATCTGACAAACCCAGAGTTTCATTACGAGCCCGTACCACTGAACTTGCTGAACAATGGTCACACGGTGCAGGTGCCCTATGCGCCGGGTAGCTACCTAGTGCTGGAAGGCGATCGCTACGACCTGCGCCAGTTTCACTTTCATAGCCCTAGCGAACACGCGATTAATGGTGAGCATCAATTGGCAGAACTGCACTTAGTGCACCAGAGTGAAGCAGGCGAGCTAGCTGTCGTCGCAGTGCTACTGCGAGCTGATGACACAGACGGTAATAACGCCTATGCAAACTCATATATAAATCTGGATGAAAATTTACCTGGCAAAGTAGGCAAAAAAATTCGCACAGATAAAACTATCAACGCACAGGCGCTCTTGCCCAAAGAAACAACAACCTATCGCTACAGTGGCTCGCTAACGACGCCGCCCTGTTCGGAATCGGTTACCTGGCTGATAATGAGCGAGCCTGTCTCGTTACCGAGCAGTCAGCTCACCCGGTACGAAGCGCTGCTAAATCACAACAACAGACCGTTACAGCTGCCCAACAAAAGAGCCATTGAAATAGATAACACCCCCTAAAGCAAAGCGCATTAGAGGGCGTATCAGGTAAGCACAGATTGTTGTAAAAGCAGGCTTAGACCCACTACTTCAGATCGAAGCGGTCAAGGGTCATCACCTTGTCCCAGGCGGCCACAAAATCATCAACAAACTTTTGTTGACCATCCGCGCAGCCATAAACTTCTGCGATCGCTCTCAGCACAGAATTAGACCCAAAGATCAGGTCAACGCGAGTGCCTGTCCACTTTAGGTCGCCTGTGGTGCGATCGCGCCCTTCAAACACGTCATCCGCATCTGAAACCGCCTTCCACGTCGTCCCCATATCCAACAAATTCACAAAAAAGTCATTGGTCAAGGTCTCTGGCCGCTGGGTCAACACGCCGTGCTGAGCCTGCGCGGTATTCGCATTTAGCACACGCAGCCCGCCTACCAGTACAGTCATCTCCGGCGCACTCAGCGTCAGTAGCTGCGAGCGGTCCACAAGCTGTTCTTCTGCGGATAGATCGGATTGGCTTTGCAGGTGATTGCGAAATCCATCCGCAGTAGGCTCCAAATATGTGAAAGATTCCACATCAGTTTGCTCTAGCGAAGCATCCGTACGGCCCGGCGCGAAGGGAACGCTCACGTCGCTGCCAGCATCCTTTGCAGCCTTCTCTACAGCAGCGCATCCGCCTAGAACAATCAGGTCGGCCAGGGATACCTTTTTACCGCCAGAGGCCGCACTGTTGAATTCACGCTGAATGCTCTCTAGCTTTTCGAGCACTGTCGCTAGCTGATCAGGATTGTTCACGTCCCAATCCTTTTGCGGTGCGAGGCGTACACGACCGCCGTTTGCACCACCTCGCTTGTCGGAACCACGATAGGTAGACGCCGAAGCCCAGGCGGCACCCACTAGCTGGGCAACAGAAAGCCCAGAAGAGAGAATCTTGCTCTTGAGTATCGCGATATCCTGCTCGTCGATTAGTGGATGATCGACCGCTGGAATGGGGTCTTGCCAAATGAAGTCTTCTTGAGGGGCTTCTTTGCCAAGGTAAAGGGTACGTGGGCCCATATCGCGGTGAGTGAGCTTGAACCAGGCACGGGCAAAGGTATCTGCAAATAGCGCCGGGTTATCACCAAAGCTTTGGGAAATAGGACCGTAAATAGGGTCCTTTTTCAGCGCCATGTCGGCGGTGGTCATCATCGGTGCGTGGCGTTTGGAGGGATCGTGCGCGTCGGGCACGGCGTCTGCAAGCGCGCCATCTTTTGGCTTCCACTGGTGGGCACCAGCAGGGCTTTTGGTCAGCTCCCACTCATAGCCCAGCAGATTTTCAAAATAGTTGTTGTCCCACTTGATTGGGTTGTTGGTCCAGGCACCTTCGATACCGCTGGTAATAGCGTGAACACCAACACCAGACTGAAAATCACTCTTCCAACCGAGGCCCTGCTGCTCGATACTGCTAGCTTCAGGTTCTGCGCCTACTAGGGCGGCATCGCCTGCACCATGACATTTACCAAAAGTGTGCCCGCCTGCAACCAGGGCAACCGTTTCCTCGTCATTCATCGCCATCCGCCCAAAGGTCTCGCGAATGTCTCGGCCAGAGCCAACCGGATCAGGTTCACCATTAGGGCCTTCGGGGTCGACGTATATCAGGCCCATTTTGACTGCACCCAATGGGTTTTCAAGATCGCGATCGCCCGAATAGCGCTCCTTATTCGTCAGCCACTCACTCTCGTTGCCCCAGTAAATGTCATTTTCTGGCGACCATACATCTTCACGCCCGCCTGCAAAGCCCAACGTTTTGAAGCCCATGGACTCCAGGGCGCAGTTACCGGCCAAAATCATCAGATCGGCCCACGAAATTTTCTGACTGTACTTTTGTTTAATGGGCCATAGCAGCATCCGCGCCTTGTCGAGATTGGCATTGTCGGGCCAGCTATTGAGCGGGGCAAAGCGTTGATTGCCAGTTGCCCCGCCACCACGACCGTCACCCAGGCGATAAGTACCCGCGCTGTGCCACGCCATTCGGATGAACAGAGGACCGTAGTGGCCATAGTCGGCTGGCCACCACGCCTGGGAGATTGTCATCAGCTCAAAGATATCTTGCTTCACTATGTCTAAATCGAGGCTTCTGAACGCTTCAGCGTAGTCGAATGCCTCACCCATCGGATTAGATGGGGGGGAGTGCTGATGGAGAATGTCTAAGTTCAGCTGGTTTGGCCACCAGTCACGGTTTGATCTGCCGGTGGTGGCTGTGTGTTGCTGTGGGGTGCCCATAAAAGGACATTTACCTTCGGTACCCATAATAAGCTCCTACCGTATAGTGTGGGTTGTGTTGCAGCGCAAACAATATAAAGGGCACCAACGCGAAAGGCCCTTTGGGTCAGTTGTTAGCGAAAGTAAAATGATAATTCATGCCTATGGGGGAACAACGGCTTTCGTTTCAAAAAGATAACCAGTGTGCTCCGCAATTTACGGTGGTACTGTAGATAATAATTTGTAGTTACCGTCGCCACAGGCGAAAAGTCATGCGCTGGAAAACAGGCCGTCGGAGCCAAAATGTACAAGATCGGCGAAGGGCAGGCGGCTCTCGCCGTGGCGGTGGAAGCCCCATGGTTGTCGGCGGTGGCGGCATTGGTATGTTGGTATTTGCCATTGTGATTACACTGCTGGGCGGCGACCCTACCATCTTGCTTGACGCGGCGGCTCCAGTGAGCACTCAAGACCCCTACGGCGGCGCTTACGAAGCACCTTCAGCCGAAGAAGATGAGCTAGCAGATTTTGTCTCTTTTGTCCTTGCAGATACAGAAGACACTTGGAACAGCGTATTTCCTCAAGAATTCGGCGGACGCTATGTGGAACCACAGCTGATTTTGTTTACCGGCGCAGTTCAATCGGCCTGTGGCAGAGCTAGCGCGGCGGTTGGCCCTTTTTACTGTCCGGGTGACCAGCAGGTATACATCGATTTGGACTTTTACCGCACTTTAAGGAACAGACTGGGGGCACCCGGGGATGCGGCTCAGGCATACGTGATTGCGCACGAAGTGGGGCATCATGTTCAGACCCTGCTGGGCATTTCTGAGCAGGTGCAGGCTGCGAAAAGGAGGGTGAGTCAGACGGATGCAAACCGGCTATCGGTTGCTCAGGAATTACAGGCTGACTGCTTTGCAGGCATTTGGGCCCACCGAGCAGCGAGGCAAGGCACGTTTGAAGAGGGAGACGTAGAAGAGGCGCTAAACGCAGCTAGCCAGATTGGTGATGACACTTTGCAGCGCAACCAGCAGGGCTATGTGAACCCAGATTCTTTTACCCACGGCACCTCCGCGCAGCGCGTAGAGTGGTTTCGACGCGGGCTACAGTCGGGTGATGTGGACCAGTGCGATACATTTAGTTAGAAGGCTGTAGGAGGGACCAACTGTGGTAGCTGTAAAATCGCGAGTTCAGGCAGACAACTGGATTGCAATGAGTTGGGACGAATACTTAGGGCATTTGGAAGAGCCTGAATATAAGACTGCGAGAACCTACTACTACCAGGGGCATGGGAGATTCGAGATGCTGCCAGTCGGATTTGGACACGGTACCAACCATGTAGTCGTAACTTATGCCATCAACTTGTTTTGCACTCTGAATACAATTCCACTGAAAATGGCTGACACAACGACACTTCGCAAGTCGGGCGTTGATGACTCTCAGCCCGATTTATCTATCTGGACTAAGGACAAAGCTAGAGCAATTCCAGAGGAGACAGGTATTGTCGATTTAAATCAATATCCCGTGCCAGATTTGGTTGTTGAAGTAGCGAATACCTCTTTGATTGATGATATGGGGGTTAAGCGATCACTCTACGAAGATCTCGGCGTCTCTGAATACTGGATAATCGATGTAAAAAAGAAAATTGTGCTC
Source organism: Cyanobacteria bacterium J06581_3 (assembly GCA_038531675.1). Classification (GTDB taxonomy): domain Bacteria; phylum Cyanobacteriota; class Cyanobacteriia; order Phormidesmidales; family Phormidesmidaceae; genus Phormidesmis. Next base: position 76,708 of record JBCBBK010000006.1, read on the forward strand.
GCTTTTGAGATGAAAAATAAAGGCTCCCAGCGTATCGAAATGTCTCGAGTACTACCAGGCTTCAGGTTATCCACAATGGAAGAAGCACTACGCCTTAGCAAAGAAACCGATCAATCACAGATGGGTGCCTGGTTATTACAACAGTTTCAGCAGTGAATCAAACTAGCGTCGGCCTTTCTTCTTATCCCACGCTGCCTCATACTTCTTTTCGTTAGCAGCAACAGACTTTTGCAAATCTACAACAGGATTCGGATAGTCCACACCTATACACACATCGAACCGCTTTTGTTCTACCGGCTGTAGCTTCCAGGGACTATGAACCTTCTTGGCAGGCACCTGCTCCAGAGCAGGAAGCCAGTGCTTCACGTACTTACCTTCCGGGTCATAGTCCTTCGACTGTTTAGGAATGTTGAAATAGCGAAACCCACGGGCATCATTACCCACGCCAGCCGTGTAGTTCCAGTTGCCCCAGTTGCTGCATACGTCGTAGTCAATCAGCAGCGACTCAAACCATTCTGCGCCCATCTGCCAGTCTATACCCAGGTTCTTTGTCAAAAAGCTTGCTACATTCTGACGGCCCCGATTGGACATAAACCCGGTGGCAGCAATCTCTTTCATATTGGCATCAATTAGCGGATAGCCAGTTTCGCCGTCGCGCCAGGCGTCAAACCTTTTCCAATCTTGCTGCCAGTCTACAGGCAAGCCGCGAATACCGCTTTTGCGAAAGACCTTGCGCCCGTACTTCGCACAGACAAACCGAAAGTAATCTCTCCAAATCAGCTCGAAGATCATCCAGTAGGTGGAGTTGTTCTTTTTGCGCTTTCTTTCGTATCGCTGCACTTCTGTATGAACCTGCCGAGGCGAAAGGCTGCCATTCGCTAGCCAGGGAGAGAATTTAGAGGAATAGTTCGCCCCTAGCATCCCATTGCGAGTCTCTTTGTACACTTGCAGCCTGTCTGCATCCCAAAAGTAATGCTGCAGCCTTTTGAGGCCTTCGGTCTCGCCCCCTTTGAACTGTAAAACACCTTTTGGATCTATTACACTCTCTTTTAAGCCAAAGTTAGAGAGTTTCGGCAGCTCACCCGTGTCCAAATCTTCAGGTAGTGCAGGCAATTTATCGGGAGCAGGAAACGGTGGGAAGACTTGACTTTCTTTCTCGGCGGCCTTACGAAACTGAGTGAAGACTTCGGGTAGCTTTTCGATCTCGAAGGGCAAATCGTCTGGATGGAACAGCGTCGCGCCCCAGTAGACTTCCGATGCAGTTTTCAACTCGCTCAGGGCTTGCTCAACCGCTTTTTCTACGTTTGTTTCTTCTGAGGTGACTTCTTCGTGCCAGTATACTGAATCTACATTTAGCGCTTTGACCAAAGCCGGAATCTCTTCCTCTGGCTTGCCCTGTCGAATGACCAGGTCGCATCCTTTGGATTGCAAAGACTGACGCAAATCTGCAACGGTTTCGAGCAAAAATTGGGCTCTGTACGCGCCAGTTTTAGGGAAGCCAAACGGCGTTTCACCAAAGTGCCTGGGGTCAAAGCAGTAGAGTGGAATGATGTCTGCTTTATTCTCTAGAGCCCTGTGAAGCGGTTCATGGTCGTGCAGGCGAAGGTCGTTGCGGAGCCAGAGAAGAATTCGCATTGAAAAGAAAGAGCAGGGCTTTAAAGCATGATAAAAGGATAGAGCTACGTTAGCCAGGGGCGCAAGGTAGAGAATGACGATAAAGAGAACGTTGAAAGTTAAGCTGGAGGAGGTTTGCAACGATCTTTGGTGGAGCAGTGAGTCGGATTATCCGGTAGAGGTCGTGTGGGTAGAAGGCGCGGCGATCGCTTCTAAAAAAGCCTCCACAGCACCCTTCTCAAAACCCTCCTCACAAGCCGCCATCCGTAACTGGCTACTCAGCAACGTCGAGAAAATAGAAGACCCAGCTGAGCTAAAACAGGTGGATATTGAAGATTTTTTTGAACGCGCGATCGCACCCAAAAGCTGGCATACTACCGAAGATAAAGCCCAAATCGCGCAGCTTCGGCAGCTAAAAGAGCTATTGGAGCGATCGCTCCAACCACTCCAGGTATACCGTTACGGCAAAGTAGAAGTGCTGGTATACGTGCTAGGCCATACTCCCGAGAGCGACATTGCCGGTGTCAAAACCTGCTTGGTCGAAACCTAAACGACCTACTGCTGCCAAGGGTTGACTTCAAGATTGTCGACTTCAGCTAATTTTCGCTGTGATTTACCGTAATTTCGGTAATGGGTTCGCTGCAATAAAGCGAGAGCTTGCAAGCAACCTGAACAGCTTCACGAGGCGTATGCCCCAAATGCAGCGCAGCTTTAGCAAAGTCCTTGCCCGCGCCAATCGCATCGAACTCATGGACTTCGTAAACTTCTAGTCCTTGAAATACGCTGAAAAGCTTATTGCCAAAAGCGATCAAAAAGCCGTTACTTGGCGAATAGCCACCTTCTTTCTTGCGCGTCCATTCTCTGAACTCCACCAAAAAATCAATCACACCCATCCGGGTCGCGCTCGCAGGCTTGTGATTGCGGCTAAACAGCTCCATCAGCGTCCCTTCAAAGCAGTCGCCCGTGGTGCCAATCACCATGCCGTTTTGCTCAAACAGCTTCGCAAATATCAAGTCGGACGAGGTCCCTTTGCTAAAGCCATCTGAAATCAGCGTATCGGCAGCGAAAATGATGGCTTCTGGAGTTTTACGGGCAGCAACGACGGTCATATAGGCAGATATAAAATGATGCTAATTACCCTACACCGACAGCTCACCAAATGGGTATGGGTTAAATCACCTAATCTTGCTTTCGCACCTATTTGCTTTCAATAGCAGCTTGAATATCTTCAGAGACTTCAGATAGCAAGTCATAGCCTGTTGCAATTTCTATGCGATCTACGGTGGTGCGATATAGCTCCCAATTTGGTTGGAGGCGATCGCTATTCGGCATATCCACCGCAATCACCTCCGTCCGTCGGGTCACCTCATCATCCGGTGAGTCCAGGACCACCATCACTTTCCACACGCGCCCCGACACCGTCACGCGTCCCACACTGCCCTTGTCGCCATAGGTTCCAGCAATTACGTACAGCGCCTTGCCTTCTTGATATACCAGGTCACGACCGTAAGCCTCTAAGTCTCTCCAGGGGCCCCGATTGTTATCAGGATCTTGTGGAAAAATGTTGGTCATTAAAAATGTTGAAGAATTATCTCGCGGATTCGCGGTGCGATCGCCCGACGGCACCATGTGGCCCCGGTCATACCCACTGCGGCGATACTCCCCTGGGGTCGCCTGATACACCCCTTTTGGCAGTCCCCCATCGGGCCTAAAATCATCCTGACGGTCAGTGCTTCCGAGCCAGCGATCATCCACTCGCCAGCTCGCCCAGTTCAGCACATTGCGATCGCGATTATAAGAAAGCACATACTGCTCCCGCTCTATCAGTAAATTGTTCAAATTATCCTGTCCGGCATTGCTAGGATTGCCCAAGGACAAATGTTCGTTATTTGTAAAGTAAGTCGCCCAGTCCAGGCTGAGATCTACCTGCGGGACACTTTCACAGGCCTGACCATTGCGATCGCGATCAAGCCCATAAGGATCGCCATCAAAAGACTCAAGCACCTGTTGTGCCAGTGCCTGACTAGCAAAATCACCGCAGTCGCAATAGCTATCGGTACAGGGTGGTAAGTAGGCATGCACATCATCTTCTGTGAGCAAATCGTCGCAGCCACCCACGCCCAGGGTAAAGATTGCCAACGCTACTGTCATTCTTCGACTGCTTCGACCCATACCTTCCTTCTTAATACACTTGTTCTATATCTCACTGTACAGTCTACAAGAATTGGCCCCTGTATCGTCGGGTATTAACGGGCTGCTTAATAGTTCATCCACTCAAAACCTGGAGCGGTATACTAAAGCCGTAGAGCAGCTGAAGGTGACAGAAAACGCCTTCAACTGCAACATTCACACGTTTGTATCCTATGTTTAGCACCGTTATTTCTACGCTAAAGGCCTGGTTTCCAGCCCCTGAAGTACAGGCCCATTGCGACGGCCCCTGCGGCGTATACGATCCTTCTTCTGCGCGGATTGCGGCGGAAGCAGTGGTTTCTATGACCAAAAAAATGCTGGACTTGCAGCATCCTGACGATAGCGATACGCAGGCCATGGCTTCTTACCAAAACACCATGTCTCGCTTCATTGCGATCAAAGAAGAACAGGCTCAAATTACTAAAGATGAGCTGTTGATTCTATGGACTGACTACTTCAAGCCCGTTCATTTGGAGAAGTATCCTGACCTGCACGATACTTTCTGGAAAGCAGCGAAGCTTTGCTCTGCTTGTAAGGTAGAAGTGAGCACTCAGCACTGCCAGGAGCTAATGGACGCCGTTCAGAAGATTCACAACATCTTCTGGGAAACTAAGAGCCGCGATGTGTCCTGGTATACCGCGAGCTAGTTAGTCGCGTCGTGATTTAGCGTTCGTAAGGAGAGATCCTGTTAGTCTGTTTGAAGGCTGTCAGGATCTTTCTTATGAGGGCCCACGATGACTTAAAAAGAACCAACTCTATCTGATTCCCATTCCTCAACCGCCATGAAGCTAAAGCGCAAATGGAAAGAAATTGGGCTGTGGACGCTCGGTAAGCGCTGGCGATTTCACGTAACGGGCAATTCTATGCTGCCCACGCTTCGAGCCGGTGAAGATGTGTTGGTATATCCTGTCGCCAAAACGGCCAAAATTTTCCCTGGCGAAATTATCGTCTGTCGCCATCCTCAAAAGCCTCACATTCGCATTATCAAACGAGTCAGCGAAGTCTTCTACGATGGCAGCTGCTATGTACTGAGCGACAACGCTAGTGAAGGAAACGACAGCCGTTCTTTTGGGGTTGTCGGTCGTGGGCTAATTTTGGGCCGGGTAACCAGCCGCTTGGTTTAGCCAAACCCAACTGTTCAATTTTCTTGAAAAGATCACAATGACTTTGAATATCAGAGCCGCTACACCTGACGACGTGTCAACAATATTTGGGTTCTGCAAGCTACTTGCTGAATACGAGAAGCTAGCACATGAGCTAACAGGAACCGAAGCTGACTTGCACGAAGGCTTATTTGGTCGGCGCCCGTTTGTTGAGGCATTCGTTGCAGAAGTAGACGGCAAGCTGGTGGCTTCGGCAATATATTTTTACAACTACTCTACATTTTTAATGAGGCCAGGTATTTATCTTGAAGATCTGTTTGTGCTGCCAGACTATCGCCGCCAGGGAATTGCGACGGCGCTGATTAAGCACCTTGCAAATCATGCATTGAAACAAGGATGTGGGCGGCTAGAGTGGAGCGTGTTGGATTGGAATGTGAATGCGATCGCGGTGTACAAAAAACAGGGCGCAGTGCTTATGGATGAGTGGACAGGTTGCCGAGTCAGTGGCGATGCGCTAAAGGCGTTAGCGGAATAACAGCCTCGGTAGAAGAACCTGCAATGATCAGTGTCTCTTCAGCCGCTTATGAAATCTCTAGCGCTGGGCAGAGTCGTGCTGGCTGTTCTCTAATTTCGGTCGAGAAAGATGACTCTGGTAAGTATTTATTGTTCGCGTTTATTGATGACCATCATCAGAAGCAGGTTCTATCAATTCGCGGCTGTCGTCGTGTGCTTCGTTTTTTGATAAAGCATACGGGCCACTACGATCACCCAGCTAGCCCCGTACTGCTCAAGGTAACCGCGATAGATTACAGGGTGAGATGGCGGGCGATCGCAAACCAAACCAGCCGCCCAGACTGAGAAGACTTTCGAATCACCTCTGCCCGTAAGTACTTCATCAGCAGCAGTCGACCCAGGCCTTTTATGCGTCCATAGGCTCGCGCTTTCATCCACGCCCACCGATTGACATGCTTTTGTTCTGCCGCGTACATCGGCGCAAACGCCAGCGGGCCATGTAGCACGTCAGCTCTATGCGCCTTGCTAAGCTTGTTTTTGCCATGTTCAGGATTCGGCAGTCCACCATGCTCTCCATAGTTGCGAAACGGGACATAGTTGTGCAGGCCGCGATCGCGCAAGTAATACTCTATGCCCGAATCCCAAGGTGAATACTGACGTGGACCGGGATCTTTCTCCACCTGCATCGCCAGCTCAATCAGCATCCTGGCACTACGCGGGGTAATAACATAGGCCACCATCGAAGTAGAGTAGCCCCGCGCCCAGCCCCCTGCCGGAGCACCTGAATTATCAATGACGTTATAAATTTGCGCCGCGCAGGTATACAGCCAGGCAATGCCCAAATCAGGATCTGCCGGGTCAAAAGGCGGTGGCAGTGTCGCAAAGTTTACAACCGGCACAAAGTCAGCCTCTACAATCAGCGTCGGCTTTTCTGAGCGTAGGGCAAGTTCCCAGGCGCTTCGGTGATTGAGCAAACATAAAAAGCTAGGCGAGTAGGTTTCGTATCCTGGTTGGTGAACCTGTCGGAGTACTGTGCAGTCGCAGCCGTACTGGGTAAGCGTCTCAGTCAGCTGCTCTGTGGGTTCTTTGTACGCGATGATAAACGTTTGCGCGATGCAATTTACCAAAGAACCCGGCATCGGCGCATCAGAAGTGTTGCAATCCCCTTTAGGCATATTTCGTCTTCGTCATACTTTGTCTTCATACAAAAGCCTGGTTATTTATAGGCTTTGCTATTTCTATGTGTATTTACGAGTAGCTTACGAAAAAAATACTATCTTATACATACAAATAGGCAGATACACGCAGGCATCCCCCGCTTACGGTTTCTATCAATGCCTTCATCATCCCGGACAAGCGTCCCGCCCAGACGCAATCAGAAAACAAAATTATTCTAATGAAGTGCCAAAGTGATACTGCCTTTATGATCGGGCAGATAGTGGAATCGGTATCCGAGCAGCCTATTCGCTATCGGCTTGATCGGCTAGTAGGTCAAGACATTGCAAAAAGGACCTTTTTGGCAACGGAGCTGCGATCGCATACGCAAGTGGTTCTTAAGCTAATTTTGTTTTGCCCCGATTTAGAAGCAGAAGAAGCAATGCTGGCAACAACAACAGTTCCCGGCTTTTTTGAAACAGATATTGACCTGCCGTATTTAGAATCTTTTGAAGTCGAAACTGCCATCGGTGCGGGGCTGATGCTGGTAAAGCCGTATGTTACCGCCTCAGCTGTCACCAATACATCCTCCTCACTATCGTCACAGACGCAACCACTACAGATGCAACCATTACAGATGCAATCATCCCATCTACCCACAGCCACGCCGTACCGCCAGCTCGCCTATTCAACCTTTAGAGTGCGCCCCACTGCCGAGAAAATAGAGGTGCAGTGCCTGGCCTCTTCTGTTCAAGAAGGCCTGACGGGCGCCGAAGCAGAAGACGGCCTGCTCGATAGCCTGGAAACCTGGGTAGCTATCATCATCGGCACCGTTGTTTTTGTGGGCGGGATTATGGTTGTCACAGGCTCACTACCTGCGGCCCTAGTCGTGGCCGCAATGTTGCCCATTTTGTTCTATGCGCTGACAGGTGCCGAGAAAGAAAGCGATCGCATTGCAATTCTTCGCCTTACGAGCGCCTCCGAAGGGCGTACCTTTGCGGCGCTGACGACCATGAAGCGCCCTGTCCGTAACAGGCTAGGCAAGGTAAATAGCGTCCCCGACAGCAGCAAGCTGCACTATTCTCGGCTTGCCATCAAAAACGTAAAGGTATCGCCTACCCTGGTGCTATCGCTTGGCAAAAATCCCCTGATAGCCCAGCTCAGCTTCACCTTTCACAACCATGACGCACCCTGCAAGCGACTATCGATCGTCGGCACCTATGCCGAAATGCGCTGGCTCGCCCATCATCTATCGCAGTGGGGCAATCGGAGGAACGGCGATACACTATAGCTGGCACGTTTTGAGAGATTAAATGACAGTCGGCATTTGGGTATTGGGCGATCAGCTGTGGCAGGGACAATCCGCACTGGAGGGCAGCACAGCAAACAAATCCAAAACGCCTGTGATTTTGATTGAGGCACTAAGTCACGTCAAGGAACGCCGCTATCACCAGCAAAAGCTGATCCTAATTTGGTCAGCGATGCGCCACTTTGCTGGTGAGCTAAAAGCAGCCGGCTGGCAAGTCACTTACGAAACAGCAGAGACTTTTGAAGACCCCCTCAATCAGTGGATTAAAAAGAACAAGATTGACGAACTGCGGGTAATGGAACCTGCCGATCGGCCCTTTGCAATTTTTTTGAATCAGCTGGACCTAACTTGCGAGCTGACACAGACACCAAATAATCATTTTCTATGGTCTACCTCAGACTTTGATGAATGGGCCTCTAGCCGGAAAAGTCTGCTGATGGAATCGTTTTATCGGGAGGGGCGTAAGCGATTCGGCATCTTGATGAATGGCAAGAAGCCGGTGGGAGACAAATGGAATTTTGATAAAGAGAACCGGAAGCCGCCGAAGGGGAAGATTTCGCCGCCAGAGCCGCTGTGGTTTGAGCCGGATGAGATGACACAGTCAGTCATGGAAGCTGTGAAAGGTGCAGACTACCCAACGTTTGGCGAAGCGGATGGGTTTGGCTGGGCGGTGACTCGGGAGCAGGCACTGGCGGTGTTGGATCATTTTGTACGCGATCGCCTCACCACCTTCGGCCCCTATCAGGACGCAATGGTGACTGGAGAAGATACGATGTGGCATGCACTGCTGTCGCCGTATTTGAACATTGGGTTGTTGCAGCCGATGGAGGTGATTAGTGCGATCGCCACCGCTTATGAAAAGAGCGTTGAGGAAGAAGAAGAGATTCCGCTTAACAGCGTAGAAGGCTTCATTCGCCAGGTCCTCGGCTGGCGCGAATACATGCGCGGCATCTATAACCATGTTGATGAGGACTATCCATCTCGCAACTATTTTGAGCATACTCATTCTCTTCCCGATTTCTATTGGACAGGCGATACCAAGCTGAACTGCCTCCATCAAACCATTGACACTGTGAAACGCACTGGCTATGGCCATCACATTCAGCGATTGATGATTCTAGCAAACTTCTCTTTAATTTCTGGCCTTTCGCCCCAGGAAGTAGAAGACTGGTTCCACGCGGCTTTTATTGATGCCTACGACTGGGTGATGCAAACGAACGTCATTGGCATGGGTCTGTTTGCCGATGGTGGCGTGCTGGCCACCAAGCCCTACGCCTCTAGCGCTAACTATGTAAATAAAATGAGCGACTATTGTAAGGGTTGCGAATACGACCGCAAGGCTCGAATAGGCGAGAATGCTTGCCCCTTCAACTTCTTTTACTGGGACTTTTTGGATCGGCATCGGGAGAAGCTTAGCAAGCAGGGACGCATGAACTTTATCTTGAAGAATCTCGATAGAATGTCAGAAGATGAACTCAACGAGATTCGGCAGCAGGCAAAAGACTGGCATCAAAATAATTAGCGCGATTCACAGACGCACTCTCAGGCTGTGGGCAGATACATTAGCCAACTATTCATTCCAAAATTTCTCAGCCATCGAATCAATGCATTCTTTCAGCTCGGGTATTTGTTTTTGAATAACTTCCCAAATAATGTTTAGGTTGATATCCAAATACTGATGAGCTAAGAAGTTTCGGAAATCTGCCACCTTACGCCAGTCGATATTTGGATAGCTATTTTTCCATTCTTCCGGCAGCCGTTGAGTCGCGTCTGCCAACGTCTCCAGATTTCTAATGACAGCGTCTTGCGTCCTTAGGTCTTCAAAGAAAGCAGACCTGCCCTCTTCAGTAAAAGTTTCGATACGAGTAATACACTCGCGGATATGAATAATGAATATCTTAGGATCTTTCACAGAGAAACAGCCTCGCCTAATATCCGGTCTCTGATGAAATAATGAATAGAGTCAGCTGGAACAATATCTACTTTTCGCTCTAGCAAGGCTTCTAGATCATGAATTAATCCCGTTGGGAACCAAGATGTTGTTTTTTCAATATCATAATCAATCAGGAAATCAATATCACTATCCTGAGTGGCTTCGCCTCTCACCACAGAACCAAAGACTCGAATATTAGAGGCCCCATGCTTTTCAGCAATAGAAAGAATATCCTGCTTTTTCTCACTGAGGATACGCTTGATATCTGAATTTGGGACTGCTGAGAAAGGCATGGAAGATAATTCGCTGCAAAGGTGACTTCAGCTCATTATATATGACCGTACAAAGCAGGGTAAACGCAAGAGAAAAGCTCTCAAAATGTGCTAGCGACGCAGCCTTACGCTTCTAGTGTTAACTACGTGAATAAAATGAGCGACTATCATAAGGGTTGCGAAGACTACCGAAAGGCTCGAACGGGCGAGAATGCCTGTCCCTTTAACTTTTTTTACTGGGATTTTTTGAACCGTCACCGGGAGAAGCTGAGTCATCAGGGTCGAATGAACTTTATCTTGAAGAATCTAGATAGAATGTCAGAAGAAGAACTCAATGAGATTCGACAACAAGCCAAAGACTGGCACAAGCGTGTAAATACAACAGGTTAAACGAACATGAACAAAGCTGTTTTTAGTGGAGCGTTAGTAGCATTCGTATGCTTTGGGTGCACTTCCCAGCCTGAACCTGAATTTTACTCAGAAGGTACTTTGGTAGAAGTGGAGTCTATTACTGATGTAGAGGTGGGGGTAGCAGCTGTGACTGTTGCGAGGGAAGAGAATACGAAATATCAGTTTGCTGTTACGGTTAACAGTCCGGATGAAGGATGCGATCGCTACGCTAACTGGTGGGAAGTTATCACCGAAGACGGCAAACTGCTTTACCGTCGTATTCTGGCCCATAGCCATGTAGAGGAACAGCCCTTCACCCGTTCTGGTGGGCCGGTAGACGTAGAGCCAGATGAGGTTGTTATTGTGCGATCGCACATGCACCCCACGGGCTACCACACCCAAGCCATGAAAGGCAGTTTCTCCGCAGGATTTGAACCTACCACCCTACCGACAGACTTTGCAGACGAACTCGCAGAAGTTGAGCCACTACCGACCGGCTGCGCCTTCTAAACACCACTTTTGATAGAATAAGCGCAAGCAGCGCCAACGGAGTCATCACCCAATGACCAGCCTACAGACGATTACTGAAGTAAAACCTTTAGCTGTCAAAGTCCCAGCAACTATGCCTCAAATGACGATGACGACAGAGCAATTCTATGAATTCTGTCGGGTAAATCCAGAGCATCGTATTGAACGTACGGCTATGGGAGAAGTTATTGTTATGCCACCTGCTTTCTTAGATACAGGTAATCGAAACGTCAAAATTTCTCAACAAGTCGCAAACTGGTCTGACGAAGACGGTACGGGAGAAACCTTCGATTCTAGCGCAGGCTTTACCTTGCCCAACGGTGCTACCCGTTCTCCAGATGCATCATGGATCTCATTGGATAGGTGGGATACACTGACAAATGAGCAAAAATCTTCGTTTGCACCTATCTGTCCAGACTTTGTCATCGAACTTAGATCCTCAAGCGATACCTTCACTAGCCTTAAAGAAAAAATGCAAGAGTACATAGACAATGGAGCAAAACTAGGCTTGCTTGTTGATAGAAAACAGAGAAAAGTACATGTTTACCGCCCTGATCGTGAGCCTGATATTTTGGATAATCCCGATAGCGTTAGCTGTGAACCTGAATTACCAAAGTTTCAGCTTCGTATGGGAAGGATTTGGTAACCCAACAGAACCATTACAAAGCAACCAGGCGCATGTCCAAGCCTGAACAATTACAGGAGAAAGTCTCTAATCAGGCGTTTCATTAACTGGGAAACGATTGAGCAAGAACGCAGCTTGCCGAGCCGTGGACCTCACCTCATCAGGCAGATTAGGCACATGCGGAATCTGCGATAAAAAGTCCAGGGTTCGTCGCAAAATTCGCACAATATCACCCTCATCCAGGCTCGTATTGTCACAAAGCTCGCGCCATTCCACGTCTAGCGCCCACTGTTCTACTAGGGCAATCTGTTCTTCTTCCATCCACACTGGGATGTGAATATCCTGCCTGCGCTGCTCCTGAAATATACGGCGGCGCAAGTTCCGCAATCCCCCAAGCGCTTCTAAGACAGGTTTCGACACCTGATAGCGCAGCCAGGTGTCCGGGCGATTATTCTCCATCAAAATGCCACAGCAGGCAGCAGCAAACTGTTGAGGTTCGAGTCCGTCAAATTCTCCAGAGGCGATCGCCAGACCCAGCCACAGTTCGTTATCACCACGAATAGCCGCGCACATTTGACCCAAGTCGGTTGGTCCTTCATCATCCAGGCATTCAAAATTCTCTAACACCTGCATCAGGCTCACAAACTCCAGCCAGTAGCGATGGGTATAGTCTTGGTATTTGTTTTGGCGATCGCGCAACTCATCCTCCAGCCGCCTCAATCGCTTCCGCTGCTTCACCACCGCCTTCGGATTCTTCAGCTGCCCTACCGGGTTCTGAGCGATCTTCGCAGCCACCGCCTCAGCTTTCTCTCTTTGTTCTTTTACCTCAGGGGCCTGCTGCTCAAACTCGGGCAGTTCGGGGATATTGGCCACAACCTCAGCCGTCTCGTCATCGCCCTTACGAGACTTACCAGGGGAGGTAACCAGCCCAGCTGGGACGGTCAGGCTATCTGCTGATTGGAGGCGATCGCACTCACTATGCAACGCCACCACATCTTTCACCGTCGCCACATACCAGCGATTGTTTTGCCCCAAACACACCAAAAAAGGAAACTGCCCTGGCCCCGGCACCTTACTCACCAGCACCGCTGGCAAAGGCTCAGACACCTTCACGTTCTTTCCCTTCAGCGATAGCACCGTCCCAGACATAGCGAAAGAAATTGCCACCGGGTCACTTGCGCCCAACGTCTCTTCTGCCTGCTGCTGCAAAATCTTCAACAATCTTTCTTCTTCTCGCAGCCAGCCACGCAGTTTCTCGTATTCTGCAACAGCCACATCATCTATATAAGCGAGCTGGTCACGCAAGATGGAAATATCTCTTTCCAACGCCTCAATGGCCTTACGCTGCGGTGCTAAATGCAGCGTTGCCAAATACTGCCCAAAGCTGCGCTCAATCAGCTCCTGCGCTTCTTCAACGGTATGGATTTGCAACAGGTTTAGCACCATGCCATAGCTGGGCGTAAACTGACTCACCAGCGGGTCCGGTGGCGCCAGCGCGAGGTGAGAGGCTTCCTTAGCACCTTCAAAAGGCGATTCTACGGTCACCACATGGCCTTCGGTATCCATCCCCCGACGTCCCGCCCGGCCAGACATCTGCAAAAACTCCGACGCATGTAGCAACCGATGCCCGTCGTCTGTGCGTTTAGAGAGACTTTTGATCACCGTTGTCCGCGCTGGCATGTTGATTCCAGCAGCCAGGGTCTCGGTAGCAAACACAACTTTGATCAGGCCCGCCTGGAACAATTCTTCTACCAGGCTTTTCCAAGCGGGAAGAATGCCCGCGTGGTGAGCGGCGATGCCATTGTATAAGGGCTCTAGCTGGTTGGCCCGAATGGCCTCTGGATTACGATCAACAAAGGCATCAATGCGGCGCTTGAGTAATTCAGCTTCGGCTCTGGTTACCAAGCTCATGTTGGCGACTTCTTGCACCGACTTATCACAGCCTTTGCGGCTGAAGATAAAGTAAATGGCCGGAAGCATGTCTTTGGCCTGGAGCTGACTCACCACTGAAGGAATGGTCGCGCCCGCTGGCTTTCGCTTTTGTCCACGCTGGCGGCGCGGCGGCTTGCGGTAGTTTTTTAGTCGGGGATGAATGCTTGTCTTCTTCTCATTCAGCAGCGAGAAGATGCCTTTTTCGACGGCAAAGTGAAAGCTGAGCGGCACCGGACGATAGTCTGAAAAGATTAGCTGGGTGGGGCCGTGCACTTCGGAAATCCAGTCTGTCAGCTGACCGCCGTTAGCCACGGTAGCAGAAAGGCCAACTAGCTGAATTTCGGGCGGGCAGTAGATGACGGATTCTTCCCAGACGGTACCACGCTGGCGATCGTTCATGTAGTGGCATTCGTCGAGCACGACGGCCTGCACGTCGCGAAGGGAAGTGCCTACGTCGCCAATGGTAGTGCCGTAGAGCATGTTGCGAAAAATTTCGGTGGTCATTACCACGACTGGCGCGTCACGGTTGACGGAGCTGTCGCCTGTGAGCAGTCCTACATTTTCGTCGCCGAAGGTGCGCTTGAAGTCTCTCAGCTTTTGATTGGAAAGGGCTTTGAGCGGGGTGGTGTAGAATACACGGCGGCCCATTTCCAGGGCACGGTGGATGGCGTATTCACCTACGAGGGTTTTACCAGAGCCGGTAGGGGCACATACAATGACTGACTCGCCTTTGTTGAGTGCTGCGATCGCATCTAACTGAAAATCATCTAGCGGAAAGGGAAAAAGGGTTTCAGGCGCTAACACAAAGGCACTAGCACCAAGGCACTAGAATGGATGAACCCTCCCATTGTGCCAGATTTCATACGATTGCCACACGGTTGTCACGGCGTTGTCAAATCGGTTGCTTACATTAAAACTGTCCTCCAAAATGTCAAGCAAACGAATCAAAAATGTCGACTGGTCTTCCCAACGCCCCTTCTGGAAATCGTACTTCCGACAAAGTCCGCAAGTTCGCAACGTCCTTAGCCTTAGTAATGCTAGGCGCAGGCGGTGCCACTATTGGCTCCTACGCTGCGATGGCCCCCCTGACACGCAGTATCGATACCGCGCCAGTAGTGGCCCCTACAAATGCTTACCCAGAAGCATCGCCAGTGAGCTTGGCCGTGCCAGCCGAAGCTAGCTCTGTCGCCGAAGTAGTACAGGCAGTCGGCCCAGCCGTGGTCCGCATCAATGCCTCTCGCACAGTCGTCAGCCAGTCTCCTGGCATCCCCGAAGAATTCCGCCGTTTCTTTGGCAACCGGGTGCCCCGTCAGGTGCCCCGCGAAAGAACGGAAAGTGGTGTCGGCTCTGGCTTTATCGTTAGTGAAGACGGTCTGATTCTCACCAATGCCCACGTGGTAGAAGGCTCTGACACGGTGCAGGTGACCCTAAAAGACGGGCGTACCTTTGAAGGCACAGTACTGGGTAGTGACCCGGTCACTGATGTGGCGGTGATTGATTTGGATGCGAATGGTTTACCGACAGTCGCAATCAGTGATGCTGAACTGCTGCCGGGTGAGGCGGCGATCGCAATCGGCAACCCCCTCGGCCTAGATAACACCGTCACCGTCGGCATCGTCAGCGCCACAGGTCGCACCAGCGGCCAGGTTGGCATCCCCGACAATCGCACCCAGTTCATCCAAACTGACGCGGCCATTAACCCCGGCAACTCCGGCGGACCCTTGCTGAATGCCAGAGGCGAAGTGATTGGCATGAACACGGCCATCATCAGCGGCGCACAAGGCCTCGGCTTTGCCATTCCCATAGACGCCGTGCAACGCATCTCCGACCAAATCATTGCGACTGGCAAGGTAGAGCATCCCTTCATTGGCATTCAGATGGTGAACCTCACCCCCGACGTCCGCGATTCTATTAACGAAGACTCCAGCAGTGGATTCAGTGTAGAAGCAGATACTGGCGTGTTCATTGCCGACGTAGTACCCGGTTCACCGGCTGCCAAAGCCGGACTGCGGGCAGGTGACGTAGTTAGCCGTGTCAATGGTGAGGACATCACCAACGGTCAGCAGGTTCAGCAAGCCGTTGAGGCCAATGGCCTCGATAACACCCTGCGTATCGACTTTGCCCGCAACGGCAATGATCAAACCGTTTCCCTCAGGCCAGAGCCACTCCCGGCCCGCAGCTAGGGTTCAAGTTTTTCAGTTTTGTTTTCCAGAGGTTGTTTTAGTTAAGTTCACATTGTTTTGATTTAGCTCCCCACTCGTGATAATCACGATCCCTAGCCGTAACTCCTTTCATTAAGGGTTACGGTTTTTTCTTGCATTGAGCTTAGGACGGGTTGAGTAAAGAGACAGGATCTTGGCGAAAGGCTTGGGCGTGTTCAGCGTTGTAGCCTAGCGTGACGTGGCTAAGGGCCTGGGGAATCTCTTGCAGCAATGCCTGTACACAGTTACCCGGCAAACGGACCTTGACCTGTTGTTTGTTGATTAGCCCAAATACAACAAATTCAAATTGGGCGTAGGTCACGCCGACCATCGTTGCTTTGTTTACCTGGCGATAGACCCACACGATGTCGGTCGGTCGGTTGTTAATGATGTCTACAAGGTCTACCCGGTTTTTGCGAGCAAGGGCGATCGCACCTACACCAATCATCGCAATTACAAAGCCAATTCCAAACACAAAGATGGGATCGCCGTTAATCGGCTTACCCGCAGGCCCTGTAAAAAAGCTACAGGCGACGATGACTAATCCGATAATCACAAAGCCATAATGCCCTACGGAATTCGCTCGGTAAAGCTGGTCATAGCTTTGCCGAATCACCCTCAAAATTTCAGGATTTAACATAATTAAATAAGCCCATAACTATTTAAAAAAATACGCATTCAGAAATACCGCTTCAAATGTCAACATTCCCGACAGAAAGTTTCACAACAACGTTTCTTAAGTAGCTACTATGCCGACGCAGGCCAAGCTACTTAGCTTTCGGTCAGGTCTACCTTTGGATCAATAGAGACTCGCCATTCACTGGCAGAGTCTAATTCACTAATCGCTTCTTTGTGAGCAGCGTGAATGCTGGCAACGACTTCGTTTAGCTGACGCTCTGAGCAGGTCTCTAGCAATGCGCCTAACACTTCTGCTGCGTTGGCCGCGCTCTGGCCTAAAAAGGGCGTGAGGCCCCACACATCTTCGACCCATTCTTGGGCACTTTCGCTTTCAAACATGAAGTCGTAAAGGAGCTTTTTGGCAGTTTTTTTGCTGACAGACATGGAAAGCGATGCTCGCAAGTAGCGGCGTGAATGTGCGCCCATAGCTTATCAAGGATTTATGATGGCTGGGGTCTTTTTCAGGTATTTCCCATGGATTATGGAGTCTCATTGGATGAGAGAATCGGCGATTGAGTGCTGTCTGCTGAATCGTGCGATCGCAATAAAATGTGATAATACCTGTACCGAGCAGGATTGAACAGCGTTGAAGATGAGTGGGATAGGTATGCGAAGACTTTGTGAACTGGCTTTGGGGGCGATCGCCTTTAGCACGGTTAGTTTAGCAAGGCACGCGATTTACCCGGCAGTGCTAAGCGATCGCTTAGCACTGCCTGTAGCAGCCCCTGTGCTTTCACAAGCTGCCGAGTCATCCGAGATTATTCTGATTCCAGGGACTAGCGTATCGCTCGTACCGCCAGCTGGGTTCGTTCTTTCAGAACAGTTTTCTGGATTAATCAATGAGGATAACTCCTCAAGTATTACGCTGACCGAATTGCCCCCAGAAGGATATGCAGAGGTCTTAGCCGCCCTGTCTTCTACACCCGCAGAAATCACTGAACTTTTTGCAAGGCAGGGCATTGTGTTAGCGGTTGACACAGTCTCTAGCATTACGGTCAATGGAACGCCGTCACCCTTTGTAATGGGAATCCAAACCGTCAACGATACGCAGATTCAAAAGTACTTTGTGCTGTTAGGAGAAGAGAGCACTGTCCTCCTAACCTTCAATATCTTCGATCAAAATCAGCTCAGCGAAGACACTGTAATAGAAACCATCCAATCAGTTGAAATCAGCGCAGCGCCTTCCATTCAGGAAAAAGTCGCCGAGCTACCTTTTATCTTTGCAACGGCTGAACCTTTTGAAGTATTTGACGTTTTGTTTGGCTCAACTGTGTTGCTAAGTCCTGAGGGCGACACAGACCTCTCCGAAGCAGCACCGCTAATTATCATTGCCAATTCAATCGCGCCCGCTCAGCCCAGGCAGCTATCTACGTACGCTACCGACGTATTGCTCAGCACCGATGGGTTTGCAGATATTACCATTACCGAACAGTTTCCCATTGAGTTTGCAGGCGATGAGGGATATTTTATTCAGGGCACCCTACAATCAGATGTTGTTTTACAGTTTCTGACAATTGGCCCTGACAGCTCACACATTCGGATGGTGGTCATTGCAAATGCAGCAGATATAGAACAAATTATGCCAGTAGTTGAAACCATTCAAAGATCAGTAGCCCCAAAATAAAAGAAGTAGTCTGATCGTCTGGCAACCTCTAACGACGGTGCTGTACTGCTACTAGTGGGGATTATTGAGGTGGCGTCGATAGATACCAAAACCGTTGCTAAAGGTGCTTTAAAGTGGGACGACTGACAAAATCATCTTCAAAAATAATTCTGTTGCTAGCGTTCTCTCTAGGACTGGGTAGTGTCTTAGTACCTCGTTTTGCCAACAGACGCGAATCTTCGGTGATTGCTCAGCCGCCGCTGACTAGTGTTGAGCAACCCGTAACCGCTATCCCACTGCTGGGTCCTATTGCCGACCGCGAGTCTGAACTATCTGGATTGGCTTGGTATCAAGACCATCTCATTCTGTTGCCACAGTATCCAGAACGGTTAGGGAATGTCCTGTTTGTTCTGTCGAAATCAGAAGTTTTAGCATTCTTATCTGGTGATAGCTCGGACGCTTTGGCACCCAAAGAGATTGCGCTGATGTCTCCCGACTTTGCTGAGCAAATCGAAGGATTTGAAGGGTTTGAGGCGATCGCATTTACCAATAATCAGGCCTTTTTAACCATCGAGGCCGAAACGAGCAGCGGCGCAATGGGCTACATAGTCACGGGTATCCTCTCAGCAGATCTCAGCCAGATAACCATAGCTCCCTCAACCATCGCGATCTCGCCGCCACAGTCAGACTCTTTGAACAAGGCAGACGAGGCGCTGCTATTAACCAACGAACAGCTTGTTTCTATTTACGAAGTGAGCGGCGAGCAGCTAAACCCGACGCCTCAGATGAACGCGTTCGACTTTGACCTCTCGCCCATAGGCGCAGTACCTTTCCCCACGATTGAGTATCGGATAACCGACGCGACGGCGCTGGATGCAGATAATCGGTTTTGGGCAATCAATTACTTTTACCCAGGGGATAGGGACCTGTTGCCGGATAGGGATGCGATCGCCTTACGCCACGGCAGAGGCACTACCCATAGACAGCAGGCCCATGTAGAAAGACTCGTCGAGTTTGCCTATGACGCAGCAGGCATCACACAAACTGATACGACGCCTATCCAGCTTTTGCTAGAAGACGATGGACGAAACTGGGAAGGCATTGCCCGCCTAGACAATCAGGGCTTTTTACTGGTCACCGACAAGTTTCCAGAAACAATACTGGGCTTTGTAGAAAAGCCTGACGAGTGAACGCCTCAATCTGCAGTCATTATCATACAGCCGTCATCACCTTTTTCGGCTGGTCTATTTCCAAAGACCAGCGGCTAGCAATCGGCATTCGCCAGCCCATCCCGAAGGCTCGGTCAGTTACCTTTAGCACTGGCGGCGCCTGCCTGCGTTTGAACTCCGCGCGGGTCACTAGGCGAATCACTTTTTCTACAGTGGCCGCTGGATGGCCCGCTGCGATAATGTCATTTGCAGACTGTTGTTTTTGCACTAGCCGCTCCAAAATATCATCCAACACGTCGTAGTCGGGCAGCGAGTCTTGATCGACCTGATCAGGCTTTAGCTCGGCACTCGGTGGCTTGGTAATAATGTTCTCTGGAATGACTTCCTGGTTTCGGTTTAGCCAACGACAAATGGAATACACACGAGTTTTGGGCACGTCGGCAATCACAGCCAAGCCGCCATTCATATCGCCATAAAGCGTGCAGTAGCCTACTGCCATTTCAGACTTATTCCCCGTCGATAACAGCAGGTGCCCGAACTTGTTGGAGACGGCCATCAGCAAATTGCCACGAATGCGAGACTGCAAGTTCTCTTCGGCAACGCCATCTTCGGTGCCTGTAAACATCTCTTCTAAAATGGCATCATAGTCGCCCATCAACGGTGCGATGGAGAGCTTTTGGGTTTGGATGCCAATGTTGCTGGCAAGCGCTTCGGCGTCACTTACCGAGTGGCCAGAGCTGTAGGGAGACGGCATCAGAATGCCCAACACATTCTCAGAGCCGAGGGCTTCGGCAGCGATCGCACTCACCAGCGCCGAATCCACCCCGCCGCTCAACCCCAGCACCGCCTTGGTAAATCCACACTTCCTGGCATAATCCTTCACCCCCAGCACCAGCGCCGCCCAAATCTCAGCATTTTCTGTGGACAGTAGCGGCTCAATCTTCCCAGACTCGACAGATTTTGTAATCGGGTCAAAAGAGACAATCTGCAAATCTGTTTTGAAAGCTGCGGCGCGAGTAACTAGCTTGCCATTACGGTCAAACACAACGCTTTGTCCATCAAAAATCAAATCGTCATTACCCCCTACCTGATTGACATATACAATGGGCCTGTTCCACTGCTTAGCCTCGTGGGCGATCATATTTTCTCGCAGTGTCTGCTTTCCACAGACGTATGGAGAGGCAGAGAGATTTACGACGACATCAACGCCTTTCTCTACCAGCTCTTGAGTGGGGTTTTCTGGGTAGGCTCGTTTGCCCCAAAAAGACTCGTTGTTCCATAAATCTTCGCAAATGGTGACGCCGATATGAAAAGAGTCATCACCGACAGAAAAAACAAAGCTATTAGCGTCATCTCCAGACTCAAAATATCGATCTTCGTCAAACACGTCATAGGTAGGAAGTAGGCGCTTGTGAAAAACCTCCGTTATCTCTCCTGATTGCAGTAAAGCCATGCTGTTGAATATTGGCTTTTCTCCTTTGCTGGCTGCCACGCTATTGTCTTCTGCAATGCCCACCAGTGCGGACAAGCCTCTCGGGAGATTCTTAGCCAGGACAGCAACCTGCTGTTTCATTTTTTGAATGAAGCTAGGACGCATCAGCAGGTCTCGCGGCGGGTAGCCACACAGAGAGAGTTCGGGCGTTAGTAACAGATCTGCGCCAAGGTCACTAGCTTGCTGTGCAGCGTCGAGAATGCGCTGAGCGTTGCCAGCAAGATCACCGACAGTGGGATTGATTTGTGCGATCGCAATTTTCATAGTGATGTGTAGATTAATTTCTCGTACTTTTTGATTTCTCGTACTTACAAAAACACCATTGGCTTATCTTTCAACGGCTCAAACGCCTCTGCATCAAACCGATACAGACTAGCCGGACGCCCCGCCCCCCGAGAAGCCTTCTGCCCGGTATCTTGCAAAATGCCCATCTTCAACAGCCGTGTGCGAAAGTTGGAATAGTCCGAGAAGTCTTCTCCCAGGACCGTGGCATATAGCTGATACACATCGCTGAGGGTGAAAGTGTCGGGCAGCACATCAAAGGCGACCGGGCTATATTCCAGCTTGTTACGCAGCCGCTGGTAGCCGTAGGTGAGAATTTGATTGTGGTCAAAGGCCAGCTTTGGCACCCGGCTGAGCGGATACCAGGCAATGCCGCTGACGCCATCGGCAATGAGCGCGGTGTCTTCGAATCGCACCAAGGCAAAATGACTGACCGACAAATACCGCACGTTGTACGATTCTTCAGCTTCGCGGGGGTCGCGATTTGGCCCGCCAAAGGTGAACAGCTGCTCCAGGTATAGATTATTTACCCGAATCTTTTCGGTTAGTACCCGGTCAGCAGCGTCTTCCAGCGCTTCACCTTCACAAACCAGCGTTCCTGGCAGGCTCCAATAGTCACTAAAAGGGTCTTGATGCCGCATGACCAGTAGTACCAACAGCCGATTTTGCTCGGTATCGACCGAAAAAATGACGGTATCGACACCCACTTTGAAGTCGGCTAACACCTTGGACTCGGTTGACTCCGCCGAAGGCACTAGCGAAGGGTCGATACTTTGGCCCTGTGATTGTGTGGATGGTTTGGCTGTCGACATGGATAAAGGTCGTGCTCGGTAATATAGTCGCGAATGATAGGTGGGATATTTTGGGTGACGCTAGCAGCGTCATGACTGGCGTTTTGCTGACATCGGGTATTGCGGAACGTGCTTGAAGAAACATCGTGCTGGTAAGGAGGCTGGGCGATGTGCACAGTCGCAAGCTGACGCAAAGCAGATAGCGCTGGCCCCTCGACTGAATAGCCGGGACGTGGAAAGACCAAAATATCAACCTGGGCGAAGATTTCTTTGGACTGGTACCACTTATGGAGCTGAGCGAGCAGGTCTGCACCTACCACAAAGTAAAAGCGAGCTTTGGGCCAGCGCTTGCGGGCGCGGGTGATGGAATTGATGGAATAGCGATCGCTAAATTCCTGATACACATCTACCTTACCTAACGGCCCAGTGCCCTTTGTTGGCAACGTTTCGATCAGTAAACGCAGCATCTGGGCGCGATCGCTCATCGGAGACTGTTTCTCTTTGTAGGGGTTATCAGCGGCCCACACAGCCACCTGGTCAAATTCCTGCGCAAGCCACAGCAAAATGCTTTGATGACCCAAATGAGGCGGATCGGCGCTAGTGCCAAACAGAGCGACGCGCTGAGGCGGCTTCCAGGGAGTTGCAAACATAGTGTGAATGAGAAAAGGCTAGAAAAACGAGGCAGAATACGTGAGCGTTTAGCCCTTGCGGGTGTGCTGAGTGAGTTTGTCTAACCCGTGGGAGATTTTCGCGGTGAGCGGCTGGGGATTTTGCAAGCGGCAAACCTCTGGCGGCAAAGCCTTTACGCTGTTGGCAGTGCGCTGGGCGATCGCATCCAAGCTCTCGGGTGCATTCAATCGCTCGCCACCATGCATGACGCGCTGCAGCAATGGTTCTTCGTCAGCGATCGCCCCTTCTATGGTCAGCGCCAGGCGATCACCCGTAATTTTGCCATCGTCTCCATACTGCCGAAATACCTGTTTGCGTCCTGGATAGGTAAGCTTGCCGCTAGATTCTTTCATCACAGGCGTGCCGTCAATAGCGACCAGCTTATAAACGCCGTTCACAGGGGTGCCCGTCACCAGTTTGGTACCCAGCCCGTATCCGTCGATGCAGGCATTTTGGGCACGCAACTGCTCAATGGCAAACTCATCCAGGTCGCCGCTGGCAAAGATGGGCGTGTTTGGTAAATGCGATCGCACCGCCTTAGATCCTTCTGCTAAATCTCCCGAGTCTATCCGTACCCCCTTTAAAGATTTACCGTCAGCAACCTGCGTGGCCAATCGTTTCGCGGCGGCCACCGTGTCGTACGTATCTATTAATAACGGCGCACCAGGGAAATAGCGATGAAACGCTTCAAACCCACCGTCTTCACTGCCTTCTAGCGCAGAAACTGCCATCACTAGCGCGTGGGCCATGGTGCCGACTGGCTGACGATCTAGCTTCAGTGCGGCCAAAACGTTGCTGGTAGCGTCGAGTCCACCAGCGATCGCCGCCCTCGCCGCCCATAGCGCCCCCTGCGGACTAAACGCCCGCCGCGAGCCAAATTCGTATAGCTTTGCATCGGGACCTGCGGCCTGCCGGAGCCTAGCCGCCCTAGTCGCAATTAACGTCTGATAGTTCAGCGTATTGAGTAAGTAAGTCTCTGCAATCTGCGCCTGCCACAGCGGGGCTTCAATCCGCAGCATCGGCTCGTTGGCAAATACTACACTTCCTTCAGGCACCGCCCAGACGTCGCCTGTAAAGCGAAATTCTTCTAACAGCGTCCAAAAGCTATCGGGTGCATTGGTAAAAATGCCGGTCTGCTGGAGCTGCAAAACCTGCTGCGCGCTAAAGTTCAAATTTTGCAAATAATCCAGGGCCTGCTCTAGCCCCATGGCAATCAGGTAGCAATATCCTACCGGCAAGCGCCGGGTAAATAGTTCAAAGCTTGCAGGCTTTAGGTGAATGCCCTCTCCTAAGTAGCAGGCTGACATTGTGAGCTGGTAGAGATCGGTGAGCAGCCCATATTCGCCGGGGGCGATCGCTAACGCCTCTACCGTCTGACGATCTATCGACATTGGTGACCTTGGCGCCTGCTCCATATCTGAGGCTAGCGAATCGGTCTTCAAATATCCATCTTGAATCAAAACCATGGGCTTGTTAGCCAAAACACTAACCTTCGACGACTTATGGTTATTTTAACCATAATCATAGTGTGATTGTCATCCCCCAAATGAAGTTTTTATAGAAAAATATGGTAAAGATGAGGTCACTGGCCGCGTTACCTTTAGCTTTCACGGGCTTTTATTTGGTGACAAGAACCATAAAGGAAAGTCCTTTTTTAGCCGCAAGTCATTTTTAGTACGCAGCTCTGTTTGCCCCTGCATTCCTACTGTTGTGACTGGTATGGTGAAGGTTGTGCCTTTCTTTTTTCTTTCTTTTTTTCACTGACCACCACCGCCATGAAACCAGCTCCCGAGAGTCCATCCAAGCCCCTGCCCAATCGTTCATCGACCGAGCCCACCTGGATGAAAATCGTTCGGCTGCTGCGGTGGGATAAGCCCGCCGGACGCTTAATTTTAATGATTCCAGCGCTCTGGGCAGTATTCCTGGCCACACTTTCGTGGCGCGAAGCCGGTGAAACGGCTCAGCGATTTCCTGACTTACCCCTGATCGGCGTCATTGTATTGGGGACGCTGGCCACCAGCGCAGGCGGCTGCGTAGTCAACGACCTGTGGGATCGCAATATAGATGACAAAGTAGAACGCACTCGAAATCGCCCGCTAGCGGCCAAGGCACTGTCTGTAAAAGTGGGAATCGGCGTGGCCCTGATCGCGCTGTTTTGTGCCTGGGGGCTGGCTTTTTATCTCACACCGCTTAGCTTCTGGCTGTGCGTGGCCGCCGTGCCCGTAATTGTGCTCTATCCACTGGCTAAGCGAGTTTTTCCAGTTCCTCAGCTTGTCCTTTCGATTGCCTGGGGCTTCGCAGTGCTCATTAGCTGGAGCGCCGTTACAGGCTCTATTGTTTTCCCGACCTGGCTGCTGTGGGCAGCTACAGTGCTGTGGACCCTGGGCTTCGATACGGTGTATGCCATTCCTGATCGGGAATTTGACCGGGGATTGGGCATTAACTCTAGTGCGTTGTTTTTTGGCGATCGCGCCCCTCAAGCCGTCGGCCTATTCTTCGTTGGCACCGTCCTCATGCTTGCCTGGCTTGGCATCAACATGTTCCTTGGCCTCTTCTACTGGCTGGCTCTCATCGTCTCTGCTTACGTCTGGTACCGGCAGTACGTTCAGCTCTCCCACCGCCCCAAGTCACCTCAGGTCTTCGGCAATATATTCAAGCAAAATGTCACCATTGGCTTTATTTTGCTCGCAGGCATGGCCCTTTCTGTTGTGTTGAACATTTAATGTGGCTATTCTTCGCCTCGCTTACTGCCTTTTTTGAAGCCTGCAAAGACGCCACCGGCAAGCAAAGCCTCAAGACCCTAGACGAATACTCCGTACTCTTCAGCTTTATGAGCGTCGGCGTTGTCTTGATGCTGCCGATTCTTTTACTAAATGGCGGCATCCCACCGATTAAGCCTGGCTTTTGGCTAGCGCTACTAATCGGAGGCGGCCTGAATATCCTGGCCTTCACGCTTTACATACGCGCTATTAAGATTGCGGATCTTTCTCTGACTGTTCCGCTCGTGACGCTCACGCCACTGTTTTTACTGGTAACCTCCCCGATCATCGTCAATGAGCAGCCCACGTCTGCTGATGCCATCGGCGTCATTCTTCTGGTGGTGGGCTCCTACGTCCTCAACCTGCCTGCTAGCGGAGAAGGTCGTGCATCCTCTGCTTTCGCGCCGCTACTGGCTATGGCACGGAACCCTGGCAGCCGCCTCATGCTGTGCGTCGCCTTCATCTGGAGCATTACGTCTAACTTTGACAAAATTGGCGTGGTCAATTCCTCTCCGCTGCTGTGGGCGATCGCACTTTTCGCCGTTATTGCCGCTGGTATGGTGCCATTTGTTTTTCTTCGTAGGAAAAGTCAGGGAATCAACAAGCTGCTGGCGCAATGGAAGATTTTGGGCGTCACAGGTGGATTCAATGCGATCGCCATCACCTTTCAAATGCTGGCACTCACCACCGCCCCAGTCGCTCAAGTGATTGCTGTAAAACGGATGAGCGCATTGCTAAGCGTGTTATTTGGTCACTTTTTCTTTGGGGAGAAAGGGTTGCAATCGCGCCTGGCAGGTGCAGCGATTATGGTTGCCGGTGTGGTGATTATGTCCTTGCGGTAGGAGATCGCTCGCTCAAAGTTAGAAAATTGTGACGATTTTTTCACAAGGTTCGTTCATCTCGTCTCTAATTCGCTATAAGATAGAGACTGAAGAAATCGATATCGGCTACAGGTTTGCTTTTCTGTTTAAAAGGGTCTTCCTTAATTTTTACAGGCTTCCGTCCGACTTATCATTCTCAATACCCTGTTTAATTTCTGGAGACTACTTGTATGGGCGTTTATGTAGGAAACCTTTCCTATGACGTAACAGAGGCTGATTTGAACAGCGTCTTTGCCGAGTATGGCACCGTCAAACGCGTCACCCTACCAACAGATCGTGAAACCGGTCGTGTACGCGGTTTCGCCTTCGTTGACCTCAGCTCAGATGACGAAGAGCAAGCAGCTATCGAAGCCCTCGATGGTGCTGAATGGATGGGCCGCGACCTACGTGTTAACAAGGCCAAGCCACGTGAACCACGTCGCTAACCTCTTGATGACCCTCGAATGGCTAAGTAATTATTGACCCGTTTAAGCCTTGGACTTACAAGAGTCCAAGGCTTGTTGTGTTTTTATTTATTGTGTTTGGCTCTGTTTGTCTTACAACCAAGCAGCTTCTCAAGCAGACAGCCTTTCCGTCAAATCTTTCACACGTTTTCACTTTCACGTTTCACTTTTTTCTTTCACCTATCTTTTTTGGAGACCTAATACCATGGGCGTTTATGTAGGAAACCTTTCCTATGATGTAACCCAAGAGGACCTAAACGGCGTTTTCGCCGAGTACGGTACTGTCAAGCGCGTTACACTTCCCACCGACCGTGAAACTGGCCGCGTACGCGGTTTTGCTTTCGTAGATCTTGGTTCCGATGCTGAAGAGCAAGCCGCCATTGATGCACTTGACGGTGCAGAGTGGATGGGCCGCGATTTGCGTGTGAACAAAGCGAAGCCCCGCGAGCCTCGCCGTTAAGCTTTGCTCACGCTAGCCTAAGCGATTAAATCAAAAAGCCCTAACCTTCCCAAGGTTCAGGGCTTTTTACTTAGGTGACTATTAGAAGTGACGGATTAGACGACATATATATACGAGTCATCTCCTGTCATTGGCAGCATTCTCAGCTCGTTCTTTTGCAGATCTGGCTCTAGTCCCAGCGTTTCCATAGGCAAAACGCCGAGCAAGGGAATATCGAGTGTTGTTAATTCTAAGCAGTCAAAAGTGCTATGGCGCCCATTAATCTCTAAGCTAGCATCACAAAATATTCTGGATGGAACAGGCCCGTTAGCAGTTTTGACTTCAGTGTCTCCTTTAACAGGTAAACCCAATTGCTCAATGAGTGATGTTGGAAGGCTCAGTAAGGTTGCACCGGTATCTACCAGTACATTTTGTAGCGTAATAGAGCGAACTTCCCCTTCAGGGATAAAACCGCGCGCTGCCAAAATCTGATCAATGTGATTAGTCACAGTGATCGTTGCCGTAACCTGACCCATCTGATTCTTTTCAAAAGTCGGTATGGTTAGATTACCCACTTGCATAGCGTCTTGTGGTTACTTAGTGGCCAGAAAAACTGTGAAGAGAGAAATGACTTTGCTGCTCGTCTTCAGGTGACAAACTCTCTTTTGAGAAGAGGCGGTTGAGGGTTTGAATAAGAAATGGAATTTCTAACTTGGCAATTTTCCATACCTGGTCGACGCCTGAAAAGGGGGCTACTTTGCCTGGACGCTCTTTGACGATGCTGATTCTAGCGTCGGCTATTTCGCTAATTTCCTCGCGCGTTGCCGCTGAAATGCGCTGTGCAGTTTTGCTGAGGGCAAGCAGTCGACGCATGACCTTATCTTGCAAGGTTACGTCGTCGTAAAAGTCTGTGAGGGTACGCTCAGCTGTGTATTCTTGAATACGTTCAGCGGCGTGAAGAATGTCAATAAGATAGTGGTTGTCTTGCTGCATTACGATATTACCGGGGCGAAAGGCCAATGTTTTTCGATGGATTTCTTTGCGACGGTGATGCTGTAATTAAAAAATAGCGAGCGCCTATTACTTTGTTCTATGTGACCGAACCTTTACGAGCTTGGCCATCTCCTCAATAACCATTATATCCCACCCATCAAGACTGCTTAATACTTCAACATCAAGTGTGATTTAGTCACGGAGAGAATATTCGTGTTTTTATACCTTGTCTCTTTTACGTATGGAGAATGCTTACGTATGGAGAATGCTGTAACAGGTGAGCTGTTACAGGTATCCCTGGTTAACTGGTTAAAGGTGTCTTTGGGCCCAAAGAGCGGCCTGAGTGCGATCGCCGTTTCCCCGTTCTCCGCCTGCCCTACAATAGCCAAATCAGCCTCTAAGGACAGCAATTCTGCCAATCCCTGACGATAATCGACCTGATCGTCCACTAATAGCAGGTTAATCATGCTCCGGTTCCGCTTGTGCTCTCCTCCAAAATTGTACTCACAACTGATACGACTACTGTGTCGTTTGTGCAGCGAACTGACTAATTAGTGACAAATGTCATGGTAGCTAATGACGTTTGCGACTAGCGTATTTGGAATCTAGCAGATTAAGTTGAAAGTGAATCTACAGCCCTAAAAAAGTATGCCAGTAAAAGATATGCCGGGAATAAACGCATCGGACGCAGTAAGAGCCATAACAGAAATTCAGCTTGATCCTCAGTTGAGCCGATGGTCTACAAAATTCTGGATAGTTCGCTTAGCTATTCGCTCGTTGTTATTGCCAATGATTTCATTTTCTGTCGGCAGTCTCTTTTCAAGCTCAATTGCCAAAAATGTTGCTATCTGCTACGACACTCAGTCCTGACATCTGCTCATGTTGCGACTCGATTAAGGGGCACTACGACCTGCAAGTGGGTTCCATGGGCAGGCGATGAGTGCACGGTAAGCTGTCCGCCCAAAAGCTGCGATCGCTCTTTAATTCCCTGCAATCCATAGCCCTTTTGCATCTTGACTGGCTCAAATCCGCATCCGTTGTCGGTCAGCGTCAAAACAACTTCATCCTCTTTTGCTTCTAACAAGAGTGTTGCTGTCGTCGCTTTTGCGTGTTTTTGAACGTTGATTAACCCCTCTTTTGCAATCAGATAGAGCTGATAGCTCAGCTGCTGTGAAAGTGGCGGCAGCTGAACGCGCACCTCTAGTGCAA
Organism: Cyanobacteria bacterium J06581_3; assembly: GCA_038531675.1. Lineage (GTDB taxonomy): Bacteria > Cyanobacteriota > Cyanobacteriia > Phormidesmidales > Phormidesmidaceae > Phormidesmis. Next base: position 105,881 of record JBCBBK010000006.1, read on the forward strand.
ATGTCTTTTGAATATCATTGCCAAGCTCAGTGAGCGCAGAGGCTATGTCAAAGTTGGATTCTCGAATGGTGCGCAGGGATTCTCTCGCTTCACTAAGACACTGGGTGGCGAGCTGTTGCGATCGCTCTATTGCCTTTTGCAGCCTGGGCGAAGCCTGATTCTCTGAGATATCCTGCGCGTACCTATCGACTAGCGCTAGCTGTACATCTAGAGTCGTGAGGGTGTGGCCTAGCGAGTCGTGAATGTCTCGGGCGATGCACGAGCGTTCCAACTTTGTCGCCAATTCCTCCACTTCTACAGCCAGCTTTTCTGCTCGGTAGCGACTTCTTTGTTCGGCAACGAATACAAACCCTAGCAACAACACAAAAAAAGTCCCCGTCACCGTCCCAACAACAGCATCCGTCACGATAGTCTGTGGATTTAGGAAGGGATCTATCCCCCTTTCGTCCGTCATTATCCTGGTCTCGGCTATGCGCGTTGGCAGCTGCCACACGAACTGAGAGAAATTAATGATAGTTGCACCCACTGTGGCACTAATTGCGTCCTTTTTGGGCAGCAACAGACAGGCTTTAATAATGAACAGCTCAAACAGCGCTGAGTGGTTCACCTGAAAGACATCGACCAGAATGAGCAAAGAAAAGCCTGCGACTATGTAGGCGCGTTTGTAGCGGATAGATTTATCGGTGGGGAGTCGGATGAGGCTGAACGCTGCTAAAGCTGCCAGGGATAGGCCAATGCGTAGGTAGGCATAAGGAAGATAGTCCAGGTCGGCGAGATTCGTGATTAGTCTTGTCTTCTGTCACAGTTCGAGAGTTTACCGGAATCGGTTAATTATACGCTGTAGCTTCTCTTTTGCCCCATGTCCCAATACGCCCATGACAGTGCAGCTACCCAAAAGGATAAAGCCCGTGAGGATCTGGCTAGGCGGCCTAATAGCCATCGGTCTCGTAACCGGTTCTCTCCTCTACTGGCAACAGCGACACAAAATAGCCACCACCCTCTCTAATCAGCAAACAGTTCGCGTAGAACGCCAGGATCTGGCATCGCAGATTTTAGCGGGTGGGGTCGTTCAAGCTGAGCGATCAACTACGCTAAGCCCGGAAGGCTCTGGAAAGATTGCCGAATTGTTCATTCAAGAAGGAGACAGCGTTGTTCAAGGCCAGATGATTGCTCGGATGGTGAGCCGCCGCGCTCAGGCTGAGGTAGCCCAGGCAGAAGCAGCAGTGGCCCAAGCACAGGCGGACTTACAGCAAAGGCAGTTTGGCGCACGCAATGAAGAAATTGTGCAGGCCAGATCACGGGTGAATACCGCGCAGGCAGCCGTAGAAGTGACTGAAGCAGCACTGCAAAAGGCACGAAACGAGCGATCGCGCTTTCAACAGCTCGCCAATCAGGGCGCAATCTCTCTCAACGAGCTAGAAACCTACACCACCACCGAAGCCCAAGCCGAAGCTAACCTCCGCGCCGACCAGCAGCGTCTGACTGAAGCTGAAGCGGCATTGGCTACGCTAACCAACGGAACGCGCCCAGAAGAAATTGCCCAGGGAGAAGCCGCACTTGCCCAGGCCGAAGCAAGATTGGAGACCGCTCGTATTCAGCTAGACGACGCGATAGTACGAGCCCCCTTCGATGGCGTCATTACCCGGCGATTTGCAGAAACAGGCGATTTTGTCACCCCAACAACAGCGGCCTCTACTGGTGACGGTGCTACCTCTACCTCAATTGCAGAGCTTTCTAGCGGATTAGAAATTGATGCAAAGGTGCCAGAGGCGAGTATTGCCAAGCTGAAGGTAGGACAGTCTGTTGAAATCGTGAGCGCAGCCTATCCCGATGATACGTTTACTGGAGAGATTAAGCTGATTGCGCCAAGAGCCACCAGAGAAGAAAGAGTCACGTTCTTTCAGGTCAAAGTAAGAATTCTCTCGGGTCAGGATTTGTTGCGGTCGGGTATGACGGTGCGGCTAACGTTTTTGGGCGATCCGGTAGAAGATGCATTAGTAATTCCATTGGCCGCACTGGTGACTCAGCCAGATGGTGAGAAGGGCGTTTACTTAGCCAGGGGAGAAGCTGAACCAGCGTTTCAAGCCGTAGAGATAGGAACAGTGACAGGGGCAAAAGTTGAAGTTCTAGATGGGATTGAGGAGGGCGATCGCATCCTGATAGAACCGCCACCAGGGCAGCAGATAGAAGGCGTCGATACAATTACCGATTTCTAGGTTTAGGCCGCTAATTCTCTCCTGATTCACCCACGCATTTTGTTGCCCTATGAAGCTCACCGAAAACGTTCAAATGGCCGTTCGCACGCTGAGTGCAAACAAGCTCAGAAGCTTGCTAACGATGCTAGGAATTATCATTGGCAATGCCTCAGTCATTTCTATTGTGGCGCTGGGTCAAGGAGCCGAGAAATTCACAAATGACCAGCTAGAAGCGCTAGGGCCAAATCAGCTTACCGTTTACGCGGGAGGCAACTGGGATGAAGGACCATTCGATGACTTTCCGGTATTGACTTTAGAGGATGTAGACGCGATCGCCTCCCAGGCCCCTGCCGTCAAGGAAATCGCCCCACAAATCAACCGAGCCAAACAGCTCACCTACGGCAGCCGCTCCAACCAGTCGGATGTCATCGGCACAACACCTGGAATGCTGTACGTCCGCAACCTACAAATGGCGCAAGGCCAGTTCATCAGCAACACAGATGTTCAACAGAACAGCCGAGCCATTGTGCTGGGCTCCACACTAGCAAGAAATCTGTTTGGCAGTCAGTCCGCACTAGGAGAGATGGTACAAGTAGGAGACTTTAACTTTCAGGTAGTAGGTGTGTTGGCAGAGAAGGGCTCTTCCTTTGGCATTCGCTACGATGATTACTCTTACGTACCGATTACCACAATGGCAACGCAGCTGTCGGGAAGGCGATCGCCCAAGGGCATTCCCATTGACTATATGGAGCTGTCAGCAGCGGACGCAGACGGCGTCAGGGCAGCGGCCTTTCAGGTCAGCAACATTCTCACCAGTCGCCATGGCAGAAGAGACTTTTCGCTATTTGCTAACAAGTCTTTTCAAGATTTGGTAGGGCGAATTAGTGCCGGGTTGAGTTTGGTTTTGGGTGCAATCGCGGGTATCTCTCTGTTAGTAGGCGGCATCGGCGTGATGAACATCATGCTGGTATCCGTCACCGAACGCACCCACGAAATCGGCCTGCGTAAAGCCATCGGTGCCACCCAAAGCGTTATCCTCACACAGTTTCTAATCGAAGCAACTTTACTCTCTGTCTTTGGCGGATTTATTGGGATTGCGGTAGGCTCTAGCGGCGCTTTTCTGATTGCGGTATTTAGCCCACTCAAGCCAACGGTCTCCCTTGGCGCAATTGTGTTAGCGACAGGAGTATCCGGCTCCATCGGCCTGATTTTTGGTGTGGTTCCCGCTCGCCAAGCTGCCAAGCTCGATCCTATTGTTGCGCTAAGAAGCTAGAGGGTAGATGTTCCGACGGAGAGAATCGTTCAGCTAAGCGTTTAAGGTAACGAATCTCAATTTTGGAAAAGTAGAGAGTACAAAATTTACAACAGTTTGACACTGTTGGCCACTGACGAAAAACACAGCATGCATAGAGTATGCTTGCAAGGTCAGATATACCATTCAAGCCAGCGATATGCGCCGAGATTCTATTTTCTATCAGCTGTTTCGGCAGTCGCCATCGCTGCTGTTTGAACTCATCCCTAATCCGCCAGACAATGCACAGGATTACAGATTTGACTCTGTTGCAGTCAAAGAACCCAAATTTGAAATAGACGGCGTCTTCCTACCACCCACAGGTATAGCAGGCACCATATTCATTTGCGAAGTTCAGTTTCAAAAAGACGAGCTACTGTACGAACGCATTTACGCAGAAACATTTCCATATTTCTACCAAAATCGTACCCAGTTCAGCGATTGGCAGATAGTCGTTATCTATCCATCTCGCAAAACCGAGCAGAAGGACACCTACCCTTTCCGAAGCAGCATAGAAAATGGACAAATCTATCGAGTCTATCTAGACGAGCTTGGCGACATTCGCCAATTACCACCCTGGTTAGCGCTCATGGTACTTACCATCACAGACGAAGCAGAAGCACCAACTGAAGCCAGACATCTATTAGGCAGGGCTCGCGCAGAAGTGTCACCTGAAGCAACTCGTGCCATCATAGAAATGGTTGCAACCATCATCTCGTACAAATTCGATCAGCTGAGTCGAGAGGACGTAGAAAAAATGCTGGATATTAAGTTCGAAGAAACTAGAGTATTTCGAGAAATCCAAGAAGACGCTTTACAACAAGGCCTTCAGCAGGGGCTCCAGGAAGGTCGACAGGAAGGTCGACAGGAAGGTCGACAGGAAGGTGCTGCTGCGTTGGTTCTACGCCTGCTAAGGACAAAATTTGGCACGATAGATGCATCGCTGCATGAAGATATTTCATCTCGTCCGTTAGAAACTTTAGAGGCGCTGGCTACAGCAGTTTTTGAACTTAAGACGATAGATGAGCTAAGAGGCTGGTTACAGCGTCATTGAGTCTCTGAATGGATGATAGTTGCTATTGCCGAAGTCCTTGGGTTAAGAACGCGAGCTGATGATGCAGCATAGTCATTGCAGGAACTGATATGCTAAAGCTTTTGGCTTCCTTGAGAGGACGCGTAAGAATGGCTTCTATCTCTAAAGGGCGCTTTTCGTCGTAGTCTACTTTCATGCTGGTTCGGTAGGGGGCCATGGCGTCGGTGTGAACCAGCATGTTTTCGACGATGTCGATAGGAAGATTACGCTTGGTGCCAGGTGAGGTGTGCTCACCCCAAGCATTCGCGATCGCCACAACTTCTTTCATGAGTGTTGTGATGAGTGATCGCACCCCATCATCTGCCATCATCTCCTCGGTAGTTGCATTCAGCACCACCGAAAGCCCGTTGTAGGGTACATTCCATACAAGCTTTCGCCAGCGTTCCATTGGCAAATCATCCGTTAGCTTCACAGATACATTTGCCTTGTCAAAGTCAGCGGCGATCGCCTTCATCAAAACAGTGGGTTCGCATCGCTGCTGGGCGTTCTGATGTGCACCCAACATCAGCTGACCATAATCAATATGGTGGATTTGTCCGGGGCCAGACTTCACCGCACAGATAAAACATAGCCCACCGATAATAGCCGGTGTGAAACCATTGGCGTCTTTCAGCTGCCTAGAGATCGCCCCTTCAACCCCAAGTCCATTTTGCAAGCACAGCACCGTGCCGCCGGACTTCAGCGATGGGAACAACTTACTCACCTGGGAATTGGTGGTTGTCTTGAGTGCAACAATTGCCACATCTACCGGTGGCATATTGCTAGCTTGGTCGTAAGCCTGAACTGTAGGCAGCTCAAAGTCACCATCGACAGACTCTATTTTCAACCCGTGTACTTTCACATGGTCATAATCACTACGCAACAGAAAGTGAACATCGCAGCCTGCCTGCTGAAGCTTACTGCCAAAATAGCCACCAATAGCACCTGTCCCAATAATCGCGTAGCGTAACGAAGTCATGTCGTTATCCTCACAGTTCAATCCTTACAGTTCGCTAAGTTGTTGTACTGCCCAGTCGGCTCTGGCCCGGACAGCCATGGTTTCATCTGTCGCTGCTGTCTGTTGAAGACGCGAAGTAATCGGACATACGATATTGTCGGATTCTTCTTTATGAGCTGCGATCGCCACCCCCTGCAAGCCCACAACCCCTGCGTACCGCACCACCCATTCAGGATCATCCGAAACAACTTTCAGCAAGGTATCTCTCGCTTTCACCTGAGCTGTTTGTCTATTTTCCGCTGCCAGCCTTTCCCATTGAATAGACCCCAGTCCACACGCAGCAGCGCGGCGTACGCTCAGCGAAAAGTCTTCAGCCGCTGTCTCCAAAATCAAATCTAGCCCACGCGGATCGCCGATCGCCGAAAGTACTCTTAGCGCCCAGGCTCTGGCTCCGTAGTTGTAGCCATCTATTTGGTTCAGCAGCGCCGAAGCCGCAGGCGTACCAATTTGGATCAGCCCATCGACGGCGGCAACGGCTGCGCCAGGGTTGTTGTATCCCAACACGCGAATGAGCATTTCAATCGCGCCTTCGTGCTTTAGTTCAGCCAGGGCTTCTACTGCGTCCAGCATCGACTGCGCGGAGTCGGCGGCATCGACGGCCTGTAGTCTAGATTGAAGCAGCGTATCTGTCGCGGTCATGGCGGCATTTTAGTAGGAAGACAAACAGTTAGGTGAAAGATAAAAGAGTGCTAGAGCAAGGTATCCATCAGCGACATAACCTTGCAAGTGTCGCTGGAGACCAAACGGTTAGAAGCCTCGATCTGCTGCTCGAGCAGACCCTTCAATGAAATGAGCTTAATACTGTTTTCTGCCAGGGTTTGCGAGATAGTTTCGGCGGCGGGTAAATAGCCAACTTCGCCCAAGTCTAAGAGCGCGGACCTTCGTAGCTGTAAGTCATCACAGCGCAACGTATCGACTAACACCTGAGCGTACTGACCTTTACCCGTCAGCTGGTACATTGCCCTGGCCGCACCGTTTTTTACTTGTGGAACGTCATGTTGTAAGAACGGTTCGACAGCAGAGATTACATGGGTATCTCCCAATCCGCCCAGCGCTTCTAAGATTGCGTTGTACGGCTGAGTTAAGTGAGGTTTCCCGGGAACAGGTACAGCTGCTTCTAACCCGCCTTCTAACAAATTCAGCAAAGGCTGAATTGCAGCCGTAGCATTCAGAGATTCTAGCGACTGGGCAGCAGCTTCTCTGACGTAATAGTCTGAGCAATCAAGGCAGTCTATGAGTGCTGGAATAACCAGGTCGTTGCCGACTTTTCCTAAGGCGCGGGCGGCGTTTCTTCTGAGGGGGAAGCCGCCGTCTGTGTCGCGATCGCGTTCATCAGTCAACGCATCTAGCAAGGCGTCAATGGCCTCGGGCTCTTTCACCTGAAATCTGCCAATCCACCAGGCAGCATAGTAGCGATCGCCTTTATCTTCAGTTTGCTTTAGGTTAGCGATCGCCTGCGGCACCGTCAGCTGAGGCGCACCACTATTTTCAGTTTGCGAGGGGTTACTCATCTGCGTAGCAACGAGGACATCTATCGAACAAGCAATTCAAAAACAGATCAAATTTCAAAACGGGTCCCAACAGCAAACCCAGAGAAACAAACAATCACTAGAGCTTCCAGTAATCGCATATCTCTCTGGGTGGAAAATTGAGGCTTAACCCACTGTGTCTGAGCTATCGAGGTCAAACGGACCAAGTAGAACCGAGAACATCAGAGGCTAACACGCCAATTTAGCTGAGGACGTTGATTGCGTAGTTGATGTAGGTATTGGCTTCAGTACCCGCATCGCCACTCAAACCGTGGTTGCTCTTGATGTACTTGAGCGCTTCGATGTACCAGCTAGGTGCCAGGTCGAATGTCTTGTTGATTTCAGCAAGACCAGATACCAGGTAGTCATCCATAGGACCTGTACCGCCAACGATTAGGCAGTAGGTAATCATCCGCAGGTAGTAGCCGATGTCACGAACGCACTTGTCCTTACCACGCTGGTCAGCAGCGTACTGAGGACCCTGCATCTGAGTAGTGTAAGGGAACTTGCTGTAAACAGCTTGAGCAGCGCCAGAAGCCAGGCTGTCTGCTTTTGAAGTCAAAGCGCGAGCAGCTTCGAGGCTTGCTTTTGCTTGATTGAAACGACCAAATGCGGTCTGCATTTCAGTCGAGCTTAGGAAACGACCTTGAGAATCAGCAGTTGAGACTGCTTCAGTCAAAGGAGTTTTCATCTTTTAAGATCTCCCAATTGAGGATGTCAACAATGTTTTGTCAGGCAACGTGTGATTAATTAACCAGCTGCCAACACCAGCAACGAATTACTGGCTTATGGAGCGCTCTTAGCTGAGAGTGCTGAGGGCTTAGCGTTTGATTAGTCGAAGCCCAGAACGTTCAAAGCATTGAAAGTTCAAGACAAGAATTTCTCACCGCCTGCCAAGCAAAAGCTATCGAGTGCTGCCAGAAATATACTTAAGCAACAGCTGCTGCTGCACGGTCAAAGTAACCACCGATTTCAGCAATCAAGTTGCTGCAGTCGCCGTTAGTTACGTTGCTGTTGTCACTGACAATTGCAATTGCAGCGGCTTTCATTTTTTCTACGCCAGCAGCTACAGAAGCACCAGGGGTACCAAGTGCAACGTAAGTTTCACGTAGGCCGTTGAGGCAGCGGTCGTCTAGGACACTAGCATCGCCAGAGAAGGTAGCGTAGGTGACATAGCGCAAGATGATTTCCATATCGCGTAGGCAAGCAGCCATGCGACGAGAAGTGTAGGCGTTACCGCCGGGCTGGATGAGCTGAGGCTGGTCAGCGAATAGACCACGAGCAGCATTAGCAACAATGGCAGATGCATTGTTAGTAATACCGTTAACCGCGTCCATTCTCTTGTTGCCATCAGCAACCATGGCATCCAGGGCGTCTAGCTGAGAAGTACCTAGGTACTCACCCCGAGCATCAGCTTGGGATACAACTTTTGCAAACGCATCAAACATAGATCCGAATTCTCCTAATATTTGACTATCGGAACCAAGGGGTCCGACTTGAAATCTCAGAAGCAAATATTCTGAGATAGGTTCATTGAAAAGTCCGTCACGGTAAGACTGCCGATTACGTAAGACACTTTTCACTGTTTGATATAGCCAACCGCTAGGCAAGCAAGTGTTCAAGGCTTACGGAGCAATTCCGCTTAGGATGAGCAATCACCTAGTTATCACTTTAAACCGTTCTAGCGTGTCCTTGCAGACCTCTAGGGCGTTTTTGTGCGACTTTTGGCAATTTAATCTGCTCTCACGGTTTAAAGAGTAAAACGGATAGGACCCTAATCTAAGAAAGTTCAAGAAAGTTCATAAAGGTCTCATCGCGCTCAAGTGCAGATATTTCAAGCATTCTCGCTGTTTGGTGAGTGTGTCATTGACGCGATTTTTTTTGCCTAAACTGGCTGAGAATAGGTAGTTTGTTACAAACGGGCGCGAGGCGTCACATGGCTATGTCCTGTTGTTTGATAGCGATTGCGATCGCTGAAGGTATACATTTGCTTTAGGTAAGTCCTGCTTCTGTAAGTGTTGGACTTTGAGAGGCTGTAATGTTCTGCTATTGGAGGTATTCATTGGGCTAGTGGCTACAGCTCGTGATTTTTCTTATCAGAACCTTAACAGTCGCTCCTTTAGTGGTCAGGACTTGACGGGAGCGAACTTTACAGGGGCCCGGCTCTTGGGGACTCGCTTTCAGGGCGCAACGCTGATTCAGGCACGCTTCGATGGGGCCAGGGCAGGCTCTCGGCCTGTTGTGATACTTGTCCTGGCGTTTTTGCTCGTGATGGTGGGGCTCAATGTTGGCATTACCGGGCTAACGAGCGCGACAGTGTTTCGGCCTGAACATGTTGCCCATGCGGGCCCTGCCGAAGGGGTGTTGGTTTATGCACTGCTGTTGGTTTTTATGGGGAGTTTGTTCTTGCATGGCCCAGGACTGGCGCTGCTGAGCACGCTCCTGTTTATCATGATCGGCTGGATTGGCTTTCTGACGGCGGAGTCTATTTGGCTGGGCGGGGCAGCGCAGGTGCTGTATAGCGATCGCCATACGCTATCGATTGCCATTGGCACCACAGGCATCGCTATGTGGGCAGGGCTGTTAACGAATGTATTTGTCGGTGGGGGCCTGCTGGCGAGCTTGCGAAGTAAGTGCGGCCCTGTGGAATCGACAACGAGCAGGCTGCTACTGCATCGCTGGGAGGTATTGCTGCTGTTGGCGGTTGCGTTGGGGGTGCTCTCTGGCGTGCTATCTATGCCGGGTGCGCTGGCGAAAGGGAGTGCGGTGATTATCAGCCTCGCCAGGGTGGTCTCTATTATTTACATTGCCAGACAGATTGTGGCAGAGCATTCCCGATTCGTGTGGCTACAGCCACTAACGCGAGCCGCGATCGCCTGGGGTAGCACCAGTTTTCGTGATGCGAACTTACACCAGGCGACGTTCACAACGGCCTATCTTCAGAGCGCTGACTTTTTGGGTGCCACCTTAAGCTTTACAGACTTTCATCGGGCGCAGGGGCTAGATTTTGTGCGGTTCGGGCAGACCATATTGCGCGATCGCCCGGTGCGTCATTTGCTGGTCACGCGTCGTGGTCAGGGGCAAGTCCTCCGAGGCGCTAATGTTTCATTTGCCCAGCTAACAGGAGCAGATTTAACCGGCGCGGACCTGACGAACGCCAACCTCACAGGGGCGGACTTCACAGAGGTTTGTTTGGAGCATGCCAACTTGTCTCAAGTGGGTGCATTAGGTACCTGCTTTGAATCGGGCCTGTTTACAGGTGCTTGCGTGGAAGCCTGGAATATTGACAGTGCTACTCGCCTAGAGGGGATTCGGTGCAGCCACGTGTATTTGCTGGGCGATCGCCAGGAGCGGCGACCCAGCCAGGGCGACTTTGCACCGGGTGAGTTTGCCAGGCTATTTCAGGAAGTTTTGCACACCGTCGATTTAATATTTCGTAATGGACTCGACTTTTCTGCACTGTTATCTGCCTTCAAGCAAGTTCAGCACGAGAACCCTAACACACCGCTGTCTATTCGCAGTATTGAGAACAAAGGCGATGGCATGGTGCTAGTCAAGGTAGATGCGCCTGCTGAGGTAGATAAGGCGCAAATTCACGCTGAGCTAAGCGAGGAATATGCAGCGGCACTGAAAGCCGTTGAAGCGCGTTATCAGGCAGAGCTGGCGGCCAAAGATGAGCAAATCGACATTTATCGTCAGCACCAGACGGCACTGACAGAACTAACGCAGCTACTGGTACCCGCTAAAACGCCAGCGGTGGGTAAACGGGTCGTGCTGAAAGTGATGGAACCTGTGCAGTTATCTACCGGTTTTTCAGGGGTAGGGGGGTGTCAGGTGATGCTGCAAATTGGCCTGGAGGGTGCGTTGCCCCATGTGGAAGTGATTGGAGAACTGCCGGATTTTAGTGCGATCGCCCATCACTACAGTGAGTGGAAGCAGGCCTATGGCCAAATCGTTCACTGCCTGGATACCCGCATCCAGGCGCCCGGTAGCCAGATAACCAACATCAGCTTTCAGGAAATTCTCTTCCCCTGCCAGCAAGCCGCCCGTCAGCTAAAGCTAGCGATTAACCAGTGGCTAGACTCTCCTCGCTTCCGCCCGCTCAAAGAACAGCTACTCGAGCAGCTTCAGCCCACCGATTCAATCCGCGTCTTCTGGCAGACCAGCGATCCGCTACTGCGTCAGCTGCCGCTGCAAATGTGGCGCTGGTTTGACCGCTATTCAAAGGCGGAGCTGATTGTAACTGGCGCGACCTACCGGCATCAGCACAGCACCGGGCAAAGTCCCAATGAGATTCGGATTCTTTCGGTTTTAGGCGATCGCACCGGCCTAGATGTAACCACAGATCAGTCCCTACTAGCCGCCCTCCCTGACGTGTCGCTGACCTTGCTCGATGCGCCCAGCGCCCAGCAGGTGACCGATCAGCTGTGGGATAACCCCTGGGATATTCTCTTCTTTGCCGGTCATAGTCAGCAGGCCGACCAAAAAACGCAGCCCGGCCAAATCCGTCTGAATGCTCACGACGCTTTAAGCCTAGAAGAGCTTAGATACGGACTCAGAAAAGCGACAGAACGGGGGCTAAAGCTTGCCATCTTCAACACCTGCGAAGGCCTCAGTCTGCTGCAAAACCTCACCGACTTGCCCACACCGCCGCTAGTAGTAATGCGTCATCCAGTCCCCGATCAGGTGGCTCAAGTCTTCCTCAAAAATTTACTGATCGCCTTTTCCGAAGGGCTGCCGCTACACCAGGCCGTCCGCGAAGCTCGCGAAAAGCTGCAAGGTCTCGAGTCTCAGTTTCCCTTTGCGACCTGGCTACCCGTCATTTGTCAGAGCCCGGCCTCGCAACCATTGAGCTGGCAAGACTTGTATGTGGAGTAGCAAGTCAAAGCTAACCAGCAACCCTCGGGTCCTTCTCCAAGTCAAACAAGAAGCCGTGAATGTATTCCTCTGTCCATTCCGGTCCATAGAACCGGGTTAGCATTCCCCGTGCCGGGTCTTTTTCAGCTCGGTAGCGGGCATAGCTCAGCTGTGACTGCTTAATCGCCTCTAGTCGCTCCGGATCGGTCACTGGCTCAGCGGCTTTCACAAATTCGATGTAAGCCTTCAGGTAGCTTTCAAAAGCATCAAATACATGGGTTTCTACGTCAGCGGTATCCGCCGGACGGGTCCACAAAAAGGCAGGGGAGAAAAAGGCCTGGGCTTCTTCTGGGAAATCGCCGCCCCAGGGAAGGTGCTGCTGAAAACGGTGAAACATTGCCATGATGGGCTCGCTGTACTTGGCCTGGTAGGCTTCATCCTGAAATAGCGGCTGCATGTCGATGGCGATTAGATGTCCGCCCGGCAGAGTGACTAGGTCCGCACCGAAGAAGGGCAGGTCGTAGTCCAGCTCTGGGAAGATTACAAAGTTCAGTACCTGAAGCGCGGCGCCGCCCTGAACGTGGGCCGCACGAATCTGCCTGAGCTTGGGTGCGCGAACACCGTAGCTGGTGGTGGTGACGGTGGCTTCTCGTTTGCCCTTGCCCGTGACTGCGCTTTTGGACTCAAAACCTTCTGGAATGGGGTATGGGCTAATGTCCAGATGGGTCTTAAGCAGGACTTGCGCCCGAGCCAAAAACGGCTCGTAAATAGTGCCCTGTGTGGGTAGAACGGTCGGAGAAGATGCGGTCATGTCTACTTACTAGCTACAGCCAAAGGAACAGCATCTTCAAACAAGAAGCCGTACAGGAAGCGCTCTGACCACTCATGGCCAAAGTAGCTGCTAAACAAACCAGAGGCTGGGTCGCGCTCGGCGCTGTATTGGTCATAATCGCGCTGGGCCTTGGCAATACGAGCCATTGCCGCAGGATCTCTATTAGGCGTGGCTGCTGCCATCATCTCCCAGTACAGATGCAGATAGTCTTTGAACGCTTCTAGAACACGCGTTTTGACGGTCTCAGGATCTGTTTTAGCAAACAGCAGATATTTAGAGAAATACTGGTTGGCATCGTAGAACTTCATTTCCAGGTTCTGCGACAGGTCCGGATACTTATCATGCAGGGTTTGCAGCGGCGCAATGTACTTGGCCTTGTATGCTTCGTCCTGAAATAGGGGCTGAAAGTCCATCACAATCAGGTTCTTGACCGCACCAAAGGAGAGAAAGTCGATGCCTAGTAGCGGCAGGTCGTACTGATGCCCGGGGTAGATCACACTGTTGAAAATTTGGGCGCTTTTACCCGCGTCAATGTAGGTATAGCGGGCTTTTCGCAGTTCGTCGCACTGGTAGCACCAGCTTTGAATGGTGGCTGGGTTGCGACCGCGCTCGCTGATGTTGCACTCTAGGCCCTCGGGAATAGAGCGCTTAGTGAGGTCGAACCTTTGAGAAAGCGAGTTCTCTAAATGCTCTAGAAAAGGGCGATACATTATATAGCCGTGGATGATATGGACATGTCTTTCCTCTCACAATACGAGATGGCTGTGGGCGATCGCCTGATTATGAAAGACAAATATACATTCCTTAATAAGCGCTAGAGTGCTTTCTAGAATGGCTGGGCAGATGCATATATTTATGCGGAGTGACGCGCGGCGATCGCAGCCACCTCATCCGGCGTAACGCATCGCGTTTCAGAACAATAGGTCATCAGATTCACGCCATTCATCATGCGGGCAGTGCTAACGCGAACCCGAAAGTCGTCGGTCAGGAACCAGCAGCGCTCTTGGCCCTGATTGGTCTCGTAGTCTGTATCGATTGTCAGCACGCCGTCCTGGCCGAACCAGTAGCGACTGACCACTGGAATCATTTCTACGTAGCCGCGATCGCGCACCAATTTTCCCGACAGGCCACTCTCATCGTCAGGCACATCCACCAGCACCGCCGCCGAAGAACTCGGCACATCTTCCGACAAGCTCGCCATCCAGGCAAAAGACGCACCGCCCGAGGCCTGAGCCGGATCGATATTTTGCGACTTGCAAATGTCAATCACTCGCTGATCTTCTGGCATCACCAGTCCTACGATCAAATTAGATTCTCCCGACTCGTCACCCACCACGTCAAAATGGTGCACCGTTCGCTGCGTAAACCAGGTGCCCTCGCTTTTACGGAAGAAGGCCATCATCGACATCGGAGGATTTAAGAGCATCTGGGTGAGGTGTCTTGGTAAGCTAGACAATAATTTTCATCTTATATATAAATGACGGTCTCTAATCAAGCAGACTCGGCTAGCCTTGCACCCAGAGCGCAGCTGCCAAATGCAGATCTTTCTGGCAGAGATCTTTCCGGCAAAGACCTCTACCGGGTAAATCTTGCTGAAGCTAATCTGAGTGGTGCGAATCTGGCAAAAACGGGACTGATAGGCGCTAACCTGTCCGGCTGTAATTTATCAGGTGCTAACTTAGCCGGTACAGACTTTCGGGGTGTGAGCCTCCGCAATGCAAATCTCTCAGGAGCAGACCTGACGGGTGCGTTCCTTTTTCGCAGCGATATTCAGGGCGCAAACTTCTCGGGCGCAACGCTGACAGATTCCCAACTGAAGCTTGCGCTTTACGACGATAAAACTCAGTGGCCAGAAGGCTTTCGCTATAAGAGCAGCGGCGCGGTAGGCCCCGGCGCATCTTTGAGTGGTGGGTATCTGAATACAGCGCACTTAAAGGACGCCGATTTAAGCAATGCAATGCTGTTGGGCGCTTATCTAAGTGGCGCAAATTTGAATGGTGCGAATCTCGCTGGCGCTGGTCTGGCTGGTGCTAACTTGCAAAAAGCGTCTCTAGTCGGCGCAAACCTACAGGGGGCTAGCCTGGCTGGCGCGGAGCTTCAGAGCGCTGATTTTCGGGCAACTAACCTGACGGATGTAGATTTGTCTGGTGTAGGCAGTATTGCAGGTGCTGACTTTAGTGGAGCCGTTGGCCTAGACGATGCAGGCCGTTCCAAGTTACTAAGCCATCCGGCAGGTGAACTTAATGAATGGAACGGCTTTACCCGTAAAACGACCCGGCAGAGTTTGGAAGCGGGTTAGACGCGCTTTTCCAGATACTGACCGATCATGATCTCTTCGCCTGCACGGGAAATAATGGTCTGACGCGTACGGTAGTTGTCACCGATCAGCTTCAGCTCTTCTTCAAAGGAGGAGCCGCCGTACTCTGTACGCAGGGTCATGGTGTGGCGATTCGTAAACTTGTAGGTGGCGGTGACGGGCTTGGGAGTGGCAAAGCCGCGATCGCGATACATCACGTCACCCTTAATGCCAAATACAGTAGACCCAACGGAGGGCTTGCGGCTAGGACTAAGGTACTTGCTCTCCCAGGTGACTTTTGCACCGCAGATCATGGGGAAGGTGAGCTCGTGGCGATCGCCCAAGACAATCAACTCCTCATGCCCCTCATTCAAAAACTGAATGGCAATGTCACTCACCACTTCCTGGGTTTCGTCATTCGCCAGGGTGTAATAGCGGCGCCGCGACTGCCAGCTGCCTTCCGAATGCTGAAAGAACGCGATCGCCAGGGCCTCTATCTCGTTTGCCGATACGGCTTGCCCATTTGAGCTGATAGCTTCCGCCAATGGCGTTACGAGCTGCGTGTCCTGGGTAGAGAGTACCATTACCGTCTTTCCTCTTTTGAGTAGCCTAGGGTTTAGATGTAAATAGGTATTTACATTTATTTACATCGAACAGCATAGTCTATTTTCTTTTGCGGCAACAATTTACAGAAGAAATAGATCGCAGAATGTTCGGGATGAACCAGCGATCGCAGTACCCTGCTGATTATGGGATGAAGGTACCCAGTTCCTTGCCTTTCTTTAAGTCGGCAACAAGCCTTCTAGCGCCGCTGCCACAACCTTATGATGGTCGTCGTTCCTTAGTTCTATGAGCACGGCTTGAGCCGGTTCGCGCTTAAACGACTTCAACGCATAGGCCAGATACATTCTCAGTCGCCAGCGCTGAGCCTTAGCAAACGGTAAAAGCGCACTGAGGGCAGGCTCAGCCTGGTCCGTATCAGCCAGCATTCCTAGGGTAGCGATGCCTGCTTGCACAATCGTTTCATCCGAATCTTTGAGCGCCACCAGCGCAATTTCTAACAGCTTCTCTGGGCTCTCCAACTCCGGCATAATCGCCAGAATGCTGCGACGGACCAGCCAGTTTTCATTGTCGTAAAACAGCTTCACCAGCCGTTCTACAGACTGAGGTCCGTACAGCCCAATGGAGTTAGCGATTTCAGCCTGAACGTTCTGATCGGATTCAGTCGGCAGCATTTCCAGCAATGTACTGTAGGCCGCTTCGTTGCGCTTACGACCTAACCCCATCGCCACAAAAGAGCGCACCAAAAAAGCCTCGTCCTCACGCTGGGCAATCAGTAGCGGCACAGCGGTTGCGCTGTCGTAATCTTTAAGGGCAACGAGGCCGCGTAGCCTCAGCTGAGGGTCTTCGTTGGCGAGCAATTCTTTTATCTCAGAGATGTCCATTCACAAAATATCCGAAGGGTCGTTAGGCCGGTAAAATGTCATCATACTATTGCTTTACGAGGTATTTACTGTGAGCGAGCCAGCCGCCGACGCCATCCCCAGCGACAGCGCTTCTGACCAGGCGACTGTGCCTGATACGACAGCAAGTACGCCGCCTTCCCCAGAGGATGTTGCTAGCGTTATTGCCGAGCTAGAACAGTACCGGGCTAGACTCGTCGAAGATTTCACGAACACCGCAAAAAAGGCGAAGCTGCCCAAGTCTATGACGATGGCTCAGCTGAAAGAGCATCCCGAAATCCTGAAAATTGACATGGCTTTAGCCCAGCTACGTGGCGAGACGCCACCGGATGACGCTGCCTAATTGACCTGCTCAAAGCTTTGCCTAAGGAATGCCTTCGTTATGGATCAGCCGATCGATCCGCACTTTAATATTCAACGCCCCGAGCCTTTAATGGCGCCTAGCAGCGACCTGGAAACATCTCCAGCCTCGCCAAAGGCCCAAGCCAACGTCGACCAGCTGCTGGCCCACGTCAATGAGAAAATAGAACTGCTGGCCTTCGACGAGCCGAATCCAGCGCTGCTGCGGCGAATGGTGCAAAGCCTGGTTGACCCCAGGCGAGCGACTCGCATCAGCCTGGTAGACGCGCTGAGTGAGATTGGCGAGCCCGCCATTCCTTACCTGTTGGAAGGACTGACCCACCATATCGAGCCCGTGGTACGCCGGGCTTGCTGTAATGCGCTCATGAATATTGGCGATGACACAGCGGTGTCTGCACTGGTACATGCCCTACAGGCCGATGAAGATATCAGCGTAAAAAGTGCGGCAGCAGGCGCATTAGCGAAAATTGGGGCGCCAGCGTTTGAGTCAATTCGTGGGGTGCTAGCGTCTGATGCAGCCAGCGAAAGTGCCAAGGGGCATGCGGCCTGGGCTATGGCAACCATGAGTAGCGAAGTGAGCGAACGGCTGTATCGGCACATGAGTGATCCATCGCCATCTGTGCGGATGGCAGTGGTGGGCGCGATCGCTCAGCTCGCCCAAAAGCAAATGGCCACTCAGGCCGCAGCACAGGCAAACAAAAAAGGCCAGACGTCTTCTTCTCCCACCCCTCGGAAGAACGAATCGGCTAGGAACACGCTCTCGCTGCTGACCGAAGCACTCAGCGATGCGTCCTCCGATGTGCGAATCGAGGCAGCGGCTCATCTGGCTCGGTTAAATGCTCAGCGGGCATATCAGCCCTTGGTTGCCTGCCTAAAAGACCCGGACTGGGAGGTGAGGAAGGCGGCAACGTTAGCGCTAGGTAAGCTGGGAAATACGGATGCAATAGAAGCGATCGCATCATTAGCCAACGACACCGAAGCCGCCGTGCGCCGGGTTGCTACCCTAGTAACCGACCAGCTCATCGCCCAGCGTACAAAAGCGTCTTAAACTTAAGAACGGTTTAAACTTAAAAACTAGAACAAAGGGTACTTGCCAAAGACTTATGAACGGACTCAGTGATCGGGCCAAACAGCTCATTCCTAAAGCGCGTATTGTCAGCTTTGCCACTTGGAATGAGATCGCCCCCGACATCATCGCTCACTTTCAGGTGGCCGACGATGAGAAGCGGTACCTCACCGATGAAGACCTGGCGACCATTCAAGCCGCCACAGACAACCTTGCAGCCACAAAGGCCTCCGCATTTGCCGCCGTTGGCCTATCGGCCACGGAAGTTGTCGCCACCCTACGCGACCAGGCCCCCGACATTGTCGATGAAGCCAGAGCCGTCGTGCTCACAACATTTCCCAAGATTCTAGAACCCGGTGGCGGCCTGTATCCCCCCATGCGAGCCGAAGCCTGCTGGCGAGACTTTTGGCAGTTTTTACGCTGCATTACCTATGGCATTGCGGCCCAGCAGCACCATTACACCAGCACCGACGGACTGGAGTTTATGGAACAGCTGTACGAAGAGCTACAGGTGCCTCTGCCCGCAATGGTCACCGGGCTCATCGGCGTAAAGCGAGCGAGCCTACAGCGCTTTCCCGTCGAAACCTACCCTGTGCTCTCACCCTATTTCGACCATTTAATCGCCAGACTTTCTACCTTTGTCAAACCGGAGGCAGAAGTCGTAAGTTCAACAGCAGCGCAAGCTGAGTTATGAGCTTATCTGACGACACTCCAAACCCAAATCCAAACCCATCTAGCGAAGGCATATCCTCTGAGCCTGCGGCCAAGTCTCCCGAGGAAACCCTCAGGCGAAGCAATCTTTTCGGGCGGCGGATGCGATCGCATTATTAAACAAGACTAAATAGGGCCAGCACGTAGCTGAAATACATGCGACCAGACAAGCCTCTATCAACTCAATCAAGTAGTTTTGTAAAGATAGATGACAAGTCTAAGCCCTACCCTGGCCAACTGGTTAGTCAAAAACAAGCATCATTCAGCAGTTCGTTTTCAGCTTACATCTCGCTGCTGTCGTGCATTCAAGAGATCATTGGGCCCGACGCTGTACCAGCGCGTTGTTCACAAAACTTGACGAAGAGTGACCCCCTTTGCAGACAAAATGAGAATACGCAATCAACCGTTATAAGGAGATAGCATTCATGTCTTTCGGAGGTTTCGGACCAGCATCGCGACTGGGCGTCAGTCTTTTCGAAGAAACGCCGCCTGTAGAATGGGTCCCTGGACTCGCCGCAGACGACCTGGAAGAAATTATCAACGCCGTGTACCGCCAGGTACTGGGCAACGCATATGTGATGGAAAGCGAGCGCCTTGAGGTCGCTGAATCACAGTTCAAGCTGGGTAGGTACAGCGTCAGACAGTTCGTTCGCGAAGTCGCGAAGTCTGATCTGTATCGCAGCCGCTTTTTTGAAAGCTGCCCTCGCTACCGCTACACAGAACTCAACTTCCGTCATTTGCTAGGCCGCGCTCCTAACGGCTATGACGAAATGAAAATGCACAGCAACATCCTCGACGCGGAAGGGTTTGAAGCTGACATCGATTCATACCTCGATGGCGACGAGTATCAGAATACCTTTGGTGAGAACTTTGTTCCTTACATCAGGGGCTATCAGAGCGAAGCTACTGGCACCATGGTTGGCTTCACTCACATGTTCGAGCTAGTGCGCGGTGCCTCTAGCAGCTCGCTCAAGGGCAGCACCTCTGGCAAGGAACCTCGCCTAAACAAGTTTGTTATCAACGCAATCCCGACAGCTGTCAAGGCACCTTCGGGTGGTTCCGACGGCTGGGCATTCAGCGAGCCCCCAACAGCGGCACCTGTCCGTGTGGGTACTGGTGTTGGCGAGCGTGGCAAGGTATACCGCATCGAGGTTACGTCCATTCGTGCCAATACGGTACGCAAGGCGTCTTCGCGCTTCCGCCGGGCCAATCAGGTATACCTGGTGCCTTACGAGAAGCTCTCTCAGGAATACCAGCGTATTCATAAGTCTGGTGGCAAAATCGCCAGCATTACTGAAGTTAACTAGCTAGGTTTGGAAAAAGCGAGCGATTGAATCAAGGTATTGATTTACCAGATTCAGCTGCTCGCTTTTGCTGTTGTTGAGATCTGTTCCACATAAAACATAGAAATACATTAGGAGACCCCCCATGGCTGATAGCTATACTTACGAATTGTGGCCCACCAGCTCCCCCGAAGACGTGCAGGCAATTATTCGCGCGGTATACAAGCAAGTACTGGGCAACCCCCACGTAATGGAAAGCGAGCGCCTAACCACAGCTGAGTCTCAGCTAATGGACGGGTCTTCTTCTGTGCGCGAATTTGTTCGTGCGGTTGCCAAGTCCGACTTTTACAAGGCTCGCTACTTTGAGACCTGTGGGCCCTACCGCTCTACCGAGCTGAACTTCCAGCACATTCTGGGCCGTGCGCCTGCGTCTCAAGCCGAGGCGTCAGAGCATATTTGTCGCTGTGCAGAAGAAGGCTACGATGCAGACATCGATTCCTACGTCGATAGTGATGAGTATCAAGAAGCCTTTGGCGAGAATGTTGTTCCCTTCGCTCGCGAGAAGAGTGAAACGGGTCGTAAGCAGGTTGTTTATAATCGCAACTTTGCTGTTAACCGGGGGCCGGCTCAGGTCAGCAGCGCGGTTAAAGATTCTCAGCTGGTGTACGAAGTAGCAACTAACAGTGCTAACAAAATCACGACTGCCAAGGCAACAGCAGGTTCTGTGACTGAGAAGCGCTTCAAGATTAAGACTACAGGTGCTAAGTTCGACCGTCGTCGTCGGGTTAGCTTCGACGAGTACATTGTGCCTGCAACAAAAATGACTCCGCAAATTCAGCGCATTCAGCGCAGCGGTGCAAAGATTGTGAGCATCACAGAGATCAAGTGATTCTGCTTGAAGCCGGGCTAATTTACTAGCCCATTAGTGGCTCATTTTGCGTGTTCACGTGTCAACCAGTGCACGTAATTTTTATAGGCTCTAGGCTATTTTTCCGGTTTTGGGAAATAGCCTAGAGCCTTTGTTTTTAGCGGCTTTAGACGGTGGCGCCAGGTTCTTTCTGTTGTTTGTTAAGTTAGTTGTAAAAGAATAACGCTTTCTCATTTTCGGTTTCGCGATCCGGTTATCTGGTAGATGGGTACGCGCTATGGGCCACTTGAATAGTCTGGAGTGTAGTTGCTGACCTGGTTCTCTTGAGTTGAGTTCTTTAAAAAATTAGTAACGGAGTACAGTTCATGTCGATTTGGGTAGCGAGCCAAGAACCTGTTGAGCTGCGGCCAAATGCTTCTGAAGAAGATTTGCAGCTGGTGATTAATGCGGTGTACAAGCATGTGCTGGGCAATCATCACATCATGGAAAGTCAGCGGCTAGAAAGTGCTGAATCGCTGTTGCGTAATGGCGATATCAGCGTGCGTGGCTTTGTGCGCGCGGTAGCCAAGTCCGATCTGTACCGTGGTCTCTATTTTGAGTCTTCTTCGGCCTACAGCTTTATCGAAAACAACTTCCAAAATCTGTTGGGACGTGCGCCTGAAGATCAAAGCGAGATCTCTACGCATACCCAGATTTGTGCAACAAAGGGCTATGACGGCGAAATCGATTCCTACATCGATAGTGACGAATACTGGAGAAGCTTTGGTGAAAACACCGCACCTTATCTGCGCGGTCAGAACACTGAGGCGGGTCTGAAGAATGTGAGCTTTAACCGGACGCTGGCGATCGCAGGCGGAAATGCCTCGAACAACTCCGGCAAAACAGCTGTACTCATCAGCGACATTGCAGGCAACAGAGGCACCAAAGTGAAGTCACCCAAAGGCGGCGTGTCTGCGACCTCTGGCACCAGTGGCCGTTACCGCATTCAGGTAACGGGCGCAAACACTGGCGGTAGCCGTACCCCTCGTAGCAACACCAGCTACGAAGTCGGTTACAAGCAACTGCAAAACAAAATCCGTACCATTCAGCGGTTCGGCGGCAAAATTGTCAGCATTGAGTCGATTTAGTCCCGCTCCACCAGCAAGACGTTCTCACAACCTGTTCAAAAGTCTGCTCAGGATTTTGGGTGAACTTTTGAACAGGCAATAGAAAAGGAGATTTCAAACGATGGCAGGTATGACAACACTCGGCAGCACCGGGATTAGTGATTATCAAAACCGTACGGTAACCATTGAAGTGGCTGGCGTGTGTCAGCAGTCTGTGCTGAAAACCAGTAATTACACTGTGCGTGTGCCTTACAGTCAGATGTCTCAGGCGATGCAGTCGATCAATCGTCAGGGGGGCAAGGTCGCTTCTGTACAGCTGATGGGCAATCCGCCTGTGACAGCTGGTAGCGCTGATGAAGCGCCAGAAGTTGACGACAGCGCCGCTAATGAAGGCAAGGAGAAAAAATCTTCTCGCCGTAAGCGTCGGTAACTTGTTTCGCGAAACGCTAAAGAGAACTCATACACAGTTAATCTGTTAATAGGGCCAAGAGCTGTGTCTCGAAAAACCTCACTGCTCCCGGCCCTACGACTTTTTCTTTAGTAACCCGCCAGGTAACACACGCATTATGGGCATGGATATTGACACTTTTGTGACCCGTTCTTTCGGTCAGTGGCGATCGCAGCGCAGCGCCCATCATCTGGCCTTTGCCCATTTTGAAGAAATTCGCTCGATGATTACCATCGAAGGCATCGCCAAAGATCATCCAGAGGTGCTGGCACTGTGTGAAGGTCAGGGCGTACAGGTGAGTGCGATCGCTACCCCGTTCAAAATGAGCTGGGAAGGCGAAACCGACTGGAACGAGGACGACGTACTTAAAGGACAAACCATTCTCGTCCCCGTTCCTAACCTGGAAATAGAAAATAGCGGTAAGCTACTCCGCGATCAGGGCTACGCCGAAACGGTTCCCGCCGCTGGGGACTACACCATTACCCCCGATGGCACCTTCGTGCTGACCACAGGATACGATCGCGCCGCCGCCGAAGAAAAAATCTGGTTTGCCAGTGACAACCTGCGTTTTCGGGTATCACTGATCAAAACCAGTAACGGCAAAGGGGTGACCACGGCCTCTCTGTCCTCAGAAGTTCGCGTCTTGCCAAAACAAGCGCCCGAGCAAGAATAGGCATTCTCTGACTTTTAAGCGACTTTTTATAGGCGATCACGGTTCATCTGTACGCTTTTTTCTTATCTTTAAAGACAACACTTTCCCATAAAACAGCCTTCATGACTGCGCCTATCGCTGCCGCCACTGCCGCCAATCAAGACCTAATCACACTAGCCAGCTGGATGGCCGGAGATTTTAGCAACTTCAAGCAAGCCAACGCTGCGCTCAAAGACTTTGCCCACATTCGCATTTTCTTTCGGCCTTTGCCCTTTGATTTTTTCGAGGCGCTGGGCTATCCCGGCGGCATTGGATTCTATTCCGAGCAGGTATACGACTACGACCTGTGGAGCCCGTACCGCCAAGGCCTCCACAGGGTCATTGCCAAAGAAGATCACGTCTATATTGAAAACTACGGATTCAAAGACGGTGTTCCCTATGCAGGCTCGGGTCATAATCCGGACGTCCTAAAAACAATTCCTGCCGACGTGGCTATTCGCCGTGAGGGCTGCTCGATGGTATTTCGGCGTCAGCAAGATGCCAAGGGCAATAAGTTCATTGGCAGTGTAGAGCCGGGTAACAATTGCCGCATTCCGCGAAAAGGCAAGCTTACATATTTGGTCAGCCACGTAGAAGTGACTGAAAGCACCTGGATGAGCCTGGACCAGGGGATGGACTTGGAGACCCACGAGCATGTTTGGGGCTCGACCGAAGGCGCGCTAAAGTTTGAAAAACGGGAGAGTTTTGCAGACGAACTGCCATTGCAACGTCTTCAGGGCAGGCCATAAAAATGCTGCCACCTCCTGCCAAGAAAAAAATGCAGGCCTGGATTCGCAGCCGACATCTCATTTGTTCGGGCAACTTCTTTGTTTTTGAAACGGTTGAATATTCAACTGTCGAGAAGTTTGAATCCTGCGTGGAAGCCTTGGGCGGACGGTTGATTGAAGTGAAGCCGCTGAAGAAAATTTGGATTGGAAACCACCGTCGGGTGGTGCTATACCAAGCAAAGGCGAGCTTGCATACGCCTCACCATGAGCTGAATCAGTACTGGATCAAGTACGGCAGCTTTCGGACCCGGTTTGATGAGCGCGAGTAGCGACTGTGGGGTAGGTGCGATCCCTCACTTTACAATTCCTAAAATTTAACGGGGATCAATCTTCCTACACTGGTGTAGTTAAGACACCTTACCCATAAACACCCTAGTAACAAGTAGGAAACTCTGTGATGGTCAGTACCTTTATAAATCCTGTTGTCAATCCCGATCGACCTTTGGGCGTGAATGCATTCACCGAGCCGCAGATAGTTTGTCGCTTGCCAGAGCAGTCTGCTGATGAGCTAGAAAGCGTGATACAGGCAGTGTACCGACAGGTATTGGGGAACGCCTATGTGATGGAAAGTGAGCGATCGCAAGTTGCCGAATCACAGTTCAAACGAGGAGAACTGAGCGTTGCTGAATTTATCCGTTCCATTGCCTACTCTGATCTGTACCGAACACGCTTTTTTGAGAACGGTTCCCGCAATCGATTTATAGAGCTAAACTTCAAGCATTTTTTAGGACGCGCCCCTCAAAGTCGGACAGAAATTGCTGAGCACAGCAAGATTTTGGATACAGAAGGATACGAAGCAGAAATCGATGCTTACCTTAATAGTGATGAATACGAGAAGGCATTTGGCCCAGATACAGTGCCTTACTACCGAGGTTATAAAACCGAAGGAAGCACACCAACCGGGTTTACCCACATGTTTTCACTGCTGCGAGGGGCCTCTAGCAGCGACAAACACGTCACAACCAACAATCCGGCGCGTCTAGCACAGTCACTCCTGGCCGACAAAGTCAGCTCAGTCTCCTCTCCGTCTGGTGCCACCAACCGACAGGGCCATGCCAAAGACCGTGATATCAACGACTTTCTACGAGATTTGTTCAACAAGCCTGCGGCTACGGCAACGTCTCAACGCCCCCAGGCCAAACCCCAATCCGAACCCGTGACCAGTCGTGCGTATGCACCAGTGGCAGGCTCACAAGATGAGAAAATTGCACAGCTAACGGCACAGCTGAATGAATTGCGATCGCTAGCCAATATGGGCTCTGCTATTCTTCGCAAAGGTCAAATGCCTGCTGGGTCTTCTAGCGAAGGGACTTTCGGCAGTGGTGCTTCGACTCAGACTATAGACAAGGCCAAGCAAATTGAGAAGCTCCAAGGTGAACTGATGAGTGCGCGATCGCTTGCCAACATCGCCGAAGCCAGGCTCAACAAGTGGCGGCAACGCTCCTACTAATCTCGACCATTTTTCTTGTACCGTTACACACTCCTTTTCTTCTCTATGGCCCACTTAACCGACGTTACCACCCTCACCCAATGGATGGCCGCCGACTTTAGCAATCAAGCACAGGCCATAGAGAATCCGCCTTTTTTCGCGCATATCCGGGTATGCATGCGGCCCTTGCCACCGGGCTTTCAGGAGGGAATCAGTCTCTACCTGGAGCAGGCCTATCATTTCCAAATCGATAAGCCATACCGAGTGCGGGTGTTGCACTTCATCCAGCGAGAAAATGACGTGCTGTTGGAGAATTATCGGGTAAGAGACGAAGAGAACTTTTACGGGGCCGCTCGCGACTTAAACAAGCTGGCAACCCTCAGCGCGGACGACCTAGAGCCTATGGGCGGCTGCGACATTATCGTGCGCTGGGAAAACAACAGCTTTATCGGTGAGGTAGAACCAGGCAAAAAGTGTACCGTTGTGCGAAACGGGGCAACTACTTACCTGGATAACAAATTTATTGTTACAGAAAGTCATATGACCAGCTACGATCGGGGCCGCGATCCGCAAACTGATGAACTGGTGTGGGGCTCTGTGGCCGGGCCGTTTGAGTTCGATAAGCGCGAGCGCTTTGCCCATGAGGTGAAGCAGGCGTAGACGCTATTAGCCACTAAAATCACTGACGTATCAACAATTGCGAGTGCGAAACACTGGTTAGTGTAGATTTATTTACCGTTACAAAGGCTGCACTTATTGGGGTGTTCAGCCATAAATCCTCTTAACAAAACAGCATCAAGTAAACATTAGTAGCTGAATGTAAATAAAGCCAAGGTGCGATCAGTCCCGCTTATGCAGGGTGCTTATACTGAACTTTCAACCTTAATCATCCTCTGCAAAATAATGTTGATGACATTAGGTTGACCCTCAAGTTTTTAGTAAAAGCACGAATAGGAGATCGCATTTATGGCGCTAGAGCCTTGCACACAGAATCCTACAGCCAGCACTACGGCCACCCTTCCTGCCGAGCTGCCTGTTTTAAAAGAACGTGGCCAGAGAGAGGTCTTCTGTGGGCTAACCGGCATCGTTTGGCTGCACCGTAAAATGCAGGATGCTTTCTTCCTTGTCGTAGGCTCTAGAACCTGCGCTCATCTGGTGCAGTCTGCGGCGGGTGTGATGATTTTTGCTGAGCCCCGCTTTGGCACTGCGATTTTGGGTGAGCGCGATTTGGCGGGACTTGCCGACGCGAATGACGAACTAGAGCGCGTTGTGAAAGAGCTGCTAATGCGCCGCCCGGATATTAGCACACTGTTTTTGGTGGGCTCTTGCCCGTCGGAAGTGATCAAGCTGGATTTGGCGAAGGCAGCTGAAAAACTGAATCATCGTTACTTCCCAGGGGTGAGGGTACTGAACTATTCGGGTAGTGGCATTGAAACCACGTTTACCCAGGGTGAAGATACGTGCCTGGCCTCGATGGTGCCTGTAATGCCAATCAAAGAAACTGAAGACCCGGCGCTGTTGATTGTCGGTAGCCTTGCCGATGTAGTGGAAGACCAGTTCAAGCGCCTGTTCGACAAGCTAGGCATTGGTCCGGTGGCGTTTTTCCCACCGCGCCGGGCGTCTGCACTGCCCAGTGTCGGTAAAGGGACCAAAATGCTGTTGGCTCAGCCGTTTTTGAGTGATACGGTGCGGTTGTTAATGAAGCGTGGGGCTGAGTTGCTCCCTTCAGCCTATCCATTCGGGGTGGAAGGAACAACGGCTTGGCTGCGGACAGCGGCTGATGCTTGGGGCGTGGAAAATGATGTGTTTGAAGCAGCGATCGCGCCTGCTGTCACCAGAGCCCACATGGGTCTCGACCGCTACCGTGACCTGCTAAAGGGGCGAAAGGCGTTTCTATTCCCCGATTCACAGCTAGAAATTCCGCTGGCTCGGTTCCTCTCTCGTGAATGCGGCATGAAGCTTGTTGAGGTAGGGACGCCCTATATTGACCGCATGCTAATGGATAAAGAGATCGCACTGCTGCCAGAAGGGACATCGCTCTCGGAAGGTCAGGATGTGGAGAAGCAGCTAGACCGCTGCCGGGAGGCTCGCCCGGATATTACGGTTTGTGGGCTGGGCTTAGCGAATCCGCTAGAAGCAGAAGGGCTATCGACAAAGTGGTCGATTGAGTTGGTCTTTTCACCACTACACGGTTATGACCAGGCAGGTGATTTAGCCGAACTGTTTGTGCGCTCTAGCGAACGGCGGCGGCGACTAACAGTTTAAGCCTTAATCTCATGCCTTGATACCAACGCTTTGATACCTGACTGACGCGAAGATGTCAGGTTTTTGCTTCTCCTTTTTAACTCCTCGATACGGCTTTTTTCTCGATATGGAACTAACTCTCTGGACATACGAAGGCCCTCCCCATGTGGGCACGATGCGCGTTGCGACGTCTATGGAAGGCGTTCACTACGTACTGCATGCACCTCAGGGTGATACGTATGCTGACTTACTATTTACGATGATTGAACGGCGAGATAAGCGTCCACCCGTCAGCTACACCACGTTCCAGGCCAGAGACTTGGGTGGCGACACGGCTGAAATGGTTAAAACCTCTGTGCGTGAGGCCTACGAGCGCTTTAAGCCGCAGGTGATGCTGGTGGGTGAAAGCTGCACGGCTGAGCTGATTCAAGACCAGCCAGGAGCGCTCGCAAAGAGTATGGGTCTGCCGGTGCCGGTAGTGAGTCTGGAGCTGCCTGCTTATTCCAAAAAGGAGAACTGGGGGGCAAGTGAAACGCTGTATCACTTGGTGCGATCGCTCCTCCTCTCCTCAGCCTTACCGCCCGGTGAAATCCGGCCCGCCCGCGACCCGGCCATTCGCCCCAAAGCCAACATCATCGGTCCCACGGCCCTAGGCTTTCGCTGCCGCGACGACATTCAAGAAGTGATTAAGCTATTGGGTGAAGTGGGCGTTGACGTTAACGTCGTTGCGCCTTTGGGTGCTACCCCTGAAGACCTGATGCGGATTCCCGACGCAGACTTCAACATCTGCCTGTATCCCGAGATTGCGCAGACGACCTGCAAGTGGCTAGAACGCAGCTTCAAGCAGCCCACAGTAGAAACTGTGCCGATTGGTGTAGGCGCTACTCGCGATTTTCTATCCGAAATTGGTGAAGTGGCCGGAATTGACGTCAGCGCAGCACTCCGCCGATCTGAAGCCGATACGCTGGGCAACTGGAACGCATCGCGCCTGTCTTCTGGGGCCAATCCGGGCGCATCTCGGCTGCCCTGGTATTCGCGCTCGGTAGACTCGACCTACCTTACGGGTAAGCGAGTATTTATCTTCGGAGATGCGACGCATGCGATCGCCGCTGCCCGCATCGCCACCGAGGAGCTCGGCTTCACGCTGGTGGGCATTGGCACCTACAGCCGCAAATTTGCTCGCCAGGTCCGTGAAGTAGCCAAGCAGCATGGCGTAGAAGCCGTGATTAGCGACGATTACCTGGCTGTGGAAACTGCCGTGGCCGAAGCAGCGCCAGAGCTAGTCTTGGGCACCCAAATGGAGCGTCACATTGCCAAGCGATTGGGCATTCCCTGCGCGGTCATTTCTACGCCCATTCACGTTCAAGACGTACCCGCTCGCTATTCACCGCAGATGGGTTGGGAAGGCGCTAACGTCATCTTCGACGACTGGGTCCACCCGCTGATGATGGGCCTTGAAGAGCATCTAATCGGCATGTTCCGTGAGGACTTTGAGTTTGCAGAAGGACACATGAGCCACCTGCATACTGCGCCTCACCAGGGTAGCGAGCCTGCAGTGAATGCAGAGCCTGCTGCAACTAATGGTCCTAGCGCGACCAATAACAATGCTGAAGCGAAAGCTATAGCAGCGGCACCTGGTGAAACGGCAGTTGCTGAAGCAGTTGCAACCGACAGCATGACCTGGAGTGCAGATGGACTCGCCGAGCTGAAGAAAATTCCATTCTTCGTGCGTGGCAAAGTGAAGCGCAGCACCGAGAAGTATGCAAGCGGTCAGGGCGTTACCACTATCACGGTAGACACGCTATACGAAGCAAAAGCTGCCATCGGTCAGTAAGTAGGTCCGCATACAACCTTTTTAAACACCAGCATTCAATCGCTTTTGCATAGCGATTTGTAAACATCGGTCAATGGATTAGAACAATCATTACAAACACCCATTGACCGAAAAATTCATCACATACTTTAGAAAGAACTAGGAGAACTCATTTTGGTAGCTACAAACGTTCGGCCCCCTGCGGTCAAAAAAGGTGAAGACGGCGAAGGCAGCGTCCAGGTCCATCAAGATAGCTCCATGCAAATGGACACAGGTGCGTTAGTCATTGCGGTGTACGGCAAAGGCGGCATTGGCAAGTCCACGACCTCTTCCAACCTATCAGCGGCGTTTTCCCACCTCGGCAAGCGCGTTCTCCAAATCGGCTGCGACCCCAAGCATGACAGCACCTTCACCCTCACCAAAAAGATGGTGCCCACGGTCATCGACATCCTCGAAACCGTAAACTTCCACTCCGAGGAATTGCAGACCGAAGACTTTATGTTTGAAGGCTACAACGGCGTGATGTGCATAGAGTCTGGGGGGCCACCAGCAGGTACAGGCTGCGGCGGCTACGTCACGGGCCAAACGGTGAAGCTACTGAAAGAGCATCACCTCCTCGAAGACACCGACGTTGTCATCTTCGACGTATTGGGCGACGTTGTTTGCGGCGGCTTTGCGGCGCCCTTACAGCACGCGCACTACTGTCTGGTTGTCACGGCTAACGATTTCGACTCTATCTTTGCGATGAACCGCATCGTTGCAGCCATCCGCTCCAAGGCGAAAAACTACAAAGTTCGTTTGGGCGGTGTCATTGCAAACCGTAGCGAAGATACCGATCAAATCGACAAGTACAATGACCGCGTTGGGCTGAAGACACTAGCGCATCTCAAAACAGTAGACGCAATTCGTCGTAGCCGCCTGAAGAAGTGCACCGTCTTTGAAATGGACGATCCCGATCCTGAAATTCAGGTGGTGCGCGATGAGTATCTAAAACTGGCAAAGGGCATGATTGAAGATGCTAAACCGCTTGAAATAGAACCCCTCAAAGACCGTGAGATCTTTGATCTGCTCGGCTTCGAGTAAGGTGGAACTCAACTAGTTAAACAAAGGTCTGCGAGTTCTACTCACAGACCTTTTTACGTTCAGACTAAAATTGAGCAGAGTCTCTGAAAAATCTTTCGATCTTCTCCCTAAAAACTATGCCTGCTTCCTTAGAAACTAGTCGCTTGGATACGTTTCTGGTGAGTCCTGATATAGGGGAGTCGCCAGCATGGGAGTTTATAAACGAACAAGCCTACCAAAAGCCCATGCCTACGCTGTTTCACTCTCGGTTACAGCGTAATCTCGTCAACCAGATCAATCGACAAAACAGCCCGTATGAGGCTATTCAAGAGTTGCGGTGCGTTGTTCCACCCTTTTCGCCGGTACTGGATGTTTCAGTCATTGCGATCGCTCGCCTTCCAGACACCGACGGTCCTTTCCGCACCTGACTGGCTAATCGAAATTCGCTCGCCTGACCAAAGCACAGTCAAGCTACAAGAGAAAATTTTGCACTGCATCGGCCATGGCACGCAGCTAGCCTGGCTGATCGATCTGCAAAGACAGCAAATTTGGGTATGGCAAGGCCAAGAGCTGCCATTGATTTACGCTAACGATGAAAAACTGCCCATACTAGATGGCCTCTCATCGCTGACGGCCAATGAGGTGCTAGCTTTAGCAACACAGCGATAGCAAGTGGTTTTACAACTCACCAAGCAGGCCATCGCACACAAAGACCTGTAGCTCACCTAAAAGGCGAGCTTGCTGCGCTTTACCAGCCAAACGACGAATATTGAGACCCCGCCGCAAACGCCTCACGAGCGGCCGCGTCGTCTTTCGCATTCTCGGGAGTTGTTTCTACTCGCGACTCCGCGCAAAATGACGCTGTACTGAGTCCACCAAAGCGCTTTACCACACTCGTCCGTATCCGCAAGTCAGGATTGGGGAACCAGAATCGCTCAATCGAACTCATCGTTTCGTACTCGGTGGTGAGCACCAGCCCATTTTCGCTGTCCATTTCAAAGCGACCAATCACCGGCACAATTTCGGCATAGCCTCGCTCGCGCAGCAAGTTACCTTTTTGTGGATCGTCTTCGTCGGGGACGAGTGCAAAAACCGTCGAGCCTTTGTGACTTTCATTATCTTTGTCCCAGGCCATCGCACCGTCCCACTCCACATAGGCACCGCCAACAGCTGTATTTGGGTCTACTTCGTGGAGCTTACAGATCTCGACGACCTTTTCGTTATTAGCAGGGAGCGCTTCAACTTTGATATTGGAGCCGCCTAGCTCGGCCCGGCGGAAAGGAAGATGGTGAGTCGTACGCTGAGAGTGCCACTGTCCAGCACTCTGCTGGAAAAATTCCATTACATTCATGAACGCTGATTATTACCCTTGCTAAAGCCTGAATATTAACGACATCAAACGTTGGCAAAATCCATCGGTTTCGATGCCTTAACTCACTATACCGCGCTCGAATTAGGCAGGCGACCAACCTCTTCCTTTCGTAGGGGGAACGTACTGAGCTAAACCTGTCATATGGACGAGTGCACTTTTAGGAGCGATCGCTATCATTTACTCAGATATTGTAAACAATCTTAAAAGTAGGCGTTTTCCAAAGCTAATGTTCCGACCTACAAACCTTTTGCACGGAGGCTTACATTGCCCTGACGTGGCTCTGTCTGTAGATAGAAAAGCAGGGCAAAAGCTTAAGATAATAAACTTACGTAACACTTGCTACCGAATATATTTACATTTCAGAGATAGTGTGCGTTAGAGTTGAAAGAGGTGAACTATAGGGTTGGTTACGCCTGGCGATGCCGTTTGTTTTCGGTAATTTTGACGGTTCAATCAGTCCCGCTTCAGTTCACTCAGCCAACGGAGCCCAACCAGGCTTCCAAGATTTAGACACTGACCCTGTCTATTCAAGATCGCTTTCGATATCACGATCTATCTAAACCTTTGAGGAGAAGTAAACACCATGAGTATGTTAGGACAAGACAACTTGCCCGGAGACCTCAGCATGGAGCAGCAATTTAAGCTGAAAATTGTTCAAGACCAGGTCAAAGGCCTGAGCCTGGAGCAAGCTCAAGAGTATGTTGTCGAGGTTATGCGGCAAATGATGGTAAAAGACAACCTGGTTAAGCATTTACTTAAAAATGCTTAGGCGTCTATTATCTGTAATTGTATAAATCGACGGCCCGCAACTTTAAAGGGCCTTCCACCACAATTTGTAAACCTCTCAGACCCAACAAGGCTGTATTAATCTCCCGTGATTAGTGCAGCCTTCTTCTATTGATAGCTATATTACCTCCACGCTGAGCTAGCCAAGGCTCCAGCGGCCCAATCCGGTAGGCAATGCTACAAAATGCTAAGAAAGAATGCTCAAATATTACGCAGTTGTATTTTTCGTGCTACGCCTGACCGCCTTATCCTTCGGCACTTTAAGCCGATTCGACCGCCAAGTGTAACGGATTGTTGCTTTGTTTTTAATAAAGCGGACTGAGTAGCCTTTCATCTTTTAATGTGGTGTCACTGGTTACAAAACAGCCAGTTGCTGTATTAAGAAGAAGGAGAGCTTGATGCTTGACGCTTTCTCTAGAGCCGTTGTTACGGCCGACACTAAGACTGCTACTATCGGCGGCGGTGAACTAGATGCTCTAAAGAGCTTCGTTTCCGAAGGAAACAAGCGATTGGACGCTGTAAACGCGATCGCTTCCAACGCTAGCTGCATCGTTTCTGACGCTGTCTCTGGCATGATTTGTGAGAACACTGGCTTGATTCAAGCTGGTGGTAACTGCTACCCAACTCGTCGCATGGCTGCTTGCCTGCGCGATGGTGAAATCGTTCTTCGCTACGTAACTTACGCTCTGCTCGCAGGCGATGCTTCCGTACTCGATGACCGTTGCCTCAATGGCCTGAAAGAAACTTACGCTGCCTTGGGCGTTCCTACAGGGTCTGCTGCACGCGCAGTAAACATCATGAAGGCTTCCAGCATCGCTCACCTGAAGGGTACTAACAGCCCCGAAGGTGGCGGTTCACGCTACAACAAGAACGAAGCTCAGCAAGGCGACTGTTCTGCACTAGCTTCTGAAGCTGCTGGCTATTTTGATCGCGTTGTTTCTGCTCTTTCCTAATTGCGTCTTACGGCAATTAACCCTTTGAGAAGATTCAATTACTAACCGATCAAATATAACTTTGGAGATTTGACAAATGAAATCAGTTGTTACTTCCGCTATCGCTTCAGCCGATGCTGCTGGACGTTTTCCTGGCTCTGCTGACCTACAGGCTGTTCAAGGTGGTTTGCAGCGTGCGGCTGCTCGCCTAGAAGCTGCTGAAAAGCTAAATTCTGGCATCGACCAGGTAGCTCAAGAAGGCTACGATGCTGCAATGAAAAAGTACCCTTACCTCAAGAACGACGGTGAGGCTGCTGGCAACGATGTTAAAGCGGGCAAGTGCCTACGCGACATCAAGCACTACCTCCGCTTGATCAACTACTGCCTAGTTGTTGGTGGTACAGGTCCTTTGGATGAGTGGGGCATTGCCGGTGCACGTGAAGTGTATCGTTCTTTGAACCTACCTACTGCGCCTTACGTAACTGCTATGCAGCACACTCGTGACCGCGCTTGCGCACCTCGTGACATGTCTCCTCAGGCACTCACTGAGTTCCGCTCCTTGCTCGACTATGTCATCAACTCCCTTTCATAGGTTGTTTCTAGTCTTTTGACTAGGCCTGGGTTAGCTTGCTGGCCTGAGTAGATGAAAAAATGAGGACTCCTGGCTGATACCTTAGTGATAGGGTCTTTCCAGGAGTTCTTTTTTGTTATGGACACTTAAAAGTACTTCAAAAATAATGGTTGCCGATTCCGTTTTTAACCAGCTCAAGCATCCCAATCCTCAGATGCGTCAGCGAGCGATGACTGAGATTGTAGAGAACCGCGACGAAAGTACTATTCCGACGCTGATGGCGGCGCTAGGTGAAGAGGATGTGGTGTATCGGCGAGCCTGTGTGAAGACGCTGGGCGCGGTGGGAATGGATTCGGTGCCTGCGGTAGTAGAGCAGATGCTGAATAGCGAAAACGATACGGTGCGGGCGAGCTGTACGAAGGCAATGGCTCAGATCGCGGTGTTTCATCCGGATGAGCCGTTTCCGCAAAAGGGGTTGGATGGGCTGCGAAAGGCAATGGAAGATCCGTATCCGGTGGTGCAGATTGCGGCGGTGATGTCGATGGGTGAGATTGGGGTGCCTGCGGTAGACACGCTGCTAGAGACGCTGAAAACGACGGATAATGTGGCGATCGCACTTACCATCACCAACACCCTAGGCTCCATCGGCGACCCCAGAGCACTAGATGTACTGAAAGAGCTGATTGCAGATGAATCTGTAGACAGCTATATCCGCGAAACAGCAGAAAGCGCACTGCCTCGACTAGAGCAGGTAATGACGCTTCGGGATGCAAAGGGCAGTGCCAGATAGTAAGGAATATTGCTTATATAGTCACTGATAGCGTAAGCGATACAATTAGAGCTAGATCGCTGCCATCCCAATTGTTATGTCTATTACCCTTGAACTACCGCCACAAATAGAATCTCTTCTGCGCCAGAGGTCTGAAAGCACCGGACAAGAAATAGGGCAAATTGCAGTTGCTGTTCTTGCTTGGGGTTTGAGTCTCAATGATGAAGATTTCTTCGAGACCTTAAACGGCATTCAACATGGCCTTGATGATTTCAAGAAAGGTCAGTTTTCTAGTCTTGATGGTTTTGTTGCCGAACAGAACCAGAAGTATGGTCTTGCCTTGGATTCATGAAATACCGCATCGATTTATCGAGTGTGGCAAAAGCGGAAGCAGATGCCGCTTTTCTGAGTTTTTCCTAATACGCTAATACTGAACAGTCTCAGCGCTGGTATCAAGGGTTAATCAAAGCTATCGACTCTCTTAAGACAATGCCTCGTAGATGCGCAGTTGCACGGGAAAACGATTTTTTCAGTCAAGAGATTCGTCAGCTGGTTTATGGGAAAGGGAAGCATAAGTACCGCATCTTGTTTGCAGTACTTGATTCCTCATCAAACCCTAGCGTACGTATTCTCCACATTCGTAACGCTTCACAGCAGACAATAGGCGAACCTACTGAAGACATGTAAGACGTCATTTAAAGTTGTCAATCGCTTAAGTTGTGTCGTTGTGTTTACTGCGATCGCTGCCACTGACGTACCACTTCCTCAACCACGCTGCGCTCAGGCGACTCCACAACGGTCGTGTTCGGATCCGCATCAACTCCTGGAATATCTCCGCGCCAGGGACTATTCGCCACCGTTTCTATATCAACGTCAGGGCTTACCGGGCGAAAGCCGTACTCTACAAAGACTTCCTGCTGTTGAGGCTCGCCTAAGAATTCGATAAAGGTACGGGCCGCATTAGCTTGCGAACGATTTACATCGCGGCGAACGATCGCCGCTGTAGAAGTCGTTTTAACCGTGGGGTTGGGGTACAGCACTTCGTAGGGCTGCTGCCGGTTGACCTTGGACTGGTTCCAGCGGTGGAGAGCGATACTTTCGTACACCATGGCAATGTCGGCATCGCTGGGCCCACGGGAGATAAATTCCTGAAGCAGAATGTCGGTAGAGCGTGGCGGTTGATATACAGAGCGTTTGACTAGGCCAAATAGCGTTTGAATCTCGGGGCCGCTGAAATTGGTCTGCTCGATAGATGCGCTGTTTGTTTCGTCTTGCGCCCACAGTCCTAGCGCTAGCTGACCACTATTAGAGCGAGTTGGGTCGGTAGTGACAAAGTCGAAGCTGCCCCAGCTGGCGTCGCCGCCGATGGCAGACCAGCTGCCTTTAGTAAGGGCGTCTTCTAGCGCATTCCATTCAAACTGGCCGCTGGAGAATAGCTTGTCGGCACGTTCTGGCCAGGCGACAGCGACTAACATCGTGCTGGCAATCGGCTGAGGTGCATCGTAAAAGGCATCTTCTTGATTTTGAGACTGCCAGCGAGATTCTAGATCATTAAAGACTTCACCATTTGCAGGGATCAGAACGGTAGGCACAAATCTATTTTTGTCGTCAATATAGTTATTGACGATGTCCTGGGAGCCCTGAAATTCCAGCTGTAGGTCAATGTCAGGATACTGCTGTTCAAACTCGGCTTCCAAAACGGCCAGTGGCTCTTGCAGTTCGCTGCCGCTAACCACCACGATGGATTGGCTCACGCCAGGAAGCGGGACATAGGCCAGCGCTAACGAACCAATGCCGATAACCGACGAGATGAGGATATTTCGCGACTTGGACATGTGAGTTTCTCTTCTTTGGGGTGCTCGCTAATGCTTCAAGGTTTATGTCAGTAAGAGGGTGACATTCTCCTGAAATCCTTTCAGTTCGTCACTCATGGACTTGAGTTCTTCGGCTTCCGCATTGCTGTTAAGGTCGGCTGTTCGCAGCTTGTTTTGCAGCTGCTGTAGCACACCGCCCGATTCGGCAATTAGCGTAGAAAGCTGGGCAAGCTGCGCTTCTCTGGTGTCTTCGCCTTGTTTTACCAAATCAATGTTGCGGTCTAGCTGCTGGGCAAGGGTTTGCCACTGGGACTTGGCTGCGCCAGAGCTGGTTTTGAGTTTGGCCTGGACTTCCTCTCGCTGCTTTTCCAGCTCATCTATCGATAGCAGGGCGTCTTTGCCTTGCATGCGAGCTGCAAGCTGATCGATTTGGATGGGCATTTCTTGTGTGCGATCGCACACGTACTGCACCGTCCCCAACAATTCAATATGCAGCGTATCCGTCAGCCGTCTAGTCGCTTCGGCCCTTAGCAGCTGAGCCGTTTCAGTCAACTTTTGAGCCTGCAAGCGAATAGTTTGTAATTCTCTAGAAAGCTCGGGATTATCTAGCTCGATGGTTTGGAGTTCGCGGCTCTTGAAAGCAGTGGCAGTGGCTAAGGCGATCGCACCCGCCCCTGGAAGTGCCACTACACTAGGTAACCGCACCAACCTGACTCCAGCAATCAAAAAGACGCCTCCTGCCAGCACAGCCATCGGATAGTAAAAGGGATTTGCAAGTTTCATAGCACTAAAACTCCAGCTGCAAGTCGGCCATCAGCTGAGCGATGGTAGAAGGATCTCCCTTACGGTAGTACCCACCATTTAGCGCGGCAATTTGTTCTAAAGCCGATGCGTCGAACTCACCCTCGTTGCCATAGCCAACGGTAAAGAACGCAATGCGTTGATCGCTAGTGAAGCCACTCTTTTGCAGTTCTTGCTCTAGCTGCCCCAGGTTAATATTCGAACCTTCGTCTGTACCATCGGTCAAAATCAGAACGGCGTTAATCGCGTCGGGTCGCAGGTTTTGCTGTAGCCAGTTGCGCGCTTCGAGCGCCGAGTCGTATAGCCGAGTGCCGCCATCAGCCCTCAGGCTACCGATAAACTGAATACCCTGGTTGCGTCCAGCGTCAGTACCCTCTACCAGCACCGGAGAGCGAATTTCGGTATCAAAATCAATCAGCGCAATCTTGTCCTTTGGACCCAGGCTATCGATGTAAGACTTGAGCGTATTCTGCACAGCCGTAATCTTGTTGCCTCGCATAGAGCCAGACGAGTCTACAACAACCGCAACCAGAGAGGGCTTCTTCGCTACATCTTCCCAGGCCGTGACCATCGCATCGACGACTTCTGGCGCAGGTGAGCGGTAAGAGTCGTAAGTGGCATTAGGATTCACCCCGAACGCCTCTGTGAATTTCGGCCCCAAAGCAACACCCGGTGTAGCCGGACGAAGGCCCAAATTAGCCGCTATCTGCTGGGCTTCTGACGATTGAAAATACTCTAAAATCTGTTCGGCGGCTTCTCGTTCTGCGTCACTGACCCAGGGGGCGTCGGGCAGAATTGCTCGCATACTAGAGGTGAAGGTAGATTGGGGATACACCGCTTTGTACTTGGTTGCATCCGGTGGCAGGTTGCTATTCGCCTCAATCACAGAAGACTCGTATACCGAGCCGATAGACGCCCAAAAGGGGCCGTTTTCCACCATCGACTGGGCCAGTGAGCCCGTAGACGTGCCGTAGCGGGTGATTTTATTCTGAATTTTTTGGACGTCGGCCTGATGCGTCTGAACATCTGCTGCTGTGATGGCTTCGGGGCGTTTGCCAGAGACAGAGGCAAACTGAGCAACCAGGGTTTGCAGACCGGAGTTTGAGCGGCTGGGCGCAGTGTGAACGTAGTGAATTGGCTGAGCAGAACTGCTGGCGTCCAAATCCTGATGGGTTTCGGCAGTGACCAGCGACTTAAATAAATCCTCGGAATTCTCCAGGCTGGGGGCCAGATTTTCAGGCACCATGAACACCATGGGGCTGTTAGCCAACAACGGAGAGTCCGTAATTTCTGGAATGTAGGACTGACCCGGAGCAATCTGACCCATCCGATAAATCAGCTGACTCTGATAGATTTCGCCATCCACAGATACTAGCGTAGGAAATTCTGCGGCGTCAGCAGAGAGCGTCCCCTGATTGAGCTGTGTCGCCAGGGTCGTTATCTGCTTTACCACATCTCCACTGCCCTGAGCTTCACAGGTCAAATAGAATTCACTGCCATCAGCAAGCTGAGGATTTTGCTGATTGAAGGGTACTGCCGCTTCCTCACAAAAATGCTTTAGCGCACTCCCCACCAGAAACTTCACTTCAAACCCTTGGCCCCCCGAAGTGCTGCCTTCGTCAGAGGGACCGAAGCAACCGCCCAGCATAAGTGCGCCCAGTATAAGTGCGAATCGCTGAAGCCAAGATTTAGACCAAACGCGCATAGCTAACCTGCCGGTAACACGGCATTACAGTAACAGTTGCCTTTAGGCATGTATTTATATACATCCCAAAAATCAACTATTTCTGATACTCATTTGCAGCTTATTTGCTCCAGTCCTCTATCAATGAATCTGGAACTTCGGAAAAGTCTCCCGTATTTTTTTGGCTCTTTAGTCCCATCCGTCGTCTTCCTCTTCTTGCTTTTTCTGAAGCTGGGCGATCGCCAACCGAAACACCGGCTGAATCGCCTCATCCGTTTCATCTGCAAGCGCAGTCTCTAAAGGCTTAATCGCACTCCCATCTCCAATTTTCATCATCGCCATCGCCGCCGTCTTCCGCACATCGATATCCGCATCCGTCAGCTTCGTACTCAAGTGCGGCAGCACATCAGGATTACTGAGCTTGCCCAACGCTGCTGCTGCTTCCGAACGCACCATAGGCGACGGATCACTCAGCCCACTCAAAATCAACCCAAGGGACTGCTGATCTTCACTGCTTTGCACCAGGCTAGTGAGCGCACCAATCACTGCACTACGCACTTCCGCTAACGGCGAATCAATCGCTTTGTACAAATGCGCCGCGCCCGCTTCGCCCACAAAAGAAAGACCCCAGGTCGCCAGCCCTTTCGAGCTATCTGGATAGTCATCAGATGCCACAATATCGAGCAAGGCTGGCGCAGCGACTTCGCCCATTACAGCCAACGCACCGACCGTCGAACCATGGACAACCGTATCGTCATCGTGCAAAAGCGCATGAACCAGGGTCGGAATCGTGACAGGGTCGGCAATCAGCGTCATGGTTTTGGCACAGGCACGGCGCACAACTGGGTTTTCATGATTGGCCAGGCCATCTATCAGTGCAGGGGTAGCAGGCTTGCCGACGCGGCCCAAAATTTCTGCGAACGCTAGCCGCTTCATCCCACGCGTGTCGTTGAACCCTTCCACTAGCTGTACGATCAACCTTGCGTCGGTAGCATCAAAAGTGCCGGTATTTAGCTGCTTTTGGACTGCAACAATCAGCGCATCGGCTTCTTCGTGGGAGAGCGCGGCAGGTTTTTGAAGGTCAGTCATAGCTTTCTGTGTCGACATAGTGCGATCCTATAGGATGTCGATACTTTTTTGCGGGCCACTTTTGGCGATGGATAAACGGTTTTCGGGTCTGTTTAACTTAACGGAAGCGCAGGCGATTGAAATATTAGATGGCCCGGCGGATGATTCGGATGAGGCCTCGAGTCGGTATATTGCGGCGTCGCATCTGGTGAATTTTGACTCGGAAGCAGCGATCGCCTCCCTCCTCAGAGCCGTCAACAACACAGCCGACGACCTAGACAATCGCATCGTTCGCCGCAAAGCCGTAGAAAGCCTGGGCCGCCTAAAGGTAAAAGCCGCCCTGCCCGCTGTCAAAAGCTGCCTGGACGATGAAGACAATTATCTGGTCGAAAATGCTGCCTGGGCGATTGGCGAAATTGGCACTGACAACACAGCAACCCTGGAGAAAATAGCCGAACAGCTAAAGCGACCCGGTCAAAGCTATCGAACGATTATCCACGCGCTAGCTAAGTTGAACTATCAGCCTGCTGCCGAGCAAATCGAAAAGTTTACGACAGATGACAGTGCACCGATTGCGAGTGCGGCGCTGTCTGCGATGTATCAGCTCACGGGCGATGAGCAGGTCATCAAGCGCATTCTGGGCTTTTTGCAAAATGGCAATGTGAACGCGCGGCGCGGTAGCATCCAAGACTTGATTGATACGGGCTACTTTTTGGCGATTCCGAATATTGCTCAGTGCCCAGTGTCAATGGTGTTTCGTCTGCGGGGAATCAAGCTGCTGGCGCAGTCGGCAGTTGACTCTGAAAAGCTAACGTTTTCTCAAATCCGACCGTCTTTAGAAAACGTGTTACGAGACCATCCAGACGATATCGCACTGATACATTCCTATCCACAGGTACCGGAGGCGCGCAGCCTGGTGCAGGAGCTGTATGGTACAGACTTTGGCCGCTGCTATTTGGCGAGTAAGGCACTGATGGAAAACTATGCTGCTGAGGCTCCGGCGGCGCTGACAGAGAGCTATGAGGCTGAGGGCTATAACGACTACGGCGCGCATTATCACATGATGCGATTGTTTGGCTGGCTGAAGGTTAGCAAGGCTTACGATTTGCTGGTGACGGCGCTGCACAATAAGGCTCCGCAGTTTCAAAAGTCTCGGGTGGCAGCAGCGATCGCCCTTGCAGAACTCAGCGACCTTCGTGCCATTCCAGAGCTCAAAACAGCCCTTGCCGTCCCTCTCTGGGATTTGCAATACGCCGCCATCATGGCACTACAAACACTGGGCGAATCTGTATCGCCTACCGACGTAGACTCTACCGATTGGCTGGTTCAAGAAAAGCTAGCTTCTCTGTAATCTAATTAGATAGTCTGAACGTGTCGGAATTATATATAAGGACGAAGTTGCGATGTCAGCGCTCACGGTTTTTCATCAGTTTTTTGATAGCTGCGTCGGTGGTTGGGATTCTGAGCGGACCTATCATTATTTGAGCGAAGGCGAGATAGAAAGGTCGCACACCGAGTTTCAGGTACAGCCTCTTACCGCCGAGAGTAAGGTCAAGGTGCTGACGGATAATGCCTTTGAAGTGAGCGATCGCATGGAAATTTGCCCTGGCTTTCACCTGATGTTCCACACCGTATCGGAAGCAGGCGTCACCAAAGCTCAGTCCCTGAACCTGGCCTTTGTACCCAACGACGAAACCGTAAGCGACGAGTTTGTACTAGAAGGCGCTTACCTACGCGACAGAGCCTACGAAGAAGATCGGCCCATCATCTCAGACTTTCGTTTCGATGCTCGCACCCGCGAACTATTGATGACCACCCGCTACACCCGAGTCATCTCCGTCGATTCCATCACCCTCGTCAATCCTCAAATGCGTATTCGCCGTATCTTCAACTATCTGCGCCCTCCCGAAGGACAACCGCTAGATAAGCTTGCACTTGTCGGCTTCGGTGTAGAGCAAAAGCGAGTGGCCTAGTCAAGCGATGACCGGTTAGTAACAGTACGAAGTGGATGAGCTATGGTTAAGTTGCGATTGAACAGCGTTAGCTCGTCGTCAGTAGCTATCAGAGACTGCAGAAAAGGAGGGTTAATTGATGCCTGAATTACTAACCAAAACCATCAGCTTTGCTGAGTACTTGCTACTACCCTACGACCGAAAAAAGACAGAATTCGTTGACGGGAACATCGTCGATATGGCAGAAGCTTCGCCGCTGCATGTAGCTATCATCACGTTTCTGCAGCAGCTTCTGATTGCACATATCAAAACGCAAGGCCTAAAGCTTGCTTGTTACGCAGGCACAGGCATAGCAATTCCTAGAACAGATCGTGAGAATAACGTTAGAGATCCTGACTTAGTCGTGTGTGATCAGGAGCAATGGCGGGCTATGCGCCATCTAACGAAAGCAATTTTTTTAGAAGGCAATCCGCCTGCGTTGGCGATTGAAGTTGCCAGTCCTGGTGACACGACTCGTGACACGGTAGACAAGCGACTGGAATACGCCTGGGCGAAAGTACTCGAATACTGGATCATCAATCCTGTAGATGGATACGTGTTAGTGCTGGTACTGGATGTTGACACCAACACTTACTGTGAGGTCGGCGAGTATAGAGACACTGAATTAATTAGTTCGTTGCTATTTCCAGAACTAAAAGTTTCTGCGAAGGCTTTGTTAAATCCTGATTGAGGCAAGTGCTTTATGATTCGTATGCCTACTCATCGCTCGCCTACTCATCCTGGTGAAATGCTCTTAGAGGAATTCTTGATTCCGATGAATATTACCCAGCGAACGCTTGCCGATGCAATCCAGGTACCCTATCAACGCATTGACGAAATTGTAAACGGTCGCCGAGGGATAACGCCAAGCACGGCTCTACGCTTAGCAAAATACTTCGGTCTATCTGCCGATTTTTGGATGAACATCCAACTGCGTTGGGATCTCTATCAATTTTCAATTTCAGGTAGCTAAACATCTTGGCCTTCCTGTGGCATAATTGGAAACTGCATTGACACAAATTTTTTCTTTCCCTTAGACATCATGGCAAAAGGCGTCCGTCTCGTAATTACACTCGAATGTACCGAGTGCCGCAGCAACCCCGACAAGCGTTCCAAAGGGGTTTCGCGCTACACCACCCAAAAGAACCGTCGCAACACGACGGGTCGCCTGGAGCTAAAGAAGTTTTGCACCCACTGCAATAAGCACACCAACCACAAAGAAATTAAGTAACTAAGAATAGAGACTAAGGATTATGGCTTACTTCCGTCGTCGAGTTTCTCCCATCAAGCCGGGCGAAAAAATCGACTATAAAGATGTGGACTTGCTCCGCAAATTTGTCACTGAGCGCGGCAAAATTTTGCCCCGTCGTATTACTGGACTTACCTCCAAGCAGCAGCGCGACCTGACCAAAGCAATCAAGCGCGCTCGTGTTGTAGCTTTGCTGCCTTATGTAAACGAAGACGGCTAATTTGTTTGGTTCTGCGCCTAATCCTGACAAGAAAGGGAACGCACCAAAGTTTGTGTCGCATATAGTCATTACCATTAAGCTATCAGCGTTAGATAAGGGGCAGGTTCCTTTGTCTGCTACTTTTACAAAGTAGGCGCAGGTAGCTTTTTATTTGTGGAAACGCTGTAACAGTACTGGTTGGGATAAAGCCTGGTGGAAAAGGGAACGCTGGTTGAATTTAAGCTGAAGGGCACACCTCACTTGGCGGTAGCTGATAGGCCAGAGGGGAAAAAGAACTGGGTGCTGATTGACCAGCAAGGACAGTCGCATACCATTCATCCGCGTCAGGTAATTTACACCGTAGGTAAGGCAACCTACGAACCCGCTGAGATTGAAGGATTCGTAAAAGAAGCGGAAGGCTACATTGACTCAGATAATTTGGAAATCGCCTGGGAGCTACTGACCGAGCTGGAAGAATCAGCAACGCCTGAGTCGCTTGCGCAGCTGCTATTTTCGGACCAGAGTCCACCGCTGTGCTACGCAGCGCACTGTTTGCTAAGCGCGGATAAAATATTTTTTAAGCAAAAGGGCGATCGCTACGAGCCGCGTTCGGCGACTCAGGTAGAGGAACTTCAGCATAAAATTGCTCGTGAGGCGGCAAAGGCGGAGGAAAAGGAAGGATTCTTTGCGCGGGCGCGGGCAATACTTGCAGGGGAGGATGCGGTTTGGGAAAAAAGCGATCGCCCTCGGTTAGAGATTGTAGAACGCTATGCCCTGCTAGGTGACGAGTCGAGCCAAAAAGCAGCGGCTCAAGACATTTTGACCTCGCTAGATCAAGACAAGTCGCCAGAAGCGGCGTTTGATTTTCTAGTAGCGCTCCGCATCTGGGAGAAGCACGAGAACTTAGCACTACGCCGTCGTCAAATTCCGACGGATTTTCCCGAAGAG
The DNA here is from genome assembly GCA_038531675.1 of Cyanobacteria bacterium J06581_3. GTDB lineage: Bacteria > Cyanobacteriota > Cyanobacteriia > Phormidesmidales > Phormidesmidaceae > Phormidesmis. The sequence goes on from JBCBBK010000006.1 coordinate 150,487, forward strand.
CTGACGGCACAAGTGGAGAGAATTCTGAACGACCCACCTGCTGAAGAGAGCGGTGATTCTCCTGAGGGGAGGCATGGCCAACGCCTAGACCTAACTCACCTAAAGCTGTACACCATCGACGACGAAAGTACCCGTGAAATTGACGACGGCCTCAGTTACGAAACCCTGGATGATGGTCGCCAAAAGCTGTGGATTCATATCGCAGACCCCAGTCGCTGGATATCACTCGGTGACCTGCTAGAGACCGAAGCGCGGCGACGGTGTACAACCGTGTACCTGCCCACCGGCACAATTCCGATGTTTCCATTTGAGCTGGCCTCCGGACCAATGAGCTTGGTGCAAGGACAGGTATGCAATGCGCTGAGCTTTGGCGTCATATTGGCTGACGATGGCAGCGTAGAAGAATACAGCATTCATCCGAGCCTAGTGAAGCCCACTTATCGGCTGACCTATGAGGACGCAGAGGAGATGATTGAGCTAGGGGTGACGGCTGAAGGAGAATTGCTGGCGATCGCCGAACTCGCCAAACGCCGACTCAGCTGGCGTAAATCCCAGGGCGCTATTGACATTCAGCTGCCCGAATCCTCCATCAAAGTAGATAAAGCCGCAGACACCATCACTATCGAGATGCTGGAATCGTCCATGGCCCGCGATGTGGTTGCCGAAATGATGATCCTCACTGGCGAAGTCGCCGCCCGCTACGGTGAAGACAACGAACTGCCCCTGCCCTTCCGCTCTCAGCCCCAGCCAGAACTCCCGCCCGAAGAAGAACTGATGCAGCTAGAAGCAGGCTGGGTGCGCGATTCTGCGATTCGTCGCTGCATGACCCGCAGCGAAATGAGCATCACACCTGCTCGCCATGCCACCCTGGGTCTTGACCGCTACTGCCAGGTCACTTCTCCCATTCGCCGGTATACCGACCTGATGGGTCACTTTCAGCTGAAGGCCCACCTGCGTGGAGAAGCGTTGCCCTTCACCCCGACTGAAATGCCAGAGATTATCGCAAGCGTTTCTGATGCTGCTTATGAAGGGGTAATGGTAGAGCGCCAAACCAAGAAGTACTGGGCAATTGAGTACTTAAGGCGACGTGACGAAGAGAATCCAGGTCAGCCATGGGATGTCATGATGGTGCGCTGGCTGCGCGAGCACGACAGCCTGGGCCTGATTATTTTTGAAGACTTGGGGTTGGAATTTGTAATGCGCTTTGACCGGGCGGTAGAAGTGGGCGAGCGGCTCGTTATTCGCCTCAGCTACGCCGACCCGCGTCAAGAAATGGTGCGATTCAAAGAAGTGATTACAGCGACAGAGCAAGAAGAGGAAGAAGAAGAAGCTGGCGAATCAGAGCCTGTTGTTACCGCTGTAGAAAATGACCCAACAGCAAAGCCTGTTGAACTAGGAGAAGTCTCTGAGGTGGATGCTTGATGAGTCACTATCTAATGAACATAGGCTAATGAACATAGGCTAATGAACATAGGCTAATGAACATAGGTAAACTGATTGAGATTCAGCGCATTTGCATTGACAGCTTGGAGGATTGCGATCGCCTCCGAAGCGCCCTCCGCGCTACGCACAATCGCTGTCCCGAAGTTGCCATTTTCTAGCGTATAGTCACCGGCACTGCCAAAAAGCACCAGCGTATCTTCGCCAGCCGCAAAGTCGGCAATAGACGCAACATCTTGGAAGCCATGACCAACATAAAAAGCCCCGCTCCTATCACCTAGAAAAAAGGTATCGCTGCCCGCGCCACCAGATAATATATCGAACTCATTGACCCCACGACCACCGCTATCGGTACCGTTGACCTTGTCATTGCCAGCACCACCCCCAATCAGGTCATCACCTCTGCCGCCAACCAGGTCATCATTGCCACCAAGGCCTTTAATGTCGTCATTGCCACCCAAGCCTCTGATTTTGTCAGGGCCGCCTGCTCCCTCCAAATCATCGTCGCCGTCTGTCCCTTCAATTACGATACCTAAGGGCACTTCGTCAACATCCGTCACGTTGACGTTGATAGTTTGCGTATCGCTTAGCCCCCCCGCATCGGTCACCGTTATATCCACACTGTAGAGATTATCAGCACCCACTGGCCGCTCAAAGTCAGGCGCACTCAAAAACGACAAGCGTCCCGTACGTTCGTTAATCTCGAACAGAGCCTGATCGTCACCACTGGTGATTGAATAGCTCAGCCCACCATTCGCTTCACTGTCAAAGTCGTCAAAGGCTTCCACATCCGTTACCAACTTTCGATTCTCGGGGATGCTCACCGTAGCAGTTTGGCCAGCGCCATCACTGATGATAAAAGGCGCGGTGTTAATCGGCGCTTCGTCAACATCTTTGACGGCCACGGTAATTAGCTGTGTGTCGGTATAGCCAGCGCCATCAGTGACCTTCACACCAACCTGATAGGTGTTATCGGCATCTTGGTCGCCAGGGCTTTCAAAATCAGGCGCCTCGCGGAAAGAGAGAACTCCCGTACCACTGTCAATGGTAAAGAAGTGCTGGTCCGAACCACCCTGTAGCGAGTACACCAGCCGCCCATTTGCCTCAGAGCTAACGATATCAGACGTTTGAACGTCGGTCACAAACGTGGTGTTCTCGTCTACGTCGATGCGGGCCGTATCACCACCGCCATTGCTGATAATCGAAGGGTCGTGATTGATCTCGTTCTCGTTTTCGACCTGTATATACAAAGTCTGAGTATCGGTGTAGCCTGCGGCATCAGTCACGCGAACTTTTACTTCGTATTTGTTGTTTCGCCCGTAGTCCTGGGGTGCCTCGAAGTCCGGCGCATGCTTGAAATATACCTTGCCGGTATGAGCGTTTATCTCAAAGAATCGCCTGTCAGCACCACCGATGATGTCATACCTGAGCTGGCCGTTCGCCTCTGTGCCTCGATTGTCATAGGTTTCAATATCTACAACAAACTTCGTATTTTCTTGGATTTGAATGTTGTTGTAGGACCGGCTGTTGTTGTTGAGGATCTGCGGTTTGTACCATATAGATCCAAAGTCAAAGCCGTCATCGTCATCGTCATCGTCATCATCGTCGTCATCATCGTCGTCACCTGCACGGAGAAAGTAGTCGTCATCAAATTCAAATTCGTTGAAGTTGAAACCTGAGTCGTTATTAGACATGGGTTGCCTGATCTCCTAGCCGGTAAATGAAGACGCCAATAAATGAAGACTTTTTGACAAATATCTTCTGTTGGGTCCCAATGATACTAATGGATTTCTCTGACAGGTCCTAAGCAGAAGACTTAAAAGTTATGGAAGGCCTCTCTCTCTAAAAAACAAGAAGAGTGGCAAAACGAATACACTGAGGGCCTTTCAAGCCGTCAGGAAGAATATTATGAACAATCATAAGTTCTGTTGGAGAGAATGGTAGGGATAGCTGTTGTCAAGCAGCTGCTTTTGTGGGGTTGGTATTTATGTAACAGCTAATTGTGACCTTTGTTACGTCCTGTGCAAAATGTTCAACCAGTCACCGTGCTAGACCGAATGCGACCTACTTGATGTGGCGCATAAATGCTGGTAAATAATGCGATCGCCTGTTCAAAGTAAGCAGTTTGGCTGATTTTTTCAGATTGGCACCGTTGGCACCGATTGTTCCCATGAAGATCTGTAAATTCTCCTGCCGACTCAATCGTCAGGCCGAGCTGAAAGTACGCCTCTGCCAAGTCGCAAGTAGCGCCTATTTGCTGACACAGGGCAACCGATTGATGGTGCAGCGCGAGCGCCTCTAAAACATCCCCCTGCGCCCGCCGCAGCGTAGCGAGCCCGGTGAGTGCCTTTGCCTTTACCTGTACATAGTGTCCAGCTTCTGCTGAGGCGATCGCCCTTTCATAACAAGCTTGCGCTTTTTCCAGCGCTCCCAGCTGTCCAAACGTTTGGCCAAGCAGCTGTAAAAAGTAGGCATGACGCCCATGCTCGTCATCAGGACCAGCGGTAAATCGCTCGGCCACACTATTGGCTAGGGCAATCGCCTCATCTGCTTGCCCCTGATAAGCCCTAACTAGCGCTAACCCCACAGTTGCCTTATCAGCCCAGGCCTGATGAGCACTCCCCTCTGCCAGACGAATGACCTGCTCGAACTGCCCAGCGGCCTGCGCCAAATCCCACAGATCAATAGAGTACAGACCGATGCTGAGATAGGCATCTACCTTCAACATTTTGAGATAGTAAGCAACGCGGCCTTGTGCTTCAGGGTCTCTATCCTTAGAAGATTGAGCCTTAGAAGATTGAGCGGTCTCGGAGGATTGAACGGCCTCGGAGGACTGAACAGATAAATCAGAGAGTGTTTGCTGCTGACAGGCGATCGCCCGATGAATGTCTCCCGTAATCCAGTACACATCGCCCAAAATATTATGCAGCTCGCTTCTTCCCTTGCGTACTCCATTTTGCATGTGGGGAAGCACCTGTGTAATAGCGTCAATAGCAGGCTGCAACAGACCCATTCGATACAGGCTGCTGGCCAGCGGCAAAAACTGCCGCCACTGATTATGCCGACTTTTGAGCAGTACCGCCGCCGCCGCGTCGTAGTCTTTAATCGCTAGCAAATGGTGGTAAGACTCCAGCGCACACAGCACATCTTCAACAGATGTAATGCTTAGGACATGCTCACTCCAATACTTAGCCGCTGCTCTGTTTGCCAGCGGCCAGTCTTCACTGCCCCTTAGCCGAGCGATCGCCTCGGCCCGACTCACCGGGTGCAGCCAGTAGGTGCCCCTGCGCCCCTCCAGTAAGGAGCGATCGCGCAGCGAACCCAGCACCTGCCTATGTGCACCGGGCGGAACATCCCACATCAGCGCAGCGATCGCCGCTGCTTTTAACCCTGGCTGGTCCTGATACCGATAGCATCCCAACCGACAAAACACCCGGTACGCATCAGCATCTAGCGTCTGTAGCCGATTCACCTGAGAGCTCACCAAATTTCGCAGGTCAGCGGCACCTAGCAAATCTGTTCCATTTTCCTGCCAATACCCGCTCAGGTCTCCTTCAAAATCTTCCAGGGTTGCCGCACACAAAATCTCCATCGCCTTAGCATTTCCGCCATAGGCGCGGTGCATTGCTTGCAGCGTCTCAACAGGTTTAGCCGTATCAACACCCTGGCCAGCGAAATACTGTTTCCAGGCGTCAAAAGCCAGTCCCGGTAAGCGGTAGTGGTGAACTTTAAGCCCCGGTTCGCAAAGGCGATCGCGGCTCGTTATCAGGACCGTCACAGGCGTAGAAGCCAGTATTCGCAGCAGCTCCACATAGGTGCGATGGGCCGCAATAAATTGGCCATTGCCGTCGAGCGCAGGCTCCAGATTATCGATCAAAATGCATGTTCGGCCTCCCTGTAAATGATGCTTCAGCCGAGCCAGCGTTACCCCAAAATCTTGAGCAGGTTCTTCGTTGAAGTAATGTCTCAGCCATTCGTGAACAACACTTTCAACTGGCGTAATATTATCTGCCTCTTTGGCCATCAGCAGCTCTAACACCCTGTCAAAAGGCTGAGCATACTGCTGAGCCAGCGTGGTTTTACCAATGCCGCCTTCACCCTGAATGACAACCAGGTGGTGGACTTTGGTCAAAGACTGAAGCGTTTGGACAGCTTGCTGGCGGCCAAGAAAGGAAGGTGCCATAACTGGCTCAGAAACTGGCTCAGACTGGGTGCGTTGGGCTTCGCTACATTGAGCCTGTACGCTGCGAATGCTGGCAATAACAGTGGCACCGCCAGGAGCGCTTTTAAGGGTGCGTTTGATGCGATTGATCAGGCGCGATCGCAAGTTCCCTTTGGTAATTCGCTCACCCAGCGCATCAGAAAGTAGCTTCCATAGCTGAGAGGCCACGTCTTTTACATGACCTTCACTGTAGCCTGCAACGTTAGCGACCTGGCTATAGGTTTGCCCCTGCCAGCTGTGGTGAATAATATCGCTTTGCAAATCGCTCAAGTGCTTTCCAGTACGCTCATACAGCAGCTGATCTGCATACTCGATAGCAGTCTCTATTTTCATAACGCCTACCGATCCCTGGCTCATCACAACGCCTCCTTATTACAAGAAGTCCCGCACACGAACGTTACACTACCAGCCCATATGCAGCATTTCCGCACTGGGTGAACCGATCGTGCGATCGCTCATCTCAACTTCATCCGGCTCCTACGTAGCCGAATAGTCTTTATACATCGCTCCATACAAATATCCACGCCAGACCCTCCATGAGCGCACATCCCGACCTTAGCCGACTTTTTCCGACTGACACCCTCAACCAGTCCCGATAACCTGAGCAAGAACCAGTCGACCAAAGCGTCATGGTTACGTCAAATCAACTTTTGTAGTGGAATCACCGACTCACGCCCTCAGCCCCCAGGGAATTCTTGAGCATAATTATCTCCCCGTCTTCCCCAAACTCCCTTCTCCCATGAACTACACCACCCTCCCCACCGACCTCCACCCTCAAGCCCTTCCCCAGCACGTCGCCGTCATCATGGACGGCAATGGCCGCTGGGCAAATCAGCGAGGACTCCCTCGCATTGCCGGACACCGCCAAGGGGCCAAAACCCTAAAAGACTTATTACGTTGCTGCAAAGACTGGGGTATTGGCGCACTTACCGCTTACGCATTCTCCACAGAAAACTGGCGCAGACCCACCGCTGAAGTCGACTTTTTGATGGTGCTGTTTGAAAAAATGCTGCGCAAAGAACTCCAAGGGATGCACAAAGAGGGCGTTCGCATTCGCTTCCTGGGCGACCTTTCAGCGCTTTCGCCATCACTGCAGCAAGAGATAAACAGAGCGATGAACGAAACCGCCAACAACACGGCTGTCGACTTTAATGTCGCCCTGAACTACGGTAGCCGCCATGAGATTGTTCAAGCCTGTCAACAGATTGCTAAAAAAGTAGAATATGGCACCATTGCCGCCAAAGAAGTTAGCGAAGACCTAATCGCTCAGCACCTGTATACCCAAGGAAGCAAAGATCCTGACTTACTCATTCGCACCAGTGGCGAGCAGCGGCTTAGCAACTTTTTACTCTGGCAGCTAGCCTATACCGAAATGTACTTTACAAATGCACTCTGGCCAGACTTTGACCGCACCGAGTTTCATCAGGCTCTGCTGACCTTTCAGAGACGCGATCGCCGCTTTGGCAATGCCAAAGACACCGTCACTGACATCGTAGAAACGATAAAAGCACCTGCACTGAGCGCATAGTCGTCATGCCGGCAAACGACATCTCTAACAACCTTGCAACACATCTAACAGCCTCGTGACACAACAGAGGCAGCCGTTCCTCAGTCGGTCTTTAGCCATCAACTGCATTAGTCACCCGCTGTTTCTGTCGTGTCAAGCGCCTCACTCGTGTCATCCTCATCCAGCGGTACAGGCTCGCCCCCAAACTTTTCTTTAATCCAGTCAAGCTTTACCTCTCGCAAGTAATCCACCACCCAGGTCGCCCGGCGTTGCAGCATGTGATTGGGGTACACATGAGCAACACCCACTACCGAAATATTCGCCCGCTTAGCCGCTTCAATCCCCGCAAACGAATCTTCGATAGCGATACACTCATCTGCCTGCAAGTTCAAATCCGCAAAAGTGTCATTGAGTCGTTCAATGGCTTGCAGGTATGGAGCAGGCTCAGGCTTACTCCCCTTTGAAGGGACATCATCACCGGCAACGACCGTCACAAAAGTCTCCGTAAGCTCGGCGCGCGCCAGCACATCCATCACCTGCTGACGCTGCGCACCTGTCACAATCGCCATCTTCACATCAGCCGCCCGACATCGAAAAATCAGATCGTCTAGCCCTGGGTACAGCGGTAGCTTATCCTGGCGATCGAGCCAGGTTTGATAGTCGGCAGATTTTTTGGCCAGCAGCTTGTCCAGGCCATCGTCATTAACGCTGCGACCGCGCTGTGCTAGCAAACTTTTCAAACAAGCTCTGTCACTGCGGCCCAGACACACCTGCTTATAGTCGTCTTCATCCGGGCGCAAGTTTTCGCTTAGCAGCAGCTCATTGCTCAGGGTCTGACGAATGGTTTCGTCATTAATCATGATGCCGCTAAAGCTAAATAGAACTGCCTTAAGTACCATATAAAGTCAACAATTATGCTTACTTAAAGACTAACGCAATCCGACAAAACCTATGGCGTGTAGGTTTTGTCAGAACTACACTAAACAGCTGCTAGCGTTTCGGCAGACCTGTGTAATACGCCAGTAGGCTTTGTAAGTTCTTTTAAATTTGATGATCTTGTGCGCCGGATCACGTCCTAATATAAGAACTTGTGTAGTGATTTATTCATCAGTGAGCAATTCATCTGCGGGTAATCACGCACATTTGTACCCACTGACAGCGAAAGAACTTCCAAAATTGCGCTGAATGCACTTTCATAGCCCTGGTTAGGGCTCCCTACAGGTGAGAGACAGTGTTATGTCGGTGAAGTTCTAGGCGTGAACCGAATGTTTCTGAATGACCGTCTCAACCTTATCTAACCAGTGTTTTCTAGTTGAGAAGATTGTAAAATGCCTCTACATCAAGCCTCTACCCTCAGTCCTGCCACGATTAATAGTGTTTCTGTGCCCATGCTGCTGTCCTGGTGGCAACAGCGCAAGCGCGTGGCCAACGCACGCAGCTACACAAGTAGTACACTGCTCAAAGGCGATGACACTTACCTTAAGGCCTATTACCGGCTAATGGAGGTGTACTCCGTGGTTAAATCTGGTGGCGTGCAGGCACAAACAGAAGCGGTAAAGGCCTTTGCCCAGCGTGAGTCAGTGCTTTTGAACCAACGGCTTCAGGAAATAGAAACCGCTGAATCGCTTGAAGAAACAGCGAAGCGTCAAGAACGCGAAAAAGTTGAGCAAGAGATCCAAGAGCTCCATAGCGCCAACAGCTGGCGGCTTCAGGCACTCACCAACATCGCCCCCGAGGAAGAAGCGACTGTCAAACAGTATCTTCCGGACATTGAAAATACGCTTATGCACGCCCAGTACACTTGATGTGCACCTAAACCTTCAGCGACTTCGCTGACCTTCGTAACCAACGGCCAATGTCTAACAGCTCAGTGACCTCCCAAACCGCAGATATTATCGTAATCGGCAGCGGTTTGGGCGGTCTGGTTGCAGGAGGGCTGCTGGCTCGCTACGGACGCCGCGTGGTGGTATGCGAAAGCCATACACTACCAGGTGGGGCAGCCCATGCGTTCAGTCGTCAGCATCGGAGCGTAAACGGGGATAAATCCTTTACGTTCGACTCAGGGCCATCCTTTTACTGCGGGCTTGGTGAGGCCAACTCCGCGAATCCTATCAGTCAGGTTTTGCAGGTTCTGGGCGAATCGATTGCGGCGGTTCCTTACGAGCCCTTTGGCTACTATCACTTCCCAGAAGGCACACTGCCTGTATATGGCAACAGCCAGAAGTATCAGCAGGCGGTAGAGGCATTCTGCCCAGGCGGGGCGGCGCAGCTAGCCGCTTTGGAAGATAGACTGCTGAAAATTTATGCACCGCTCAAATCCATTCCAACCCTGGCGCTAAGAGCCGATCTCAAGCTATTACCGTTGCTCATACAACGGTATCCGGCGACGCTGGCCCAGCTTCTTCCCACCTTGCCGGATCTGGGTCGCTCTATGGGCGAAGTGATGGCACAGTATGTGCACTCACCCTGGCTAAGGAGGCTACTTGATTTGGAATGCTTCTTGCTCTCTGGCATGAAGTGTGAGGAGACGGTTGCGCCTGAGATGGCGTTTATGTTTGGTGAGCGGGCTGAGTCTGTTATTGATTACCCAGTGGGTGGTAGTGGTGCTTTGGTGGAGTCGTTGGTTCGGGGGCTGAAGCGCTGGGGCGGGCAGCTCCGGCTGGGCACTCATGTGCAGAAAGTATTGACTAAAAATGGAAAGACTGAAGGTGTGCAGCTTAAGTCGGGAGAGCAAATTAAAGCGCCGATTGTTATTTCTAATGCGACTATTTGGGACACTTACAACCATCTGGTAGATCCTGCTGACTTGCCAGCCCAGTACCGTCAACAGAAATTAGAGACGCCAGCTGTTGATAGCTTTATGCATTTGCACCTCGGCATTCGCGCCGATGGATTGGCAGATGTGCCTATTCATCATGTTGTTGTACATAGCAACGAAAAAGATATTACAGAACCTGGAAACACCTGCATGGTCTCTATTCCAACGGTACTAGATCCGCAACAGGCTCCTGATGGCTACCACACAGTTCATGCCTATACGCTAGAGCCCTTCGACGGCTGGGTGGAAGATGCAAACTACGAAGCCAAAAAAAGAGAAAAGGCCCAAACGCTCTTTAAAGCAGTCGAGAGAATTATTCCAGATGTGAGAGATCGCGTTGAGCTAGAGATGGTTGGAACGCCGCTGACGCACAGTCGTTTTCTGCGGCGGCATAAGGGGACGTATGGGCCTGCGATCGCTGCCGACCAAGGCCGCTTCCCCAGCGGCAAAACACCCATCAAAGGCCTGTACCTGGTAGGTGATAGCACCTTGCCCGGCATCGGCGTCCCCGCTGTCGCCGCCTCTGGCATTTTGTGCGCTAACAGCCTGGTCACCCTGGGCGAGTCAACGGCTTTACTCAAACAGTGGAACAATAAGCAGTGAAACAATGTCTAAGATAGCGTCTGCATCTGGAAGCTGCAGCTGTATAAGTGACATTCCCTTTTGGCACAGTCTTTTCATCTTAAACTTTTCATCTCAAAGCAGGTGAGGTAGCATTTTCTCAATGCAATTTGACCGCGACCAAACAGGGTCCATCTACATACAAACAGGGTCCATTTACATATGCAAGAAAGTCCGGCTATTTCTTTTGATCTTCTACACCGCTTTCTGAACCCCAGCCCAGAAAGTAGCGATCTCTTTGCGGGTTCGGTTGATATTTCTGATAGCAGCGTACTTATCGGCTCCTTCGTAGGAGACTCTGCGGGAGACGGAGAGGCTACAACCGATGGTACTGAAAATGGCACTAGCCAACAAGATGTTGCCTACTTATTTGATGTTGCCACCGGGACCCTAAGCCAAACTTTCCTCAATCCTACGCCACCTGCTCAAAATCCGCTGACCGATCAATTTGGGTTTGCTGTTGCTATTGATGGTGAAAATGCCCTTATTGGTGCGCCCTTCAACCAAGAGGAATCAACCCAGGGGGGAGCAGCTTATCTGTTTGACACTCAGACTGGTAATTTGCAACAAACTTTTCTCAACCCGACCGCCACGGAAGGCGATGAATTTGGCCGCGCCTTGGCCATTGACCAAGAGAGTGTACTTGTTGGTGCGCCCAATGCTGGGCTCGGTGCGACTAATAGCGGGGGCGCCTACTTGTTTGAGGGGACGACTGGCGAGCTGTTGCAGACCTTTTCGAACCCCACGCCAGAAACGGGCGATCTGTTTGGAGACACCGTCGCGCTCGATGGCAACAATGTGTTGATTGGCGCATTTCTCGATGATGAGGGTGCTCGCAATAGTGGCGCAGCCCATCTTTTTAATGGGCTTACAGGCGAGCTCGTCCAAACCTTTGCCAACCCTACCCCAGATGAAGGCGATCTATTCGGTCGCTCAGTCGCGGTTGACGGGAACAGGGTGCTGATTAGCGCACCCTTTGATCGGGAAGCACAGATTGATCGGGAAGCACAGATCCCGGAGCAAAATCAGGACAGCCCCGAAGCGCTGGTCTCGGAACAGACTTCGGAGCAAACTTCGGAGCAGACGCCAGAGCAGGTAAGCCAAAGTGGAGTCGCCTATCTCTTTGATGCCGAAACTGGCGAGCTATTACAGACGTTTTTAGCGCCCTCTTCTGCAAATGTAGAAGCCTTTGGCATTTCTGTTGCACTTGAAGGGGATAATGTCCTGATTGGCGCTAGTCGTGACGACAGTAGTGGTGATAATAGTGGGGCAGCTTATTTATTTAACGCAGCAACCGGCCACTATTTACAGACATTTGAGAATCCTACCCCGGCTGAGGGCGATCTCTTTGGCAATGTAGTTGCAATAGAGGGTGATGCGATATTAGTTGGCGCAGTCGGAGACGATGATGGGGGTGACAATAGCGGGGCGGCTTATCTTTTTGAATCCTCACAGCCCACTGCTTCGCAAGATCTCACCTATGTCAGTTTTGACAGCAGTGGGGAAATCGCAGACCTTAGGTTCAAAAATGATGATATTCTCGCTTTCAACCCTGAAACTGCAGACTGGTCGATGTATTTGGATGGCTCTGATATAGGCCTACGCGATACCGATATTGATGCGTTTGATATTCTCGCTGATGGCAGTGTTGTTTTTAGCGTCTCCACAACGACGACACTGGCGGATATTGGGACAGTTGGGAGTGCTGATCTGGTTCGCTTTATTCCAACATCCACAGGCAGTGATACGGTTGGCAGCTTCGAGCTGTATTTTCAGGGTGAAGACGTAGGGCTAAGCACCCGCTCCGAGAATATTGATGCGCTAGATGTATTGCCGGACGGTCGGCTGGTAATCAGTACAACGGGGGACTTTCAGGTAACTAACGATAAGGCCGGGAAAGACGATGATTTGTTATTGTTTACGCCCTCATCTTTGGGCGAAACTACCGAAGGAGCTTGGACCTCGCATTTAGGCAGTTCTGAGCTAGGCGTCAACGGTGTCACTGAAGATATCAATGGCGTCTGGGTTGATGAGAACAGTGCTGTTCAGTTGACAGCAAAGGGCTCTTTGGACATTTTTACCCCCCGGGGAGTGATGGATGAGGCCTTAGGTGTCCTACCGCGTTCATTGGGTGTTCAATCTCAGGATACGATGCCGAAAGAGCCAGTCAGTTTGTTATGGGAAGATCCTTTTATTGCACTCGAAGAAAAAGGCATTGATGGCTTCGCAAAAGGGCCTTTTCCTGGGTTTTCTTTTTCTGGGTTTATAGAGCAGTGAGTTCACGCCTTTAGGGTGATGCCCCCTTACGGTTAGTTGGGTTCAAAGTCGGTGATATAAAAGCCTGCTCCGCGTAGGCCAACGACCAGCTTGTTTCCGTCTGGATGGAATGCGATCGCATCGCCCCGCAGCATCGGCAGGCCCCTGTTTTCCTGACGCCAGGTTTTACCCGCATCGCGGCTAATCCAAACCCCGGTGGCCCAGGTTTCGTCATGAAATGGAAAATCATTGGTCACAACTGCCAAAATATTGGCGTTGTTGGGATGAACCGCCAAGTCGCCAATGCTGGCCGTTACCGAACGAGGTCCTTCAGAAGCGTCTCCGTCATCGTGCCAAACTCGCGACCAGTCATCTGTCGACAAATCATATCGCCAGAGGCCATCGTCATCAGTTCCATAGGACTTATCTCGGGCGGCGTACAGCACGTTAGGCGATGACGGTGCGATCGCAAGCTCAGTATTGCTAGCATCCTTGGGCCCGCCAATCAATCTAAACTCAGCGCCATTCGTCGAATAGTAAATGCCTGCATCTGTTGCAATATAAAAGGCATCGCCCTGACTGGGAACCGCTTCTATATCCCCTACAGTGTTGTCGTTGGTGCCAATCACCACGCGCGTCCAATTGGGGTTGCTGGTTTGGGTCGCATTGTCGCAGTACCAAAGCTGGCCGTTGACAACAACCCACAGTCGGTTGGGATTCGCCTCATCCACATGGACATCAGTCGCAACAGCTGGGCTCACGGGAGAAGTTAATACCGTCCAACTGCGTCCCGCATCTTGACTGCGGGCGATTAACTCATTTTCATCGCCCCCCTGCCCAAATACCCCAAACATCCAACCGGGGGCGAACGCGACATCATGGCCACCATCGTAGGGCGGCATACCAGGATTTTCGACCCGCCAGTGACGGCCACTATCCCAAGATTGAATCGCTCTGGCAGCATCCTTTCCCTGAAGAACCATATGACTGGCATCTTCAGGATTCCACTCTATATTTCTGGACACCAAACCGCTAAAGCCTGTGCCTTGCCACCCTTGCGACGTGAGTTTGGCCGTCAATACCGTCCAGCTTTCGCCGCCATCCACACTCCGATACACAGCATTATCGGTACCTGCATAGACTACGTCTGAAGAGGCCGGGTCTAACTCTACCCACCAGGGATTGATTCCACCTGGATAGGGTTTGTTTTTTTCCTTAATTTGCTCGACGCTAAAAAACTGCCGCTGCCAGCTGTTGCCACCATCAGTACTCTTGTACACGCCCCGCCTAGAATTGTTGTAATTTCGATTGCCCGCGTATAGCGTTTGCCCCGATTGATCAACTGCAATAGACCAAAATGTTGTTCCCTCAGTAGGAATATTTTGGTTGAGCAGTTGCCACTGCTCTCCCCCATTGGTTGTTCTATACAGGCCAAAGTTGTCAATCGCGACCCAGGCAATCTGCGGATTATCGGGATGCGTGACTAAAGAAGCAATTGGGATATGTCCATTTTCATCGACAGGCAACCCTTCATTTCGCTTGCGCCAGTTTTTGCCATCATCGCGACTGTAAAAAACACCGTGGTTCCATACAGCCGCATAAATCTCATAGTTAGACGACCCAGCGTAGCTAGCAGCCATAATGTTGCCATTTCTGACAATCTCCGAGATTCGCTGCCAGCTTTCTCCCTCATCGTCACTCAGCCACACTACACCATAGTTCTTGACGTCTTCGTCGGTATGCAGCTGCCTGTGGTCGCCACCAAAGGCAAGAAGACCGCTACCATCTGGATCAAACAACACCTTTTCAACTGGGGCGGAATAGTTGCCAGAATCAACAGGCGGAAACCCTCGCCGTTTAACCGTCCAAGTCTTGCCACCATCTGTGCTGAGATGGGGACCACTTAAGGACCCCGCCCAGATCACGGACGAGTGTTGAGGATGCCAGGTGAAATCTGATATTTCATAATTCATCCACCCGGATGTTCCTGACCAGCGATCGCCTTGATCCATAGAAAGATGTGCCCCTAGAACATCGCCGCCCACCAAAACATGGTTAGGGTCATAGGGATTTACGACAATGCTGTCAATGCGGCCCCCTGTGCCAGGTTCATTCAAGGGCTGCCATAGTAAAGGGGCTTCAAAGCTCGCTGAACTCGCCGACAACAGTGCAGAAAGACTAAGTTCGAAGCACAATACTAGAGACTTGAACAGTCGCATGATACATAAGAGACCCTAATAGTAAGTCTCAACAGTAATTACATATATCTTTGATGGCTAATTTCGGGAACTTAGCAGGCCAGTATAGCCTCTTCTATTAAAAGAGAAAGACTATCAAGCATAAGTTTTAAGAAAGCAATGTAAGAAACCGGAGAAAACTTGATGAATTGATGAAGTCTTTAAACTAGCTCACACTTATATGGTTTATAGATTAATGTGAGAACTATTATTTCATAGTCTGACTCTAACCTCGTTACTTCTATTAAAACAATGCCGGAAAATGCAATTTTAATTCAAACAATTAATCTTTTTAATCTTTCCCCGGCTAGCCCTGACCCCGCTGGGATCACTTATGTCAACACCTCAGACCGCCTGTTGGTGAGTGACTCAGAGGTGAATGAAACCTCTTTGTTTACCGGGGATAATCTCTTTGAAACAAGTCTGTCTGGTAGTTTAATCAACACTGACAGTACAATCTCTTTTTCCAATGAACCCACCGGTATCACCTTTAATCCCAACAACGGACACTATTTCATTACCGATGACGATCGTGATCGCGTCTTTGAATTAAATTCTCAGCTTCAAGTGATCAATGAGTTTTCTACCCGAGTCTTCAATTCTTTTGATCCAGAAGGCATTACCTATGCTGACGGGCTTGGAACACTTTTCATTGCCGGTGGTAGTAGCTCAACTATCTACCAAACGACCACCAGCGGAGCACTTATTAGCAGTTTTGATATAGCCAGCTCAGGCTTTAGAGATCCAGAAGGGATCGTCTACAACCCAGAGCGCGGAACTTTATTTGTAGTGGGTGAAAACGATGCCAACTACAATCCATATTTAGCGGAATTCACCACGACCGGAGCAGTGGTCAACACGTATGACGTCTCTGCGGTGAACCCGGTTAAACTTGCAGGTTTGACCCTTGCGCCAAACAGCCAAGATCCCACTAAAACCAGTATTTACATCGCTGATAGAGGGATTGATAATAACGCAGACCCCAACGAAAATGATGGCAAGGTCTATGAATTTGACATCGGACTTTCCGGCGTTAGCAACCAGGCACCTGTTGTTAACGCCGGGGCGGATCAATTTCTGACAAGCCTCATAGCCATTCCCCTAGATGGCACCCTTGCAGATGACGGATTACCTAATCCATCCGGCATGCTCACCAGTACCTGGAGCCAAGTTAGTGGTCCTGGGACAGCCACTTTTGGTAATGCAAGTAGCGAAGATACGACGGTCAATTTTTCAGCCTTCGGTACCTATGTCTTGCAGCTCGAGGCGACCGATGGTGAGCTAACGACCACTGACCAAGTCCAGATTACGGTCAGCAATCCTAGTCTATCCGAGCTGATCTATGTCAGCACTTCGACTGATGGCACGGTAGACGGCATCGCCTATGCCGATGAAGACATTCTGCTCTATGACATAACCACCGAGACTTGGTCTCAATTTTTTGACGGCTCTGACGTCGGTTTAGGTGCAAGCGGTACTGATATTTCAGCCTTTCACCTGAATACGGATGGAAGTATTCTGCTGAGTTTAACTAAGGATATGGTGGTAGCGGGGCTTGGTCTTGTAGATGACTCCGACATTTTGCGATTTGTCCCCACCTCAACCGGAACAACGACAGCTGGCACCTTCGAAATGTACTTTGATGGGTCTGATGTAGGTTTAACCGGTTCCGCTGAGGATATTGATGCCTTTGGCTTTACGCCAGATGGTTTGCTGGTCATTAGTACCAAAGGATCCCACACCGTGGACTCAATTACCGGCATGGATTCAATTGTCGGCAAAGATGAAGATTTAATTCTCTTCAACGAGACCTCTTTTGGCGAAAACACGAGTGGAACTTGGGCGCATTACTTTGATGGGTCTGATGTTGGCCTGAGCGACGGGGGCGGCGAAGATGTCAACGCTATGTCGATTGATGCCAACGGCGATATTTATCTCAGCACCAATGGCAGCTTTAATGCACCAGGTGTGAGTGGCGATGGCGCAGATGTTATTACCTTTTCACCGAATTCACTTGGAAGCAACACTAGCGGCGTCTTCAGCTCATTTTTTGATGGTTCTAGCAATGGTTTAGCAGGGGAAGTTATTGATAGCTTTATGCTTGCTTAGGAAATTGCAAGAACATAACATCCCGGCAGCCCTCACCTCAAACCCTCTCCCAAGCTGTAGGTGTTTAGTTTGGGAGGGGGGAGCCTTAAAACATAAAGCACTAGAAATATAGTGCGCTGCTCGGGGTCTCCAGAGGATCCTGACTAGACGCGTTAGGAACTTCTTGCCAGTCCCATCCAGCGATCGCAAACAGCGTCCACCAATAGAAAAAGAAGGTCGTGTGAGTCAAAAGATTATCGGTCGCCATGCCCAGCATCATCGCTAGCAGCAGAGACATCAGGACTAAGCAAAGCGTCCATTGCCCGCCGTTGCGAGGAGCGACTGCCATCAACTTAAGCAGCCGAACAAACTGAACACCTAGAAAAAGTAAAAACAAGAACAGACCAACAATGCCTTGTTCTGCTAAGGCTCGAATATAGTCGTTATGTGCCAAGTTATCGTGGTAGGTAATATAGCTAGCGCTATAAATACCATGGCCCAAAATTGGATGTTCGCGCCAGGCATCTATCAAAAACGTCCACTGGGCAACTCGCCAATTAAAGCTATTACCATCCGCCCATGCCAGCAAAATGGCACGAGAGGTATTTATATCAGGATTCAACAGAGGCGTATCCAAAAGCGCTCTGAAACGCTCTTGGCCAAATTCGCTACTGCCTGCTAAAACAAACACCAATGCCACCAGCGCAATGCCACCCAGTGCATTCTTCACGTTCAACCGGGGGACAATCATAAAAAACGTAAAGACGACCATCATCGAGAGCCCGGTCAGTGACTTTGAAGTCACCAAAAAGAATGCCATCGCACCCAGAAGCAACAGCCACGGTAGCTTATTGAATGACTGCGTCAGCTTCCAGTAGGCTAACCCCAAAAAGAGGACGGTAAAGGTGGCAAAGGTCGCTGGGTGGCCGAGCGTTCCGTTAATCCGAACACCCGCTTCAAAATTAAAGCCGCCATCCCACACCAGGACAGACGGCAGGACTGAAACGGGTAAAAAAGTTTGCATAGCAGCGGCGGTCAGCGGCCCAACCAGACTCAAGAGTAAAATAGTCACCAGCCGCTGTGGCGACATCCGGTCTTTTAACTGCATAACCAGTAAGTAGACCATCACCATCGAAAACAGTCGCACCCACTCGCGAATGCTCTCAGACATCAGCGAACTGCCCATACCCAATGCCCCTAGCGGCAACAGAACAATCCACATGGCTTTGAGGCTAACCCAGCCCAGGAAAAACCACCAAAATTTATCTGTGTGAATCTTTTTTCGGGTGAGGATTGCAGCAGCCACGTAGAGTATCGCCAAGACATCTAGCCCAATGGCTAACAGGGCAGGGATTTGCTGGGCTGACCACAGGTCCAGGGAGCTGCGTAGAATAAGTGCACCGAGAACAACGGTCTCAAAGTTTGAAAAGAAGGCAACAACAATTGAGATTGCCACAACAGGCAGTGCCAGTATCAGCGGATTAAACCCCGTGAGGAATCCGGCGACTAGGCCACCCAGAATGCTCAGTGTGACGATAGCAGTGACCGCCAAAAAGCGTTGTTTTGGAGGAGCAGATGTCAACATAGCGGGGGAAGTCTATAACCTTTAGTGTTGAACCAACGCTTTAAGCCTGAGGTGGCAGTCCTGCAGGCTCGTTCGAGGATGATAAAGCAACCGCAGGTAATCGCTGATAGTCAGCATAATCGAGCTCTTCTAAATCCCAATCTCCTTGAATTTCGTTCATGACAACTCCCAACATAGAAGCGCCCCGCTGCCGAAACTCTGAAATCATCTGCCGTATTCTTTGTCTGGGCATGAAGTTGGGGCGCACTACCAGGAGCAGGCCATCCGTGTACTGGCTAAACGTCACCGCGTCAGTAGCCAGGGTTGCTGGCGACGCATCGATAATCACCCAGTCGTAAAGCTGAGACACTTCGTCTAGCAGCTGCCTCATCGCCGCTTTCTCGGACAGCATTGAGGGTCGAGCCAGGAATCGGCCACGGGTGAGGATAGAGAGATTTTCGACATTGGCTGGCCGCACTGAATCTAGAAAGGTATCGTCCCCATCAACAATATCGGCTAGGCCAGGATAGGCCGGGAAATTAAAGGCGTTCTCCTGTGTTGACTGGCTAAAATCGGCGTCTATAATCAACGTTCGCCGAGATAGCATCGCGGCAACTGCTGCCAAGTGGGTCGCTACATAGGACTTGCCTTCTCCCAAGTAGGTACTGCTGACAACGAATATTTTGGACTTGGCCGCAGCTGCATTGCCGGAGATGCCAGGAAGACTGCCGTTGCCATTTTGCACTGCCTGGCGATCGCCAGACTCCAATACCTTAATTAGCGAATGATACGGCTCCACTAATGCAGGATTATCCAAAAAGTCTCCTAAATGGTCAGCACCCAGAGCGTCAGGCGGCAGATTAGGCAATCTCCCTAAAAGAGGCAGCTGCAAACTCCGCTTTGCATCTCCGCCATCGTGAAGCGTGTTGTCTAGTGCCTCTAACAGGAGAATAATACTGCCGGCCAATATCGCGCCAGCGACTGCAGCAATGACTAATACGGCAGGGGGATTAGGGGCCGTGGCCTCTGTCGGCACGTCTGCCTGTCCCAGGACTCGAATATTACTTATTAGCTGAGCTTCTGCAATTCGCGCCTGCTCTAGCTTTTCATTGAGGACCTTAAGAGATTCTGTCGCATCTTCCCGTTCGCGGGCCAGTGTCGATAGGTATTGTTGCAGCTCAGGGAATTGATCTAACCGCGATTCAATTTGGTTTCGCGTTGTTTGAAGCAGATCGACCCGCTGTATGATCGCCTCACGCTCGATTGAGATGGCAATATACTCAGCGAGCAGATCTTGACTCAATTGATTAGAAGCCGCGCCGCCCGTAGGACCATTTTGAGGAATTGAGTATAGGCGGGGAAGTCTTTGTGCATAGAGTTGACGGAGGGATTCTCGACGATCTAACAGTTCTAACAAATCGGGATGCTGGTCACCCAACCGAGCCCGAGCGTCAATCACTGCGGCCTCGATCTCGGTCAGTCGATTGCGTAAATTATTGAGTTCTTGGTCTTGACCAATACGGACCGCTTCGTAGGCGCTATCGAGCTGCTCAAGCCCCGTCACCTGCTGGAGTAAATCGGCCCTTGCCGCAGATTCTTCCAGCTGCGCTAGCAATGCTAGTTCTTCATTCTCGACTAGGGCCAAACTATCGAGCAACCGATCGGTTTGCGAGTCTAGCGATGCGATGCGGTTGTTCTCGCGATAACGGCGCTCTAAGGCCTGATTTTCTGTTAGTCTGGCCTGCTGCTCAGGAATATTCGACTCTATAAATTCCCGGATTGCAGAGGCTTCTTCACGGATAACTTCAATGTTATTGCTGACGGCGCTTTCTACGACAGCGTCTAAAAGTGTTGCCGTCAAGGCGGGTTCTGCATATTGAAAGCTCACTTCCAAAATATTAGTTGCAGGGATAATTTTGACGTTTAAGTTGTCTCTAATATCTTTGGTGGAAGGAATTGAGCTCGGCGCTGAGTCACTACTCTCGGACACTTCGCCCTGGAACACCTTGTCTAAGGCCGCGTTAAGGACTGCGTCTGACGTTATCAGTTCTGCTTGTGTCGCGAGGGGGTTTACCTCTGAGCTACTGTCTAAATTACTGAGCGAACGGCCCAGGTCAGAAACACTGGTATTTTTTGCGGTGGCGACCATCAGCCGGGTAGATGACTCATAGACAGGTGGCGCCAGCCATAGATAGAGCAGGGCACCGCCCATCACCGAGGTAAATGTCGCGATCGCAGCCCAATAATGTCGTTTTAGAGCTGACGTCAAAGATGATATTAAAGAAACCTGATCCATTACATTCAATAAAAGATGGGGGTGATCGGCTCTCCCGATTAAAGTGAACAGATGAACTAGCCTTTCTTATGGGCACGTCAGCGCTCAGCCTTGGGAATCGGGAAGTTTGCGATCGCACTCTATGTCTTGGGTCAATTGAGCTAAATAGCAGTAGGTTTTTAAACAATAGGTTACTCACCCATTGTTATTGACGCTCAGCTTTGGCTCCGTTCCATTTGCCTTAGATAACAAAGGACGTAGTATTAATTAAATTTTAATATAAAACTGGCTGAGTTAGCTGCCTTAGCCTCCAATAGAGATGCTTCAAACCCTGATGAAATTATTGCTGGGCGATTCTGCCGAAACCCTGCGACGGTTACTTTGTCAATGTATAACGCCTAGGACGTCTAGCTAGATGGCTGTTGCTGTCCCCTAACTGATCGAACACCTTGGAGAATACTTCACAGTACTTATGAATTTGAGACTCGTGCTCAAAGTTTCTAGTAGCAGCAGGTCTTGCTGGATTAGGCGATATGAGCGCTTCAGCGATGCTCTTTGCCATTATATCAGGGTTGCCGACAGGCACCAGTTTCCCATATTGACCATACTTCAAAATTTCTACGGTTCCGCCTTGACAGGCCGTCGCCACTACCCGTTTCCCTAAAGCCAAAGCTTCAATCAAAGAATTTGGTAGCCCTTCATACCGAGAACTCGACACATAAACATCAGCCGCAGACATGAAGGCATAAGGGTTTTCATGAAATCCAATAAAATCAACATCTTCTCGAATGCC
Source organism: Cyanobacteria bacterium J06581_3 (assembly GCA_038531675.1). Lineage (GTDB taxonomy): Bacteria > Cyanobacteriota > Cyanobacteriia > Phormidesmidales > Phormidesmidaceae > Phormidesmis. Next base: position 172,308 of record JBCBBK010000006.1, read on the forward strand.
CAGCTCTGTTGCTAGCGCTTCAAGAGTTGCTCGCAATGGCCCTTCGCCTAAAATAATCAACTTTGCGTGAGCCGAATAGTGCGCCTTTAGCTTTCCGAAGGCTCTAATCAGGGTTTCAAAGTCTTTTTGAAGCTTTAGTCGGCCCACCGCCAAAACAACAGGATACTGCGTGTCCTCTGTCAGCCATTTTTGCCGTATGGGCGCTTTGGCCTTTTCGAAAATATCTGCCGTGATAGTCGGATTATAAATAACCTTAATTTTCTCTTCGTCGACCTTCATAAATTGGGTTAGGTCAGACACCATAGCGGTACATTGACTAATTACAAGATCCGCCCTTTTGTAAGCCCAATAGGTCAGTGAATAAAGAATCGGCGGAACAAAGATAGGGTAGTCCTTGAACTGTCGCCGGAGGGTATTGGCCTGACGCAATATTAGCTTGCACTGAATACCAGATAACCCTAAGGCAGCCGCTGCCACGATGTTGTTGAAGTGAATAGAAGAAAATAAAATATCGGGTCTGCGGCGCTTCAGATAAGCAGATAATGAAACAACATTTCTGATGGGCGTAAACCGGGAGCCGCCTAAATCTACAACCCTAATCGAAGGATCTATGGATACGTGATTGCCCACAGCGGTCTTAGAAAGGATCAGGTCAACCGCGTAGTTACGCTGTGCTAGCCCATTCGCTATTTTGAGCAAAACGACGTCGGCCCCATAGCCCTGGAGAGCATCCAGATAAATGGCAATAACCTTATTCGAATTTGAATTTGAATGAAATCTTTCACCCGTCATTTGGGTTGACCGATTCTTTTCCAGAAGACGCACCATAACTGTTACGGGGTAGTTTTAAGTAAGGTTGATTGAATCGGAACTGGGCTTAGGCTGTGAGGACTTGATTGCTATGATTTGCCTGCTGTAAATATTTGCCTGCTGTGAATATTTGCCTGTTGTATAACGCCTTATCCAACAACTGCTGCTGCCCTTTTTGCGCCGTCTGTCTGGGCGTCTATTTGGCCGTTTTCCCACTGTCTCAGCATGTCTGCACAAATTTCACTCACAACGGTTTTCCCTCTGTAGGGATCAACCGCTCGGGTACAGCCCTCCTGTGGGTAAAGTTCTGGATGCTCTAATAAGTGATCTATAGCCTCGGCGATCGCGTCTGGATATCTCTGTTCGCAAACAATGCCACTCTCTGGCGTTATCAGGTTTGCGGTATCTCCAGCTCGGGTCGTAATCAGCGGAACCCCACAGGCAAGCGCTTCTAGGGCAACAATCGGCATCCCTTCATAAAGACTGGTTAGCACGAAAGCACTGGCGATATGGTACAGCTCTAGCAGGCGCGATTGATTCACCGAGCCTAGTAGGGTAACTCGCCCTGCTAGGTTCAATCGAGCAATTTCCTGGCGAATGGCAGGCATCAGCTCACCCTCGCCTGCGATTAACAGATGAGCAGTAGAGCCTTTCAATGCAGCGAGCGATTGCAACAATAACAGGGGATCTTTTTGTGGATGCAGGCGTCCAGCAAATAAAAGGAACCGAGTCTCTTCTGGCAAATTAAGCTCTTTTGCCAATGTTTTGCGAGACGCCTCCTGCTGTGAGCCGGAAAGCGGATAAAACATCTCATCGTCCACAGTATTTCGCACATGGGAGATGCGATCGGCCACTGCCGGATGCTGATCTTTATAGAACTGAAGCGACTCGGACGTGCAGTACAGAATGCTATCAAACTGCTTAATCAATGCTTTCTCTAAGGCGAAGTAAAGCTGGGGAAACTTTTGCCAGAGGGTGGATTTGTCCTGGCTAGAAGCCTTCACTTTTTTGTAGAGATCGTTAGCGACATAAAGTAGCTTGTTACCCTGCCATTTCAGCGCGGCAAAGGCAGGCTCTAGGCGATAGAAATGCATAAAATCCGATGAGAGATCCCGCTTTAATAGCGCCAGCGTGTAACGAACAGAGGTGGGAACTAGCCGACGAACATTGTCATCTGGCAAGTCAAACAGTGGGAAAAACAGAATTTTTCGCCCGGCGAGCTCCGCTTCGTGCCATTGCCCTGCAGGCATCTTCGGATCGCATACGCCAATGCCCACCAGACGAATGTCAAACTCCGGAGATGCATACTTAATAAACGAGCGAATGATGGTCTGTATGCCGCCGATTGAGGACTGCCAAGGATTGAACTGATAAAAGATAGTAACCGCTGGCTTACGCTCTTGTCGCTCTTCCATTGAGTTAACCCTGTCTTAACTTTAATTTTAGGTGCCATACAAATAGACTGGGCGTCGAAGGATAAAGTTCCAGGGCCGCTTGGATATTCCCTGATTCCTTTATAATCAGAGGCTTTCGTCTGCCGAGGCCCCTGTCGAAAACCGTTGGAGAAGCAAGCCCCGAATTGAGTATTTCGGATCTTCTAAGGCAAAAAATAGGTTAATGGAAGGTTAATAGATTAAGCTAGGGTTAATAACAGCTGATCGCTACTTTGAACTGAAACATCAGCTGTCTACCTGAAAGTGATGCGTCATCGAAATGCTTTAGTCGCCGAGTTTGTTGGACTCCCTGGTGTCGGCAAAACAACGGTCTCAGAAAAGGTTGCAGCGAAGCTAGCTGCCGAGGATATACAGCTCATTACAAGGCCTGAAATTTTAGAGCAGTGGCACCAGGCCAGTCGCTGGGGGGGGATTCGGCAGTTTTTCCCCGCTAGTGTTAACCACTGGAAGCTCTTACTAAATTCCTTAGCCTTGGCCGCTCAAGTTAGGCCGCTGAGCAGTTGGAGCTTTTCTAAAGCGCTCAAAGTATTCTCTAATGCCAAGCGGAACGATGCCGTTGTACGCACTGAGAATCATCAGGTCGTGTTGTTGGAGCAGGGTCCCCTGCAAGAAGTCTGGGCAGTGCTGCTCAAGGGAAGAGTAAACCACTCGAATACTTTTTCAAGCACTTTGAAGAGAGAGATTGCGCTTTTAGCTCATCAACAACCTATGGTGGTTGTTTACTCAAAAGTTGATATCGAAACATCTATGTTTAGAATAAAAGCCCGCCCTAAAAAGAACGATTGCCCGTTCGATGTGATGAATCTTGAGGTACTTCATTCGTCGCTTGCAACCTACTTTCCCTATCTTCAATCCATTATTAAGGAGGCTCGAAATCACGGGATTCTTGTACTAGAAGTGGACGCCTCCGCTTCTGCTGAGGCCCAATCAGATGAAATTGCTGAGTGGATTTTGAGACAGGTGAGCGGTCACAGAAAATTGCAGAAAGCCCTAACTTTTCAGCCTTAATTTTTCTAGTAGTCTTAATTTTTATCTTTAAAGATGACCCAGGTACTTGAAACGAGCCTCAAGCAAAAGACGACATCCCTTACCCTGATTGAGCAACTGTGCAAAGCACTGGAGATTGAGGATGTGGTTTACTGCCACTGGAAGAGTAACGTCGCCATCGATCGCTCAGCCAGTGGTGATAATGATCTCGATGTTCTGATTAGCCGCTCAGAAGTTCAGCGCTTTACCGCCATTCTGTTTCGCTTGGGCTTTAAGCAAGCCGATGACCGACCCGAGAAAAAGCTGCCGGGCATTCTGAACTTTTACGGATACGATAAAGCGTCGGGCCGGTTTGTTCATGTGCATGCTCACTATCAGTTAATTTTGGGCCAAGATGCGACAAAGAATTACCGTATTCCTATAGAAGAAGCCTTTTTGGACTCTGCGACCCAAATCGGTCTGTTCAAGGTCCCTGAGCCTGAGTTTGAATTTATTATTTTTGTTATTCGGATGGTGCTGAAGCACTCCACGTGGGATACGATTTTGAGTCTCCAGGGCGCGTTGAACAAAACCGAGCCGGAAGAGTTAATTGACCTTACTCGCCAGGTTGATTTCGACCGAGTCTACGCGCTTTTGGACCAATATCTGCCTTACCTGGACCAAGCCTTTTTTGATCGCTGTAGACGCTCCATTGAGCCCAATTGTTCTGTTGGATTCAGGATTCAGGTTGGACAGGAACTGCAAAATAGACTCAAGGCGCATTCCAGGCGCTCGTCACAGCTTGCAGACACCTACCTTAAGCTTTGGCGTCGTCTGGCTTGGGGGGTAAAGCGACGGCTCTTTAAAGAAGGCAAACCCTTGACTGCCGGAGGCGCCATGATCGCCTTAGTAGGGGGAGATGGTGCGGGTAAGTCCACCGCCGTCGAGGAACTCTACAGCTGGCTTTCACAAAATTTTGACACGACTAAGGTGCATTTAGGCAAGCCCCCCTGGTCAGTTGGGACGTTCTTAACCAGAGGTGCCCACAAAGCAGGTCGTTTACTGGGTCTAATTCCTAAGGCAGAAGTTTCTGTCCATACCGTCCAAAGAGGGGAGTTTTCTGGATTCCCTGGATACTTATGGCTGCTGCGAGAAGTGTTTTTGGCCCGAGATCGGTATCGGCAGTATGTAAAGGCTCGGCGATTTGCCACTAACGGGGGATTGGTTATTTGCGATCGCTTTCCCCTACCGCAAATTAAGCTAATGGACGGCGTACAGGCAGGCCACATCATCCAGCCCGAACAGGCCAACTGGCTGACTCGCTACTTACTCAAGCAAGAGGCCCATTACTATCGGCACATTATGCCGCCAGACATTTTGATTGTACTGAGGCTCGATCCTGAGATTGCGGTTCAACGCCGATTCGGCGAAGACCCTGACTGGATTCGTGGCCGATCGGAGGAAATTTGGAGCGTAAATTGGCAAAAGACATCGGCTCACATTGTTGATTCTGGCCAGCCCAAGGCGGTGGTGTTAGACAATATCAAATCCATCGTGTGGCCTCGCCTTTAATTCCCTCATGAAAGTCGCTAATGCCTGCTCCAAAGAATTTCAAACAAAAAGTTGTTAAAGGTGGCATCTATTTAACCCTGAGACAGCTGCTTGTTTCAGTCCTTTCGCTGGCCAATGTTCTAGTCGTTGCCAGGGCATTGGGCCCCAGCCGCTATGGCATTGTCACGATTACATTAGGGATTTTATACGTCTTCAATCGTGTTTTGAAGATGGGTTTACCGGCTTACCTGGTTTCTCAAACAGAGCTGCCCAAAAAGTTGACCATACAGGTGATGGCGTTTTACAACACCTTGACGGTGCTGGTGTGTGGTCTGCTCTGGCTGAGTGCACCCATCTTTGGCTGGTGGACCGGAGAAAGTGAAATCACCACAACCCTGCGGTATTCATTGCCTGCTATTTGGCTCTGCCTGGGGAGTTGGGTGTCGGTCAGTATGCTAGAGCGAGAGCTACGATTCGCCGAGGTGGGGCTGATTGAAGCCATCTCTCAGTTTGGCAACTATTTCATTTCAATTGCTTTGGTATTGGGGGGATGGGGCTACTGGGGACCCATACTGGGGGCGGTCACCCGATACGGCATTCGGGCAGTGATGGCCTATCGTTTTTATCCCGTTTCCTTTTTGGCCTGGCGATGGCAGTGGAAAACCCTCAAGCCTGCACTTCAGTATGGGTTAGCCTACTCGGGTTCTGACTGGCTCTTAAGCCTAAAAGATCTCAGAAATTCGCTGCTGGTAAGTCGTTTAGTCGGTGTAGAAGCAACAGGCATTATTGGCATTGCAATTCGCTTGGTCGAGCAACTCTCGATGTTGAGGCTAATCATTATCCGAATGGCGATCAGTGTGATGGCCAAAATCAAAGATGATCCTAAAAAGACTCGGCAGGCCATCAATCAGGCTATGACTTACCAGGCACTGCTGATTGGTCCGGTCTGTGCGTTCTTTGCTTGCAGTGCTGAATGGATTATTCCCATGCTATTTGACGAGCGTTGGCTCGCGAGTGCCCGCATTTTTCCGCTGATTGCCATTGGCACCTTGGTCAGTGCAATTTTTGATATCCATGCTTCGACCCTGTATGCGGCAGGCCATAACCGTAAGGTGGCCACGCTCAATTTTGTCTATGTGAGCTGCCTTTGGCTAGTGTCTGCATTGGTTATCCCCTGGCTGGGCCTGTGGGGCTATGGCATTGCTGAGGTGGCGGCATTACCTAGCTTTTTCTTAATTCACCGAGCGATCGCTCATCTATACGGCTCGCCAGACTATCAGAATGCGATGTGGTTGGTGATTGCGGCTGTGGTCACACTGGTGAGCAGTATGTTCTTAGCGCCCATTTTGGCGGTAAGCATCTTTGTGGTTTGCTACGGGCTCATATTTCTTTTCAATGCCGATTTGCGGAAGTTACCCTTTGAGTTGATAAAACTTCGGAAAGCCAGCAAAGCCTCATCTTGACTTAGCGCTTCTTAGAGAATGGCTAAGAGGATTGCCGATCGTAGCCAGTTGCGAAACAGCCCTAAGCAACAGCCCGTTTTTTCCAGGTCGCAATCAGCTCCAGGGGCACCCGGCGGATGCTGGCATTGAGTAAGAAAAGAAGACTGTAGCTCAAAACGAACAAGCCTATACCATAGCCCAAGGGCAGAAGAACGCTCCCCAACAGGGGAGGGAGTGCGGCTAAAATCAGCCACACCGCATTCCGGTAATTGGGAGAACCCGAGAATTTTGTCAGGGCGCGATGGATGATAAAAAAGCTTGGAATAGTAAGCAGCTCGGCGAGACCATAGCCCCACAGATTAAACGAAGGTAAGAACAGACAACAGCCTAGCCATAACAAACCAATGTAAATTAGGTTTTGCAGACCCACTGCGCGATTATGACCAGTCGCGTAAAGAGCCGCTGCATGTAAGTCAAAAATGGAGCTCACTAGGGCGGCGATCGCAATTAACGGAAACACTTGGACACTCGGCAGCCATTTTGCCCCAAAGGCCATAGGAATAATCCAAGTTCCCACACAGGCAAAACCGGCACAGATCGGACCAATCAGCAGCGCCTGGTAAGTCATGCCCTGGCTAATGACCTTCCGGGTGGCTTGGGCATCCCCCACAAATTTGGCCATCACACTAATGGACATCCGTCGAATCACAATGCGCAGCATCGCCAGCTGCTCCACCAGGCGAATGGCAATATTCACTAGGCCTGCTGTTTCAATGCCGCCTAACCGGCTCACCAGCAGGGGCACTGTCAAGGCCCTAAGGCTCAAAATCCAATCGGAAGCCGAGTAGGTCGTACCGTACTGCAATGCGGGCTTTAGTACCCGCCAGCGCCAGCGCCAGCGCCAAGGTATCGGGTAAGCCCGACGCGCCAGCAGCAGCAGCAGCGAAAACTGCATCACCAAACCTGCAATCGGCCCCCAGTAGCTCCACTGCATAAGCACCAGCGGTACAGCCAACAGGTAATTAGCGGCCTGGGCCAAGGTTTCGAGCAGGCCCACTTCGGCAAAACGAAGCTCTCTCTCTAGCATCCCCAAAGAGACCTTGGCAAGCATTTCAAACCAAATGGGTAAAGGCAACCACCGCACAACGTCAGTGATTTCGCTGCGCCCCGTCCACCAGCCAAACACCGGGGCCGCAAACCACAGCAGTCCGCAAACCCCTGCCCCAACCGTAAGAAAAAAGGCAAGCACCTGCTCAGCCGTATCCGCTTGGAGTTCAGGTTGACGAATCAAATAAATATTTAGCCCCAGCTTACTGGTAAAGGTGGCAAAGTAGAAAAGCCCCATAGAAACGGCCACGATGCCATAATTTTCTGGGCCGAGTATCCGGGCAATAAGAAGGACACTAACCAGGGAAATCGCAACGGAGAAAAGTTGCCGAAGGGCCAAGGAAATTCCGCCCTTCAGTACCTTTTGTCGGAGGCCTTTTTTACCTTCCATAAAGTCGATTGAACATAAAGTTTACTGGCGACGAATGGTCTGGGGGAAGAAAATCTTTTGAAACCTAAATATCCCTATTCAACACTATAGCGGTGACTTGTATTGTTCCACTGCTTTTTCACTATGCTGTTCTTGTTTTTCTCGAAACGGCGTAACCCTTTTCGTAACACTTTTCTAAATGGGGGAACTAAATAGCCGTGAAATTTGTCTTAGTTCCAGAATGGGTAAATTAACGACATACAGAAAGCTGACAGCAACGACTAATCTGCTAGGAGAAACCTTCGGTGGAATGAGCAGACTTCGGGTGCCTTCAGGTCCAGGGCTTGGGCTCACGATTGCGCCAGGGTATTTGCGGCAAACTCGTAGACTTTGAGACCTTATCTGGTGGCTGAACAAGGGGTGTTATGAGTATTGGGGAAAAGGCCGCTAAGGGTGTGCTCTGGTCTATTGTCGAGGGCTGGGGAAGCAAGGCGATTTCGCTGGTTATTTTCTTTTTACTGGCGCGGCTACTCTCCCCGGAAGCCTTTGGGTTGCTGGCTATGGCCAACGTCTTTTGGTCCTTTATGACGGTGTTTCTCGATCAGGGCTTTGCCCAGGCGCTGATCCAATGTCGCAAGCTAGAGCCAGAACATTTGGATACGGCCTTTTGGACGAATCTGGCCATTGGTATTGTGCTCGCTGGCATGAGCATCGTCAGTGCCCAGTTTGTTGCTGATGGATTTAGCCAACCCCAGCTCACCCCGATTCTGCAATGTTTTTCCACTTTGTTTGTGATTACGGCGCTGAGTAATGTGCAAAAGGCATTGCTAGAAAGAGAGTTTGCTTACAAGGCGATCGCAATGCGTTCTGTACTGGGTCTGCTCAGCGGGGGGGTGGTTGGCGTTACCCTGGCTCTTTCTGGCTATGGCGTGTGGAGCTTGGTAGGGCAGCGCCTCACCCAGGAGGCGATGGGTTCCCTGGTGCTTTGGCGCGCCAGCCACTGGCGACCCCGATTCAAATTTTCTAAGCCGCATTTCAACCAGCTTTTTAGTTTTGGCATTAGCTTGCTGGCGCTAAATTTTATTGGCTTTTTCAATAAGCGCGGTCATGAATTGTTGATTGGCTATTACCTGGGGCCTGTGCCCTTGGGTTACTATGCGATCGCCCATCGCGTGCTCGAAACCCTGATGCATCTCTTGGTAAAAACCACGAGTCAGGTGGCCCTTCCCACGTTTTCTCGCCTGCAAGAGGATTTGGGTCAGTTTCGCAAAGTGTTTTACACCGCCACGCAGCTCACTAGCCTGGTAGCTTTCCCGGTTTTCCTTGGCTTAGCCGTCCTCGCCCCGGAGATGATTGCCCTGTTGTTTGGCGATAAATGGCAGGCGTCTGTGCCGATTATTCAAATCCTGACATTTGCAGGCATTGTTCAATCGGTGTCCTTTTTTAAGGGACATATTTTAATGGCCATGGGAAAACCTTCCTGGCGTCTATGGCAGTCTTTATTGAGCATCACGCTGAATATTATTGGCTTTATTGTGGCCTTTCAGTGGGGGATTGCGGCGGTGGCGATCGCCTACGTAATTCGGCGCTATCTGGTCTTTCCCATTGGTCAATGGGCCATTTATCTACTGATTCACTTTTCCTGGCCTACCTACCTCAAACAATTCATCACCCCGATGGTCAGCGCCGCTACTATGGCTATAGCGATGGTGGTTGCCCGGGGCGCGATGGTCAGCTGGTTCGACTCAACGATCTTCACCATTGTGGTTTGTTCTCTGTTGGGGACTGTTGTCTATACCGCCCTGGTCAAGCTGTTATCTCCACAGCTTTTTCAGATGCTGTTGAATTTGTTTCATCGATTTATGGATAAAGTAAAACCAACAGCCAAACAATCTTAGATGTCACTATTATGAATAGTCAAAATAGTCTTCCGTGAGGCTGAGTGCTCCTGAGCCCTGCACGATGGCTACTAACTCATCATCCCCACCCACGCGGCCATTCCTTTTCATATCGGCATAAATGGCCGTCCCAGAAATACCCTCAATCGGAGAAGCCCCCAGCACATATCGACCTGCACTGCCCATCAGGTCGATCCGGTCTTCGGCTTTATTAAAATCAGTAATCAACGCATATTCGCTAAGTCCCTTTGGGCTATAGCGATCGCTAAAAATAATCTGAGCCCTGCCACTCAGACGAAAGATATCACCATCGCCATTGCCCATGAGGCGATCTAACCCCGCGCTACTGATGAGGGTGTCATTTCTAAACCCGCCGAGCAAAGTATCATCCCCTTCACCACCATCCAAACGAACCTTCCCCGCATCAAACGCAGACGCATCTAGGGTACTATCGCCTTCGCCATCACTGAGGAAAACCCGCTCAATACTCTCTAAGGTGTCTGAGCCCCGGCCTTCTAAGCTGTAATTCATCAGCACAAACCCTTCATTGCCAGATTCGATCAAGGTATCGTAATCAAGGCCGCCTTTGATCTGATCGTCGCCATTCCAGCCCGATAGGAAATCATCACCCATCCCGCCATCCAGGGTATCGTTTCCTTCCCCACCATCTAAATAGTCCTGACCGTCGCCGCCATCTAGGGTGTCATGCTCGCGCTTACCAAATAAATAATCATTGCCTTCTCCGCCAATGAGCAGGTCATCGCCTGCTTCACCATCCAAATAATCGTGGTTGCCCACACCCTCTAAAACATTATCGTCGTCATCACCTTCCAAGATGTCACGAGCCTCTCCACCGCTCAAGTTATCCTGATCAGACGCTATCAATTCGAGATCTTGCTTGGGGGGGATGCCTTCTGCACTGCTATCAGAGACCACAGATGTAAAGTCAGGCGCTAGGGGTGCACGCGGGGTACCGCCTCCACCAATATTGTCAGGGTCATTATTGGCAACGACATGTAGCTCAGAAAACAAAGTCATGTAATCGTCATAAAAATCACCCTCGGTGCCCTCAAAGCCGTATCCATAATGATCTTCAAATTCTTCTGATACACCTTGCTCTATCGCGATCGCATAGGCATCCCACTTAGTATTATCAGCAACATAGGCCCCATAGTCCTGAAAAGCATAAAAGAGCTTTCGGCCCGCTGCCGTTCGCAGCCCTAGGCTCTCGGGGGTAGCCGCTGGCGGCAGCGCCAACAGAGCACCCATCGTTAACTCAGGAACCTGACCGCCATACGTCTCTTCATTCGCATAGTCATCAGAACGGATTGCAGGCCATCGGAAACCAGCCCCACCATCAGGGCCATTGTCATAAGACAAATATTTCTCGGCCTCCAAATTGACCTTCAGCGCATGTCTAATCGGTTCGCTGCCAGTGAGTTCACCCAAGCGGACGGTACCGCCAATGCTAGAGAGCCCAGAGCCGCCATGACCGCCTCTGATGCCCGTTTCATAAATATCTTCGGTGGCCGCACGCCAGCCGAAAATTGGGCTGCCGATGCGATCGCGGGTAAGCGGATTCAGCTGAACCAAGGTTCGCCCATCGGACAACAGAAAAGCCGCCGAATTATTGGGCGTCTCTTTATCAGTAGCATCTGGCACTAATAGATCGTCTGGAATCGGTAGTGCAATGTTGCGGTACTCTGTGCCTGTCGAGCGCCCCGGCCCCCAGTTACCCGGTGAAAATACAGGCTGTAGAGGATCATTACCATCGAGGGTATAAAAATAATCGACATCCATAGTCGCATGCTGCGCCCACCCCAGGCGAGCATCCACATACCAGGCATCAGAGCCAATGGGTGTATTCCAGATAGAATCTCGTGAGAATGGCCACTTAAGCGGATCGCGGCTAACGGGAAAATCAATACCAGCGCGACTATGGTTTAGCGAGGTGCCCTCGGAAGTTGCCATATTGAAATCGGTGTAGTAGTGACCCTGTCGAACAGTACTTTCTCAAGGCATTGTATTTCACGGAGGGCTAACTTTTAAGGTCTAGGGCTAACTTTTAAGGTCTAACGGTTGGCGATTTCGCTGCTCATGGCTGCGGGTTACATATCGATTAATCGGATGCTCTAGCTTCCCCATCACCTTCGCCAAAAAACGACTGCCCACGCCGATCAGCAGTCGGCGTGCAAACGGATCAATCAGGGTTTGCCTGCGCCGCCAGCCCAACTTCTTATACTTTGTGGTGAAGTAAGCATCTTCTGACAATATCCACTTCTCCCGAATACGATTGAGACTAGAAAGCGTCCAGTCATTGCTCCAACGCAACATGTAAAAATGCACATCGGTGAGCTTTAGGGGCGGACCAGGAACGTAAGTCACCACCGAGCTAGGCTCAAAATAGACCTGCTCGCCCATGTCTCGGACGGCCATACAAAAGTCTAAATGCTCCTTGGTATTCATCATTTTTTCATCGAGCGCGCCGAGCTGATCAAAAATGGAGCGCCTCACCAACACGCAATGAAACTCGGCAAGCTCGGTGGGCTGACGTTTTAGCCGATCTTCGACCTCGTCTACCCGTTTGCCCTGTAAATACATTTTCTCCCGCAATCGACGCTGGCCCTTTTTATCTATCCAAACGTGGGACTCTCCCCCTGCAAAATGAACCATTTGATGAACCGGCTCATCCTCACACATTAGCGGTCCAACCACCGCAGCGTCGGTGTCTTCGGCGCATTGCATCAGCTTCTCTAGCCAGCCAGGAGAGAGAATAACGTCATTATCCATAAACACCAGATACTTGGTGTTTACCTGCTCAAGGCCTAAGTTTCTGGCCTGATTAGGCGAAAGATAGTGTTCTGTGCGTAGCAGCGTAAAGTTTTTGGCTTTAGCCTGCTCAGCTAGGTACGTTTGAATCGGTGCCGGTGAATTTCCATCCACATAAACCAAATCAAATGGAATTTGGGTCTGTTGATAGATGCTCTCTAAGGACTGGCGAGTGTAGCTGAATCGTTCACGGGGAACAACAACAAGCGTCACCTCAGGTTGAGGGGTCGTAGGCTGGGAAACTGAGGGTTCAGAGAGGGTGCTTTGAGAGATTAAGGGCTGGGGCATGGGGGGCTATTCCTAACGCTAAGGGTCGAGAATTAAATAACTTGGTCATTTGCATACTTCTTGCCGCCCTCATCCCCTAGCCCCTTCTCCCCAATTTGGGAGAAGGGGGACCAGAGTCTGGCTCCCTCTCCCAAGTTTGGGAGAGGGCTGGGGTAAGGGCCTCGTGAACTGGAACTGGGTCAATCTATTTAATTCTCATTCCTAAGCAGTAACTATAATTAAGGGCTAACTTTAAACGAGAACTCACAATACTCAGCGCCCTACGGTTATTAGACGGAGACTTGATAATCTGGTTCCAGGGGACCGATTGCCTGATGCTGCCGCTGGAGCAGTTTTTGATAGTGCCTGACTAACTCATCATTGAGCTGATTGAGTTCATAGTCAGCTAAGACCTTTTCACGACCTGCTCTGCCCATTTTAGGCCAATTTTCAGGGTGGGTAATTAGCTCAGTTAGTTTGTGTGCGATCGCATCAACATCACGCTCTGGCACCAAATACCCAGACACGCCGTCTTCTACCAGCTCAGGAATCCCCCCATGCCACGTACTCACCACAGGTAGGCCCATCGCCATCGCCTCTTTCAGGGTATTAATGGGTGCATCTTGATCGCCCGTGCTCGCGGTGACACAAGGCGCAATAAAAAGGTGAGCCTGGTTAAGACTCTCGATAATTTCGCTCTGTTGCTGCTTGCCCAGCAGGTGTACGCAGTGGCTGAGCCCTAGCTGCTGAATGAGCTGCTGCAAATCAGCTCTGAGCCCACCCTCCCCGATGATGTCGTAGTGCACTTCAAACTGCTCTGCAAGTTGCGCGTTCTCCCTAAGTTGGGCTACCGCACGAATGCCATAGGCCAATCCCTTTTTTTCCGTGAGCCTACCAACGGTCACTAACCGCACAGGTGTTTTTTGATTAGGTGCGATCGCTAGCTGCCTGGGCCTAAAGGAAAATTTGTCGCAGTCAATACTAGAGCGATGCACGAATATATTGTTAGCATCCCCCCCCAGCTCAATTACCCGCTGGCGAAAGAAATCGCAATTCGCAAAAAACAAATTCCCCCGATCAAAGAGCTGCTGGTAAACAGTTTCACCTTTGTTCCTGGGATACTCACTAATGTCAAATCCCCGAAAAGTGGTCACCAATGCACCTGAGAGTGCACCCATCTCGCGTAGCGATGCCCCTAATAGGCCATAGGTCCCAAACTGACAATGGATGATGTCGTAGGATTTTCCACCCAGAAAAGGAACAACCAAATGTAAGAATCTTAAAGAGGCCGCCGTTTTACCATACCGAAAAACATTCAAAGCCCGGAAACAGAGAAGCGGATCTTGCCAGCCCCAGCGGGCCAGTAACTTAGCACTACTGCTCAACCTTGCTAAAAATTGCGTCGGCAGTGAGGGGGCATAGGTCGTGCGTGCAAGCAATTCATATTTTTCTACATCGGGATGCACCTTTGTTTCCCCCGAAAAGCCAGAAAGGGCATAGATATCAACTTCGTGTCCCCGTGCCAGAAGCCCGGTGATTTGATTCACAATGAAGGCCTCAGACAGCACCGGGAAACAGCCTACCAGAAATGCAACTCTCATAAATCCCTCATTTGGCGTTCTCACTTGACGGTCTCACTGGATTCTTTGGTTTGACTTTGTTGAGTTTGACTTTGTTGATTCAAATGTCCATGTGACTATGGCCAACAATAACCGGCGACCTGTGTAACCAATGCTGCGAAAGCGATGGTAATTCTGCTCGCCTAGCCAGCGAACGATAAAAATGTTTATCCGCAAACGGAGGGCTTCCTTGAACAGCTTATTTGTGACCGTTTCTTGAGACTTTTGCCAAAAGTAAAGGGCCTGTGTAGGGGCGTTTTTTTGAATCGCTAGCCACCCGAGATAAAGGTACAACGACGTGTAGGCCTCGTCGTGAATATTTGAAAGTGCCAGATCTGAAAAATCTCCAGGGGCAGATTCAAAGGCCCGGTCCAACACTAAGCAGCTACATTGCTGCATGAGTTCCCACTTGGCGCTGGTATTGCCAGTATGTTTGCGGTAGCGCACCAGCGGCTGCTTGATGAGCGCAAACTCATACCGGGCCGCAATCCGAATCCACATATCCCAATCCTGCGCCAAAGGCAAATCAGAAGAGAATAATCCAGCCACCTCAAAACACTGCCGACGAACCATCGGCGTGCTGCCACAGGCCAGAATGTTCTTCAGCATTAAGGGCTTCCAAACGTTCCCTTCGGCAGGGGACGCAAGTATGCGCCCCGTGGGTTGACCGCTCTCATCGGCCAGGGCTGTCCAGGTATACACCAGCCCAACGTCAGGGGCAGACTCAAGGCAGCGAACCTGCTTTTCAAGCTTAGTGGTTTCCCAAAGATCATCTGCGTCCAAAAAAGCAATGTACTCTCCCTTACTGGCCGCGATCCCTCTATTTCGAGCCGCAGACTTACCCAGATTCTCTTGTGAAATGAGTATGATTCTAGGATCGCTTTGACTAAGCACCCACTGTTCCGTATTATCGGAGCTGCCATCATTAACAATGATTACTTCAATGTCACCAAAGGTTTGTTCCAATGCACTTTCTACGGCATCGGGAAGATAATCGAGACTATTGTAAACTGGAATAACAACAGTGACCCTAGGCATATTTTAAAGTGATCGGCTAATCTCCTACCAACCGTGTTAGGTAGACAAATTCAGGAAATGAGATATCAAAGCGTTCTGTATTGGCGTTTTGTATTGTAGACGGGCCACATGCATCTTAAAACTTTATTTGAGAATGGCTGACGCCTTACGACGTAGTCCGTAGCCCAACTTCCGGAGATGGTGATAGTTACTTTGTCCCAGCTGCTGCACAATAAAAATAGTCAAGCGTAGACGAATGGCGTCCCAAGATAATATCCTCCGCGATTTTTCCTGAAACTTACACCAGAAATGAAGCGCCTGTTGAGGAGTGTTTTTTTTGATGGCCAACCATCCTAGATAGAGATACAAGGAACCGTAAGCCTGATCGCGGATATCTGAAAAATCCGCAGGTGCCGTTTGAAAAGCGCGCTCCAAAGCTAAGCTGCTAGACGCCTGCATTCGCTGCCAGCTGGTACTGATACCACCAGGATGCTTACGATAGCGGACAAGCGGCTCCTTTAGTACTGCAAAGTCATAATGGGCGGCAATCCGCAGCCACATATCCCAATCCTCAGCGGGGGGTAGCTCGGGAGAAAATAATCCGACCACATCAAAGCATTGCCGCCGAACCATAGGCGTACTGCCACAGGCTAATATGTTTTTAAAAAGTAAGGTCTCCCATACTTGACCTTCTGCATGGGACGCTAAGATGCGCCCTGTGGCTTGTCCCATTTCATCGGCCAAGGCTGTCCAGGTATAAACCAAACCCACACGAGGGTTAGCCTGAAGACAGCTCACCTGCTTCTCAAGCTTGGTGGGCTCCCAAAGATCATCTGCATCCAGGAAAGCGATGTATTCACCCGTACTGTGAGAAAGTCCTTGATTAAGAGCGACCGATTTTCCCTGATTAGGTTGCGAGATCAGTCTGACCCGTGCATCCTGTAGGCTATCGTACCATTCTTCTATGTCGTCTGTACTACCATCATTAACAATTACAATTTCAAAATCAACAAAGGATTGACTCAATGCGCTATTCACTGTTTCAGGCAAATAGTGCATCGCATTGTAGGCCGGAATGATAACTGATACTTTAGACATGCCAGCACCTAAAGGATGATAGAGCCCTACATGATACTGAAAGGCTAAAATTCCGGCAGTATTACATAATACTAAGGGGCCAAAATTCTGCAGTACATTCGTCTCTTCCTGGATTCATTGAGAATATGTCAGGGCAGAGTATCCTACAGCAGAGTATCCTACAGCAGAGTCTCGCCAACTCTTCAAGAGACTGACACTCTACGACGTAAGCCTAAGATTAAGCCTTGAATGGCGTCGTATTTTTCCAAACCAAAGCAGGCTAAAAGCAACAAGATAACGCCCATGTTAGTAAAGGACTGCACAAATACAATGGGGGGGTAGCCCAAAAATGCTTTGCGCCAAAAAGATAATGCTACTTTAAAGTCCTTTTGCTTGCTTTGAATAACTTTCCAAGCTAAGCAAAGATTAGCGTGGGCGTAACTTCGCTTCTTCAAATGAGCAAGTTCCGAAGGTGCAGAAGCAAAGGCTTTCTCAATCACTTTCGGAAAACTTTCTTCCATTTTTCGCCATTGTGTTGACAAACTGCCACTGTATTTACGATTGTCTATCAAAACCTCATTAACCACTGTAAATGGATAGCTTTTGGCAATTCGTAACCACATATCCCAGTCTTCAACATACGAATCCAAGTTTCTATCGAAGTTGCCAACGTCATCGAAGCAAGCGCGGCGAATCATGGCAACGCTGCCACAGCCAATAAAATTAAAAGCCGTTAACTCTTCCCACACATCCCCTTCAAAGGAGGATTTAACGATTTTTCCTGTTGGAGAGGAAAACTCATCAACATACCGCAGCCAAGTGTAGACAAGGCCTGCTTCTGGATGTCGTTTCAGTGCTTCAACTTGCTTTTCGAGCTTAGTCGGATGCCAGAGGTCATCAGCATCCAACACGGCAATAAATTCTCCTTTTGCCTGCTCAATACCAGTATTACGAGCGCCACTGAGACCTTTATTTTCCTGTGAAATAAGTCGGAATCGAGGATCTGTTACTGACTCAGCAAACCAGGTTTCAATATCATCGGTACTGCCGTCATTAACAATCACAACCTCAAATTCTTTATAGGTTTGATGCAGTACACTTTCCACCGTCTGCGGAAGGTATTTCATCGCATTGTAGGCGGGAATAACCACTGAGACTTCTAACATGTCAACACAATCAGGTAAAGGGGAACGTGCTTAAAAAATAATTCTGACGAACTGCCAGCCTAGCCGCCTCTCGATCAGGAACGAGCCTCCTGACAGAAATAGCCATGCACAACCCGCAACTAAGCGGTGAAGGATGCGATTAAGTAAACCAATGTGTAGCGTTACCATGCTTAGTCTAACATTACAATGCTTAGCACATTCAGTCTTAATTTATACTATTTTCCTCAGTTAATGTACTGATATGACAACTCTCAGTTCTTGACACTAAAAGACGAAATTGAAGCTTGTAAAGTTCCGCGACTCTGCCTCAAACGGTAGGAATCAGGCAAAGTAATTACCTGAACGACCTGCTAGAGCAGGACCAGCGCCCCGATGATCTAAGCTGACTGACCTACGTTGACTGACCTGTGTTGAACTTTGCTAGAGGAGGCTTAGGATCGCTTAAGTGCGTTCCTTGAATCGTGGGTAATACCTAGAAAAAAGCATCTAAGATAAGTCGAATCGGGCTAGAAACGACATCCAAGAGATCTAGAACATTGCTCGTTCTTGATTTTTCGACGAACACTAAGTCACCATTCATTATATTGGTCGTGGCTTCACCAAATTCAAAGTCTTCTCTGCTCAGCTGACCGTCACTACCTACGCGAAACAGGCTAATACCGTCCGTACTGGCATCTGGCGTTAGCCCGCCTGCTGCTGCGATCGCCGCATTCACATCAGCAGTCGGGGCAATCTCCAGCTGCCCAGGGCTCCTGACCTCGCCAGCGACGCTCACCACAACCTCAGTCGGCGCAACCGTAGAACTTAACAGCGTTTGCTGATCGACATTGTTAATACTGGCAGTCGGAATAACAATCTCATCGCCATCATAAATAATCGGATCGGCAGACAGATCCCCTAGCTGAATAGCATCCCAAAAATCAACCACTATGGTGGAATTGCCTCGATACCCCGACGGAGCCGCTGCCGTCGGAATCGCTCGTTGTATGGTGATGTTTCGCAGATCGGCGGTTGGCGCAATGCCACCTGCTGCGACCAACACCTCACTCAATTTAACCGCGTTGTTACTGCCAACCTCTGTCAGCTCAAGTGAACGCGGCCCCGGACGCAGCACCGCGCCCGTCACACTAATGCGCAGCGGACTTGGCCTCACTAACGTCAGGCTAACCTGAGGCCGACGAATAAAGGGCAAAAGGGACGTTTCAATCTGGCGAATCGCTTGCGCATTCGAGAATCCGACAATATCAACATCGCCAGCCATGGGCAAGTAAATTGTCCCTTCCTGTGAAATCGGTTGCTCGCCCGAGAAGTCTGGGAACCCAACAACAGTAACCCGGACTAAGTCTCCTGACTTAAACGGGATGCTACTTCTGGCGCTAACGGGTAACGCTTCTGGCCGTGCAGGTAGCTGCCCAGATGGCTGCGTGGAGGGCAGCACAGACGGCTGTTCGGATGGCAGTATCGGCAGCGCTGGTGCCGATTGTGCGTTAGCCGGCGTGTGCTGAATAGCCAACCCTACACATACTATCCAGACTAAGTTTGCACAGTTCTGCTTGTTCATAATATTTTTGTACTGATAGAAACAGCTACTTAAAGAACAGGGTCCTTTTTGTGCCTCTAACGTTGCTAGTTTCTTGTGCTTCTAATGTCAGAATGTTAGTTCTGTGGTAGTACTTTACTATGTTTTTACAGCGTTTATTTTGAGAGATAACTTTGGCTTGAACGTTCTAAATCTAACTAGCGGAATAGCAACCTAAGTTTACAGCCCCTCGAATTTAAGATGCCGTAGAGATTTTCCACACGAATTAGTAGGAGCCCGATCTTTTAAAGATTAGTATCCACAAGGTTCTTAGAACCAACTCACAGTCATACCAAGCTGTCCAAAGTGCCTGATAGCGCAAGTCCAGATCCACAACACTTTCAAAGTCTTTGATATCTGAACGACCACACACCTGCCACTCGCCCGTCAGCCCCGGCTTTACTGACAGCCGCAGCCAATGGCGATCGCTATAATGCTGCACTTCGTCCAACGTAGGCGGGCGCGTACCCACTAAGCTCATCTCCCCCTTTAAAACGTTCCAAAACTGGGGGAACTCATCAAGACTGGTTTTCCTTAGGAAACGGCCTATGCGGGTCACCCTGGGATCGTTTGTGTTTTTGAACATGTGGCCAACACTTTCGTTAACGATCAGATGCTTGCGCTCATCAGCATCAACAAACATCGAACGAAACTTATAAATAACAAAGCAGTCACCCTTCAGTCCACAGCGTATCTGACGGTAAAGAACAGGCCCTGGGCTGTCCAAACAAATCGCGATCGCTACTGGGATAAATATAATTGCCAACAGCAACAATCCCACCAGGCTACCCGCTATATCAAACAAACGCTTTGGTACCGATGAAGCAGAGCGGTGAGCCAAAAGCCGCCCTCCGCTACAGAGGGTCGAAGTATCTGTAGTCATGGAAATTCACTCTTTGACGGGTAGATGCAGAATGCTTTGTAAGCACTTCTCGAAAAATCAACAGAATCTATGGTTAGCCTCTAGCTCATGCCAAGGATATTTTTACAACAACGCGCCCTGCTCATAGGGACGAAGTCTTCGTAAAAATAGTTCCAAGATAAAAAACCACAGACGCTACATCGACTTCAACTACGTATCTTCTTCTTTTTCAAAATCGCATCAATCCAGTCCATTTCTTGTGCTGAGAGCGGCAGCGCAATATCTTGCTGATAGTCTATAAAGTAGTCGTAGTCGGACTTTTGATAGACTTCGCCTAGTAAAGGCTGAAGGGCGATCGCAGGCTCCAAATCTTCCTTAGTCAGCGGTAGTGGAAACGCTGGAATGCTCTCCGGCAGGTTAAAGGCATACAGGTCCGCCACAGGACGCTGAGCCGCTCTACTGACCAAAATCCTGTAGTGGCTATCCACAGCACTTTCACTCAGTGGCAACGGTTCACCCTGAATCAAGAGATCAATCTCGATTAGATTTGTCTGCGTTTTTAAGATCTTCTCTCTCTTCTCCAGATATTTTTTCCTGCCGTCGCCTCGCTTATTTGTTGGCGACAACACTTCAACTGTTGTAATCACCTTTTGCGTCTCAGCATCTTTAACTTCTAAATACGGCTCTCGAACTTCTTCTGTCATCGGCAGCGTGACCTGTAACGGGCCGTCTGCCAGCCCAATAGCGGCTGTCTTCTGTGATAATTGACGAGATGAGCGCGACTGCTGAACCGTCACGTCGGGTCGTCCGATAAAAACGCTGTTTAGGCCTGCTACTTCGTATACGCGCTTGTCAATGTCAACCTGGTATTTGGGTAACAGCTGAGGGGTCAGAATATCGGCAATCGCAACAATCAGACGGTTGTGAACCGTCGGCCAGCGGTCGGGATGTTCCAGATAAGGATTCATGCCTGGAAACGGGGATGGCATGGGTGAAAGCTCACGGCTATACGAATGAGTGCATTATACTGCACCTAAAAAACGACTAACGCAGAGGATACAGGGCTCTAATATCTGAAATTCTTAGCTTTCAGTGACTCAAATAACCATAGATCTATGTTGATAGCCCACATTTCAGATTTGCATGTGATGGAACCAGGAAACCTGGCCTACGGCGTTGTGGATACTGGACCCATGGTGGAAAAAGCGATCGCGCACATCGCCGCCCTCAATCCAAATATCCTCGTCATCACAGGCGACTTAGTCCACAACGTACAGCCCGCCGAATACCAACGGCTCAAAAGCATCCTCGCGCCCCTTACCATGCCGGTTTATCTCATCCCCGGCAATCACGATAGCCGCGATCTCATCCGTCAAACATTTACAAAACACATCTATCTGCCTAGCTCTGGGTACTTGCAGTACGTCGTAGAAGCAGATCCACTGCGACTGATCATGCTCGATACCAACGTGCCAGGAGAAGGACGCGGTGAGTTAGATGACGAGAGACTGGGCTGGCTAAATCGGCAGCTGAGCGATCGCCCCCGCAAGCCCACGCTCATATTCATGCACCATCCCCCCTTCACGACCGGCATCGACATGATGGACGGATATAGCCTCAGCGGACTGAGCAACCTCAAAACAATCATCAAACGCTACGACTGTATCGAACGAATTGGCTGCGGTCACGTCCACAGGCCCATGCAAAAACGTTGGGCTGGTACGCTGGCCTACACCGTTCCTAGCCCAGTCCACCAGGTCTCGCTAGATTTAGCCAGTACTGCCGAAGACGCGACGTTTGTGATGGAACCGCCAGCTTATCAGCTGCATCTGTGGAACCAAGACACAGGGCTCGTATCGCATATGCAGTACATCAACGACTACGAAGGCCCGTATCCCTTCTTCACATCAAAAAGCGCTTAGCTCTTTTGAAGAGCTAAGCGCTTTCGCCTGAGCAGTCACTAAGGTTTACTTCTTAGTCTTCTTCACCTGTTCTACGGCCTTCAGCATGTGATACGTAATCAAAAGCTGCGTTAGCGCCAGCGGATAGCTTTGTAGCGTTTCGCCAGTCGTGCCCACAAGCTTACCCACGTCCTTGTTACCTTCCAGGCTACAGAACTGCCCCAAATAAGGCACTTCGTTACACAAAATCCGCTCCAGCTGCTGCACCTGAGCTTCATTCGCATGGCCATCGACCGACAGCACATCAACCGGCTTACCCATGTCACGGTCTAGCAATAGGCGAACAGCATCACCCAAATCATTGCCCGTATCATCCAGAATATGGGTGAAGTCAGGGTGAGGGAGGGTAGGACGCAGCACTAGCTTTACATCCAGCAGTAGATCGTTGCTATCTTCACTGTCGTCAGCTGGCGGAATAAAAGACACAATGACATCAGACCACTGACGCTGAGGGCGAATAAACGCTTCAGAATCGGGCTCACGCTTACGCAAAGCCTCTAGCACCTGCTCGTCGGTGTAGCCACGCTTGCGAGTATCCCGCTTGATTTTCCACTTGGCCCGCAAATCTTCGGGAGGTGCCAGGTACACCTTTACATCGTAAGCATCGCGAGCGGCCTTGGTCGAATAGCCCAGCAGGCCTTCTACAATTACAAACTTCTTAGGCTCGATGTATTCAGGCGCATCGAATTCACCAGAGGTGTGGTTGTAAATGGGCTTCAGAATCGCCCGGCCATTGCGCAAATCTTGCAGGTGCTGCTCGATGATATCGAGATAGTTACAGTCAGGGTGCAGGGCAGAGATGCCCATTTCGGCCCGCTGCTTACGGTCGTAGCGGTGGTAGTCGTCGGTGCAAATGGCTACAACGTTCTCCTCACCTAGGACCTGCGCAATGCCGCGAGTCAGTGTGGTTTTACCGGCGGCGCTATCGCCCACAATGCCAACGATGATTGGACGTTCAGCCATGGTTCCTCCTGGGAAATGAGTTAATGAAAAATTTCTGATTTTCTTAATACCCTTCTAATTCTAAAGAGCAACGGTCATTGACTCAAGTTAACAAGTTAGGCTGACAGGCTTAGCCTAGAGGGTTTGCTATACACTTTGATAGCGTCCGCATCATGTTCGGATGTGTGCTCTCACGTTTGGCCTGTTTACCTTTGGGCCAATTCCTATGGTGACTTCCAGCCAGCCTTCGCGATCGCATTCGCTCAGCTCATCTGTCGGCCCTTCCCAGGCCAAGCAGCCGTTTCGCCCAGAGCTATTGGCACCAGCTGGCAGTTGGGACTGCGCCAAAGCAGCGGTAGAAAACGGAGCCGATGCCATTTACTTTGGGCTCGATAGGTTCAATGCCAGAATGCGAGCGCATAATTTCACAGCAGACGATCTGCCTGCGCTGATGTCCTTTTTACACGGGCGCGGTGTGAAGGGATATGTCACGCTCAATACGCTGGTATTTCCCAAAGAATTAAAAGCAGCTGCCCATTACCTGCGTACCATCATTGCCGCAGGCGTTGACGCAGCCATTGTTCAAGACATCGGGATTTGTCGGCTCATTCGTCATCTCTCTCCCAATTTTCCCATTCACGCCTCCACACAAATGACGGTGACCTCGGCAGCGGGCGTCGCTTTTGCTCGGCAGGTAGGCGCTAATCTGGTTGTGCTCGCTCGTGAATGTTCTCTCAAAGAGATCAACAGAATTCAAAGGCAGCTAAAAAAAGAGAATATCGCCCTTCCGTTAGAAGCCTTTGTGCACGGTGCATTATGCGTTGCCTATTCGGGTCAGTGCCTGACGAGTGAGTCACTGGGTGGGCGCTCGGCTAACAGAGGAGAATGTGCTCAGGCCTGCCGGATGACCTATGACCTGATTGCCGATGGCAAAGAAGTAGATTTGGGCGATCGCGCCTATCTCCTCAGCCCCCAAGACCTCTCCGGCCTCCCCGTCATTCCAGACCTAATCGCAGCAGGCATCACCAGCCTAAAAATAGAAGGCCGCCTAAAAACACCCGAATACGTCGCCAACGTCACCCGCGTCTACCGCCAAGCGCTAGATAACGTAGTCAAAGACTTTCCGCTGGCTGAGCGGAGTCGAAGCCAAGATCTCAAGTTTCGAAAAACACCCACCTCCTACCATCCCTCCGACGAAGAACGCTACTCCCTAGAAATGGCCTTCTCCAGAGGGCTCTCCACCGGCTGGTTTCAGGGTATTGACAACCAATCCCTCGTTCATGCCCGGTTCGGCAAAAAGCGAGGTGCCTACGTTGGCAAAATCATTCGCATCACACAGGCAAAAAGAGAAACCAAAATCGTTATCCAGCCGGTTGTGCCGATTAAGCCAGGCGATGGTGTGGTCATCGACAGCGGACATCCAGATAGTGACCAGGGCGGGCGGCTTTACGCAGTAGAAACAAAGGGCAAGGAGACTTTCATCAGCTTTGGGCGTCGGGACATTGATGTAAGCAGGCTGCAGGTGGGCGATCGCATTTGGAAAACCAACGACCCCGAGCTCGACAAAGCCACCCGCCAAACCTACAGCGGCGATGTGCCCAAATTCAAACGGCCTCTATCCATCCAGGTTACAGGCACAGCCGGGTCGCCACTAGTAGCGACTGCCACCGATTCACAAGGCAACATCGCAACAGCCACCACAGACGCCATCCTCGAAGTCGCCCGCAACAAGCCGCTCACCACCGAAAAACTGACGCAGCAGTTCTCTCGCTTAGGCAATACACCCTTCAAGCTCACTCAGCTAGAAAATAGCCTGCACGGCGAGCTAATTGTGCCTGTCAGTGCACTCAATCAGCTGCGTAGAGCATTAGTAGAACAGCTGATGCTGAGCCGTACCACAAGCTCTAGAGCGCTTGGGCAATCGGCCCCCTGGACGATTCATCCGCATGCATCTCACCGTGATTTGTTACCAAAGCCCGGAGCGCCTTCCACCACAGCACCTGCATTTATTGTGCTCGTGAGGAACGTATCGCAGCTGCAAGCCGCCATCGAAGCAGGTATCAATACCATTTACTGTGAGTTTGAAAATCCGGTGCGCTATCGGGAGGCGATCGCCACTGCCAGAGCAGACAGCTCAACCGTTCAGATATTCGTTGCCCCACCGCGCATCACCAAGCCCAGCGAGTACTACATTCTAGAGCAGGTCAAAAAAGCCAACGCCGACGGCTATCTGGTACGCAATTATGACCATCTGGCCTTCTTCGCAGAAGAGCGCTGCATCGGCGACTTCTCACTCAATGTTGCAAATCCCCTCACCGCTAGCTACTACAAAACAGAACTGGGGCTAGAGAGAGTCTGCGCCTCTTACGACCTGAACGTGCAGCAGCTAGAAGATTTGCTAGAAACCACACCGCCTGACTGGTTTGATATTACGCTGCACCAGCACATGCCGATGTTTCATATGGCGCATTGCGTCTTCTGCGCCTTTTTATCAGAAGGAACAGATTTTACAAATTGTGGACGGCCTTGCGAGCAGCATGAGGTGAAGCTGCGCGATCGCACTGGTACTGAACATGTGCTTCAGGCCGACGCAGGCTGTCGCAATACTGTTTTCAATGGCCGCGCTCAGACTGGCGCAGAGTTTCTCACCCGATTTATCCAAAAAGGCGCACGCCATTTCCGCATCGAATTTTTGAACGAGACCGCCGAACAGGTGGACCGAACCTTACAGGCCTATCAGCAGCTTCTGGAAGGAAAGATTGAAGGCGCGGATCTCTGGCGACAACTAAACCTGTCCAGCCAGCTGGGCGTTACGCGAGGCACCTTGGAAAAAGGACATCGCTAGGCAAGTTTCTAGCTGGCTTTTGTTACTCGTATCAATTTCCCAACTAACGAAGCCTCATTTTCAATGGCTCGATGAATACGCTCAGCCAGTTCAACTTTGTCAGCATCATCTTTAGAAACAACAATCCCAGCATGTTCGAGACCTTGCTGATGTAATCGAATGAAATCTCGTCTATTCAAGGTTAAAACGGCTCTTCCTTGCTGCGCTGCAAACATCAGAACGTCATTATCAGAAATTCTCTGATTTGCTTTGCCTGCCTCCTGAACTGTCTGCACATCGTGGCCTAGCGTTTTCAGATGCTGAGTAGCTCGCAAAGGGAACTGCTCATCCGCATACAGGGCGGCCATGTTTATGCCTCGTTGTTTGCATGAATAGCGCTATCAATTTCTTCTGCATGGCTAGCCGCATAAGCCCACGCATTAGATAAATCACTGGCGCTAAGCGTCGGATAGTCGTGCAATAAATCGATCTCGCTGCTACCTAGCTTTCGAGCTTGAACGATTATCCATACGGGTATGCGAGTGTTTGCAATACAAGCATCGCCACCACAGACCTCTGGATTTTTCTCGATACCTGTCCATCGGTCGCTGATGCTTTGTAACAGAAGCTGAATTACTTCAGTTTTTTCAACTGCGCTCAAGCTTAAAAGCTGAGATTCAAGACTTTTGAGAACCATTGGTAATAGCAGAGTATTGCAGAGTTTTGCAGTCTATGAAACGCCAGGCAATCACAATTCTAGCAGCCGTCAAAAGACATTCCACTTGCGCTTATGACCATGCTGGCCTCAAAACGTCCTGAAAAGCATCACTAAGCTCGAAATCTTAGGCTAAGACGTGCATTAATTTATACCCGTATGCAGTTAGCCGCAAAACTTACTGTGGGCTGGACCGAGACTCCGCGATCGCAGTTCACCGCCATTGAGCTGCACAACCGCGCAGTTATAGCCCCGCATTACGAAAAAAGCCTGTTCTATCAGCTACAGACCGCCACGCCCCATACCAAAATCCTCGGACTCGATCGGCTTTTTCGCCAAACCTGTGGCGGCATCGAACCGATCCACCAGATTGTCAGCGCCCTGTCTTCTCTGCCCACGGTTCCCAGTGGTCCCCATCCGCTACTGTGCGAGATTGATCTATTCGCTTACACGTTTCTAGCCGGTACCCACAAGCTCGATCGGCTCTTGCCCATTGCCCATTCTACCGATATTGAGCTGGCGCAAATTCAGGCAAGCTGCGCCGAAGCCATTCAAACCCTCGAAGACTTTGAGCATACAGGCAGCCTCCCAGAACAAATGAGCGAGCTGGATGCTCAGCAGTATCTGGCGATTCGCCGGATTGTGGCTCGCCCCAGTGCCCGCGACGAATGGCGCGTACTGGCCAGACTGCTCATTAGTGGACCGTCCACTGCAAGCAACCTAGAGCGAGAGCTAGGACTAAATCACCGAGTCGCTCAGCAAATTCTGACACTGTTCGAATCCATCGGCATCTTTACCTATTGGGGCGAAGAGCCCGGGAGCCCGGGAGCAGAAACCGTCTTTGTCATTAATAAAGTGGCGCTTCCACTGGTGCTTTTTTGCCTCAAGGCGACGATGGGCCTCGACCTACTCAGCAATTTGTCGAAACTGGTAGATAACTTTCATGAGTGAGCTTGCCAGGTTATTTATCAATCCTTACGGGCTGGCCTATTTAGTGGTGCTAGTAGGCATCCAGCTCTTGTACCGTCAGTGGCGAAAACGTAGCCGCAGCCGCATTACCACCCGCAGACTGACGCGGGGGCTACCGCCTGGCACCCTACTGGGCCGCAGCGGTAATCGTCAGCACTGTCAGCAGCAAGTGGGAATCGAAATCGCGCTTTGGGCAATCAGCACAATAGTGGTTCCGATTGCATTCATAGAACTTGCCCGTATCCTAGAAGGTGAGTCGCAAGGGATTATCTCAGCCCAAAATGGTTTGTTCGTCATCGCCATTACGCTGTTGTCGCTTACGGCAATCGGCGGCTTAGGTGCTATGAGGGCAATGGTCAGCGGGTTTGTGTTTGAGGCGATCACAGCTTTTACAACGCCTTTCCAACCAGGCGATCATCTCTCGGTTACCTCAGCTAACACACCTCCTAGCAATCCACCTACCAGGGGTAAAGTTATTCGCCTGAACGCCTTTTTCGTTACGCTCGAAAACTCAGCAGGCCAGCGCATAAACATCCCCACTCATACCCTGTGGCAGTCCACCATTACCGTCCTTAATGGCAGCGCTTCACAGCTTGCGTCAGAATTGGCCTCAGAATGCAAAGTCGTCTTTTATCTCTCCCACACGGCCACTCACCAACAGCTGCGACTCGCAGAAAGTATCCTTCTAGAAGCCATCCATAATTCCGCTTATCTAGAACCGTCAAGCCCAGCGGATATTCACTACGCCCAGTCCTATCACGCCATTAAGCTAACAGCGATCGCCTACGTAGCCGCTATCGACAACGCCGCTGCCTTCTCTAGCGATATTACTCGGCAATTTTTGGACCTAGCCCGCCAAAAACAGCTACCCTTAGCCCACGCGCCACAAAGCTCAAACTATCCGAACCATTAAGCAACAGGCCGTCTGGAAGGTCTAGAATCTCGGAGGCCTTGCAAATGTCAGCGATGGCAAAACCAGTGACACCGCATTCGGCAGTGACACTCGTACACTAAACTGCTTTTCCCAATCGCCAAAAATTTGCGTGTACAGGCAGTCAGACACAGCGATCGCCGTCATCTGGTCCCATACGGGCACAGGCAAAACGTGCCCCCGCCTGACCCGTTGCCGAGACACGCCCTTCACAGACTCAGGCAATGACTCAGGCAATGACTCAGCAGGCAATATAGAGCAAAACGGAAACATGGCGTGGACACCTAAAGGGGCATGCAGTGTACTTCAACTACTCATCAACAAATTTCGTAATTAAGCAGGGAGCCACCTGCACGTCACCTCAAAGCTTCAATTACAGCTCAAACAGCTTGGCCAAACGCTGCCGAATCCACACCAGCGGATTTACCCCGGTGTCTTCCCCCGCTATCTGTACGCCAAGGGCGCGGAGCGAGTCGCTGCGCAGCGACAGCTCAGCCGAGATGTGATCTGCTAGCTCAGGATGCCTTTGCAAAATCGGCTGCAGGTTACTGCGCTCTACCACAAACAGCAGCGTCTCTTCTACCGCACGCACGCTCGCAGAACGCGGTGCATCTAGTAGCAAAGACATCTCACCAAAAAATTCACCTTCGCCTCTAGTCGCCACTACTTTCTGGTCTAGCTTGTCCAGGTACACTTCTACCAAACCCGACAGCACAATATAAAAGGAGCTACCCGGCATCCCTTCTTTGAAAAGCACCTCACCCGGCTTAAACGACTGACGATAGCCATATTCAATCAGCTGCCTAAGTTCCCAGTCGTGGCACTGGGCAAAGTAGCTAATGCGCCGCAGCAGCTCTCTCAGATTCGTAGAACTTAAGGAACGCCGGGGGGCAGACGTGTCAGCAATAGCCGGAGCATTGACTTTAGGCGTAGCAGATTGATTGTCTGCGGGCCCCAACGCCGAGCGTAGCTGGTCAATATCTTTGAGGTGAATATCTGTTTGGGGAAAGGGGATTTCGATGTTGCGGGCGGTGAGTTCGGCAGCGATCGCATAGTTCAGCGCACTGCGAATCGGCGACGTCTCAATCGGGTCATCAATCCACACCAGCAGCTCAAAGTTCAGCGAACTATCACCAAAGTCTGTAAACCACACCTTTGGCGACGGCTGCCTCAGCACCCGAGACTCTCGCCTGGCAGCGGCTAGCAGCGCCTCGGTCACAATCATCATGTCGCTACCATAGGCTACGCCGATAGGCATGTGCAGCCGCGACCTAGGATCTTCGTAGCTCCAATTCACCACATTGTTATCGATAAATCGGCTGTTTGGCACAATCACCGACACCCGGTCCAGTGTCCTCACAATCGTGGAGCGCGCCGATATTTTTTCAACCGTCCCTAGCAGCCCATCGACCTCTACAAAGTCTCCCACCTTGATCGGCTGCTCAAACAGCAAAATCAATCCGCTCACAAAGTGACTCGCCAACGTCTGTAAGCCAATGCCAATTCCGATGCCGATGGTTCCAGCCACCACCGTCAGCGAAGCCAGCTCAATTTGAAAGGCCTGCAACACGCTCAGGCCACCAATCGCGACCAGCGCATAGGTCAGCAGAGTCGCCGCCGCTTCCCGTCGCCCCCGATTCAGCCGCATCGGCTTAAATATAAGGCGCTTTACCAGCTCGCCTATTATCCTGGCACCAATGACGACAGCTGCTATGCACACCATCATCCACAGCACTTCGCTCAGCGTCAGGTCCGCGCCCGCAACCGGCAGCGTCCTCTCTAAAAAAGACCTCACTGGCTTTCGCGAAACCGTGTCTTCGCGGTCTCAAAGGCAGTTGCCATCACCTGCTTAATCTTCTCTGGGTCTGGCTTTTTCCCGCCCATCAGGTCACCAAAATAAGCGCAAGCACCCTCACCCAGCGCCCAGGTATACCCCGCCGCCCAGGACGCGGCGATGACGCTGCCAAAACCAGGAATAAACTTTATCAGCTCGCGGCCAATCGCCTGGGCAAAAAATCCACCGGCGATCGCACTGGCAACCCCACCCGCCTGGGAAGGACTCAGCGTCTGACCGTACAGCTTGCCTAATAGCCCCACCATCGAAATTTGCAACGCAGTCAGTACAGGCATCGTGGCAAAAGGCAGTGGCACTGCCGCCAGCGTCGCCGCAATCACCGCAAACGCCGAAATATAGCGCCGTCCCACATCGCGATACAAACTCCCCAGCTGGACACTGGCCATTTCCTGATCATCAATCAGCTGATATATCGCCTTAGACTCTGCTTCGGGCAGCAGCTCGGCTAGCGCATCTCGCAGCGCATCTTGCCCGTAAAACACAGGCGTATAACCATCTTCTTCCAGCGTAAAATCAATCATCACCGACCGATCGAAACAGCCTTCAAAGGCGCTTTGCAAGGCAGAAAAAGCTCGCTCAATCTCTTCTGATTGGGGCGGATAAGGCGGATGGTCTTCCTCCTGAGTATCGTATAGCTCGTGCAGACAGGTCACTGCCAGCAGGCAGGGGACATTGGGGTAGTCCTTTCGCAGCTGCCGGGCAATCTGCCGCAGCTGGTCCACCGCAAAGTCAGTGATCTTTACAGTCAAAATCAGAATACGTGCACACTGACTTTTGGCAGCTAGTTCCTGCCCTAGCTCCTGAACAATAGTCGCTGTTTCCTGACTGATATCCCCCAGGCCAACGGTATCGGTAAAAATTAGCAGTGGCAGATCTTCAGACGGATAGGCATAGCGAGTTGTATTTTGCGTATGCGGGCGAAATCCCTGGCCAATAATCTCTGCCGAGACGCCAGTGAGGCCTCGCACAATAGAGCTTTTCCCGGCCTGGGGCTTACCTAGCAGTAGGGCCTCAGTGGTAGGCAGCTCAGCGCGAACCTTGGCCAAAATTTCGGCAATTTCGGCATCGTCAACGCTAAAGTTCTTGAGGGCTTTTTTGGTCAGCGTATTTTGAGCCGCTGCGTAGGCCTTCTGTAGCTGCTTGGCATCAGCGGGCCACCAGTCTGGTCGCCACTCGCTCAGCCGATTCGTTGCCCTCTGCCAAAACCCCACAGTTCCCGCCCCTGATTATTTTGTGCTGCCCGAGCTGTATTCTACCGAAAGCTCTAGCTGTAGAATGCGCTCTTCGGCGATCGCCAATAGTCGCCGCACCCGCCAGTTGTCTATACTCACCCCCACCAAAACGAAAGCTACCAGCCAGCTCAATACACTCGTCCGCTGCAAAAAAACCTCTACAGCCACAGGGAACCGAAACGGGAAGAACGGTGCCCTGGCACCGACGGTGGCCAACACCCGCTTCCCTTCGGCAGCATTCGCCGAATCGACAACCGCAGCCACCAGCTGCTCATGCTCAGGAAAAGCAGGCTGCACAGACTGACCTTGAGAAGACTTTGCCTGAGTCGACGCCTCAGCGGTATCGGTCCAGCCCTGTGCGCCTGCCGCTAGCTTCTCGTTCATCCAGTTCGCGCTCTGTGCACGACTCATCGTTGCAGTTTTTTGCAATCTAGAAATCTCTGACCGCAGCTGCGGGTGGTCACGCAAAGTTTTTGAGAGTTCTTGCTGCTCTTCGTCAGTCAAGTTTCCCAAGACGTAGCCTGCTACCAGCTCGCTCCATCGTTCCATGGTTTTATTCCACACTCACAAGTATGCTGCTTCCTGTGGGCCCACACCCAAAAAAAGCTTCTACGACACGGGAAAGACAATTATCTCGTGAGTGTCTCATTAAGACAAGTCACGAATCATACTCCACCTGCCAATCTACGAAATAGTCTGGCCATTCTACACACTTAGCCCTGACGATTTATTGATCAGCACATTGAGAACTATCTCCGGTAACACATACGTTATAGCCTGCATAGGGAATCGTTCCGAACCCTCTCAAATACCGACCAAATCGTCACAAGACTATTCATCCATGGCTCTTCTCTCCAAATTCTGCCCTCTTCTAATTACTGGCGCAGTCGTTACAATCGCGCTCATCCCAGCGCGCGCGATCGCCCAGGATCGCAGCCTATGGTTAAGAAACAACGAACACGCTATGCTACAAGGCTATTTCCTACAAGGAGAAGACATTTACGCCATCTGCGACAGTGACTGTAGTGATTTGGACTTGTTCCTATACGCCGAGAACGGCAGCCTAGTGGATGCTGACGACGCGCTAGATGCGTTTCCAATCGTCACCGCACCCTACGAAGGAACATTTTCCCTCCAAGTCGCAATGCCATCGTGTCGTCACAGCGCAGGATGTGCCGCCAGCATTAGCTCCGACTACGGATTTTAAAGTCACGGCATCTGCTTGCCCATACGTCATAGAGTTGACCGGTCATCAGCATCCGTAAATATTCCTACACCCAAAAATTTCACAGGTTCTAGGTTTACACAAGCTTTAATCAACAGAGAAAAACGCGATCTCTCAACTCATCAAAAATGATCTCTTTGCACCCAGCAGTCTTGGTGCAAAGATTGATGATGCCAAAGTCACCTTGCAGTAAGGGGTTCAGCTTTATCAACAGAGTTAATTCTGTTGATCAGTCGCTGCGAGTATCTATCTAGGTAGATACCTAGCCCCGTCAATACCCACTCAAAACTCTCTCTTTATCCGTAAACCCTCGGTGATAGTTACGCTAGCTATTTAGGCAATCTGAACTTAGTTGAAGCCGCACCCTATATAGCCAAAACCGCTCGATAAAGGGGGGTTAGGCAGGTACGACTAATGTGTTTACTTCAACAAAGCTTATCGCTAGGCAGGTCTCTTATATGACCTTTCAGGGCTAGAGCAGCTCGCATTATTTCACTATATTTTCGGAGAACAAAACTGATGTCTTCTTTCTTCAATATCCGCACAGTTGCGACCACACTTGCTTGTGCATCCGCAGCACTTATGGGCATGGTTAGCCCGGCACTAGCTCAAAGCAGAACCGTTTGGCTCAATGACAACGGTGCGACTACCGTCACAGGTTTCTTTTTACAGGGCGAAAGCATCTACGCTAACTGCGACGAAGACTGCATGGATCTAGATCTCTATCTTTATACCGAGATGGGCGTGTTGGTCGACTCAGATATTGAGGAAGATTCTTTTCCTATTGTAACCGCCCCCTACGACGGCAACTTTGCGATTGAGGTAACGATGCCTTCTTGTGTTCATAGTGCTGGCTGTAGTGCCTCTATCAGCTCAGACCATGGGTTCTAGGCTTTTCAGAAATTATTGTTCTAAAAATATTTAGAACAATAAGCATCTAGAGCAACAAGAACAACTTTCAAACGTTAGCGTGAAATCAAAAGGTGAACAGGCTTTTAGATCCTGTTCACCTTTTTCTTATGGGGCCCTTTTTGCTCACGAACCCAACAGGCAACCACCAAGCGCTTAAACGATCACTTCACTGCTACGATTGTCTATGTTTCGTGCCTGTGTTTCATGCCCTTCAACGACTCATCTTCGCCAACGCTTACGCTTCCTCCTATGGGATGCGGCACCTGGGCTTGGGGCAATCGCCTGCTGTGGGACTACACCCCAAGCATGGATAAGGAATTACAGGCCGTTTTTGACCACTGCGTCAGCCGGGGCGTCACCCTATTTGATACGGGCGACTCCTATGGCACCGGAAAGCTCAGCGGACAAAGCGAAAAGCTGCTCGGTCAGTTCAAAGCAGCCTACACCGGCCCCCATGCAGACAACGTTTGTTTGGCCACTAAGCTAGCACCCTATCCCTGGCGGCTAACGCGCCAATCCATGGTCTCGGCTGGTAGGGCATCCGCCGAACGTCTTGGCAAAATCAACCTGGTGCAAATGCACTGGTCCACGGCCAACTATTTCCCCCTTCAAGAAGGGCCACTGCTCGACGGCCTCGCAGCACTGTGCCATGAAGGCATCGCAGACGGTGTGGGCGTTTCCAATTATGGGCCGAAGCGACTGCGCTGGGCGCATAAAAGGCTAAGCCAGCAGGGGATCAAAATTCGGACGCTACAGGTGCAATACTCGCTGCTTTCGACTTATCCGGTCACCCAGCTAGGCGTCAAGGACGTGTGCGACGAACTGGGCGTTCAACTCATTGCCTACAGTCCTTTGGCCCTTGGCCTGCTCACCGGCAAGTACACCCAAAAGGCAGACTTGCCCACAGGCCTTCGCAGATTTGCCCTCGGCAAAATTTTGCCACAAGTAACGCCCCTACTCAGCTGCCTGAAGGCAGTTGCCGCCGAGCGAGACAAAACCATGGCCCAAGTCGCAATTAACTGGTGCATATGCAAAGGAACCCTGCCGATTCCTGGGGCAAAGACCTTGCACCAGGCGCAGCAAAACACCGCTACCCTGGGCTGGCAGCTTACCGATGGTGAGCTCACCGAACTCGACAAGGCCTCGGCAGCCTGCAGTGGGCAAATGGTTCAAAACATCTTTCAAAGCCGTTAGGATGTTGTTATTCATTAGCACACACTATGCCTCAGCCACTCACCTGGACAGAACTACAAGCGCTCACTCACTTTCAACAGGAGCGCGTCAATGGGCCAACGAATGCTCAGGCGCGGCTGCGGCTATTTGGCAAAACGGAAGCAGACGTTCGAGTGACACTGTACAGAGACAACCATGCCTGGTGCCCTTACTGTCAGAAAATATGGCTGTGGTTAGAAGAAAAGGAAATACCCTATCGGATCGAAAAGGTCACCATGTTCTGCTATGGCACTAAGGAGGCCTGGTACAAAAGGATTGTGCCGTCTGGAATGTTGCCAGCGATCGCACTCGACGGCCAAATCATCACCGAAAGCGACGATATCCTGGTCGCCCTAGAACGCACATTCGGCCCAGTAAGTGACGGCATGCAGGCGGCAAGCGTTCTCCCTCTACGCCAGCTAGAAAGACAATTGTTCAGCGCCTGGTGCGGCTGGCTGTGTCAGCCCTCAGGCTGGTTTGGCCAAGAAAAGAACAACCGGCGAGCGTTTATAGAAACCGTCCGCCAGGTAGAAGCTGCTTTAAAAAACACCAGCGGACCTTACTTTTTAGAAGAGTTTGGCACTGCCGACATCATCTTTACCCCGTACGTAGAGCGCATGAACGCGAGCCTGTATTACTACAAGGGCTACTCACTAAGAGAAGAAAATCCGGCACTTTCCGCCTGGTTCGATGGCATGGAAAATCGCCAGACCTATCGGGGCACTCAAAGTGACTTTCATACCCATGTGCACGACTTACCACCGCAGATGGGCGGCTGCTATGCCAACGACGAGCCACAAACAGCCATCAATCAGCGCCGGGTAGACGAAGGGCCCTGGTTTCAGCTGCCCGATGTGAGCTACCCAGAGCCAGACAATGCGAAAGAAGAAGCCCTGGCAAGAGTTCTTCAACACCGTGACAACATCATCCGTGCAAACCCAGCTGACGAAGCGCTGTTTGACCCAGCACTGCGCTGTGCCCTGACCAGCATGATGACAGGAGAGGCGTACGCGCCGCCTGAGCAGAGTGATGCGGCGTTGCGATATCTGCGTGATCGCATCAATGTCCCTCGCGACATGTCCATCTACGCCGCCAAGCACTTACGCACTGCCCTAGAGCGCACTGCCGCACTTGTCGGCGATCGACAAGGTCCTGCGATTCCTGTTCGCCATCGCCGCGACCAAAATCCAGCGGACTTCAAGCAGCAAGTAGCCTAACGCTTCTTACAGCGCTCCTTATCTTCTAGCGCTCCTTACCAGAGGCCAACGCGAGGCCCACCTGGGTATGTCCATCTGGCTGGGGAGCCCGGACGCAGGTCTAAGTGAACAAAGCCATTACCCACAGCCAGCCCCCCCTTGGGGTGGAAGCCTTTCAGCTTATGAAATACATCTACAACATCCATGCCTTCTACCCAAAAGTCCACGGCATCGCCGGACATGTGCCGAGAGCTACGGGCACCGCCCACGCGTCTGTTGCTGACGGGGTCGCGGTAGCCAGACGTAATGCGAATGGCGCGATCGCCCAAAAACGAGCGAACTTCATCCATATACTTGCACAGCCTGACAATCCGAATTGTCACATTCGCATCAACCGGTATACGAGAGCCCCCCTTTGTGAGCTCAGACCAGGTGAAGTTGCAGACCGTGGGCTCAAAGTACACCGGCTCGTAGATACCCACAGGGCGACTAATTCCTGGAATAGAGATAGTTGGACCATAGTCCACAGGCTGTGGCGCAGCTGGCTGGCTAGTAGGCGGCTTGGGGGCAGGCTCGTCTTTTGGGTTATTGTTGGGTTCAGTGCCTTCTACCTGAGCGTGAAGCCCATACACAAACCAGCGAATAGCCTGATGCCCGTCTAAGGGTTTGGCTAGCTGAAAAAAAACATGGTCGTCTGCGGTGCTAAGAGGATTGCCCTCGTAGGGTAAGTAGTCAACGACCTCGAGCGATGTGCCTGCGCTAATTCTAACCAGCTGATCGGGGAGTTCTTTTTCTTTAAGCTGTGCAGCCTGAATCGGCAGGGCCTTAAAAAATGTATCGGCGGTTGTAGTTATTTTCATACTGTATAAATAGAATAATCACTTATGCGTGAGCGTCCAAATGCCACTCCAGGAAGGGAGCGCAGCCTGTTTTAGCTGTTGGATGCGCTCATAATATAATCTTGCGCTCTTACTGCGTGGAAACTGACGCAAAATTTCATCAAAGCTCGCTTCAGCCCGCTCAAACTCTCCTGCTCGGTAGTAGGCCTGTCCTTGCTCTAGCAACGGCTGGGTTGCTTCAATCTGCGCGATCACAGCAGCCGGTTCACCATCTATCACGTGGTAAATATCAATCGGCTCGCTGCGGCCTTTCACAATCACCCGGTCCAAAAAGCGGATACGATACCGGTCACGGTGGGTTAGCAGGGCGAGAGCCTGACCACTCAAGAGCATAGAAACGCCATATAGCTTGGTCAGGCTCTCCAGCCGCGCCGTTAGGTTCACATTGTCAGAGAACGCGTCGCCCTGCATACGGGCCGATTCGCCCACCATGCCCACCATCATGTGGCCAAAGTGAATCCCAATGCCCACTGCAATAGGCGATGACAAGTGCTCCTGATTGAAGCTAGCAACGCTGCGCAGCTTGGCAATGCCCGCAGCCACCGCATCATCAACCCCATCTGGAAATACCGCCATCATGCCGTCCCCCAGATACTTCACGATAAAGCCGTTTTGATCGCGAATGACAGGACTAACCTGCCGCAAGTAGGCATTCACAAAGTCAAAATTCTCTTGAGGGGTCATCTGCTCAGAAAGCGCTGTAAAGGAGCGAATGTCAGAAAACATCACGGCCATTTCTTTGCTGACATGGTCACCCAGGCGCACATCAACGATACTGTCTTTGTTCAAGAATCGCAGGTATTCACCAGGCACAAATCGCCCGTACGAATGGCTGGTTTTAGAGAGCTGCAAATGCGCTTTGACACGGGTTAGGAGCTCCTCTTTTGAGAAAGGCTTGGCCATGTAGTCATTGGCACCAAAGTGAAAGCCTCTCATCAGGTCCGAGATTTGATTTTTTGCAGTGAGCATGACCACCGGAAGCTCGTGGGCAGGATACCGTTCACGCAGCTTTTGGCAAACCTCGTAGCCCGACATGCGCGGCATCATCACATCTAGCACGACCAGATCGAACGGTGGTAAGCACGGCTGAGCAGTGTCGGGGGTATCACCACTATCGAGGCTAAGTAGCGCCAGCGCAGCGGCCCCGCTTAACGCATGGGTAACGGTATAGTTCTCTTGAGAGAGATGATTTTTGAGTACCTGAACGTTGATAGGTTCATCGTCAACTATCAGAATATTGAACTTGTGAGGGTTTGGTAAGTCGGGCGTTTCCCTGGTTACTTGGGCGGAATGCACAGCTGTAGACGTGTCTGGCAGGGTAGGTAACAGCGTGGCTCGGTTGCGAAGCGATCGCACCTGGCCCAAAACACTGTCATTATCAAAACCTTCATCAAAACTATCTCTCTCAGCAGCTGGCGCTTCAACAACTGGCTTCCCCGGCTCGACAGACGAAGCGGCAACCGGCAGGGTAAACGTAAAGGTAGACCCTTCCCCCAGCGTTGATTCCACTTGAAGCTCACCCTGATGCAAATCGACCAGATGACGCGTAATCGATAAGCCTAGCCCTGTACCGCCATAGCCTTGGGGCGCATTTTCAACTTGCTGAAAGGGTTGAAAAATCTGGTCGAGCAGCGTCTGGTCAATGCCAATTCCCGTATCGTGAACAGAAACAGCCACGTAGGGAACACCCTGTACCAAAACGGGGGCAGCCGTTAGGGTGACTGTTCCCTTCTCAGAAAATTTGATAGCGTTACTAATCAAATTGAGAAAAATCTGTTGGATCCGGTTTTCGTCAGCATGCACCAGGGGCAAATCTTTGGCAATTTCATTGCGCAGCACCAGCGGCTTATTTCCCACCAGCACCCGACTAAGGGCAAGCACAACGCTAGCGCTGGCAAATATGCCCACAGGCTTACGGTGCAAAGACAGCTGTTGATGTTGCAGTTTAGAAAAATCGAGAATGTCGTTGACCAGGCGAGTCAGCCTGTGGGCACTGGCTGCGATCATGGCCACATTTTGCCGCTGGGTTTCGCTAAGCGGTCCGATAGTCCCTTCTAATAACGAATCTGCGATGCCAATCATGCCGTTCAGCGGCGTTTTAAGCTCGTGGGAAGTATTGGCCAAAAACTGGTCTTTCAGCCGGTCGAGCCGTTTTAGGGCTTCATTTTGTTCGGCAAGCTGCGTAACCGATAGCTGCAGCTGGCTGCTTACACTGCTAAATGCGGTGGCCAAACGGCCAATTTCATCCTGGCTTTTGACCGTGATTTTGTGATCCAGATGGCCCAGGGAAATCGCCGTAGCATCGTTTGTAAGCTGTAGTATGGGCCGGGTCAGCCTGGCCGATAGGAGGCTGATGGCAGCTATGGTGATGAGTAGAGCGATCACACCTGTCGCCACAGACAGTTTATGGAAAAGCCTCGATTCTTGAGAAAAATCAGCATCGGGCTGAAGCAATACAACACTCCAACCGCTCTCTAATAGCTCACTGTGGGCAATCCACTGGTGACCGTGCTTATCAGCAAACTTTAGCGCACCTGTTTGTCCTTGCAGCAGCGCCATAACAGGCGGAAACTGACTAAAATTAGGCTGCACATTTCCGGTTTGTTGCGTCGAAAAACTAACAGAGGAAGCAGAAACAACACCTTCACGAACCTGCTTTTTCAGCTGAGAGTATTTGGAAAGCGACTGCCTGTCTGTAACCTGTTTGGCCTGTGGCGATAACGAAGTCAATGGATACGAAAGCGATTGAGCCAAAAGCTGTCCTTCGTCGTCTAGCACAAAGGCATGGCCGCGATCGCCTGGCTGAGCGAGGCTTACTGCTTTCTGAACGTTGTCGAGCCGAGCTTCTAGCATCACGACGCCTTCTATCTCCTCAGAGGCTATCTCTTCAGAGGCTATTTCTTCAGAGGCTATTTCTTCAGAGGCTATTTCTTCAGAGGCTATCTCTTCAGAGGCATCAGAGCGAGTATCAGCGCTAGCGAGATCGTTCACCATCGGATAGTCGGTAACGACAGTCCCTGCGGCCTGCTCAGCCAATGTAATCGACTGCCACGCCAGAGGGTCTACTTCCGCGCCGGAGCTATCTGGCTGGGCGTAGTCAGCTTTGAACTGCTTTACCGCTGCAACTGTTTTACCGGCATAAATGCCGTCAACGGGACCTGCGTAATAGCCCAAAGACTGAAGGCGATGCTGTAGCTGGGCTACTTTTGGGGTGCGATCGCCTATAGAAAGCGTCGGCTGAGCCAATATCGGCTTAGAAAAAACAACTTTTGGGGCCTGATCATGACTGTCTATATCAACATCACTCTTTTCTACACCCGCTGTAGCCGCCTGGAACCAGGGCTGCTGGCGATAGTTATCGTGCTGGCGAGGACGGCTACTAACATCTGCCACCACTTCACCGGTTAAATCAACCGTAACAACCGCGTCGACTTTGGTGGGTGCAGATTGAATCGCTGAGAGCATCTCGGGGAGCTGCTGCGATCGCTCCATCGTGGCGAACTCAGCATCGGTACGGAGCTTGTCAAGCAAGAGCGAGTTTTGCTGGTGCCACTGGTCTACCTTATCGCCGAGTGCACTGGTCTGAATTGCCAAATTTTCTTGTGCTTCAGCCCGAAAAAGCGTCGCAGCGCGGTGACTGGCATACCCAATAGCCCCCCATAACGGCGGTAAAATTCCAAGCATGACCAGCACCATCAGTCGAAGCCGAAAGCTTCCCGAGATGGTCTTGTTCACTACAGATGTCCCTGAATAATGTTGTCGCGAGTGGTGGTAGATGCGACTAAGCGTGATGCTTTACAATTTCTACATACAGGATATTCATTCTGCCTCTGCGTGATTGCGCGGACACTCCGCCATTTCAACTGGCACACTCTGTAGACTGACGCCAAGACATGAGGCTTATCTTCGATGGATAGCTTTTCTCAGGATGGTTCCTCGGATAGTTCTTTGCAAAGGGCGGCTACCCCTGATGAGAGCGTTCGTTCACCACAAGATTTTGAAACGGCGCTCCAAATAACCATTGATTTTGCCCTCGATACTTTTAAGCAACAGATAGAAACCCAACAGCTTTACTATCACGGGATTGAGCACGTTGAGGGGGTTGCCCGCAGAGCCAGGCTCATTTTTGACACTGTTATTCCTTTTTACCAGCAGGCTGGATACGTACCTGATATCCCCTGGGATAGGCAACGAGACTTGCTGCAGCTAAGCGCGATCGCCCACGATATGCTGCAAATCTTTTTGCCCCAGTCTTCTGTGCATACCACCAGGCAACGGCAGAGCGGTCATAGCGAAAAAGCAACCATTGACAGGCTACTCACCTTTATAGAACAAATTAATCAGTCAAAAGCGCAGACTGCTAACGCTGCAGAGGTGGCTCTGCCAGCCTTTACGGCAGCTGACATAGCACTCCTACAGGAGGCTGTTGAGGCCACAGTTTGCCAGTATGATCCAGCTGATAGCTCGATCTATCAGCCCTTACTGTATTCGCAGTATCGAGGTGATAGATCCCTATCTTTGGTGGCTCGGGCGGTGGCACTGGCGGACCTAGGCACGTTGGGAATTGAAGGCATGACAGCCTACCAGCGAGAAGGCTGTCTGTTGTTGTTGGAAGAGAACCTGGATATTCTGCCGTTTTGTCATCATGAATCGGCATTAGGCGAATCGGGGATGAACAAGTCCGTGTCAAACAAGTCCGGTTTTGATGAAAAATTCAAAGAGAATTTAAGACAGCGCTTACTGAAGCGAGCAAGGTTTGACGTATCGTTTGCAAAAGGTCGCCTGGCTCGGTTAGATGCGGAGCTTGAGGGACTTCCTATAGGTGCGATCGCAGCGCTCAAGCAGCACGTATTTGCCCACCTTACCCCGGCCACTATTCAGCGACTCGTAGAGATAGTCCCTACAGCAGAGGAATCATCCCTGAGCGAATTGCTAAGCTACTTCCGGCTCAAAACATAAGGATTTGTATCAAGACTAATACAGACATCTGAAGAGTCATTTGCATCGGCATTCGGGTACGGTAACATCTTTAAAAGCAAGCAAATAAGACTCACAGATATCGTTTATGAAGGCTGCCATTATTGGTTGTGGCTACGTTGGCACGGCGGTTGCCCAGCAGTGGATGTCACAAGAATTAGAAGTTTTGGTCACGACTACGCGAGAGGCGCGCGTGGCAGAGCTTCGTGCAATCACACCAGAGGTAAAGGTGCTGACCGGCACCGACCACAAGCGCCTGACCTCCGCACTCTCAGACTGTCAGCTCGTGCTGCTATCAGTGGCCTCTAAACGCGGCGCGAGCTATGCAGACACCTACTTGCGAACCGCACAAACCCTGGCAGAGGTACTACCCAATACGCCTATAGAACAGTTGATCTATACCAGCAGTTGCTCTGTGTATGGACAGCACGACGGTGCCTGGGTAAGTGAGCTGATGCCCCCAAAGCCCATGACAGATAATGGCAAAATTATTGAGCGAACAGAAGAAACGTTGCTACAAGCTACCTCACCACAACGCAAGATTTGCGTATTGCGCTTAGGTGGAATCTATGGCCCTAACAGAAGCTTGAAGAAGATTTACCGGCGAGCCGCAGGCACAACCCGACCCGGCAAGGGGCAAGAAGGCACCAACTGGGTGCACCTGCGCGACATCGTTGGCGGCATTGAATGGGCCAGAACTCAGAAACTATCCGGCTTGTATAACCTGGTACAGGATGAGGTGCCGACGGTGAGGGACTTAATTAGTGAGGTGTGCGATCGCTACGACATCCCTCCAGTGGAATGGGACGAAAGCAAGCCCAGCGCCCGCAAAGACGTTCGCGTAT
Organism: Cyanobacteria bacterium J06581_3; assembly: GCA_038531675.1. Lineage (GTDB taxonomy): Bacteria > Cyanobacteriota > Cyanobacteriia > Phormidesmidales > Phormidesmidaceae > Phormidesmis. The sequence goes on from JBCBBK010000006.1 coordinate 215,017, forward strand.
CCAACAGTAAAATTAAAGGCACTGGCTATAGCTTTGTGCACCCTGATTTTTACTCAGACAAGAAGCTAGTTCCATAGACCAAAGAAAACCAAGGGCGTAACTCAAAGCATAGCGTTGTATCGTATCTGTGGGATGTGCTCAGCCAAAGTGCCTAGCAAGTGTCTAGCATAGGTTAGCTTCCAGCTCTTCATTTGTTTGCAGCACCTTCAGCTTCAGCCAGTCTAGGGGTTCTCTCAGTACCAAAAAAGAAACCCCAATATCACCGTAGAACGTCTCGAAATCAAGCCTGTCGTCTGTTTCTGTCACATCACTTTTTTCGCCGAACAGGCGCTGCATGCGAAACTGGTGATAGTTTTTAATCAGGCTACCCAGCGTTACCTGTTGCTTGCACCGTGTAGGATAAATTTCAGCATCAAGCTGGGGTAGCAGATACCACGGGCAGTAAATGACCTGATGATGAGCGTTGTGGTAGCCAAAGTTCAGAAATAACAAATTCAGCCAGCGCCAACGCCCTGGGACTGTGTTGGAGTAGGTGTTGCGCTCCTCATATTCAAAGCTGTGTTTTGGCATGGGTTGGCCTAGCTGCACGACGCTGTAGGTATGCTGAAAACAATCCATGAAGCGCAGAATGTTGAGAAAAGAGATATAAGCGACAAAGTATAAAAGAATAGCTTTGGGCGAATACCAGGCCAAAAGCGCAAATAAGCTACCCCTGACAAGTAACAAGCTGCCGTTGCGCCAGCGATCGGACTTACGCGAATCACCTAAAAAAGGAGCCAATACACAGAACCAGCGCAGGATGAAGTTAATCGCTGGGAAATAAAGCCACTCTAGAGCCTCAATGGTTTTGAGCAGCCAGGAGGGAAGCGATCGCAAAAAATCACTCATAGAAAAAGAAGAGAAATCAGCTCGGTTTTTGTGATGTGCCAAATGATAGCGAGCCAAAGGCTGATACCGGCAGTAGCAAGATCCGGTTAAAAACAGCATAATCTTTGCCCCTACCGCATTCCTCTGCGGACTGCGGTAGATAGCGCCATGCATAAACTCATGAACAAAATAGCCTGCCCACACCAGGGTATGGGTGAGTAGCGCAACGCCTAGAATATTCGCAAGCCAGGAGGTGTCAGTGATACAGACGATGGAAAGCCCATAGCCAACAATCACGTAGGCGATCGCCAGTCCATTTAGCCAGTGGATAGGTTTGTTGATCTTATCGGTCAAGGTCGCAGAGAGAGTCACCATGGAAAATCCTCCTTATAAACAACTAGGCGAAAACAAATGAACTCAGAACTATTTATCTAAAGACTTATCTAAAGACTAGATAATGGTCTTGCCACCATCTGCCACGATCGCCGCACCATGTACAAAATCAGCGTCACTGGTTGCCAAGAACAATGCTACACGGGCAATGTCTTCTGGCTTACCCAGTCGGCCCGCTGGCATTGTAGAGATAACGGCTGCCTTTTCTGCCGCCACGTCACTTCCCAGCTCAAATTCAGCATGAATCATCGGTGTATCAACCGGGCCTGGGCAAATGGCATTGACCCGAATATTTTGAGCGGCCCACTCAGTAGATAAGGCTCTAGTCAGTGCCAAAACGCCACCCTTCGTCGCGCAGTAAGCACTGTATAGCGGCTGGCCAACAATGCCCAGCTCGGAAGCTGTGTTGATAATGATGCCGCCCCCTTGCTTTAGCATGTAGGGAATCGCGTGTTTGCAGCCAAAGAAAACGCCCTTAAGGTTGACGCCTAGCAGCCGATCGAAGTCGGCTTCGGTGGTTTCAGTGACCGGTTTTAGCAGCGAAATGCCCGCGTTGTTATGGAGAACATTGAGCTGGCCGAACCGTTCTACGGTGGTTGCGATCGCATCCTTCACCTCATCTTCCTGGCTCACATCAACGCTCAGGCTATGGCAGGTGCCGCCAGCCATTGTAATCTTTTCCTGGGTCGTTTTTACTGCCTCTTCATTGACATCTACCGCGACTACGGTTGCACCTTCTTTGGCAAAGCATTGAGCGATCGCGCGGCCAATTCCCGACCCCGCACCGGTGACCAGGCATACTTGTTCATTTAGTCGCATAGACACCCCCTCAGTTCCTTATCTATTCAATCTCTTACTACTGACTTGTTTTCTCCTGTATTTGTAGCAAATAAAACAATTGTAGTTTGCTATTTTAACTACAGTTAAGGGCATTGCTGAAAGCTAAAAGAACCATTGAAGAGTGTCCTCTATGACTTATTCCTGGCCTGAAGGTACGCACTGTGCCGCCGCCCTGAGCTTTGATGTTGATGGCGAGTCGGGTATTTTAGCTATCGACCCTAAGTACGCAAAGCGGCTGTCGGCACTTTCTTGGGCAAGGTACGGCCCCAAGGTCGGGGTGCCACGTATCCTAGATATGTTGAAGAAAAAGGGAGTAAAAGCAAGCTTTTTCGTGCCGGGGTATACCGCAGAGCTGTATCCAGAGTTAATCAGGCGGATATTTGAGGAAGGTCACGAAGTAGGTGTGCACGGCTACATTCACAAAAAGCCCTCGGACCTGAGCGATATAGAAGAGGAAGCCGCCCTGGTAAAAACAATTCAGATCCTTAAAGAGATTACGGGAGAAAAGCCAGTTGGCTACCGCTCGCCCTGGTGGGATATGAAAACCAGTACGCCAGCCCTTCTGGCACGGCACAACATGCGCTACGACTCTTCCCTAATGGATGACGACGCGCCCTACACCCTTAGCACCGACAGTGGCGACCTGGTAGAGCTGCCGCTGCACTGGACAAATGACGACTGGGAACAGTTTGCCTTTACCGTTGACCCCCCGACCGGTAGCGGCGTGATTGAAACCTGTGAAAAGGCGTTCCAGCTGTGGAAAGAAGAGTTTGAAGGGATGTACCACTACCAGCGAGCGTTCGTGCTCACGATGCATCCAGAGGTCATTGGCCGTCCGGCCAGGCTGATGATGCTAGAGCGGTTAATCGACCACATGCAGTCGTTTGAGGGGGTTTGGCTCACCACCTGTGGCGACATTGCCAAGCATCACCTCACTATACAGACGCCAACGCCTGCAGTTGCTGCGTAGCTTCCCCAATTATTTTTTCCCAATCACTTTCTAGGTAGCAAAATTTTCTGTGACTTTCAATCTATCCCCCCGGCTCCAGTCTTCTCAATGGCCTCGCCAAATTTCTGGACTCCTCCTCGCCACGCTACTAGGCGTATCGGTAGCAAGCTGTAATCCATCTTCCTCGCCCCAGTCCCAGGCCGATGAGGAAACGACAACCTCGCAAGCAGGCGATACCGGCACCATTCGCTGTGTGTTTCCCTTTTGGTTTGGCTTTGCCCCCGTACACGTCGCTTCCAAGCTAGGTTATTTTGAAGAGGACGGCCTGACGGTGACCACTTCATTTGATAATGACCGAGCCAACGTATTGCCAGCGATGGAGCGCGGAGATTTGGAGTGTACAATGCGCACTATTGGCGAGCACATGTCACGTCCGCTCACATCAGATAGTAAGAGCACCGTGATTGGCACCATTGACGTCTCTGTCGGTGCTGATGGTGTGGTTGCAGGTCCAGATATTGGCTCGGTGGAAGATTTGGTAGGCAAGGTGTTCGCAGGAGAGATCAATCACCCTGGTACTGTGATGACTCAGTTTGCGCTGAACGAAGCGGGGCTCAGCATCGATGATGTGGAAATTCGGCTAATCAATACAGATGACTCCAGCGCGGTATTTGAAGACCCAGAGGTCTCAGCAGTTGCGACCTGGGAGCCGATGATGAGCAGCATTGTTGAAAACACATCAAAGTCAGGGGCGAAGGTGTTGCTGTCATCAGCCAATTTTGAAGGACTGATTACCGACGTGATTATTGTTCAATCAGAGGACCTAGAGGCTAACCCTGAAAAGTATGAGGCCTTTTTACGAGGCATTTATCGTGCGATTGATCTCTACGAAAGTGACCCCGATGCATTCTTGGAAGCCGCCGCCCCCGAGTATGACGTGACACCAGAAGAAATGGCTGCTGACCTGGGCGGGGTGAAATACACCACTTACGAAGACACCATGGAATTCATGGGAACCCCGGACAGTCCAGGCACCCTGTCAGAGGTTTTTGGCTCGCTAAATGACATCAACATACAGCTAGACTTGCAGGATGGCGACCTTGAATATGACGAACATATAGATGCGTCGCTATTGGCTGATTTGTTCGAGGGGGAAACGCGCTGATGTCGATGCGAGAAGCAACAATCTTTTCAATGTCGGACCTAGATGTTGGACCTAGATGCCAAACCTAAATGCCAAACCTAGATGTCGGACCTAAATGCTGGACTTGAAAGCGCTTTTTACCTTTCGGAGCCTACGGCGCAGCCGCGCTGAGTGGATTGTTTCAGCGATCGCAGGCATCAGCCTTTTGCTGGTTTGGCAGCTAATGGCCCAGTGGGAAGTTCTCCCAAGACAGTTTCTCCCATTGCCGTGGAGCGTCGTCAGCGCACTCTACTCAATGCTGAGCGAGCAGTCTTTTCTAACAGATATCGGCGTGAGCGTTATTCGGGTGTGGGTAGCCTTTTTACTCTCTGTGATTGTGGCCGTTCCCCTCGGCGTTTGGATGAGCACGTACCGCGTGGTCGCCGCTGCAACAGAGCCCATCATCGACTTCATTCGCTACTTGCCCGTGCCTGCGCTTGTGCCACTATTGATTATCTGGCTAGGGGTAGGAGAACCGTCCAAAATTGCAGTGCTTTGGATGGGAACCTTTTTTCAGCTGGTGCTAATGGTGTCGGACGATGCCAAAAGTGTGCCAAGAGAGTACATAGAGATTGGACTAACCCTGGGAGCCAAGCCCTTCGAGATTGTTAGAGACATCATTTTTCATTCCATGCTGCCAAACCTGGTAGATAATCTACGAATTACGCTAGGCTGGTGCTGGACCTACCTAATCATTGCAGAAATTGTTGCCTCTAACTCTGGGATTGGTCATTTTATCTGGTCGATGCGCCGCTTTGTGAAAACGCCGGAGGTCATGGCTGGCATCCTGACGGTAGGATTAATTGGGCTAGTGAGCGATCAGCTTTTCCGGCTGGCGCATCGCTCTTATTTTCGATATTTAAGGTAACGCGATGCCAGTCCCTGACTTTCTTGTTTTTGATAGCATTATCAAAGCTTTTGACACAAAGAAAAGTGCTCAAAAAAACCAGAAAAAAGATATCAAAAAAGGGCGTGGCAGCGCTAAGACGCTTGTTCTAGATAATATTTCGCTTACCATTGCAGAGGGAGAGTTTGTCGTATTTTTAGGGCCCTCTGGCTGCGGGAAAACCACCCTCATGAGAATGGCAGGCGGCCTGGAACATCCTAGCCAGGGGCGGATTTTGTTGGGGGGTGAACTCGTTAAAAAGCCCGACCGCCGTAAGGGGATGGTATTTCAGTCTTATTCATCATTTCCCTGGCTCACAGTCCTAGATAATATTCTGTTTGGGATGCGCTATCGCCGGGATTTGTCAGCAGCGCAAAAGCAGGAGCGGGCAAAGGTTTATCTAAATTTGGTAGGGCTTGCAGGATTTGGCGACTACTACATCAATCGAATTTCAGGTGGGATGCGTCAGCGGGTGGCGCTGGCTCGTACACTGGCAGCTGACCCTGATGTGCTGCTGATGGATGAGCCCTTTGGCGCGTTAGATGCGCAAACGCGAGATTTCTTGCAGGTGCAGCTCCTCAAACTTGTTCAAAGAGAGCGTAAGACAGTTGTATTTGTCACGCACGATGTCGAGGAAGCGGTCTTTCTAGCAGATCGAATTGTTATTTTCTCAGCTAGGCCTGCGCGCATCTTAGAAATTGTTCACGTCGGTGATACGCTTCCAGGAGAACGAACCCTTCAAACTAAGGAAAGTCAGGCATTTTTCAAGCTGCGAAATCACGTGCTAGAGGTGGTCAGGGGACAGGTGCAAGAGGCTCTTCTCATCTGAAATGGCTTTGAGCGTTACTGGACGACCTCTATTCGGTTCTGTATTATCTACAGCTTTTTGAACGACTTTTTTCCACTAGAATGCAAAACCTACCGGGAGATCAAACACCTAGTTCATGAGACATTCTAGCCAGTTTAAGCACACATTAGAAGGCCCCTTAGCACCTGGCATTCCGGACCGAATGTCTGCTCCAAAGCAACAAACGTTTACCGACCCCAATATTTTTGCCAGTGAGCTGTCCAACATTTTTGATAATGACTGGGTAATGGTTGGGCGCGGTGGGTCTATCCCTAATCCTGGCGACTACTTCACTGCCTTTTTAGGACAACGACCCATTATTGTTATTCGGCAGCGAGATGGACAGGTTCGCGCCCTGGGAAACTATTGCCTGCACCGCTACGTCCAGCTGTTGGAGGGCAGCGGATCTACGAAGTGTATTGTTTGCCCTTACCACTGCTGGGCCTACGACATAGACGGCGCTCTTGTCAATGTGACTGATTCGTCAGGGTTTCAGCCAAAAGACATTGAGGGAGAAGGGCTAGAATCCCTTGCTGTTGACGAATATCTGGGCTATATTTTCGTTTCTATGCGGTCAGATTTGCCGCCGGTTTCCAAACAATTGAACAATCTCGGCGCTATCTTTGAAAATTTTGAGCTAGATCGTTACGAAGATCGCTACGTGGTGCACGAAGAGAGCTGGAATGCCAATTGGAAACTGATCTATCACAATTTTATCGAAAGCTACCATACAACCTACACTCACACACAGTCCATTGGCCCTGCGAATCCAACCAAGTCAGTGGAATACGGCCCGGTGGGCGATCCTCACTTTACAATTCATAGCAACTCCTACATCGCTGAGTATCAGCCAGATGTCTATAACCCAAGCCTCAATGACGCTGAGCATCGACGGTTTTATGTGGCAGGTGTTTTTCCCAACGGCTTGATCGCAATTGAGCCGAACTTTGTTTGGTGGATGGCACTCGAACCGAAGGCAGTCGATCGAACCAATGCTCGCTGGGGCGTTTCTTTTTCACACCATGCCATGGAAAAGATGCCTGATCCTGAAGCTTATGTTCAGGAGATTGTAGATGTTATTAAGGTAGCTACCAACGAAGACAAAGAGATGGTTGAGCGGATGCAAATAGGCTCACAGTTCAATTCAGAGCGGGCAGGCCCCTTACATGCACCGTTGGAAGTGCATATTAGAGAGTTTGATAACTATATCAAGAGAAAATCATGAGTGGTTGACTGTACCGATGCCCAGACCCACCCCGTCGCTTATGAATCTACCCCTTACGAATCCACCCCTTCGATAGGCGCGAAGCCCTGACGCTGAACGTTTTCAGTCACTGTGCGCGGGTCCAGGAACTGAAGGAGATAGTCGGGGCCACCTGCCTTGGAGCCTACGCCAGAGAGCTTGAAGCCACCAAAGGGTTGACGGGCAACAATGGCGCCAGTGATGGTGCGGTTGATGTACAGGTTGCCCACTTCAAATTCTTCGTAGGCTCGGTCGATATGGGACGGCGTGCGAGAGTACAGGCCACCAGTTAGGGCAAAATTAGTCCCGTTTGCGATGTCGAGGGCTTCGTCAAAGTTTTCAGCTTTCATCACCGATAACACTGGGCCGAAAATCTCCTCTTGGGCAATGGTAGATTGCGGATCGACATCTTTGAAGATGACAGGACCTACAAAGTAACCCAGTTCTGGGGAAGGAAGTTCCAGAGCCAAGGTAGCTTCTTCCTTGCCTTTGGCAATGTACTCGCGAATCTTTTTCTGCGCAGCAGCGTCAATCACCGGCCCCACTTTGGTACTGGGTTCAATCGCCGGACCAATGTTCAACGACTTTGTTGCTTCTACTAACCGGGCAACAAAAGTCTCGTAAATGGAGGCCATTACAATCACGCGAGAACAGGCAGAACACTTTTGACCGCTATAGCCAAAGGCAGAATAAACGACACCTTGAACAGCCTGATCAAGGTCGGCACTTTCATCGACGATGAGTCCGTTTTTACCACCCATTTCAGCGACAACGCGCTTCAGGTGCTTCTGCCCTGGCTGCAATATGGCCGCATCTGCATAAATTTTACAGCCGACTTCCTGGGAACCTGTAAACACAATCATGTTGATATCCGGGTGCTTCACCATATGGGCACCCACCGTAGAACCAGACCCCGGTACGTATTGAAAAACGCCTTTGGGAATGCCTGCATCGACAAAGATTTCAGTAAGCTTGGCAGCAATTACAGAGGTGACAGCGGCAGGTTTGAGCAGGGCACAGTTGCCGGTAACTAGCGCAGCGACGGTCATGCCGGTGGGAATGGCAAGTGGAAAATTCCAGGGAGAGATGACGAGCACGATGCCTTTGGCACGATAGAAGTAGCGATCGCGCTCCCCTGCCACATCATAAACAACGTCCTGATCCAACCGTTCCATTTCGTGAGCATAGTACCGACAAAAATCAGCCGCTTCAGAGACTTCTGCATCAGCCTGGTGCAAGGGCTTGCCGCCTTCAAACACCATCCAGGCATTCAGCTCGTGGCGGCGTTCTTCTAATAGGCCAGCAGCTTTGCGGATGATGGCAGAGCGATCGACGGCAGGTGTTTTCTTCCAAGACTCAAACGCTTCTTTGGCAGCAGCGATCGCCTCATCTGCCTGCTCAATACTAATTTGGCCCACCGTCCCCACCAGCTGCGCGGGCTTAGAGGGATTCAAAGACTGCACAGTGGATTCTGTTTGCACGTACTCGCCGTTGATTAGCGGCTGATAGGTTTTACCGAGCTGCGCGCGTACGGTATCGAGCGCGGCAGTGGCGGCGAGCCTTTCAGGGGCGATCGCATAGTCAGTATCCGGCGCCAGATTTATCCGCGTCACTGCGTCTTCCATCACCGCAATTGGCAGCGGCGTCACCCTATCTTCATCGCGATCGCCCTGCCCCCATTCCGGCACCGCCAGTAGCTCATCTGCGGGTACATCCTCTAGGCTCTGCTTCAAAAATGAACTGTTCGCGGTGTTTTCCAACAGTCGACGAATCAGGTAGGCCATTCCTGGAATCAGGTCGCCATAGGGACAGTACACACGCACCCGGTGCCCCTGCTTTACTAGAGCGTTCGCCAGGTTGTCAGCCATGCCGTAGAGCACCTGGAATTCGACGTTGCGTTTGGGGATGTCAAGGGTTTGTGTGATCGCCATTGCCAAAGCTTGCGATCGCACATTATGACTCCCAATCGCCGCATATACATGCTCATGGTTTTCCAACAGCAGCTGCGTCATCCGCTCAAAGTTCGCATCTGTCGAAGACTTATGGTTGTACACCGGTGTCGGCCAATAGTTCTGACGCGCGGTAATCGTTTCCTGGTCCCAATACGCCCCTTTCACCAGTCGAACCGTGACGGGAGTCCCTCTTTCTTTGGCCCACTCAATAATTCCTTTTAGATCCTGATAGCTGTCACGCAGGTATGCCTGCTGTGTAAGGCCAATATCATCGCGGGACCGAAACTCTTCTTCCATCAGCAGCTTTTTCAGTGCAGCTAGGGTCGCATCTTTGTAGCGGTACTGCTCCATGTCAAAGTGAACGGCGACGCCCAGCTCCCTGGCCCGGCGCAGCAAGGTTCTGATGTGCTCGCCCACCTTAGCTTCAGATCCTTCTACATCGAGCGGATCGAACTGCGAGTAAAAGGCAGTTAGCTTCACCGAAACCTGCACTTTCGCCAGCGGTTTGCCATCGGCAGCATCGACCACATCAACCGGAGACCATCGCTTAGCAGCGTCACTCAGCTGTGCCATCAGGTCCAGATACTGGTTGAGATAAGCCTCGGCTTCCTTTTCGGTCACCACCGCTTCACCAAGTAAATCCATGGTGAAGGCCATCGACTGCTTTCTCAAACGCTCAATGGTTTTCAGGGCTTGCTTGATATTTTCACCAGCAATATATTTGCGAGCCAGGGTTTCCACCGCACCCGAAAGCGTCGTTGCCGCCACCTGTGCGGGCATGGAGCCAGGGTCTGCGAAATTCAGCAGGCCCTTGAGCGCCTGAGGTAGCTCTACGCTGCTGTCGCCAAGATATTCTTGAAAATGACTGGCAATCTCGGTCTTGTTAGTGAGTGCAGGCAGGCAGTCGATTAGCCGAAACATCTGGACTCGCAGGCCAGGATTGTCCATGGTCCAGGCCAGCAGCTTGTCGTCCCAACGGAGCTGATCGCGCATTTTTGAGAAGAGCGATCGCTTCTCTCGGCTATCGGCCAACAGCTCACGAGCGATCGCCTGTGCCTTTTTCTCATAGCGTGACGAACTCGCCACATCAGATACACTTTCAACAGAACGAACAGCATTAGCAACCATTGAAATCTCCTACAGCTTCAGTGAGTCTTGAAGTCGGTAATATGTGCGAAATTCGATGTTCTTTTATATTAAAGTCAGCCGCCCCTTGTACGCGACAAAAAAAGACGCGACAAAAAAAACAAGCGCAAAGCTGCTGTTGCTTGTAATTATTTTTTGGAAGCGGGCGTAGGCGAAGCCCCATTCAAAGACTGCAGGTCCGACGCCGTCTTCACCTCAGACAAGTCACTCTTCGCCTGGCTAGCTCCCTTTCGAGCGCGCAACGCCATCGCTTTATTAGGCGGACGATGAATAGACATATCCGACGAGTCGGTACCACCACTCTCAACAGAACCACTCTCAACAGAACCACTCTCAACAACAGGAGCAGAAGGAGAAAATCCTTCAGACACAGGGCCTTTCGCAGAAATCAGCGATATTGCCTGATTCACCGATTCTGGAAGCACAACCACCAGGCCATTGTCAGGCGCATTATCTAGCGCCCAGTTCACCGCTTCCGTTTCATCGAGCTGAATGGTGTGAGAAACCAGCCCACCAGAGGTCTCTTCGATCTGGGCAATGCCTGTGACGATCAGATCGGCGACTTCACCCGGCTCGCGCCCACGACGGTCTGCGTCTTCTTTAACAACGACCTGATCGAAAATTTGCGCCGATAGTTCGCCCAAAGCCACTAGGTCTTCGTCACGGCGATCGCCCGGCGCACCCACCACGCCAATCGAAGGCCCAGGCCAGTTTTTCACAAAGCTACCCACAGCTTCGTAGCCTGCCGGGTTGTGGGCATAGTCTACCAGGGCGTGATAGTTCCCCATATTAAACAAATTCATCCGACCCGGAATCTGGCTGGCAGAAGGCTGGAAAGTCTGTAGGGCCAGGCGGATCTGTTCTATCTTCACACCCTGCACAAAGCCTGCCAGACTTGCGGCCAGCACGTTGGCAATCATAAAGGGCGCACGACCACCCATGGTGATCGGCACGTTCTCGGCTCGCTCAATTCGGTGCAGCCAGTCTTCTTGAAGGATCGAGATAAAGCCTTCTTCGTAGATGGCTGCAATCCCGCCGTTTTTGAGATGCGATCGCACCAGCTCATTCTTCGGATCCATCGAGAAATAAGCGATATTCGCAACAACTCGGTCAGCCATGGCAGCGACCCGCTCATCGTCTGCATTTAGCACCACATAGCCATCATCCTGCACCGCCTCAGCCACAACGGCTTTCAGCTTAGCAAGCTGTTCAAGCGTATCAATATCACCGATCCCCAAATGGTCGGCAGCAACGTTCAGCACCATGCCAACGTCGCAACGGTTGAAAGCCAGCCCCGAGCGTAATAGGCCGCCCCGAGCGGTTTCCAGCACCGCCATGTCGACCGTTGGATCTTCCAAAATTATTCGAGCACTCTGGGGACCCGTCGTATCGCCCTTTTCGACCAGATTGTTACCAATGTAGATGCCATCAGTCGTGGTGTAGCCCACCGTGTTATACACCTGACGGAAAATATGTGCCGTCAGCCGGGTTGTCGTCGTCTTTCCATTCGTGCCCGTAATCGCCACAATCGGAATCCGAGTCGGGCGATTAGACGGCATCAGCATCTCTAAAATTGGCGCACCAACGTTGCGAGCCAGGCCTTCACTTGGCGATACATGCATTCGCAGTCCAGGTGCCGCATTCACCTCTACAATCACACCATCAGCCACCGACAGCGTTCTAGAAATATCGGTTGTTACAACGTCAATGCCAGCGACATCCAAGCCAATTAGGCGCGAGGCCCTCTCAGCGATCCAGATAGTTTGCGGATGAATCTCATCAGTGCGATCTACCGCTGTTCCGCCCGTGCTCAGGTTCGCGGTTTCTCTGAGATAGCAAATCTCACCATCATCCAATACGCTGTCTATCGTCAGTCCTTGACTCTCCAATACCTTATCGGTAGTTCTATCTAGTGGAATCTGCGTCAGGATATTGTCGTGACCTTCGCCCCGTCTAGGGTTCAGATTTTCTCGGTCTACCAGCATTTCAATGGTGTCCTTACCATTGCCAATCACATGGGCCGGAATCCGCTCAGCCACAGCCACCACTTTGTGATTAACCACCAAAATTCGGTGATCGCGGCCCTGATAGTAATGCTCTACAATCACCCCGTCAGACACCTCTCGGGCCTTTTCGTAGGCGATTTCAGCATCTTCCCAGTTGTCGACTTCTAACGTAATACCGCGACCGTGATTACCGTCTAAGGGTTTCACAACAATCGGATAGCCGCCAAGGTAATCCAACGTATCTTCTAACTCACGCAGGGAATAAACAACGCTTCCCTTGGGCACAGGAATGCCAGCATTACCCAGAATCTGCTTAGTCGCTTCCTTATCGCAGGCCAGCTCTACCCCCAGAATGTTGCTCTGGGAAGTGAGTGACGCCTGAATACGGGCCTGGTGCATCCCATAGCCAAACTGCAGCAGATTACGTACAGGCAGCTCTAGCCAGGGAATTTGACGGGCTTCAGCGGCTTTGACCAACGCTTCGGTGCTAGGGCCTAGCGAGGCGGCAGCACGCAATTCGTTCAAATCCTCAATATCTTTCGCCAGCTCGCTAGCCGGATAGCTGCCGGTTTCGATAATGCTTTGGCATAATCGCACTGCGGCTCTCCCGGCATAGCGACCCGCTTCTTCATTCTCGTACTGAAACACTACTTGATATGTACCCGGAGTTGCCGTCTCACGGGTCCTCCCGAACCCTACAGACATACCTGCCAGGGTTTGCAGCTCCAACGCTACGTGCTCAATAATATGACCCATCATCGTGCCTTCTTGAATCCGGGCCAGAAAGCCACCTCTGATCCCTGGGGAGCAAAAGTGCTCTATCAAGCTGGGTAAAGCCGTTACCAAACCGTCATAAAACCCATCAATTTTGTTAGAAGGGCGCTCGGATAAGTCTTCTAAGTCTAGGCGTAAGATAATCAGATTGGTGTAGCGAATACTCCAATAGTTCGGGCCTCGCAGGGTCTGGGTTTTCAGTATTTTCATAAGTCAGGTAGAACAGCTGAGTATGCGGGGCGAAAAGATCAACTCTCGAAAATCAGGAATCTTAATCGTGAATTGTGACGAGATGGTTAACTCTGTAGCTGGAAAACGGCCCTTTTTTTGTAATCGTAACAATCGCCTTTTTTTAATACATGTACCTTTAGGTTATGTAGGCTCAAGGGAAATTTTTCTTCTAACAGGGTGTTCTTTAAAAAGGGGTAATTAGTGTGGGTCAAGCTGCCAGGATCAACAATGGTTATGGTGCCTTTGCCCAACACCTGGAAAGTACCGTCATCCCCCAAGGCAATGCAGGTATCTTCGTCGATGCCAACACCGAGCCGGTTAGGGTGAGCGGCGATCGCACTCAACAACCGCGCCATCCGGTTGCGATTGTGAAAGTGCTGATCGACAAGTAACTCAGGCACAAAACCAAGTCCATTGCTCAACTCAACCAGGGTCTGATTAGGTGACTCACCGCTGCTGCCACCAGCGATCATGTCTGCGCCCATGATCGCTGCACCCGCACTGGTCCCAGCAATCACCAATTCCTTGGCCTGCAGCCTAGATTTAACGGTATTAATCACGGGGGTATCACTGAGCAGGTCCCGCAGCCTTATCTGATCGCCCCCCGTGATAAAGACACCACTACAGCTATGGATCACATCGAGCCAACGCGCTTCATCGCATTCCGTGCGGTAGCGGATATCAAGCACTTGCACCTGCTGAGCGCCCATTCCCGTAAAGATTTGGTAATACCTATCTCCAACGACAGTAGGTTCACGAGATGCAGAAGGAATGATGCCGATAGTTGCGCTGCTGCCACCAGCGCTTTCAAAAAAAGCCCTCAGTATCTCGCAGCCGTTGGTCTTGTCTTCTGCCCCGCCAATGATCATCACTGGATATCGGGTAGAGATTGCCATAGACTTTTGAGCCAAACGTGATTGCATCTCCAGCATAGAACTATCCCCGACATTTATTAAGGGGATTTGCAAACTACCTTATGGGTAAAAGTATCAGTCGCTCTGGGCTGCGCTTGTTGTATCAAGCGCTACAAACCGCTGGCAGCAAACCGCTAGTGAAGTGATGCTCGAATCGGTTGTTGCATCATCGAGCGTTTTACGCACGTTAGTTTTACAATAAGGTCATGACATTTACAGGCATCTGCTTTAAAGAGACGCCGCCAAAACGCGTATGAGTACAGAAGACGTCAGCCAGTCTATCGAGGCCCTTCACGCCGAAATCAATCGGCTAGATACCCCTGATGCGGCGGTGAAAGAAAAGCTGCTAGCACTCATTACCGATGTGGAAAAACAGCTTGAAGACCCCGAGAGCGAAGAGCACAAAAACGCCAACTTGCAAACGCTGCCGACACTGATAGAACAGTTTGAAAGCGACCACCCCAAAGTCACCAGTACGCTTTCTAGATTGCTCAACACGCTCAGCGGAATGGGCATTTAGCAGAATAGGCATGTAGCGGGATGGGCATTATGCCTGTCCGTGACAGCGCTTAAAGGGCTTACTGCTACCGCACCAGCAGGGCTGCGATCGCCCCGGCTGGTAGGGAGGCAGCATCTCACCCGACAGATAAAACCACTGATTCCCTTCACGCACAAACTGGGATCGCTCATGGAGTTGCGCTACGCGACTACCTGCACCGACTGAAGATTGGTCAGGCGTCTGAGCGGTTAACTGAGCGGTTAGTAGCTGAGCAGCCAGTGGTGGCGCTTTTCGAGTAGCATAGGCTGCAACAAACTCAACAACGCCGGTTTTATCACGCTTGCGCCCCTTCTGACGGCTCACAACCACCAAATTCGTCCATTGAGTGGTTCGGATGGTGCGAAAAAGTGATTTTTCCTCATCATCAGTTCGCATAGAAGGATGATGCGTCAAGATAAGATAGTCCACATTGCCCAGGCAAAACGCACTGTAGCGCGATCGCATTAACGCCTCAGCCGTCGGTGCACATACCTGCTTGGCTCCGGAAACATTGGATGCAGAAATACTAGGTGCAGAGACATTGGACGCAGAAATACTAGGTGCAGAAATACTAGGTGCAGAGACATTGGGTGCAGAAATATAGAGCCCACAGCACCGTGAGAATGGCCGCTGAGTGCCACAGAAGCACAGCTGAGTTCCGTTCTTTCCAGGCATTTTGATTGCCATTGATTTTCGACTTTTCGCAACTGAACCCTATCACCCATTTTTCACTATGCAAACAGCCACCATACAAACAGCCACTGCGAAAACAGCCGTCAGGCTAACCCATTACCCTACAGTGATTGGCACCGAGCTGCGAACCACCGGTCAGAAAACGCTGATTGATCCCTGCAATGGCGAAGTGTTTGCAACGGTTGCCACCAGCAGCACCGCAGACGTCGATCAGGCTGTGAAGGTCGCAAAAGTGGCTCAGGCGCAGTGGGCCAAACAGTCCGTCGGCGATCGCGGTGCGGTACTACTAAAAGTCGCCGACGCTTTAGAAGCTCACGCCCAGGAGCTGGCAGAGCTAGAAAGCCAAAACACCGGCAAACCCATGAAGCTCAGTGTGGACGGTGATATTCACGGCGCGATCGACGCCATGCGCTATTTTGGCTCAATTGTACGGCGCACAGAAGGGGCAGCTGCGGGCGAGTACGTCTCTGGCTATACCAGCATGCTACGCCGCGAACCCATTGGTATTGTGGGCGCCATTACCCCCTGGAACTATCCATTGCTGCTAGCAGTCTGGAAGGTGGCCCCAGCGCTAGCAGCAGGCAATGCCGTCATTATAAAACCAGCACCAGACACTCCGCTCACCACCATTCGTCTGGCCCAAATCGCACAGGAAGCCGGTCTTCCAGCTGGGCTGATCAACGTCGTTACCGGGGATGTTGCCGTAGGCGAAGCTATCTGCACCCATGCTGACATTGGCATGGTGAGCTTCACGGGCAGCAGTCGTACAGGGCAGCAGGTAGCGGCGCTCGCTAGCCCGCAAATCAAACGGATAACGTTAGAGCTGGGCGGCAAGGCACCCCTGGTTGTTTTCGCAGATGCTGATGTTGAAGCGGCAGCCAGAGGGGCTGTCGTCGGCGCCTTTATCAATACAGGGCAAGACTGCTGCGCCGCAACGCGCCTGTATGTTCAAGACGAGGTGTTCGACAGCTTTGTCGATAAGTTCACACAGCTGACGAAGCAGCTTCAGATGGGTGAGCCGGGCGATCGCACCACAGACATCGGCCCTCTGGTCAGCCAGGAGCACCGTCAGCGCGTCGATAGCCACGTTCAGGCCGCGCGCCAGCAGGGCCTGACAATTACGACAGGCGGCAGCATTCCTGAGGGCAAAGGCTTTTACTACCCACCGACGATTCTGCTAGAGCCCCCTCAAAATGCGCCCTGCGTTCAAGAAGAAATCTTTGGCCCGGTCGTTTGCATCTGCAGGTTTACAGACGAGGCTGACGCTGTTCGATTGGCCAACGATACGCGCTATGGCCTGGCTGGCAGCGTGTGGACAGGCAATGTACAGCGGGCAATGCGCATGGCCGCTGCGATGGAATGCGGCACTGTGTGGGTGAATGAGCATGCCGCATTCGCCAGCGAGATGCCCCATGGCGGGTTCAAGCTCAGCGGCATTGGCAAAGACATGTCCCACTACGCACTAGAGGAATACACCCTCGTCAAAAATGTCATGTTTGATATTTCCGGCGAGACGCGCAAAGACTGGTATAGCATGGTGCTCAGCGATCACGACTAACCCTCGGGAAACGAATTAAGGTTAAGACTTAGCGCCACCGTCAACACTCATCAAGCCAGGACCATTCGCAATCGTCATCAGCAGTCCCCCAATCAGCGCAACGTTCTTTAAAAAGGCCGTCAAAGACTCCCCGATGGGTGGATGAAATGCCAGCGTTGCGGGTACCAAAAAAGCGATCAGTAGCACCGCACCTACGTTGGTTTTGTACCCCAGCAAAAGCGACACCGCACCCAGTAGCTGAAAGAGAATCGTCCCCACTGCCAGGATGCTGGGAATGGGGAGGCCCTTACCGGCAATAGTTTCCACAAATCCCCCAAAGCCATTGAGATGATTGATCCCAGAATTAAGAAAAATCAGGGCCAGACAAATCCGTCCTGCGAGCGCTAAATACATGAAGGGAAAACTCCGTTAGGTTAGGTAAAAATGAGTCAAGAACATACAAAGACTATCAAAGTGATCATATCTACATTTACCAAACCAACCAGAAACTAAAAGCCAATGCCGCCACTGCTAAAATTAGCTCAATAGTACATTTGCTTTACCATGCCGCACTCTGCTACTGCCGCTGCTGACGCCACCGATTTGCAGGCTGATTCACAGGCCGTCGTCATCCCAGAAGTTTTACCCGGCCTACAGCTCAGTCAGCAACAGTGGCAAGCGTTGCAAGCACTAGAAGAATTTGTAGCGAGTGACGAAAAAATATATTTGTTAACGGGCTATGCAGGTACGGGGAAAACGACGCTGCTGCAAGCACTTATTAGTCGCCTGCAGCAAAATCATGACGGTAGACCCATCGCGCTGACGGCGCTAAGTAACAAAGCAACCAAGGTGCTACAGGCGATGGCCTATCGATGGGGCTGCGAGGTCGACTGCATGACCTGCTGCAAGCTGCTGGGGCTCAAACCCGTGATTGATAAAGAGACCGGGGGCCAAAAGTTTGAGCCGGACCGCGATCGCAAAAATCTCACCACCGAGTACGACCTGGTCGTAGTAGACGAATGCTCCATGATCAACGAAGACATGTGGCATTTGCTGGTTAATTCTGTCTCGCGGCTGACTGACCGGACGCAGCTGCTGTTTGTCGGCGACTCGGCTCAGCTACCGCCCGTGGGTGAAACCGAATCGCCCTGCTTTGAAAAAATTATTGAGCGCAGTGACCTCACAGAGGTGATTCGCTATGGCGGTGCCATTGGCCTGCTGGCAGAAGATGTGCGAATGAATTTGGAGCGGCCAACGATGCCTCGGGCGGTGAGCGATCGCAACGAGGCCAACACCGAAGGTATTTTCACCGTCCCTCAGCCCCACTGGGAAACCCTCATGCTTCGCGCCTTCAAAAGCGACGCCTACAATCAAAATCCCGACCAGGTTCGTGTTCTGGCCTACACAAACGCCAGGGTGAATTACCTAAACAACAAAATTCGTGCCACGATTTACGGCGACAAAGCCGCTCGCTTTATGCCTGGCGAACGCCTGGTCGCCCGCAATGCCTGCATGGGCCGCGACGGCATTTTGCTACAAACTTCCGAAGAATGCGAAGTGCTAGAGGCCTACCTGACCCGATTTGAGGGCTGGCTGGTATGGGAGCTAGAAGTAGAAACCGATGAAAATCAGGAGCGCAAGCTACGCGTCCTGCACGAAGACGAAACCCAACGATATAAAGAGATTCTCTCCGACTATTCAGAGAAAAAGCAGTGGATGGCCTTTTGGGACTACAAAGAACTCTTTCACGACCTGAGCTACGCCTACAGCCTCACCGTTCACAAAAGCCAGGGCTCCACGTTTCAAGATGTGTTTGTCGATGTGCCCAACCTGATGCTCAATCGCAAAGTCATCGAACGCAACCAGCTATATTACGTTGCCTTTACCAGAGCCGCTAAGCGCCTGTTTTTATGCCAATAATCCGGCAATACATGCGATTTCTTGGATACACGCTATTTTAGAAAAGGTCTATTTACCGGATTAATATATCCACGCGAGCAAAACAAGAGTAAAGCTTATGACAACCGTTGCAATCGTTTATTTTTCGGCTACTGGACACACCAAAAGCATGGCTGAATCTTTAGCCAAAGGCGTTGAGTCTGTTGCGGATACGTCTGTTAAGGTCTATGCGATCGCAGAAGAACAATTCAGTGGCGGTCGTTGGGAGGACGAGGCGATGCTCGCTGAAATCACCAGCGCCGACGCTATCGTATTCGGCTCACCCACTTACATGGGTGGGGTTGCCGCACAGCTCAAGGCATTTATCGATGCGGCAGGTGGCATTTGGTTTTCGCAGGGCTGGAAAAACAAAATTGCAGGCGGCTTTACGCATTCGGGCTCGCCCAGCGGCGACAAGCAAAGCACGCTACTGTACCTATCTATTTTTGCATCTCAGCACAGCATGGTGTGGATTAGCCCAGCGCAAATGCACAACCCTGAAAACGGCGTCAATCGCCTAGGCTCATATCTGGGTGTGATGGGCAGCGGCAGCGAAGAAACCGTACATGAAGGCGATTTGCGCTTTTCGGAGCTGTACGGCCAGCGAATTGCCAAAGCGACTCATGCTTGGCAAGCAGATCAAATGGCATAGGCTAATCTCGCGCCACTTGGCGACCGGGCGGCCCAGGATTTTGCTGATTTCGTTGTTCGGCAATCACGTTGGTAGCAGTAAGTTATGCGTTGGGCCACAGAGGTTGCTCATTTTCGCCGTAGCAGACTCCAATATTTATGTTCTGAAGGTGTCCAAATTGAAAGTGAAGCTCAAGCCATTTATCCTCATTAAAGGCTGTGTCAAAATCACCGTAGTCCTCATACTCCGAGGGTTGTCCAAGTTCTGATATTAAAGTCGCTAAAACCGTTTGCTTTGTTTTTTTTAATCAGCTGGTGTCCAAAGAGTGTCGCAAGAGGATTATGCACTTCAATCCAGCCAAGACGATTATTGTTCACTGGCTCGAAAGATAGCTCCAGCATTGCAGTATTGAATTGAAGTCTTAGACAACCTAGCCCAGTGATATACGACTTATCTTCTACACCAAGCAATTCTCTCGCTTGAGCTTCTGTAAAACTGAATAAAAGACGATCGACACCCCTACCTAGCGTGATGTTCATTTAGCTCAAACTGCCTTCGACAAAAATGGGGTATGTATTACAGACATAGACTCTTCTGCACCTACCTGCTGAATAAAGACATCTCTAGGACCGCTTCGTGCAAATGTCCGTACGATTAAAAACTCAAAATCTGCATCAGCATCAAGAACATTGCCATCTTCGAAAGCGACATACTGTCCCTGGTGAGTTTATAAGAGCTGTTCACGATGTTCTTCGTAGAACACCGATTGACGCTCCATGTATGCCAAGATTTCTACATTTGACGCTTTGTCGCGCTGCTGTAAAACAGCTTCCACCTCTGTTTTACTAACGATGTCAGCCTGCTGCGCGGCCTGGAACAGTAGTTCCAAAACCTTGTGCGTTAGGTTACTCCAACGCCTCTGAAGGCGTTTGGCAATTTCGTCAGGGATCTCTCTCGACCACAATTTGCGTATCAGTTCACCAGAGCGTCCACAACTTTTCCGACTTTAGTTCAGGCCACCAGCTTTTCTATAGATTTTCCAAAGAAAGCCTGTTCCAGCTAAAATATTGCTTACTCGACTATGCCTTAGCAGGAACTCACAGTAACGCAAAGAGATAATATAAATATCTCACAGTTATTCATAACCAAATGCCATTCCGATGGGACGAATCAAAAAGGTTGAAAGTCTTAGCAGAGCGAAGTATTGACTTTGCTGATCTCAACGAATTGCTCTACTCCCCCTATGTTGAAGAACAAAGTTGCGAAATTCCAGAACAGTATCGAGTCATCGGTTTCGTAGCAGAAAGATTAGTAACGTTTATCATTAAATACAGAGCTGATGACCTCAAAGAATATATTTGGATCGTCACAGCATGGAAATCAACCAAGCAGGAGCGTACGATTTATGACCAGCAAGTCTACAAGTACTAAAGATATTGAGGATATTGCTAGACAAGCTCAGGCTGGGATAGATGTTTCTGAGCATTTCACAGGACAATATCAAGCTAAACAGCGTAATGACGTCACCTTTCCACTGGAGCTGTTACGAAATATTGACGAGGATTGTCGACAGCGTAATATTAGCCGCCAAGACTGGATCCTTGAGGCTTGTACAGAGAAACTCCACAGCATCAAAGCGAGTGAGTAGTAGCTTGCTAGAGATACTGTGTAATGCTGGCCAACTCGTGCAATCCTACAGCATTTTTTTAGAAGACCTGCTCCAGCTCTGACATTCTTCAACCAGTGCCATATGGAGATTACGGCGATCGCCCTCCAAATCCCGAACCGCCTTTACTGTGCGAACCGCTTCAACGTAGCTATCTGGAAAGCCCAACTGTTCGCATCCAGCAACGACCAGCGCCTTGTACCAGCAAAACGGCAGCAAACTGTCATCAATATGCGCCGCAGCCGCCAGATAGATGATGCAATCACCAAATCCATCAACTGCGATAGTCTTCCTGTCGTAGCCTGCACCTGCGCCCTCGGCTTTATCCAGCAGGCTCATTTCATGGCTTGGAATATCATAAACGGCGACATAAGCAGTGTTGTTGTACTGCGAAATGAGATTACATTTGCCCGAAAAGTCTCGGTAACCGCGCTTGTGAAAACGAAGGGTATGGTGAGCGATCGCCCCTGTTCCTAACAGCCGTGCCGAAGGCGTTCTCGCCTGAAGACGAAAAGGATGAAGGTTAGAACCGTAAGCGGCGTAAAGCATTACGGTTTCGCAGATCTATCTGAAGGATGAACAACAACAGACGAATCCTCTGCGTCAGGCGAAGTACTTGTTCCTTTTTTCCTATCTTGATTGACCGCCACCGGGTCGGCATTCAGCTTGCTTGCAGCCATAGGCGAAAGGTTGATAGCCTCTTCTTTGACAGCGTTGGCGCCGACAGATGCCATCGATTGCAAACTCAAGCTTGCTCGGCGTAGGGCATCCAGGCGACTAGAGGTAAGGTTCTCAGGCGGGACACCGTCAAACACATGCAGCGTAGCCAGGCGTTCCTTAACAGCGCCTTGGGCACCGACGATGAAAATCATCAAGCGGCGATCGCACGCCTCCCGCACCATGTTCTCAATCGCTAGCGACGCCGTCACTCCTAACCGAGGCACATCCGCCAGGTCCAACACTAGCACCTCGTACTTATTTACAATCGTCATCCGCTGAGAGATCGTCTTCGCGGCCCCAAAGCTCATCGGCCCGCTCAGGCGAAACAACAATACTCTCCCCTGCATACCCGCCAGCAAACGTTTTTCTTCGTCATTTAAAGACTCATCCGTCGGTGCGGTAATCGCCTGCACATGCTGGAGCTGCTCATCTGTTAGCTTTTTCACCGTTAGCAAATTTGCAACAAACACACCTGCGGCCACCGCCGTAATCAAATCCACAAATACCGTCAGCAGCAGCACCCCGTACATCAGACCCGCCGCCTTCAGCGATACCTTATGAGCACGCTTCAAAAAGCTCCAGTCAATAATATCGATACCTACCTTGATCAAAATCCCGGCCAGCACAGCCTTAGGAATCTGCGCGACCAAAGGCCCTGCGCCCAGTACTACCGCTGCTAGCAAACAAGCGTGAACCATTCCTGAAATAGGCGTTTTCCCACCGGACTTCACGTTAATCACGGTTCGCATAGTCGCCCCGGCACCCGGCAGACCGCCTATCAGGCCCGACACCATATTGCCAATTCCCTGACCAATCAGCTCCCGGTCAGAATCGTGCTGCGTGCGCGTAATGTTATCGGCCACCAGCGAAGTCAGCAGCGAATCAATCGCCCCTAGCATCGCCAGTACCAGGCCATAGCCCAGCATGTCCTTGATGGCATTTTGCTCCAGGCTAGGCAAGTGAAACTCGGGCAAGCCACTAGGAATTGCGCCAATCCGAGGCAGCGCGTCGCCCACTATAAACAAGGACGCAACAGTACCCACCACCAGAGCCACCAGCGGCGCCGGCAAAATTCGGTTCAGCCGACTCGGCATCCCAAAGACAATCAGTAGCGTCAACAATCCCAAACCAAAGGCATAGGGATCAAGCTGGCCGATGACCCCAGGTAGCTTTTCAATAGAATCAACCACGCTAGCGGAGCCCGGCGCGCCCATCAGCGGCGCTAGCTGCAACAGCAAAATAATCACACCAATACCTGACATAAAGCCAGAAATGACGGTGTAGGGCATCAGGGTAATGTATTCGCCCAAGCGCAACAGGCCAAACAATATCTGGAAAGCGCCACCTAGCATCACGACCGTAAAGGCCATCTCAAGACCATTGTCTGGATATTTGGCGATTAACCCAGTAAAAACAGTCGCCATTACGACAGTCATCGGGCCGGTAGGGCCAGAAATTTGTGAGGGAGTGCCGCCGAAGAGCGCAGCAAAAAAGCCAATGGCGATCGCTCCATACAAACCAGCGGTTGCCCCAGCCCCAGAAGAAACACCAAACGCCAACGCCAGAGGCAGCGCCACAATGGCAGCGGTGACCCCACCAAAAATATCGCCGCGCACGTTCCGGAAGTGCAGTCCATGAATTGTAAGTCTGCGAGTCATGAGTTAAGTCTCAAAAAAGCGGGTAGAAAGTCGGATGCCGTGTCCTCACCAAAACATCCCTAAGTCAGAGCGTTCTTAAACATGGACGTCATTAAAACGGCTAGCTAAAAATAATTCAATAAAAATACGGACAAAATACGCATACTGCTCACTAAGCAACGTACTCTACAAAACTGATTTGAGCGCATTCTTAAATGTTCTTTTCACAGCTCTAAAGTCTTTGCATAGTCCTTATGGTTCACCGTGAACACTTACGAAATACTTAAAACAAAAAACACATGCAAAAGCGTATATTTACTGAACGTAGCAGCGCGATTGCAATTTTTCCCGGCGCTGCGGCAACTCTCTCCATCTATATAAGGTTCCATGATTAAAAACATGCGCCGCTTTTGGCAGTATTTAGGACTATCGCTCGCTACGCTGAGTTTATGCGTCGCTTGTAATACGCAGACTCAAACAGATGTCAGCAACGACAACCCAACTTTGGTTGTGGGTAACTCCCCTTGGCCTGGCTTCGTGGCCCAGTTTGTGGCAGAAGAAAAAGGCTACTACGCCAAAGAAGGCATCAACATTGATGAAAAGTTTATTCAGGTTTCTACCGACGTAAACACCGCGCTTGCAGGCGATCGCGTTGATATTGCCTGGACCGCGATCCCCGACATGGTCGTAATGGCAGGCGACGATCCCGACCTGCGACTCATCGCCGTTTCTGACTATTCTGACGGCGCTGACGGCATCATTGCCAAAGGTGTGGCAGCGCCTGCCGATTTGGTTGGTAAAACCATCGCCTGGGAAGAACTCCCCTTGCAAGCGCTCTTGCTCGAAGCATATTTGGAAGACAGCGATATCAGCATTGACGATCTTGATCTAAGAGTCATGCCTGCCGCAGAAGCCGCGACTGCTTTTGCAGCCGATCAGGTTGAAGTGGCCATTACCTTCGAGCCCTGGCTTACCACCGCCGTCAATGAAGGTGATGGCGAAATCATCTTTAGCTCCGTAGACACTAACCTGATTGCAGGTGGTCTAGTGGGCAAAGCAGAAACCATCGAAGCACGCCGCGAAGACTTGCAGGCCTACTTCAGAGCGCTAGAGAAAGGGTTTGCCTTTTATGAAAGCAACCCTGAAGAAGCGATCGCCATTGTCGCCAACAAGCTCAATCTGGGCGCCGAAGAGCTGCCCGCTATCCTCGATACCGTTCGCCTGTTCAAACCCTCTGAGCACCAGAACGTCGTTTTCAACGAAGCAAACGATCTCAACATCATCGACAGCATCAACTTCGCGGCCAAAGTCGGCAAAGAAATGGGTGTTGTAGACGAAGGCGTCGATCCTTCAACGCTGTACGATGCGTCTTTTACTAAAGCGATCGCAGCTCAGTAAAAACAGCAAAGATTAAGGCGAGGGTAGGTTACACCACCTTCGTCACCGTATCCACAGCCTGCTGAATCTGTTGCCGCTCCACCATCAGGTTCGTGACTGCACGAATCTTGTGAGGGCCCGTAGCCAATACGCCGACACCTTCCATACCCAGCGCTTTCACAACAGCTTCAGCAGGCTGACCGGGCACCTCAAAGTTCACAATATTTGTCTCTACAGTGGTGGGATCACTCTCTACGCCTTTGATCCCCTGCAATCCTTTTGCCAGCAGCTGCGCGTTTTCATGATCTTCTGCCAGGCGATCGCGCTGATGCTGCAACGCATACAGCGCACCCGCTGCAATCATCCCCGCCTGTCGCATACCCCCGCCAAACATTTTGCGGAACCGCCGGGCTATGGCCATCTGCTCAGCCGTGCCGACCAGCGCAGAACCAACCGGTGCACCCAGCCCCTTCGAGAAGCAAACGCTCACCGTGTCGAAAGGACTAGCATAGTCTGCTTCCGAAATGCCTGTCGCAACACAAGCATTCCAAAAGCGAGCCCCGTCCATATGCAGCCGCAGGGAATTTTGCTGACACACTTGGGCAATTTCCCGAATCATCTCCAGCGGAAAAATCCGACCGCCGCTGCGATTGTGCGTATTTTCGATACAGACCAGCCGCGTTCTGGCGAAGTGCGGATCGTGCGGGCGCAGGGCCTGCTGCACGGCCGCCGCTGAAAACACGCCCCCCTCTCCGGGCAACAAGCGGCAACTCACCCCCGACAATGCAGCTGGGCCACCCCCTTCGTAATAGTAGATATGGGCCTCTGCTTCTAAGACAATTTCGTCACCGGGCTGCGTGTGCGATCGCAATGCCACCTGATTGGTCATCGTCCCCGACGGCATATATACCGCAGCTTCTTTGCCTAGCAAATCCGCCACGGTCGCTTCTAGTTCATTCACCGTCGGGTCATCGCCCATCACGTCGTCGCCTACTGGGGCTGCCGCCATCACCTGTCGCATCTTGGCGGTAGGCTGCGTCACCGTGTCACTACGTAAATCAATCATGCCTGCAAGTCTCAACAATAAACAAGTTCACCAGCATCCTATGGTATCGAACCTGGCAACAGGTGATGGATGCGATCGCCCTTATATATCAAGTTTTGTTGTTGCATTTTGTGGCCCACCCAGCGCTAAATAGCCCTTAAAAAGTGTCAGCAACAACAGCCATTCTCTACATCAAATTCACAGAGCAGTTCAGACTCAAAGCATGTGACTTTTTTTACTTCGATCTTTGTTATGGGCACTTTAAATTCGTCAGCCTTCTCTCAAGTGCTCCCTTCAGCGCCCTGATTAACGCCTTACAAAGACATTGTCACTTCATTCGCTATGAGTCACTCTTCCAGAAAACATCCCAATGCCCGCCGACTGCTGATGAGGATGTCAAAAGAGCAGGCAAGAACCTTTACCCCTGCTCAGCTCAACGCCATCGAAGGTGCCCTTGTTCCTCACACCCACCACATCGACATTCGCAGCCTAATTCCGCTACTAGGAAAAGGCGCTTACTTTGTGCTGATAGCCGGACCCAACCGACGCAACGCCCCTCGCACCCCCCAAAATCGCAACCCTCAAACGCTGTCAGGAACGCTTTCTGACGTTATTTCAGTGAGTCAGGCCTGTCAAAATAGTCCTAATGCCTACAGGTTACTTTCTCGCCTCGACAAAGCAATTGCAGCCACCTTCAGCCCCGCGCAAATCTATGCTGTCGAAGTAGCCCTAGAGCCCCGTCGACATGTCATTGACCTGAGGCTCTCATTACCCTTTTTGGGGAAAGGCGCCTACCTGGCCTTTGCCGCTGGCCCCAACCGTAGGGCTCGCTATCGCAATTTACAAAACCGCAATCCCTTCGTGCTGCCCGCAGTTGTCCTAAGCAGTGCAGTTGGGGCCGCGTCTTTATTCTTTCTCGTTCAGCTCAAGAGCAGCGAACTCGTTGCTCAGCCTGACCCCGAATTTTCCAACCAGGAAGCCTTTCATCCCACTAGCTTGCCATTCAAAAAGAATCGAGGAGAATGCGAAGAAAGCAATCGTCAGTGGGTTAACAACCAGTGTATTGATGAAACCCACGATCCCGTCTTCTAACCTTAGCTTTAAGAAGAGTGCATGAACCTCATGACAGATTAATGCTTAGAGGCATCAGAGATGAACACTCCCCCTTCGGATTCGGGAAAATTAGGTTATCAGATAGCGCCTAATTCTATGAACAGCCCCGTGCACCCACAAATACAAAGAACCCTGGCCGCCATTGTGGTTACAGATGCGGTGGGTTTTAGTAAGCGTATGTCGCAAGACGAAGACAAAGCACTGTCGATGATCAACCGCGATCTTCAATTGATTGGGGATCTCTGTGAATTTTTTGAGGGCAAAATTCTCAAAACCGTTGGCGATGGTGTTTTAATGTACTTCATTAGCGCGGTCCAGGCTGCGGCTTGCGCCGTTGAACTGCAAAAAACATTCCTAGGATTTCACAAGTCAGACAGCAAAGAAGAACACTTTACCCATCGGGTCGGCGTTCATTTAGGCGATATCTTCTTCAATCAAAAAGACATGATGGGCACTGGGGTGAACGTTGCCGCACGCCTAGAATCAGAGGCCAAGCCTGGGGCCATCTGTATGTCGAAGGTGGTGTACGACGTTGTCAAATCCAGGCTAGAGCTAGACGCAGACTATCTTGGTGAACTAGCACTCAAAAACATTTCGGAAAATGTAGCGGCCTACAACGTATGGCCCAAAGGCATGCGCCCCGAAAAGACTGGGGAAGATACCACCGAAGCCGTTGCGCCGCTAACCATGACGCCGCTGAACTCAGCGGTCAAATCGCTCTCGGCACACCCCAACCACCGACGCATCAAAAAGTTACTGTACGGCGCACACCAGGCATCATGGGAAAATGATCTCTCAGTGTTAGACGGCATCTCGCTAAAGATGCTGATAGAGTCGCTGACTGATCGCAGCAGCAGCCTGGAAGAATGTCGTCATAACCTTTATCTAATTGTAGGTACGCTCAATCGTCAGAAAGAATATTCTCAGGTCGCGGAAGTCATTGTAGAGAGTCTGCGTGATTTCTATGCAGAGCTCACAGGTGGAACGCTACGCACTAGCGACACCGATACGGGTGAGGAATCGACCGAAGCCAATCAGGACGAAGATGTCTCGCTACTAGATCCCCTTACCGCGCTCTACACAGATGTGGCCAATCGGCTCAATGAGACGCCAGATCTGATTAGAACCAAAAAGCTCTTGTATTGCCTATGCTATGACAGTTGGGAAAATGATAGTCAATACATTCAAAGCATTGATACGCTGAGCTTTATTCAGGGGATGTGCCAGCACATTACCAGTACCCAAGCGCTTCAGGAGCGCCTAGGGGTTATTTTGCAACGGTTGAATCGTCGTGCCAAGTATGCACCCCTGGCCAACATTATCTTTAAGGAGTGTCAGATTCTCTATTCGGATGCGGATAGCCAAATTTCGATGCCAGGACCGCTGGAAGCTGACGACACAAACACAGAAAACACGCAGATTAATCTGCGAAAAAAGCCTGATAAACGCTGGGTGTCTACGCAGCAAATGCCGGAGTGTATTCAGGTATCTGTCTAGAGTTAACCTGTAGATCGACCTGTGAATTAGGCTGTAGATCGAATTGAGGAAAGCACGAAAATTGAGCCCTGATCTGAGAGAATTAAGCCTTAGTACATAGCTGCTAGGCAGCTGGATTGAAGCATGGGCATTCCAAAGGTTTTTATCGATGGCGAAGCAGGGACGACGGGGCTCCAAATCTACCAGCGGCTGGCTCACAGACAAGATTTAGAAATCATCAGCATCGATCCGGCCAAACGCAAAGAAGAGGCAGAAAGGACCCGGCTGCTGAACGCGGCTGATGTAGCTATTTTGTGTTTGCCTGATGAAGCGGCTCGGGCGGCAACCAGCTGGGTTACAAACCCACAAACCAAGATTTTAGATGCGAGTACGGCGCACCGAACCGCTGCTGATTGGGTGTATGGATTTCCTGAGCTAGCTGCGGAGCAAAGGAGCAAAATTGCTGAGGCTAGCCGGGTGAGTAATCCAGGCTGCTACCCAACTGGTTTTTTGGCAGCGATCGCACCCCTGGTCAGTGCAGGCGCACTCCCTGCCTCATTTCCGACAACGGTAAACGCCGTCTCTGGCTATTCGGGCGGTGGCAAGAAGATGATTGCTCAGTACCAAGCATTTCGCGCGGAGACGCTACAAACCACGTCGCCCGAGCAGGCAGAGTCCCAAGAGCCCTACAGCCCTTACGGACTGGCGTTTGGGCACAAGCATGTAAAAGAAATGAAACGGTATTCGGGGTTAGCGCATGCGCCTTTGTTTGTCCCGGCGGTAGGAGATTTTGAACAGGGCATGGTGGTGCAGGTGCCACTCCCGCTGTGGTCGCTCGCTAGCCCGCCAAAAGGAGAACTGCTGCATGCAATTTTAGATCGGCACTATGCCGACGAGCCGTTTGTGCAGGTGATGCCCTATCAAAAGAAGGAACTGCTGCGGGGCGGAAACTTTTTGGCCGCCAAAACGGCGGTGAACACCAATCAGGTTCAGCTGTTTGTATTTGCTAATGATGACACGCAAGAAGCTTTACTCGTCGCCAGACTAGATAATTTAGGCAAAGGGGCATCGGGCGCAGCCGTGCAGAATCTCAACATTATGTTGGGTTTACCTGAAGATGCTGGCCTCGGCTAGACAGTGCGCGGAGCGTAGCTTGTAAGGCAAGGTCATTGTTCATAATAAACGAGTGAAGTGCTGGCACCTGAACAATCGGATCGGTGGGTTTCATGCGAATTTCGCTGATACCAACAATCAGATCGTTGATTTCATCGCCGAAAGGACTGAAGGAACCGGTGGGTCCGAGGGTCCCTGCAATCAAGGTGTACGGACAGCTCAAAGCGGGTAGCGTGTCGTAAAAGGCTGGCGTTGCCATGTTTTGCCCGCTTTGGTTGGCAAACCAACGAAACGGGAAAAAGCGATTGGCGATTCGAGCGGCCCTGGGCGAAGTATTAGGCGGGGCTAGCATCACGACGTGCTGTGGCAGCCTAAAGCGTGAATTAGCGAGGGCAGCTCTGGTCAAAATGCCGCCCATAGAATGGGTGACGATGCCGTAAGGGCCAAGCTTGGATAGGGTTTGCAGACGATCGCGCAAGCTATCAGCAATTTCGTCAAACGACTGCATCAGCGTCACATAGCCAAATAGCTCTGTATCGTGGCCTGCCTTTTGCAGGGCGCGCGCGAGTCCCCACATAGAAAGTGGCGTGCGACCCAACCCGTGAACTAATAAGATATTCATTACAAAGGCTTACAAAAAAACAGAGGTTCCCAACTCTATTTTAAGGAAGGGGCCAAAGGAGTGCATAGGTGGTTCAAGTCAAGATTACGGGCCTCAGACAAAAGCTAAATCCCATCCGCTCTGAGCTCTCAGATATTATCCATAGCTGTTTGCAAGACGCAATCGGCACGCCGGAGAACAAAAGATTTCAACGATTCTTTCCGCTAGAAAGAGAGGATTTCTATTACCCTGATGACCGATCGACCCGTTACACCATCATTGAGATTGTGATGTTTGAAGGGCGCTCTGTGCCAGCTAAAAAGAAACTGACAAAGCTACTGTTTGAGCGGATCAATCAACAGCTAGGCATGGCAACAGAAGATATTGAGATTGTGATGTTTGAGCTGCCAAAGCACAACTGGGGAATTCGAGGACTCCCCGGGGACGAACTAAATCTAAATTATGTCGTAGAAACGTAGACTAGTCGCTTAGCTTACTTTTGTACTGCGAGATCTTGAACCAGGAACCGGGGCCAACTTCCTTTTCAAACTCCTTGATAACCCACTCGCCTGGGGCACCCCCTTTGCGGCGAGCACTGTCATAGAGATAGTCGACGATGGCAAGCTGCTCATCCCAGGTGGGCCGAGCACCAAACAAAGAGCCATAGCACCACGCGGGATTGGGCTCACGGCCACACTGATCGTAAAAGGCTCTATCGGCCCAGGAAGGTGCACGATTGTTTTTGAAGGCGCGTCTACGGTGTCCGTGATACAGATCTATAAGGGTTGGTACGTCTCGAATCTGGCGAGCTTGTTCATTCGAGTAAATCTCTACCATGTCTTCGGTATTGATCGGGCGATCGCTAATCCACTTGTGGGCACAGTCAGGGCATTTCACAACAAAAGAGAGAACAATACGACCGCAAGCCGGGCAGGGCTTGGTTGGCGCAGCGCCACCGCCACCTGTAGAAGCCTGACGAGTCGGCAGATGATAGTCTTCGACGTCTTCGGGAAAGCCAAGACGCTGTAAGTTACCCGCCTGATCGAGAATAGTGCCAAATTCTTTGCCTGTGTGCGGAGAAATACGCATCACCCTTCCTAGCTGCTGGAAGTGCATTGCGCTGGACTTTGTAGGTCGCAGCATTAGGCCCACTTCTACGCTCGGTTCATCGAAACCAATACTAATAACATTGCATGAGGTCAACACCATAAGCTCACCTGTTTTGAGCCTGTGGTACAGCTTTTTACGGTCTTTGATAGACGTGTTGCCATCAACCGTGTCGGCTGTTATGCCCGCTTTGCGAAACTGGTCGGCAACGTGGTTGGCATGTTCAATATCTACACAAAAGGCAATGGTGCGCTTGCCATAGCCAATGCGAAACCATTCTTCAACAATCTTTTCGACCAGCTCTGTGCGATCGCAAGCATTTTTCAAATCTCTCTCATCATAGTCACCGCGAGCCGTTTTCACCTCTTCCAGGTTGGCCATACTGTCACGCGGCATGCTGTAGTACTTCATCCGCGAAAGATAGCCCATGTCTTGCAAAACACTAGGCACAGGCGAAGAGACTAAAGTCTCCAAATAATCTCCTAGCTGTTCTTTCCCAAGTCGTAGTGGGGTGGCCGTCATTACCAGATGCACCGCATTAGCATGGGTTCTAGTCATCACCTTTTTACCCACCTGGCTAAACAGCGTGATGTGTCCCTCATCGTAAAAAACAACATCGGCAGGCCACTTTTGCCACCATCGACGCTTTGCCATTGTTTGAATGCTAGCAATCTGAATGGGCGCGTCGCGGTTTTCTTCCCATCCCGCTTTTATAAAGCCGCACTGCAAACCAAAGGCCTTCATCTTTTCATACGTCTGACCCACCAGCACATCCAAATGCACCAGAAACATCAGCCGTTTGCCCGCTTCTTCGGCATGGGCACAAATTTGGCCGCTGATGATAGTTTTACCCGCCCCCGTTCCGGCAATAATCGCCACCCGTTTGTAGCCCTCGTTCAGCTCACGGTAAAGGTCATTAACTAGTTTTACCTGGTAGGGACGTAGCGTGGGGGGGCCAGATGGTATGGATGGAACTACCAGCGGCTGAACGTCAGCAGGCTCGGTCATGGCATAAAATCGTCGAATGCATCAAGCATAACAAATAGTACAGATATATTATCTGAGACTGTAGACATTTCTTCCTCCCGCATCCGCTCGCTCTCACCCCAACCCCTCTCCCATTTTGAGAGAGGCTCCGGACTCAGGTCCCCCTTCTCCCAATTTGGGGAGAAGGGGTTAGGGGATAAGGGCTGCCGGGATATTACTTTCTTGCAATCCCCTAGATAAAACTAAAACGATGTAGTCGCCTGCGGACTAAACAAACTGAAAGGCAGAGCTTTGAAGGCTCAGATTACTATCGCCTTTTACAATTGCGATTAGCTCGTCTTGGACTGAGGTTTTTAAGAAAATGGCTGTGCCGCTAGTTGTGCTGCTGGGCGTGGAGCCAAGACGATAGCTGTCAGCGTTACCAAGCAGCTGAATTTTATCGCCCTTGGCCTGGTTAAGGTCTCCAATGATGGCATAGTCGGTTAGGCCTGACGTATCAGCCTGCCCGTCATCGTAATAAACCCCGCGAGTATCGCCCAGGACAAACAGGTCTGCACCACCACCACCGATCAGAATATCGCGCTCGTTTGAGCCAGGCTGAGTAAGGTAGGGGTTGACGCCAGCTAAGCGATCATCGCCGAATTCACCAAACAGCAAGTCGCTGCCTCTACCGCCATACAGTTTGTCGTTGCCACTACCGGCTCTAATCGCGTCATTACCGCCCAGTGCATGGAACACCTGGTCGCGCTCATCACCTCTGAGGGAATCGCTGCCACCTGTACCCAATACTTGCTTTCCTTGTGTAGGTGGTTCTGGCGTAGGGACTGGCGCTGGCGGCACTGGTGCTGGCGGTGTGGGCGCTGGCGGCGCCGGGGCAGGGGTGGCCCCTTCTACAAGGGGCGTGTTACTACCTGTACCCACACCAAACAAAGCACGAATACCATCGATATCGTCTTTATAGAGAAATGCAGAGCCTAGACCCGAGTAAACATCGTCAGCGGTAGGACGCATGATTGCATCTTGATTCGACTCATGCCCTAGCCCTAGAACATGCCCAATCTCATGAACGGCTACTAACAACAGGTCTTGAGCAGTGGCTGTCCGGTCCGTTTCCCAAGCGTCTTGGTTGTCGAAAACAACATTTGTGGCGAGCTCGCCGTCGTAGCGCAAGTTAGCGCGGCCTAATGTGCCACCTTCCCCATCCAAGTTTGCATGACTAAAACGAATATCTGCACCGTCTGGATTGTTTATAGATTTTGGACCTTTTTCCTTTATTTCAACAAAGTTGATCGGGGCGTACTTTGCCCACAGTGCAAAGGCTTCTTGTATGGCGGATTTCATCTCGGCGCCAGTGATACCACCTTTTATGCGACCGTCGAAGAGATTGGTGTAGCTATAGGTCAAGGTAATAGGTGTACCCTTACCACCCGGTTGCTGCCACTGAAAAGCGCTGTTTTGCAACGTAAAGTCTTCCTGAAGTTTTGTTCCATCGGAAGAAAAATTAGCAGCGCTCAACCTACCTGTATCCTCGCGCGACTTGGCTAAACATGCCCCGCAAGAACAAGCCCCGCCATGGCTGTGCGTGGGTTGTCCAGACGCATCGAAAAAATCGTGGGATGTGAACTGAGGAAGAAAACTAGACATGTATATAAGTAGATAAATTTGATGGTTCAACAGCTAGGCTTTCGACAAATAAGCCCGGCTACACATGTTTAATGAAAATTGACGGAACTACGAACTAAACAGAAAAGTGACCGACCCTAGGAATGCGTGAAAAACAAAGGTCTCAGCTATATAGCTTTCCGCATTTTCTATTATTCTGTTGAAGGCTATAAATCTCCTCCTACAACAGATAAGCCTGGAACAAACTCACTGTTTGCTACAGGTGTTAAATCGTATAAGTCAGTCCATTAAACAGACAACCACTGATTGAGAGGACGTATGATTCAGAAGAAAATAGAAAATAGGGAGCAATTAGGAGAATATTGACAATAATTTTCAAGAACAGGCTTTTTATGGTGGTAGCATTTCCACCTTGGGCCAGTATACGCATCATTTTTCGACATAGTGGCACAGAAATTTGCTCATAACCGAATGCGATATAACCAGACCATTTACATCAGCAAATGTAAATCATACGTGAAGTTCGATATTGCACGCAGGGTCGACAGGGTGTCACGACGCAACTGAGAGTCTACAAGCACTACAGAAATAGCAGTTGACCTTTTACACAAGCTATATTTCCGTCACCCTACTATTTGACAGCACAACACTCAACATAGTAAGCGCTCTGTCAGTGATTAATTAACTGACTCGCTGACAGTTTGAATCAGCAAGTCTATATCAGCAGGTTTGGAGAGGTGAATTTGAAAACCGGCTTCGAGCGCTTTTTGGCGATCGCGACCACCCGCATAGGCCGTCAGGGCGATCGCTGGGACGCAGCCACCTTTAGCAGCAGGCAGCTGCCGAATCTGACGCATTAGCATGTAGCCATCGACTTCTGGCATGCCCACATCGCTAATCACCAAATCGGGCACTTGTAGACTAATGGCAGCGAGCGCTTCGGCACCAGAACTTGTAGAAACAACTTTTGCTCCGGCCTGCTGCAGCACAAACGAAGTAAGCTCACGAGAATCGGGTTCGTCATCGACTAGCAAAACACAAATTCCTGATAAAGCGCGTTTATGGTTACTCACGAGACAATACGTTCCACAATTTAAGACTGGAGGTTGTCAGTCGAGAACATTTCTGTTAACTAACTTAACAAAAGATAACACGACACGGATGGACTGTCTTTACGACTCTTTGTACTAATCTGTACGGTTTCCCGAATCCTTACATAGAAGAAATTTCAGGATGTTTGGCCCAAAAGATTAGACCCAAGGCGCAGCAAACAGGCCGCCAATCTCCAGACAAATCAGGCGAATCTGATGCCCTTTATGTGGAAAGTCATTGACAAAGTTCATCTTCTATAGGCGACTTATCAAGACAGTATCCATCAAGATACAAGCAAGGGAAAATAAACATCGGCAACTGTTCCCTTGTCTTTTCCTTCGCTCTGGACGGTAACGATGCCATCATGCATTTCGACAATCTGTTTTACGATAGCTAAGCCTACCCCCAGACCACTAAACTGCCGAGTTGTTGAATAGTCTTCCTGTCGAAAGCGTTCAAAGACATTGGGCAAAAAGCTGGCGCTAATACCCCTGCCCGTGTCACGAATCTGTACGTGGGCAAACTGCGCAGCTTCAGAATAGTCAGAAATATCGTCACCAGAAAAGCTATCAACGGGTAGTTCAGATAGAGAACAGGCACTCAGTATGATGGAGACTTGCCCTTCTGGTGGAGTGAACTTTACCGCGTTATCGATCAAGTTACCAAAGACTTGCTGCAGGCGAATCTCGTCGCCTTTTACTGTTTCAGTTTGTAGCCGAGACTGTAAGTCGATGCTAATAGATTTGCTTTCGACCTCTTGGGCCACGGTCTCTATGGCCGCATTTACGACAAAGCACAGGTTTACAGGTGTCCGCCGTAGCGGCAGCTTGTTGCGTAGAAGCCTTGAAATATCTAACAAGTCATCGATTAGCCTGACTTGTAGCAGGGCATTGCGTTCGATAGAGGCCAAGGCGTTTTTGATTTTTTTGCTGCTTAAGCCCCCACGGCGCAATAGAGTCGTCCAGCCCAAAATAGGATTGAGCGGCGATCGCAGCTCATGGGAAATCACAGCCAAGAACTCATCTTTCATTCGGTTAGCAAGTTCCGACTGTTGCCTGACTTCTTGCTCGCGAGCAAGAAGCGCCTGCTGTCTTTCGTGATCTTTTTGACGCTCTAACTCCGCTGCAATACGGCTACTAAAAATAGTCAGCAGTGAGCCAGCAGGCTGTTCATTGAGCATCGGCTTAGTGTCCAACACCGCCAACACCCCAAGGACCTGGCAGTGTTGGTCCAAAATCGGCATCGCCGCGTAGCTTTCAATCTCCGCTGAGCGGATTAAAGGAAAGTCGGGATATTCTTGCTGCAGATTTTGCGGATGGTGACAGAAGGTAGCCTTTGCAACTACATTCTCACAGGGTGCCTGGTTTAGGCTGTAGCCAAAATTATCAGCGAGTCGGCCTTGATGGCTCGCCGCAATCGTTTCCAGGCAGTCAGATGCATCTTCGCTTAACAGCGCAATGTAGGCATACTCTACATTGAGAATCTCAGTAAACCGCTGGACCAGCGTAGGGAAAAAAGTTTCACCTACCTGGTTGGCCACGCCACAGGAAACTGAAGTGAGCACCTGGGTTACCTGTTTTACTTTGTCGATACCCAGGCGCAGGTTCAGCTGATGCATGACCTGGCGCGCTAGCTTGTGCAAGGCCTTTAGCTGTTGGGCAGGTAGCTGACGCGGGACAAAGTCAACAACGCACAGTGTGCCGATAATGTAGCCCGCAGGCGTACTCAGAGGGATTCCAGCATAGAACCGAGTGTTTCGCTCAACAACTGCAGGATTTGAGCAAAATCGAGGATCTGCCATAGCATCTTCGATCACCAGTGGATCGCCCTGGGATACAGTGATTGGGCAAAACCCATCCTCTAGGGGAGCGCTGTCAAGTGTATCGCCGCCGCAGCTTGCTACAAACCATTGATGAACGTCATCAACCATAGTGATAGCAGCGACAGAGGACTGCGTGATTTGAGCAGATAGCTGTGCTAGCTCAGTAAGTGATGCATCTGAGGGGCGAGCAATGATACCTTCGTATACACTGAGTGCCGAAAGTCGTTCGGCGTTGTCGAGAGAGACAACCTTACGTGACGGAGGATTATTACGCTGTGATGAGCCTTCGTCGACAGACATGTAGATTCCTGGAGCAATAAGAGGTTATTGAAAGGTCAGGGCTAGAACTTGCTCAAGGCAAGCCGAGTTATGTGTGAGTAGTTTGTAACTACTGCATACAAAATGTAACAGCACCTTAATTACAGCGACGTCTACCTTTTTCATTAGATAGGTATGAAGAAATGCTTAATTAGGGTGATTTTTCCAACACCTGCACAGATAGGGTATCAAACGCTTCGAGATACCATTTAGTTCAAAAGATAAGGTGGTCGAACTAGCGTTTCCGAAGCAGAACAAATATACTGGCTATGGTCTAATGGCCTCTTGCATCTTCTATGCTTGAATCTTTTATTCATACTTTTGCTTGTATCTATTTCTGTTGTTGACTAAGGGCTGACTGTATTAGCGCACATGGTTAAAATTCTTCATCTGTCGGATATTCATTTGGGAAGTGGCTTCAGCCACGGGCGAATCAACCCAGAGACAGGGTTGAATACACGATTAGAAGATTTTACAAGATCGCTAGAACGGTGTGTGGATAGTGCGATCGTTCAGCAGGTAGACCTTGTCCTATTCGGTGGCGATGCCTTTCCCACGGCGACGCCACCGCCCTACATCCAACAGGCCTTTGCTAGTCAGTTCTGTCGGCTAGTGGCCGCCAATATTCCAACGGTTTTACTAGTGGGTAATCACGACCAGCACTCTCAGGGAGCAGGCGGCGCTAGCCTGTGCATATATCGCACGCTTGGCGTACCTGGGTTTATTGTGGGTGACACCCTCACCACCCACCGGATTGACACCAAGGGGGGCCCCATTCAGGTCGTTACGCTGCCCTGGCTAACACGATCTACACTGCTGACCCGGCCCGAGACCCAGGGATTATCGATGGCAGAAGTGTCAAAAGTACTGCTGCAAAAATTACGGGTAGCCCTGGAAGGAGAGATCCGCAGGCTAGATAAAACAGTGCCCACAGTGCTGCTAGCACACCTAATGACAGATACGGCCCGCTACGGAGCGGAGCGGTTTTTGGCTGTGGGGAAGGGGTTTACGGTGCCTATGGCGATTTTGGCAAGAGACTGTTTTGACTATATTGCACTAGGCCATGTACACCGGTATCAAGAGGTTTGCCAGTCGCCACTGGCGATTTATCCGGGCAGCATTGAACGCGTCGACTTTAGTGAAGAGAAAGAAGACAAAGGCTATGTTCTTTTGGAGGTAGAGAAGGGCAAAGCAGTTGCCGAGTTCTGTAAGCTGCCGGTGAGAGTTTTTCAAACGCTGGAAGTGGATTTGACGGCAGAAGAAAAACCGCAAGAAGCACTGTTGGGCACGATCGCCAAAGCAAACATCACCGATAAAGTCATCCGGTTGATATACAAGCTGCGTCCCAACCAGGCCGATGCTCTCGATGCCACACTTATCAGCGAAGCACTCAGTACAGCTCACAGCTATACTATCCAGCCGCAGCTCGTCACCCAGCTTTCTCGGCCCAGGCTGCCAGAACTGGGGGTAGATAGCTCGCTTGCACCTATGAGTGCGCTACAGGCTTATTTAGAAAATAGAGAAGATCTCAAAACGCTGACGCCTGACATTTTAGAAGCGGCGCAAGGCCTGCTAAATCAGGACCCTCATGATGATGAAAAGATGGTAGCACCCGATGTAGAAGATTTAATTTTTGACGAATTAGAGGACGTAACAACGCCCGTGAAAGAAGATACTCGTCAGCTAAGACTGCTTTAGTGGGCATGGTTTCATTAATTCCACAATAGCTGCGCTAAGCCTGATGCAAAGGGTCGTAGATCTGAAGATTAGGCTGTTGCCCGGCTTCAATGAGCTGAAGATTTTCTTTTGCGGCTTTGTGATCAGGCTGGACATGTAGTGTGGCGTACCATGCAGAAATCGCTTGCTCCCGTTTTCCTTGTATCCAGCGGACAACGCCCAGGTTGTAGCTTACTTCACAGGAGCTAGGATTAAGCTGACGAGCCGTTTCCAAAAGTTCAATAGCCTTAGAGAACTGATTGAGCTGAAAGTAGCAGTTGCCTGCATTGTAGTAGGCCAGTGCATATTTTTTTGAAGATGATTGTTCAATAATATCAATGGCCGTTAAAAATGCCTTTAAAGCAGCTCTAAACTGACGCAAGCGGTAGCTCGCATTGCCGATGTTGTAAAACGGGACAAAGTTTTTGCCTTCGGATAGCTCAGCCGCTCGCTTATACAAAGCACGGGCCTTTCTATATTGACCGAGCCCGTCGTAAGCGGTGCCCAGGTTATTAGTGACTAACGCTTCTTCGGTGGAGGGAGCTTGCTGTTCTTCGGTAGAAGAAGCTTGTTGTAGTAGCTGAAGGGCTTTTTCCCATTGTTCGGCGGCGGCTTTGAGATCCTGTGGATCGCCTTTTTCTCCAGGCTGCTGGGCACTTTGCTGAGAGCGCTTGTAGTACTGTTTTCCCAGCGACACTCGATATCGGTAGTTTTCAGGGAAACGTTCAGCAGCCTGCTGATAATACTGAATGCTTGCATCAACTTCGTTTCTCGCAAGGGCTTCCAGGTAGGACTCATTTTGGCTGTGGGCTTCCTTCAGTTTTTGATAGGCAGCCTCTAGCTGAGTTGGAATATCTTCAACCTCGGCCGCACTTTCTCCAATAGACTGTCGCCTAGCTTGTTGTAATGCTTCTATTGCCAGCTCAAACTGTTTGGTTTTATTGTAATGCCGTCCCAGCACATAGCCAGCACGCCAATCTTTTTGCGCGCGGTTAAGATAGCGAATGCCTTCCTCTTCACGTTCTAGTTCAATATAGGAAAGCCCTAATGAAATAAGAACATCTACATCATCAGGGTTTTGTCTGTGGACTTTCTCAAGTTCCTGAGTCGCGTCCAAATACTTCCCCATAGCATGGAGAAGTAGCCCCAGATTTCTGCTTACGTTTTCATGCTCTGGCGATAGCCTCAGTGCTGTTCTGTATTCTGCTTCGGCCTTTTCCAGGTTCTGACTTCGTCGGTAGGCTAATCCTAAAAAGGTATGGTAGTCCGGGTTATCCCGCTGCTCTTTATCGAGCGCCAAGCTGTATTGCGCCACAGCCTCTTCAGGAAGATTCATCTCCATGTAAAGATGGCCTAGCTGAATGTAGTTGTTGGGACTGCTGCTTTCTACGGCGATCGCCTTACGGTATGCCGCTTCTGCCTTCCTATAGTCTACTTCCCTGGCCTGTGCGCTCATATCTGCGGCAATCTGCTTATAAGCGTTCGCCTGATTGCGATAATAGACCGCCACATTAGGGGTCAAATCAGCAGCAGCCTGATACTGTTCAACGGCTAGTTGATAGTCTTTTACATCGAAGTAAGCATTGCCTAATTTATTGTGATAGTCAGCCTTGTCCGATTTATTGCTTGCTAGCTCAATGGCTGCCCTGTAGTGTTTAATAGCCTTTTTGTGGCAGTCATCTATTGCGTCTGGGGAATGTTGGCCCGCTCTAAGCCGTTCAATATTCTGTTCGTATGCACCTGCAAGGTTTCCGTGATACACCGCCTCTTCAGGGGCAACAGCGATAGCAGCTTTGTACTGTGCGATCGCTGCTGGATAATCCTCTAGGTTGTAGTAAGTATTCCCCAAGCTGTTGTAGGAGTCGTCGATACCTGAGTGTCCAAACTTTTCTTTTTGAAGAATATCGAAGTGATAGTACCTAGCAAACGCCTCCTCAGATTTCTTTTCATACTGAGCAATAATCTCTTTATTTTCAGGGTTATCTTCTTCTCGATGTCTACTTGCTAGTTCTGCATATGCATTTCCTAAATATCCATGGTAGATACTGTTGAAAGCACCTTCACTTTCCGCGATGCTCGCTGCTTTTTGATAAGATGCAATGGCATCTTCATACGCTTCTTTTTGGATGTGAAGCTCGCCTATTTGGCTGTAAATCTCTTCAGGACTTAGCGTCCCTCGTCCAGTCTCCTGCCGCCGTTTAATCGCTTGCTGGTAATAATAGATAGCGTCATCATACGACTGTATCGAATCTGTTGTTTGCTTAAATCTTTTTTGTTTTTCTTTGGCAATTAGGCCCTTCAAAGAATACATATCAGCTGTGGCGACAAGTTCATCAGAGTCAGCAGTGGATAATTCGGGAGCGTCTCGCCCACCTTTACTTAATTTAAGTAGCTGATTGTGTTTAATTGCCCTATCAATAGATTTTTCAGCCTTGTTAACGTAGCCTTTAGCCGCAGGAATATCAGTGTCTTCTTCACTTTCTAGTCGGCTTAACTCTAAATAAGTCCAAGCTTGATCGCTGTACACTTCAGATTTCTGAAGATACGTTTTTTCCACCTTGCTGCGTTCTTCCAGCGTAAGTGCCCGGCTAAAACGCTGAATAGCTTCCTTTAAAAAGGCTATTTTATAGTTTCTTTTTGCTTCCGGGGATGGGTCTTTACAGCAATAGGCGGCTTGGTAATCTGTTTTATTTTTTAGTTTTGGAGATGGAGCTGTACAGCAATAGGCAGCCTGATAAAACTTAATCACCCCAAATGTGTGCTCAAACTCAGCCTTTTTGCAGGCTAATACCGCGACCCGAGAGCAGCAGTGTTTTGCTTCATTCAATCTCTTGAGTGCCTGATCAAGATCGTCCCAAACTCCACCCCAGTCGGCTTGATTAGCGCGTTCAAGCGCCCGCTGAATATGTGTATCGGTTAAGCAACTGAAGATATTGGATTTGAGCTCATAGGAGAAGTTTTTAGAAAGTGAAACCGCCGTCTCGTATTCCTCAATGGCAGCGCTGTAGTTTTTCTGTTTGAGATGTGTGTTGCCAACATACAGTGAGAAAATCGGATTTGTTTCCTCAGCTAAGATGGACTCTGAAATCGCCAGCAGTCTGGCTCTGTCATACCATTCACGCGCTGCTTCCAGGTCATTAGACTGATAACACAAATGGCCTAACATTAACTGTAAATCGGGATGCTCATGTCCAGCTTCTATGGCCCGAGTGTAACAGTGCTTAGCAAGATCAAAATTCTGGTCGAGAAAGGCTTCCCAGCCTGACTGGCGATATGCCCTTGCCTCCTCCGTAAGTTCCTGTAAAGGATGGGCAGAAATCTTATGCAGTAGAGATTGAACTTTTTGCTTAGTCGTACTCATTGACCCGCACCATCCGATGTAAGCATACCTTCGGACTTGCCTGAGCCTGTTTTGTCTGAGCCTGTTTGAGGAGATGCGTTCGTATCAGGCTCCGTTCTTGCTGAATCTTTCATCTTTGATTGGGGTCGGGCACTTGCGCTCGGACTTTGTCCTGAGGTACTGCCTGGTTTTCTCCCTGAGTTACTGCCTGGACTACCACCCGGGCCAACAGAGTCCCGGGTTCCTAAACCACCAATGGGAACCATTTCGCCGTATCTGCGCCTGCGCCTTGCTAGGTGCAAAATAGTACGCTGAGCAGACGTGTTGAGAGCCCGAAGCTTTCTACGTGACGGTGGTTTTGTTCGAATGTTATTAGGACGCAACCAGCTTTCTCTAAACCAGTCTTTGTACAAAATCTTGAGCTCATCACGAAAGAGCTCATGGTAAGCATTTAGATACTGGCAGGCTTTATAAACACGGGTTTTATCCTCCAGAAAAGCAATATAGTTTTTGTGGATAGGCTGAACCTCAGAGAGTAGCTTTTTGCCCAAATCAGCAGGCGTATGAACTTTCTCGCTTTTATTAGGCTGACCGTTATCCTGCTGGCTATCTTGTTGGTCCTCCCCTTTCTGAGCAGAATCAGTTTGGTTGTCTGCTGCACCATTTTGTTTGCTGGGACTTGGCGGCTTCGAGTTTTCAGCGGCGCTAATTTCATTCATGACTCGGATAATGTCAGAATCATCAATATCTATAAATATCCGTCGAATACCATTTTGTAAGTCTCGAATGGAACGGCCTG
The DNA here is from genome assembly GCA_038531675.1 of Cyanobacteria bacterium J06581_3. Classification (GTDB taxonomy): domain Bacteria; phylum Cyanobacteriota; class Cyanobacteriia; order Phormidesmidales; family Phormidesmidaceae; genus Phormidesmis. Next base: position 258,137 of record JBCBBK010000006.1, read on the forward strand.
CCCAGTAGTCTCTCAGGAAAAAGGTATTGCCAGCGTTGAGATCAAAATCGTAGGTCAGCTTGGTGAAATGAGCATAATAGCCAATAGACTCTTCGGCAGTTTGTTGAATCAGGGAATCTTGTTCCTTCTTAAGGTCTTCTGGCTTGCCTTGACTGAGCTGGAGCTGTTCGAGTTTTTCAAGGTGATTTTGCAGCAGAGTTGCCAAGGTTCCCGCTAAATTAGCCAAGGACCAATAGTACTGTTTTGCCAGTCCTTCTATATTTGTTGTAACGCTTTTTACTAGTTCTCGACGGGCCTGATTGCGAGCCGACCACTCCTCAAAGGAATGCTTTAAAAATGCGCCGATAATCCCCCCAAAGATAAGAGTTCTAACTTCTTGCCCTATCGTATTATCTCCGGACTGCATAAAATCAAAAAAATCACTCAACCCTTCCACTCAGTTCTCCCACCTACTAAGGTAAAGATTTGCAAGAAAAAATCTGATCGCAACCTGCTAGTAACTAATCTATTATTTCCTTGTTTAGAAAGCGTACTTTCTGAAGCAAATCTTCAGGAATGAAGTAACAAAATCTTACCTTTCAAGCCTGAGGAACCAACATAGAGGGGCGCAACATAGAGGGGGCGCAACATAAAGCGGTAGGGTTGGTTCAAAGCCAATTGACTTTCAGTAACTCACATCACATGCGCGGTGCTTGAAAGCACCACTTTTCTCTCAACGAAAGTCTACTCTTTTTTGCGCTAATCTTCTCGGTAGATATTGACCTGAACGGTTTGGCCTGTAGATCGGCAATCAAAGCCGGGCACCGGATGTTCAATCTTCCAGGTACTGGTACCTGTCGTCCTATCAGCGTTATAAACAAACGAAACCTCACCCATACAGCGCTCTACGCCCGTCGTATCGATAAAGGTAAACGTTCTACGGCCAAACTGATCGATAGTATCGGCTCTGTCACAGCCTCTAAGATACAAACTTCCGCTCACCACGCCATTGCTTACATATCCTCCTTGTGATGAATCAATCTCGCAGGGCGTTCCGCCAATAACAAAGCGATCGGGCCAGGTCAGCACGAAGTCTTGATCGACCCCAAGCCACTGCTGCTGCCGGGAAGCCTGAGCGCTGGGTGCAAAGCCACCCAATGCACCGCCCAAAAGTACAAAACTAGCCAATACAGCTGTCCATCGTTTCATAATAGTCAAACCTAATTAAACCTACACAGTGAACGCAAACAACAATCAACAGTCGATCAATCACTACCGGTAACCGGAATGCGGTAGGTATTACCAATCGATCCACAGCTTTCTCCAGCGACTGGGACCTTAATAGTCCACTGGGTAACCGCTTCATCTAATGGTTCGCCAGGCACCACACCTCGCTCATAGGCCATCACCATCGTGCCAATACAGCTTGTGAAACGACAAGCCCAGTCAGAGCAATTTTGAGAGCTTTCATAGAAAGGTAAAAGAGAATAAAGAGCAAAATCGTTTGATGCACGCTGTTAAATACATTACACCCCCTGCATATTACGGAACTGTAGAGGCAGACCGTCTATCGACAGGATTGAGATGGCGAATCAATGAGATTGAGCGTGGTGGAATCAATGGGGATGCTCTGACCTTTGCAAACGGGCATTCTAAGGTTGGTTCAACCTATCGATTCAACCTGTAAAGCAAACTCCTTAGCTCAACGTATTCCAAAAACGCCCATGGAAACCCAAGTAAAAGCTGCGCTAGCGATTAGCGACTATCGACAAGCTAGTAAGCTGCTCAAGCAGTGGCAACAGCAGGATGCGCGGAATCCATTGCTGAGACTGTATGCCGCTCAGTTACAGGAGCAAACCCAGCGACTGGAGTCGGCAGAGAAAAATTACAAGAAGCTGCTACAGCAAAGCACTCATCGCAAAATTATCACTCAAGCCAGGGCAGGGATTGAGCGGGTTCATCGGCTTCGGCAGGCACAGAAACAGGCTGAACTGGAGAAGGCTCACTCGGTGAGTGGTGCAGATGAGACGACAGTGTTAGCGATCGCATCCCCACCACCAGAATACAAAGACCAAGCGATCAAAAAATTCGCCGAAGTCTTCGACATAGACGCCTACACAGCCCGCATGAAAATACCCAACGAGGGTTTTCGCATTTATCGTATCGGAACATGGGGCGATCTGCACTACTTTCAACAACAACTAGCCACTGGCAATGCACCCGCCTTCTGCGTAAAGACAAAAGATATTCAGTCATTGCAAACGTTTCAGGTCACACACTTTGAGGCCCTATCGCCGCAGCCCGCAGTCATCTGTAAAAACGCAGATAAACAGCTAGGCAAACTCTCTTTTGACTGGTCGGAAGTCACCAAACAAGTCAGAGGACAATTACCCATTTTTGAACAAGTGATTGACTTGGGCGCGATGGGAAGAATGATTCATAAAGAGAAAGTACAAGATTACGCGCAGGTGGTGGACTTGCACTTGCCGGGAAGAGAAATTGTGTTGCGAGTATGCGATCGCCTTTACCAATATAAACAAGGCATCTCATTGGGTGGCAACAACGAAATCAACAGCCGCATCCGATGGAATCAACTATTAGCTGCGGTCGACGAAGCCACAGATAGCCTACTCATGAACGACTTTGCCCGATTCGGCAAGGGAGCCCTGGAATTTATCAATTTGCTGCCTGCTATTCACCCAAATCTAGATGTTGATAGACGCGCACCCAGCGACTGGGATTTGGCCTTTCATTTACACAGCAGCCTGTGCTATCTCGGTGAGTACTAATAAATAGAAAACAGCTGTTAGATAGCCTGCGTGTATTTAGTTGGCAGCTGTAGTACCTTGCTCCTCCAGTTTAATAACGCGTTGATTTATTTCAATCACCAGCGTTGCAAGGTTGTCGAATTGCTGGTCCAAAGAAAGGTCGTTGGGGAGTGGAGTAAGTTCTGGGCGACTGGCGGGCGTCGTGTTTGGGGATTGGCCCTGAAGTTGATTTATTTGGGTTTGGAGCGATCGCACCTGAAACTCCAGCTGATTAATCCGCGAATCAATCAGCGAGGAAGAGGCACTAACAGGCCGCAACCAAATGCCTAGCGTCAGTGCCAACATCAAACCAACAGAAACCCAAAACCGATGACTCGTCGTCATAACTATTCACTACACGCTTGCTAGTACCTATTTTAGAGCACTACAGGCTTCGCTTCGAGCGACTGGAGTCCCATGTATTTATAGGGTTTCTCGTGCCCGGAGTTCTTTTGGCATGTAGGCGCGATCGCCCATTCGCTCTAACATCGGCCCGTACTTGCCAAACTTGACGACACTTAGTGAAGCCGCTGGATAATCTAGGCGATCGCGATATCGCCCCAAATCAATCCCTAGCAAACTGCACAACACAATTCGCAGCGTCGTCCGGTGAGAAACCACCAACACATTGCCATCGGGATGAGTTTCCTCTATCTCAAGAATCACTGCCATCGCCCGATTGCGAATCTCCACGGCTGTCTCGCCATCCGTCGGCGCATTCCAAGCTGGCTCTGTCATCCAGTGATAGTTGTCGCTGTCAAACTCAGCCTTTACCTCTGTTTTGCTTTTCCCCTCCCATTTACCATAGTCAGCTTCTTTCAAGCCATCTCTTATATTCAGCGCCAACCCTGTCGCCTTGGAAATTGGCGTTGCGGTTGCCTGAGTGCGCTTCATGGGGCTGCAATAGATAGCCTGCCAATCAAGACTTTTGTACTCGTCTGCAAAGGCTTGCGCCATTTCGTAGCCGTACTCTGTCAAATCGACATCTAAGACGCCGCAAAAGCCACGGCTCATACTGAAAGTTGTTTCGCCATGGCGCAATAAAAAAAGTCTTAGGCTCATATTAGGCTCGTAATAAATAATAGCTGCTCATCTCGAAGCAAGGACCGCAATGGAAGAAGGCGATCAAGGAAGCGTACAAAAGTTTAAGCCAATGGTTAGAACCACTCACTAATTGCGTATCCCGCAATGATATGAAGCGTTACTAAAACGAACCGTATAGAAAACGACTTGTCGCTAGACTTGACTATATGGATTGTCTATCTGTTACCTGGTAGTTCATCTATAAGGCAGTGCTATTGTACTGTTTTCTCAGATATCGCTTAGGAGTTTGGCTGAATGGTCCAATATACCTGGATAGAAAGCCCCGTGGGTGAGCTGCTGTTGACCGGTGATGAGCGATCGCTCACAGGCCTGTATCTAAAAGGGCAAAAGCACTTCCCAACTATGGACGACAGCTGGCAAAAGGCTCCCGAGCTAGCAATATTTACCCAAACAGAGCGTCAACTAGTCGAGTACTTCAACCACAAAAGAGAAACCTTTGACCTATCGCTAGCCCCCCAAGGCACCCCCTTTCAAACACAGGTTTGGCAGCGGCTTCATCACATCCCATTTGGGGTAACCACCTCCTATGGGCAATTGGCCCAAGAAATAGGCAAACCTGGCGCGGCACAGGCAGTAGGCGCTGCCAACGGTCGCAATCCAATCTCGATTATCGTGCCCTGCCACAGGGTCGTTGCCGCCAACGGAGATTTGACAGGCTATGCCGGTGGAATCGACAAAAAGCAGTGGTTACTACGTCACGAACAGGGTACTCAGACGTCACTAGGGCCGCTCTTTGCAGCAGAATATTGAGCATTTGCTGTACACACTATGAACTTCTTCAGCCAGCTAGCCCAGACAATCAACAAGAATCAGAGTCTTCTCTACGTCAGCTTGGACCCCAATCCAGAAGTGTGGGCCAACTACTACAAACAGCCGTTATCTTCAGAGAATAGTCCAGAAGCGAACCGTACAGAGCAAGGCCTAGCAGCGCTCAAACCACTCCAAACCTGGCTACAGTTCGTAATTGCAGAAACGGCAGAGCTGGTGTGTGCATACAAGCTTAATCCTGCGTTTTACCAGCTTTTAGGAGCGGCGGGCACCACGCTCATGCATCAGACCCTCAGCCTTATTCCAAGCAATATTCCCGTCATTTTGGATGCCCACCACAGTGACCTCAACAGCGCCGCCATCTTTGCCCAAACTGTCTTTCAAAGCTGGCAAATCGACGCAGTCACGCTAAACGCCTATGCAGGGCAGGATGTGGCAGTGCCCTTTCTGATGCATCCCAATAGCGGCATCTTTGTGCTGTGCACGACCACCAACCCTGCCGCGCAAACCCTGCAAACCTATCCAGCCGCCGATAGACCTTTCTACCTGCACCTAGTTGAAGAGGTGCGAACATGGGGCACCGCCGAACAGCTAGGGTTAGAAGTTGGCGCACCCACGCCCGCTGTACTGGCCAGTATTCGAGCAGCAGCACCTGAGCGGACAATTTTAGCCCGCAGCATTTGGAAAGAAAACAACAAACTCGTCAATATTTTAGAGGCTGGCCTCAACTCAGAAGGTAGCGGGCTGTTAATTCCTGTACCGCCAGATCTTGTTAATCCAGCTCTTGTAAAGAATGCCCCAGAAAATAACACATCCAAGTATTCACTTTCAAAAGCCGTTCAAGCCCTCCGTACTGAAGTGAATGAGGTAAGAACAACTGTGGCGGCGCGAAGCCCGGCTTGTCCTGTTTGGATTTCAGATGTGTGTTTGCTTAACCCATCTGAACACACATCTCTGATTCTGCAACTGTACGATATTGGCTGTCTCCAGTTCGGCGAATTTGTTCAAGCCTCTGGAGAGACTTTTCCTTACTACATTGATCTAAGAACTATCATCTCCAATCCTCAGATTTTTGAACAGGTCATCGGAGCATACGCCAAAATTTTGAAGACTTTGGAGTTTGAACGGATTGCAGGACTTCCTTACGGAGCACTGCCAACGGCTACGGGGTTGTCCTTGCGCCTCAATTATCCGATGATTTTTCCACGGAAGGAAGTCAAGGCTCACGGCGCTCGGCGATTGGTTGAGGGCAGTTATTCTGCGGGAGAGACAATCGTCGTCGTTGATGACATTTTAATCTCAGGAAAAAGCGCGATTGAAGGTGCAAAGAAGCTGGAGTCTGTTGGTCTAGAGGTACAAGATATTGTTGTACTCATTGACCACGAAAAAGGTGTGATGAAACGTCTCGCACGCAGTGGGTATACAGGTCATGCAGTTCTGAGTATTTCAGAAATTGCAGACACACTATTTGCAGCGGGGCGATTGAGCGCAGCCCAGCTAAGGGCGCTGGCATGACAGAGTTATGAAATCAGGAATATGAAATCAGGGAAAAGGGCATCCCACCTTGTTTTAACCAGGCTGTGAATACTGTCAGAGGGAATACCTCAAGCACCAATTCTCCCTTTGATCCTTTAACTCAGCTCATCAACTTGAGCGATATGTGAAAGAAACTCAATTTTCCCTCATATGCTGCAGCGGTGTCCTGAGCATCAAGACCGCAGCCTCTCCCTGATTATGCATCCGCACATTGCTATAACAGCTAAACTGAAGATTTCTCTCTACGCAGGTAGATAATATTAGGAGAAGATTTCGACGAGTTACAATATAGAAAGCGACTTTCTTTAAAGATTTTGTTGGCCATAGGAGTATAGTCAGACCTACATTCTAAACGCGAGAGAGTTTTATACAGTTGCTCTTGTAATAGCTCTAGGCTCTTTACCTGTTGATGCAAGCCTTGAATCAGCGATAGCATAGGCACTGCTTGGATACGGTCGATGTGAGTTTCCCACTGGTTGCAACAAGCATAATAAAGCAGCTGTTTTATACGAATGTTATCTTTTGATGCCTCTAGCCGGTCCGAAATTTTTCTGTAATCACTTGCTCTATCGAACTGGCATTTTCCTAGAATACTTGCTAGTTCGGAAGGATGGGCGATGTCAATTCGAGAGCCATCACTACGTTCTGCATAGAATTCTTGTAAGGCATTTTGAATAATTTCAGCAATAGGCATGCATTTTGATGATGGACCTAGGCTTCTGATAATTGAGTTCAGGCTATCTCGCATCTCTACGGGATTTCGGAGGAGAGACTTGTGCTGAATAGAGGCGCTTTGTGAGGTGTTTGTAATATTCTTTAGCTCAGAAGCTCTATCTAAGCCTATTAGAGATCTATCACTGCTTTCTACGTAAAAATCCTTTATGTTTTCAACGATAGTTTGAGCGATGCTTCTATAGCGCTCCGGTTGACTTATTTTTTTGATAATTACGTTCAAGCTATCTTTGCATTCATCCAAATTCGTATTTCGACTTGTCAAAGACTCCACCAGTAGTTTAAGTGAAATGCTTTTTAAGATATCTGGATTGTTTTCCCATCTACCTTGATGCGCTGCATAAAGTAGCTTTTTGATACGACGGCTTTGGGGATGGGAAGAAAATACTTTTAGCGTTGTGTTCAGCGGAGTAACCAAAGAGAAAATCGCTTCAGTGAACTGTTCTGGACTTTTGTTATGCCTTACGTTTGGAGGCCATACGTGATAAGCAGAGACATTTTGTTCTATGTTTTTAAGGGACAGTTCGCCTGCATAGACAGCGTCTAGGTTCAGCCTATATTTAACGACTTCGTAGACAACTTGAGACATACAGACCGCACCTGGTTTTGCTTCTGACTCTAAGCGGGCCGCAACATTAACGCCCGTACCCATCATGTCGTCTTGATTGAAAAAGATATCACCCAAATGAACACCAATGCGATGAGTAAAATGTTCATCGGCCTGGTCGTTCTGCGTAAACGCTGTAAATTTTCTCTGTATCTCTATGGCGCAAGAGGCCGCTTGTACCCCGCTGATGAAGTACATCAAGACACCATCTCCGGTCGTCTTTAGAATTTTTCCCTCGAAGCTAGTGCAGAGATCTTTGATGATTTGAAGATCTCTGTTGATGATGGTTAAAGCGGTGTCCTCGTCTTGTGACATCCACTTGCTAAACCCAACGGCATCTGTGATGACAATAGCGGCCAGAGAACGCTGTACTTGAGTGTGTGTGGAGGAGGTATTCATTGAACAGGCATTATCTGCGATTAGTATGGTATTGGACCTTGCCGTGTCTAATACCGAAGACAACAAGTCTTGTTGTACTAAATTGATCATACCTAGAATACCCAGCTGTTCTTTTAATCCTTTTCTGAAAGGCTATCGGACCTTGCATGTTTTTCAGAGTCGCTCACGAGAGTCATCCACGTATATTCATCAATGCCACAGTCAAAAGCTGCGTCTAACTCACAGCTCTCTAATGTTTGAATGACCGACTGTAGAATCTGATAGTCTTCGCTATATCTATCAGCGCTTTCTTTTGCTAATTCAGAAATAGCGGTCCCTGAGGGAATGTCATGGAATGATTTAGTAGCCATCTCTAACTTAGCACTGGCCTGCTCGAGCATGGGCAAATCTTCCTTCGCAGGATACGATATCGGTTGAATCAAAGCAGCAAGCTCACCACTTAAGCGCCTTCCTATTTCGTAGCTGTTGGCTGCTTTTTTTTCCGTTTCGATACGCTGAATAATAGCGCTTTGATTAGCCTGATAAGACGTAAGTTTTAGTCTGGCTTCTTCATAAACTTCAGCTTCAGACGGAACGGACTCCAAATGCTGTATTGCCTGCGCCCATTTTTGTTGAGCCATTTCCCACACTGTCAATGGGTGTGGTGGCGCTTGTACCATTTCCGAGGCTTCTTTTCCCAGTTCTCTGGCTCTTTCTAAAGCATCAGCTGGCTGCGATCGCTGAGGCTCTAAAATTTTGCTATCGATAGATTCGCTGATCGGAGTTGAGGTTTCAATATCGGGAGAGATTATAGACGAGACCGCCGGTTCTATATAGATCTGCTTAGCTAAAGCCGATAACGATAGTGCTAGGGCAAATCCTACCAGCGCTAGTATTGATAGTTTGATGGAGCGCTTGCCCGGCTTTTTTAGAAACTGTATGAGATCGTAAGTCCAAACCGTTAAAGGAGAAACGATTATTGGCGCGAGCGCAAAATAGCGCAGCCAATGGCCAGACACCAGCGCAACCAAGAAACCTGGTACCAGTAGGAGTATCCAAGCTGCGATCGCTCTCACATAAAACTCATTATCAACGTCCAGAGGCGGACGCTGCGCATCCTTTTCAGAAGTGTTTAAGGCCATCAGACTGTAGTTGTTTCTTTAAAGGACTCGTCTAGTTGCTCTACTGACAGCGGTGGCTCGCTCGATAAAAAGTCAACGTCATGAGCATCGATATCCGCTCTTCTAGCAGATAAAAGAATTGGCAAATCGAGAACGAGTAAAGTTTGAGATATCTCAGCGTGACTGTCGTTTGAAAGGCGCGTGACGACATGAGAAACCCACTGCAAAGCTCCAGGCAGACGAACTTCCTCAGGAACCGGGCTGAGTGCACAGTCGGGAATATTCATCAGCTCTGGCGGCTCGTTAACGGCAATGCCCCAAAGGTCTTCGTCTATGTGGCTACGCATAACAATCAAAAAAGGCGGGTTTGTCTCTGTGCCTACTGTTTTGGATCGATTTGAGGCTGACCTAAAATCCAACACAGTTTTCTGACGAGGGGTACTCTGCAAACCCAATAGTTCTTCTAGATTCAGTATTTGAATGCTGTATTGCTGTAGCTGTACTAAGCCCATACTGACCATACCGCCTTGGCTAGGTGGCGGTGTAGCGACAATCTTTAGGATATTCTCACTAGGAAGCGCTATTGAGTATTGTTTTAACTTAAAAAAGATGTAATTACGGGAGAGAGAATCCATATAGTTTTCCTACGCATTAACAGGTTGATTGGTTTGAAGCTCTTTATTCTCAATAGCGTCAGCCACAGCTTTCAAGAGTTGGGGGATGAGATACGGCTTTGTAAGATAAGCAGTCGCACCCAATTCTTTCGTTAGGAGCCGGTGCTTAGCACCTTCGCGCGATGTCAGCATGATCGTTGGGATTGCTGCAATTTCTGGGGTTTGCTGACGAGCTTTTAAGAATTCAAATCCATTCATTCCAGGCATTTCGATATCGCACAAAATTGCTGATACGTTGGGATACTGCCTTAGCTGCTGTAGGGCTTCTACGCCATCTCTAGCCTGAATGACCTTGTATCCGGACTTTTGTAGCGCGTCTACTAGCGTATTACGTACTGTGATTGAATCGTCCACTGTCAAAATTAGCCTGTTCAAGAGGCTAGGCGCATCGCTTTGAGAAGCTATATCTTGTTGTTTCTGCGTAGAAGATTCATCTTGGATGTTAAGATCGTTTGTAGGATCGGTCCCAAAAGTATGTTTAGAACGCCGCTCTATAACAATTTTGGCTAGCATCGTACCATCGACTACCAGCGTGAGCTGGCCATCAGGCAAAACACTACTGCCGTACACGTAAGCTGGCGGAACAACAGATTTTCCTAGCGTGTTAATAACCAGCTCTTGCTCACCTAAGAGCTGATCGACTTCTATCCCAACCAGCGCATTTTGATAGTTGAGTAAGATAACTGGCAAAAGAGGAGTGTCTGTATTGTCTCGCTCTGCCGTGCCCATTTGATGGTCGCAAATAGGTGTAGTGTATTGCAGCATGTCAGTTAGAGAATAAACAGGCACCAATCGCTCTTCTCCATTGGCTCGCCATGTAAGGGTTTTATTCCCTTCCCATACTCGCAACTGATCCGTCTTAGGAATAAAAATATGTTCAATAGAATCAGGCATTATGGCGTATGTTCGTTCTTGAGCCTGACAGAGTAATAGCTTGCCAATCGTTAGACTTGAGGGAATTTGGAGGCTAAAGCACGTTCCCATGCCTGGTTCGTAGCTGACTGCAATCCACCCCTTGAGCGATCGCACCTGAGCCTGAACCGCATCTAACCCAACACCGCGTCCCGAGAGATCATCAATCTCACTCGCGGTAGAAAATCCCGCTTCAAAAAGCAAATCTATGGTTTGATCTGGCGTCAGCGCGGCCGCCTCATCAGCTGTAATCAACCGAGTATCAATCGCTTTTTGACGAATTCTTTCAAGGTCTAAACCTTGACCATCGTCTTTTACATCAATCACTAAGTGGCGACCCTGCTGTCTGGCTTTGATGGTGATATTACCTGCTGCAGGTTTGTTGCGCTCTAGCCTTTGCGCAGGGGGTTCAATTCCGTGATCAAAAGCATTGCGTACGAGATGCAACAAAGGATCGTAGAGTTTATCAACGATGACCTTATCTACCAACACGCCGCTTCCGACAAGTGTCAAAGTAACCTGCTTTTTATGCTGGGCTTTTAGTCGCTCCAGCGCGGGAGAAAATCGCTTGAGAATACTCTCTAACGGCAGCATTCTGGCACTGAGGAGCGTCTTACGAGTGCTAGCAAGTAGTTGCTTTTGCTTGGCTAGTGCCTGTGCTGAACGAGATACAAATAGTTCTATAGCCTCAACGCTCTCTGATTGTTGAGCCGTTTCTTCTAAAAAAGACTGAGCTAACAGCTGGATATCGCTATATTGGTCCAGTTCTAAAGTATCAAAGTGAGCAAGAGAGCTTTGTGGAAGTAGACTGGCTGAAGGAACTAACGAAAGTGACTTAGAAAGGAAACTAATATCTTGCTGCTGCTGTGCCGATTGGTTCGATAGAGGCTGATTTAGCTGATTGCGCTGTTGAGAGATGCGATCTATAAGTGTTTTTGTAAGAGCACTGAGCTGTTCATTATATAGTGCCAAACGATTGTGCTGGGTTAGCAGTTCACCCATAGATTGATTCAAATGATCGAGACTGCCCACAGTCATACGGATAGAAGCGTTGTGGGTACTACTGCCGACATCGTAAGTTGTTGCGTTTGTTTTAGGTTGCTGTGCCGCTGTCACAGCGAGTTTTTCTTGTGAAGCCTCAGATAAAGGTAAAGCGGATTGCTCGCCTACTATCGGCGGGGTCGGCACAAGAGCTGTTTCTCCTGGCTGTTGCATTTCTAATACATCGGGCTCTACTCCTGACCGATCAGGCCTTTCCTCTAGAGATGCATTAAAGAGGGAAAGATCGGGTAAGTCTAAGTCGTCTTGTTCAAAATCATCGAGAGCAGCTTGATCATCTGTGGGTTCAGTAGCCGCGTCGAGCGTTGCAGGAAAGTCTTCAGTAGTGCTATCAGAAGCAAACGATACTATGTTTGCTTCGCAATAATCAGCATCGTTTTTCTTTTGACGAGTGGTTACTTGACGGATAGTTCGGGTAAGAAATGTCCATACCTGCTGAAACAAGTTAGATGCGTTTGCATCGACTATTGGAGTGAGCGCACCAGTGTTTACGTTGGCAATACTGTAAGCTGACTGTGCGGAGCTATCTTCGCGCTGAGAGGTTAGCGCTTCAGAACTGCTTGCAGCGGATACGGGTAATTGTTGATGGCTGCTGTTATCCAAGGAGGTGCAGAACTGTCGTAGAGCAGAAGAAGGCTCACCACCTTGCTCGCGATCGCCTCCGAAGACTGCTGTCTGAGCTGCTTTGTAATCGGCTAGAGCAACCGGCGCAATGTCTAACACCTGATCGGGATTGTCCTCGATAGCAGCTAGGACCGTTGCCGCAATATCGCCAAATCCGGGTAAATCTAGAGACTCGGCGAGTCCGATAAATACCTCTGCCTGCGTCTCTAAGATATCAAAGAGTTCTTCTGGATCTAGATCTTCTAAAGCTTCTTCTAACTCTTCTATTCTTTGAGCAACGCCCACCTCAAAGATGGATTGAGTCATGTCAAATCCAAGCTCGCTGGATGTAGGTAGATGGCCACCCTGTCCAAAGCGATCGCCCAGCATAGCTTGCAAGCGCGTAACAATAGCTGCCATTCGATCAAGAATGTCAGCCTCATCAACCTGAGCATCTGCTAGTTGCGCTGACATCAACAACTTCAGACAGTCATAGCTTTGAAATATCAGACCCTCCATCTCTATACTGATAACAGTATCCTGATAGCAAAGAGCCTTGAATACATCTTCTAGCGAATGAGTTGTCTTCTTGACAGCTTCTAACCCAACGCTGGCAGAGGCGCCCTTTAGCGTATGAGCCGCACGCATTAAGTTATGAACTTTTTGGACGGTAAAAGCTTCTCTGAGATCTTGCAGTTCATCGTCCATTGTTTGCAGAAGCTCAGTTGCCTCCTGCAAAAAGTACTGATGGGTTTGCTCAGAACCCGAAATGTCTGTAGTCATTAGGATAATCCCAATTTAATGAGTTGGCAGTCAGGTTAAAAATGAGTGATTCTTTAGAATTCAGATTTATAGCAATCTGTTATATTCAGCAGATTGCTATAAACTACGGCTGTCAGAGACAAAACAATTTTGCTTCAGCTCCAACGGTTTACCTGTTGCGCTATTCCACCTTAAATTTACCGGCGCTGGCTTGAAGCGTTTCGGCAGTATCTAGCACCTGCTGAATAGAGTGAGTCAACTCGTTCGAGCTAGTCGAGGTTTGCTTGGCGATATCTGTCGCTTCGGTCATAGTTTGAGTAACGACCTTAAATTCATCGGCTTGCTTGTGCGTTGTTTGGGTAATGTCCGCAATTAGCTGACTGATTTGATCGGTCGACTCTACAATAGCGGTGAGGTTTTGACGCGCGTCAGCTACTAGCTCGGTACCTTGTGCCACCTGCTGAATACCTGTTTCCATCGCGGTAGAAACTTCTGCCGTACCCACCTGAATTTCTTGAACAAACTGTTCAATCTCATTAGCCGCTTCAGCCGATTGACGGGCAAGCGATCGCACCTCATCAGCAACCACCACAAATCCTCGTCCATATTCACCCGCGCGAGTAGCTTCGATAGAAGCATTTAGCGCTAGCAGCTGGGTTTGTGTTGTGAAGTTACTAATCAAGCTAACGATTTTAGAGACCTTTTGAGAAGATTCGCTCAACCGCTTAATTCGCTGATTAGTTTCGGCGACTGTAGAGCGGATAGCCATGATGCCATCTACCGTGTCGTTCATAGCCATATCTCCACGCTGCACAACTTTATTAGCCTGCTGGGCGACGGCTTCTACTTGTTGGGCATCTTGCGCAACAGCCTCAGTAGAGTTCATCATCATTTGGACACGTTCAAGTGCTTGGCCTAGCACTTTAGCCTGCTGCTCTGCCTGCTCTTTTACCGATGCGGCTGACGTCTCACTAAGCTTAGAGGTCTCGCCTACTTCGTTAGCCGCAGCCTGTACCTGCAAGACAATCTTTTGAAGACTCTTGAGCGTGCTGTTGTAAGCGCTCGCGACAGTCCCCACCTCTGTTTCAGTTACTTGTGCCTGTACCGTAAGATCGCCCTGTAAGGCGGGTCCGACCGCTTGTAGTAACTGCATAACCTGCTGCTGAATCAGTTCTTTAGACGCCTTCTCGCGGTCGGCAGTCTCAATGAGCTTGGCAGTCTGTTCTTCAACTTGGTTAAGGTAGTCAGCTTGCTGCAAAGCAAGGTTGAGTTGCGCACCGATACGGTGTGCGAACTGTACGTCAGACTCTTCCCATTCGCGAGGCCCTTTACATTGGTGAATAGCAAACAATCCCCACAGTAAGTTGCCCTTGAGCAAAGGCACCACCAAACTAGCTCTCACCTGTAGTTCTGAGAGTAGCTGCATTAGGCACTCGGGCAGATCAAGAGAATGGACATCATTGACAACCCAGTAGCGACCTTCGCGATAGTTGTCTGCTTGGTCCTCAGCGAAGCAGTGGTCTTGAATCTTCATCTCCATTGCGGAGCGCACACCTTCACCAATGTCTTCTACAACGAACTCGCCCACGCGGTAGTTAGTTTCTGGATCGAATTGATAGAGACCAACCCGATCTGCTTGTAGCAGCTGCCGAATATCTCTGGCAGCAGCTTTTAGGGCGTTTGGTAAATCAGCGGTTTGACGAAGGCGCTCAGTAACCTTACTGAGCAGCTGCTCTCTTTGCGTCGTCTGATTCAGTTGCTTTAGATAGTCAGATTGCTGCATCGCAGTTCCTAACTGAAGCCCAATTTGCTGTAGGGCATTGATTTCAGCCTCTGTCCAAGAACGCGGATTATCATTTTGGTAGGCACTCAGCAATCCCCAAAGCTCACCTTCTTTGAAAATAGGTACTGTTATGTAGGCATTCACACCACACTCTTCTAGTCCCTCAATTTCTACCTGTGAATGGTCTGCTGTGCGGATGTTGTTAACCACGAGACTTTCGTTGTTTCGGTAGGGTCCCCCTTGAGACTCTTGCAAGTCAGTTTTAGGCCAAATTGCTCTTAGCGTTGGTTCCCACGTATCGTCGCCCTGGCTTTTTGAGCGCGATGAGCTGACGAGCGTTTGGCTCCAGTCGGAATTGAAGCGATAGATGGCAACCTGATCGCATTTTAAGAGCTGCCGAAGCGATCGCTGTGTTAACTGGAAAATCTGGTTTGTATCTTTTGCCTGCAAAATTTGAGGAACTATCTCAGAAACGGAACGACCTAGCTGAGCCATTTTCGTCATTTGAGCAGACTGTTCCTGTAGCTGAGCAATGTAATCAGCACCTCTTAGGCTCGCTTCCATCTGACGGCTGATGTCTTGCAAGACTTTGACATCACTCTCTAGCCAATGCCGAGGCCCACTATGCTGAAACGTACTCAACAAGCCCCACAGCTTTCCGCCTTGCCGGATCGCAACAATCAAGAAGGACTTGACGCCAAAGTGTTCTAGGGTCTGAATATGGCATTCACTAAGACCAGCTGTGTAAACGTCATCTGCAAGAAAAGGTTGCTCGGTACTCTGGAACCGCCCACCCTGGTGCTTTTGAACATAGGTATCTTCCCAGGCGCTGCCTACTAAATTAGGCCAGCCGCCCACTTGAGATTCATAGACAAAATCACCAAAATAATCCGGGCGAAACTTATAAATGCAAGCATGCTCCACATTCAGAAGCTGACGAACTTCTTCTACAGCAGTCTGATAGATTTTCTCAGTGTATGCAGTATTGCTAATTTTGTTGATAATTTCAGGCAGCGCTTCCCGGTTTTCAGCCGCTCTGGCCATTTCTGCCATCAGCTCCGACTGATGGAGACTGACGCCTACTAGATCAGCAGCTTGAGTCAATAGCCTAATCTCATCACTGTCCCAGTGCCGAGCACCGCTGTGCTGGTATGCCCCGAGCAGGCCCCAAAGCTTCTGCCCCTGATAGATTGCAACGATGGCACAAGATTGAATGTCATAGTCTGTCAAGTTCTCAACGTGACAGGGCGTGAGATTTGGATCCTGATCAGCGTGATGGACCACAAATGGCTTGTTCTGTCTGAAAATGCCGCCTTCTTGCGATTTAAGGTGACTGTCTTCTAAAACAACATCAAGCATAGACGTCACATGTGATGCTTTTGATTCAAAAACGAACTGAAGTGTGTAGTCCTGTCGGAACTGACAGATAGCAACACGATCAACATCTAGGAACTTTCTGATATCTCGCGTTGTACTGCGAAAAACAGTTTCCTTATCCGATGTTTGACGAAGCTTTTCGCTTAGCTTTGTGAGTAGCTGCCGTTCTTGCTGAAAGCTCAGAGGCTGAAGATTGATTTGAATCTCACTAGCAACTAAATAGAGGAATCCTATCTCATTTTCGTCCCATTCTCTTGGCTGCTCGCATTGCTGTATTACTAGCAGGCCCCAAAGCTGGTTCTCTAAAAAAATAGGCAGACTAAGGCTAGCCCGCACTTGAAACTGATTAAATAGCTGTGCTTGATAGGGAGTGATAGTGGACTCAGCAGTATCAGCAATGGCAACAGAAGGATGCTGTTTGTAACCTTCAGCATCGTTTTGCCCAAAGACAATCGCTGGAAGCATCTCGCCCAGCATCGGTCTGTATGCACCACTCTGCGACTCTGCAATGACCGTACCTTGAGTTTCTGAATGAAATCGATAGATCAAACCCCTTTCTACCTGAAAGCGTCTACGAATTTCAGTTACCGCTATTTGATAAAGATTTTCGACATCCGTAGCCTTGGCCATTCGATTGGCAACAGAAAAGGCTCTCTTGCCTGTTCTGTTGTTGAAAGACTGGCTTGAGCGCAACGGCAGCTCGGCAGCAGGTCTTGCCAGTGAGGATTCTAAGGTAGATACATCAACGCTAGTGACTGTTTGGTCGCTATCGATATCTTCAGCTAGAAACACAATATCTACTGCTCCATCGCCATTCTCCGTCTGTAGAGAATTGTCTTGCTCAAGAGATGGGTCGGAAGCTTCGAAGTTATCAGAGCCGTTGCGAGAAACATTAGTCGTAGTCATGATTAATATGCTGTGTGTGGTAGAAGAAGGGAAGTGGGTTCGGGTCTAGCTTTTGGCGCTAGCTGAGTGCGCTTTATGAATACTCGCTGTAGACATGTATCTGTGAAGCATTGGCGATCGCCGAAACGCTGAGCAAAACACCGTTCTGTTGCAGGCAATGGCCAATGACAAAAGGCTCTAACTCAGGGGAGCACAGCCCAGGATCTATATGCACCGTTGAGTCATCCAACAGGTCGATGTCGATAACTTTCTCGACAACTAGCCCCAGCGTTATCCCGTTATGGCGTACGACAACAGCACTAGATGTCTTGCTTAGATGTGTCTGCTGGTATAACGATCTACAACCAACTAAGTGATTAAGGTCGATTAGCCAGAGTGTTTCACCTTGCCAGCTACATATACCTAATATGCATCTAGGCATATCCGGAACTGGTAAGATTTCTTCTCTTGGCAATTGCATCACCTCTATGATGTGATCAAGAGGTAGCAGGGCATCGTGCTTTTGAGAGAGCGAAAACCGTAAAAAGCGCTTGCGGTTGTCCGCTTTTGGCGGTGTTAGTCCTAATGGGTCAGACGCTGTACCAGCTGCGTCTGGGGAGGTAAGGTCAGTTTTATCTTGAAGTGATAGCATGATGAAGTTTTCGCGGGCTGTTAGGAAATGAGCTGTTCAACTGCTTTGGTCAACTGTTGCTGATCGACAGGCTTAGTGAGATAGGCATTTGCGCCGAGCATAGAACCCCAAAGCTTGTCTGCTTCGGTATCTTTAGTTGAGCAAATGATGATTGGAATGTTTCGAGTGTTTTCGTTTGTTTTTAGATCGCGGCAAAATTCAAAGCCGCTTTGACCGGGCAAAACAACATCTAGAAAGACCAAATCTAAAGATCCTTTCTCAATAATCTGAAGGGCTTCTTCACTACTTTGAGCTGTCTTAACAGTCATCCCAGCTTTCTGTAGATACAGGGTCAGAAGATTTCTGTCGGTAACGCTATCTTCTACGATTAGAGCAGTTTTCATAGGGTTGCAAATGAGTTATGAACGATGTGAATAAATTGTTGACTTGGAGATAGTCTTTGAACAAAAGTTGATTGAATAAACAGATATCCTCGCTGCTTTATCTATTTATCCCAACATGAGAAAGATGCTTCTTGAATACTTTTTGCACTTTCTTTTCTTGGATAGGTTTTCCCATAAATCCTGAGGCTCCTACTATTTTGGCACGTACCCTATCTGCAATACCATCGTTGCTTGTAACGATAATGACGGGAATCTTCTTAAAAGCGGTAATTCTTCGGATCTGGGCACATACTTCATATCCGTTAGCGATCGGCATAACGAGGTCTAGAAAAATCAGCTTGGGCTTTAGTTCTATAAGTTTGGGTAACGCCTGAAGTGGATCTGGAATATTGAAGTACTGATAACCCATCTTTTCAACGATAGCAGCCATTGTTCGGCTGTCAGAGGGGCTATCATCAACATAAACAACTTTGGGCAGATTGCTTCTGCGACCATTTCTTCTTCTATTTTTGAGCTTTCTGGTTTTGCTATCGTTAGTTTTTAGCTGGCTTTCTTTGACAGGTGGCGCAGCTACCTTCGGCACGATTGTTTTTTGAGCTGACGCTTGAGAGGGTCGCGGACTGGACTGATTGGCTGCGTTTTCATCAGGCTCTCTCTGCGCAATCTCCTTGCTTACAGGCTCTTCCGCTGTAGTTTCATTTATTTTAGATTCACTTTCGACAGGCGTGCGCTCCGTAACGGTCTGCGGAGTAGATGTTTCTTCTACAGACGCTTTCTCGGCAGGTAATTCCTCTTTCGAGACATTTTCTGTAGGCGGTTTCTTCGCAGGTAATTCCTCTTTTGAGACATCTACTGTGGCTGATTTTTCCGTAGGTTTTGGCGTAGTTAGCTCTTGAGCGACCTCTAACGTAACTTCCTCTTCTTCTCCCGTTTTTGGCTCTGTAGAATTTGCTGAATTTGCTGCTGGTGGCGCTGGGTCTTCGGGCGACTCAGCAGGATTGGAGTCAACTGAGGGCTGTTGAATTTCTAGCAGGTCTAGGTGAAATCCTTGGTGGGCATTCTCTACAATATCTGGTATCTCTGTAAAGCTAAGTAGCTTCTTTACGACATAGGGCCGAATAGATCTGGCAATGGGAATGATCGGTTGCTTAACTTTAATAGCCAGATCTCTAAGAGTATTTTCTCCGTTAGCAAAACTGTTGAGCGTCTGAAACGTTTGCAGAGGGGTCTGCTCTTTGAGAGCATCAATATTTTTGATAACGGGAGCCCAATTAGGAGAGATTTTAGTAAGTCCAGCTTGCTCCCATTGCTGCCAGCTTTGTTGAGCCTTTTGCCATGACTGGAGGTTCTCCAACATTACAAAGGGCATATTCCCGGCTTCTCCCGGTTGCACTTCAATCAGCAAATCACCGAATTCTTCGTACTGCCAAGCCGTTGCCTGAAGAATATCAAATAGGACTTCTGCTACAGAGTCTTCAACAATTTTGGCAAATTGCGCTCTGGGAAATTGTTTCAGCTTGACCAGTCGAGAAAGCGCGGCATAGTTCCAGTACTCGTAGTAAAGGCTAACGGGATTTCCAATCTGTTTAGACAGTACTGGACTATGAATAGTGATGTGTCTTTGCCAGGTACGAAAAGGACTCTTGCTTGCTTGAGCCCAAACAACTCTACCTAACAAAAAATAAATATACCACTTGGCACCCTTCTGGGCTGTAACTCTGTAGAATCCAGTAAATTGTTGTTCGTATGAGCTACGTAGTTTCTCTACTAAAATTGCGGGCACGAGAGTTTCCTATAGGGTAGATGAATCGAAAAATTGATTTGCCTTCTGGGCGGCACGCTCTGCGGCTACCTATGAGTCTCAAAGAGCTAAAGCAATTGATATCGCTAGCAACAAGGTTATCTTTTGCAATAAGAATTGAGTAATAGGAAGGGTTAGCTATGAAGAAATTATTTATTCCTAAAAGAAACAAGTGTCTTATAGAAAAGTTATATTCCTCTCATGTTCTAGCAGCAACGTTGTTGTTGTCATCAGCAAAGTCCGATGCTCATTAGTTATGGATAAATGCTAAACAGAATCGGTTGTTTGCAACTGTATATCTACGGTTTTAACCACAACGATATAGTCTGCAACAACAAACATTCGGTGAGCAGCAGGTCATGCTCCCGTGATGTCCTAGCGACCCAGGCGATTTGATAGCTTTATCGACTCAATGTAGTTTTTGCTTAAAAAATTTAAGGTGAGGGTTGTTTTGATATTGGCAGCATAGTGCTAAAACATGTTTGTTACTAAGAGAGTAGACTTTATGCTTTCTTAATCATTCTTCCCTGAAATTCTCTTGTTCACCTTAGTAAATGTATGGATTTCTTAATGAAGTTTAGACGCGTTAGAGGTAGGTTATGAGGCTACAGTTTCGTGGCAGTGAGGCCCGTTCAGTGACAAGGCGTCTCATCCACAGCAAAATCCATCTCGCAAAATCAGAAAAGTTCGACACAATGGAAAGGACGTTAGCTTGCTGTACTAATGGTTTTCTCTTCCAAACAAAGCCGTCGCGCATTTCTGGCTACCGGTCTCACAACAGCTATAGGTGTTGCCGGATGCTCTTCTTTACAGCAGCGGTCTGCTACATCGGCTGTGGCAGAGGAGCCCAGCAAACTTGTCGCCAGCCCCAAAGAACTGCTACTCCCACAAAGTACAATGCCTATGCGACAGCTAGGCCGTACGAATGTTTCGTTACCTGTATTGGGACTGGGCGGAGCTGGAAAGACGCCGCTCAACTGGCCTAAAGCCGAACAGGCCGCTATTGAGCAGATTGAGCGATCGCTGGAGCTAGGCATTCGCTACTTCGATACGGCAGCTAGTTACGGTCCTAGTGAAGCCTACCTAGGCAAAGTACTACCGACCTATCGTCAGGAAATCTTTTTGGCCAGTAAAACAGCAGGCCGTGATTACGACAGTGCCTGGAGAGACCTAGAACAGTCTTTGACCCGGCTGAATACCGACTATCTTGATCTTTGGCAGTTCCATCACGTGTCGTTTGACTCTGATCTTGACACTATATTTAGCGAAAATGGCGCTGTTAAGGCGTTGGAAGAGGCAAAAGAACAGGGTATAGTTCGCTTCAGTGGCATTACTGGACACCACGAGCCCGATATTATTAGCAGCGGACTTCAACGTTATCCCTTTGACCATGCATTAATTCCGGTGAATGCAGCAGATACTCATCATCCTAGACCGTTTATCCCTAGCGTATTGCCTATCGCGCAAACGCAAAATGTTGGCATCACAGCGATGAAAGTACCGGCTTACGGTCGGTTGTTCAAACCTGGCGCCCTAGATGGGATGAATCAAGCTTTGGGCTATACGCTTTCACAGTCAGGCGTTCATTGCGCGGTAATTGCCGCAGAAACCATTGAACAGCTGGAAGAAAATGTGCAGGCTGCACAGTCTTTTCAGATTTTAGAAGCAGCAGACCTGGCTGACATTGAACAGCGAACAGCCACCGTGTGGGAGGATAATACTTTCTTCAGAGCCTGGACATAATGATCAGAAACGCTACGCCCGATGACAAGGTTGCGCTACTTGCTCTTGCGGAAGCCACAGAATTGTTTTCGCCAGAAGACCTGGAAGGGTTCGCTGGAATGATGGACGAGCAGCTGGCCGCAGGAACTGAAGGCGATGATGTTTGGATTACGGACGATGAAGATGGACTACGCGGTGCAGCGTACTATGCACCGGAGCCCTTTGCAGAAGGGGTTTGGAATTTGTATTTTATTGGGGTTCACCCGCAGGAACAGGGGAAAGGACGGGGGAGTGCACTGATGCGGCATGTTGAGACGGACTTACAAAAGAGGGGCGATCGCCTACTACTCGTAGAAACCTCCGGCAAAGACGACTTCGCACTCACCAGAACTTTCTACAAAAAGAATGGCTATACAGAAGAAGCCAGAATTCGTGACTATTATGAAGACGGCGACGACAAAATCATTTTTCGCAAAGTTCTAAAGGGTTGATGCTGATGGTATTGTGACGCACAGATATTCAGAAAATCGCTCTATCACAAATCGCTCTACAACTAACAATCGACCCAACTAGCGATAGACGAATGCATCGGCAAGTTGCTATAGACTATGACCATCAAGCCATAGTCCATGCACCACACCCATGAGTCAAGCTACTGACAAGCCGCTCAAAGCTGAACCGACCGATCAAGCAACGGCTGAGCTAAAACCTATCTATTTTGTGAGTGGCCTGGGCGCAGATGAAAGAATTTTTCAGTGGCTACGCTACGACGGATTGAGACCCATTCATATTCAGTGGATACCCCCTGAAAAGGGCGAACCGATAGAAGACTATGCCGGGCGGCTCACTGAGCAGATAAAAGATGACAATCCCATTGTTGTTGGGCTTTCTTTTGGCGGCATGATTGCGGTTGAGATTGGGAAGCAAATTGAAACAGAAAAGGTGATATTGCTCTCTAGCGTGAAAGACGTTTCAGAAGTGCCTATCTATTTCAAAATCTTCAGGGCGCTACCCTTGCACAGAGTGGTTCCTTTTAAGAGTCTTCTTTGGGCGTTCTACTGGCTAGCGTACTGGCTGTTTGCCCCAGAAGGTAACGACCAAAAGAAACTGTTAAAAACGGTTCTGATTGAAACCGATCCGCACTTTTTGAAGTGGGCACTGCACAAGGTTGTTGTTTGGCGCAATCGGGAGGTGCCGGATAATTTGGTACATGTGCATGGTAAAAGCGATCGCATTTTCCCCTTCCGATTCGTCAACCCCGACTACACCGTAGACAACAGCGGCCACCTCATGGTGATGAACCGCGCCGAGGAAGTCTCTGATTTGTTAGAACAACTCATTCTGAAGACGCAGGATGACGACATTGAGCCGCTTGGTAATCCCATAGAGAATGTTCAACAAGCAGCTTAATCAATAAGCGCCTCTAAGCTGCTATCTCCTGCGAAGTGGCGACCCTGGCAGCCTCCTGCGCCAGTTTCGATTCAGGCTGCACGGTTTGCATCATTTCTACTTTGGCCGTATGCATACTGGTCCTTTGTACATCGACCCGGTAGCGTAAGGGTGATAAATATACCTGAATGCCCTTGTCCGCACACTGTCGGTCGAACACATCTAAACTATTCTCGGGTGCGTAGTTCTCGGCATTGACGCCTGTTTCGGCAGCGATCGCCTGCAACATCCCATCAAATCCCAAAAACGCCAGCCGGTACATCAGCTCACGACTATACTCACCATGAAAATAACCGCCGTGCACATCTAGCTTGCCGCTCAGACAGGTGAAGATAATTTCGATATAGTCCCACAGGTTCAGGTGCTTCTTCCTTTTAGCGCGGGTGAGCAAGCCCATTTCTGTTTTGGATCTATCTCGCCACCCATTCTCATTCAAAAACAGCCTGTAGTCCTTGTAATCCGTACAGTCAAAAAAGGTGAACAAGTCAGCTAAGCTCGCCCGCTTCGTCCGCGCATGTTCCAACGCAAACAGCTCACCCAAAGATAGATACCCATCCCCTTTCCCAGAACTATGGGTGATGTACAAACAGTTCAAAATATCCACATCGTCCGAGATAATGGCCTCACCCAACGGTACTTCGGGGGCATAGTGCTGACGTAACGACGCCAGATTGAAAATCCCTTTATCACCGTTTGCATTGGTAAGCGCTACGCTGCCCAACCGATGGCCATGGTTTTGCCGGGCGCTAGGGAAGGAAATATAGTTTGCTGCTGTAGACGCCAGCCGCAGGGCCAGATCTCCTTCGTTGCTAAATAAGTACGCTTCATTGAATCGGCGTAGTGAAGAGGCTAACCCGTTTGAGCGGCTAGAGATAATCGACAGGACTGGAATATCCGGTGAGGCCAGAATTAATCGGCCCAGGCTCAGCGTATTGCCAATATCAGAACCAGGATTGAGCGCAATAGAGCGGCGATCAAATACATCCGACAAAATGCGGACAACGTTGGTAATCACCAGCCCGCCCATGCTGTGACCCAAAAAGTTCAGCTTTATCTTTTGGGCGTGTTCGGCTTGGGCGGTAACCTCGTGTCGGGAAATACGATGGGCCTGCCGAATAGCATCGCCGTAGTCGGGATAGCGCGATCGCAAATCCTTTACTCGCAAATCAATCACCGATTGATCGATCTGCCGTACCAGCTCTGTTAAATCGGGCACGCCAAAATTTAGCGCCCGATATACATCGCGAAAATACACCGTAATCCGCAGCAGCAGCAGCGTCAGAATCATGACTGATAGTGCAACTGCCGCACTCAGCAGCGTTGCGCCCAGCAAATCAGTCCAATTATTTTTCCACAGCGGCTCCCACAAAAAAGACCAGCCCCAGTAAGCGAACATAAATATCAGGCCCGCTGCTAGCAGCGCCTGGGGAACATCTGGCAGTGCCCTAATGTTGCGCCACAGGTGCATAGGCTGCGCCGATACCTTCTCTGAAGACCAGCGATAGCCCACAAAAACTAGATTGCGGCGATCGCGAATATGCCGGTCGTCTTGAGCGACATAGCGATAGATGTCGCTGTACCAGGCCCGAATGCCTTTTTCTTCCGTGTTGTAGCCATGGACCGCGATGATGAGTTCAGGGGCAGCAGCAATCGTGGGGTCGGTTTGAATGCGGTGTAAGTCTTCGGCGATCGCCCGCAATCCGGCCTTGGCCTGCTTGAGTACATCTGCTGGCGGGTCTGGCATTTCCTCGTCAATATTGTGCGGCGCGGTACTCACCACCAAGTAAGCAGGCAAATCGTCCCCCGTGCGTGACCTCTCGATGTCTTTGGCATTTACGCGCAGCCGGGACGAGTCAAGCAGCAGTCGCTTAATTTTGAAGGGGGCAATTTCCATCGCGGTAGCATCCTGGTCGTAAAGGCGCGTCTATACTCTACTCGTCAGCAGTAACCACACGCTTTCTGCATTTTTCCCAGCTCTCTTTTACCATCAAATTTGCTGATTAAGTGCAAATTAAGTGCGATCCCGCGTCAGATCACACCTTATAGGTGATGTCCGTAGCTGACGACGCCGAATGCGGCCACTAGTATGGGGTCATTCGAACCGATTATATGAAAGCGAGAGCCCCACACCAGCAATGGCGTGGGGCTCTTTATTGTGCATTCTAGGACGTAAACGCCTACAGCGACGCCGTCGGAGCCGGAATGGTAACATCCAAAGGCTGCACCTCACTTCCCAGCGTCTCTAGGCCAGGGGTAATCTCAGCCTGATTACCCACCACAATCGTAATCAGCTTATTAGGGTCTAACACTGCTTGTGCTGCCGCCAGCACGTCCTCAGCCGTCGCACTTTCCACCCCATCTCTGAACTGAAAAACAAAGTCATTAGGATAGCCGTAGTACTCATAGCGAATCAGACGAGACAGCGTCTGATTGGGTGTTTGAAAATTAAACACAAAACTGTTGAGCACAGAATCTTTGGCAAAGGCCAGCTCCGTTTCGGTAATCGGTTCCTGGCGCACCTTCTCTAGCTCGTTGTACATCGACTGAATAAAGGGCACCGTCGCTTCAGAACGCGTTTGGCCACCACCAATGAATCTGCCGTTGTAGTCGTAACGAGGGGACCAGAATGCGTAAACACTATAGGCTAGGCCCTGACGAGAGCGAATCTCGTTGAACAGGCGTCCACCAAAGCCGTTGAGCACTTCATTGAGTACGGCCATCGGCGCATGGTAGGGACTGCTCAGCTCGCCGCCAATATGGCCAACGTGTATGGTGCTCTGGGTCAGCTGCGGCTGGTCGACAACAAAGACGCCCGCATTTTGCTGAGTGCCTTCCGGCGGGGTGGGCATGTCGCCATCGTGAATGCATTCCCACTCGCCTAGCTTACTGTCGATGAGGGCTTTCATTGTCGCTGGATCAAAGTCACCGACAATGCCAAGGATAGTGTGTTCTGGGGCGAGCGATCGCTCATAGAAATCCACCACATCATCGCGGCTAATATTGTCCAAATTGGCATACTCCACCGTCCGCGCGTAAGGGCTCTGATCGCCATAAATCAGCTTATTGAACTCACGCGAGGCTATATCATCAGGGTCGTCATTTCGTCTGGCAATGCCACCCGCCGTACGCCCCTCAATCAGCGCCACCATTTCTTCATCAAAAGCAGGCTGCGTGATCACATCGGCAAACAGCCCAAAGACATCGTCCAAATCTTCCGTCAGGGTAGAGAAACTCGCGCTGCCCGAGGTCGTCCCAATCGACGTTTCCACCGAGGCCGCCCGCTGCTCTAGCATTTCATTGAGTTCGTCTGGCGAGTGGTTCTGCGTACCGCCCAAGCGCATTGCCTGTCCCGTAATATTCGCGAGCCCTGCCTGGTCACCAGAGACCAGATAGCCACCTGTGCGAAAGGTCGCTGAGCCGCTGATCAAAGGCAAGTCGTGATCCTCCATCAGGTACACCACTAGGCCATTTTCTAGCTCGTAGCGCTCATAGTCAGGGATTTGAATATCGCCCAACGGCGGAAAAACCAGCTCTTCGTATGGCTTGGCTTCTATCGCCTGAGCTGGTTTTGGCCAGGATAGGGTAACCAGCATCGCGAACGTGGCAACGGCGATGAATAGAAAGGGGAGAAAGCGATCGCGCAACCGCCGTGAGAGAAAACTCATGAGATCCTTAAATGACTTCTAGATGACTTCGTACGCACTAAAACAGAACAACAAACAGTAAAACTCAAAAGAACAACAGCTACCAGAGACCACGAATTGGTGTGTCCACAGCTGGCGCAGCCGACTCAACAGACTCAGCCGATTCCTCAGAAGATTCAGTAGCCCCCTCCGATGCTGCCACCTCTGGCATTGCTGACATCGATTCTTCTGACATTTCTTCCAACGTTTCTTCTGGAGACTCTTCCATAGATGGGGCAGCAGACGGTTCAGCCGGGTCCTCAGCAGGCGCATCTGCCCCTGCCGAAATCAGCTTACCGACCGTTTTGTTCTCAGGCCGAAAGACTTCGCTCGCGACTCGTTGTACATCCGCCGCGCTCACCGCTTCAATCGCCTGCAGCTCAGCAAATACGTTACGCCAGTCGCCCGTTTTCGCCTCATACTCCGTCAGCAAACTCGCCATCCCACGGTTGGAATCCAACAGACCGAGCAGTCCAGCTCTAGACTGCGTCTTTACCCGATCGAGCGTTTTAGTATCTACAGGCTCTTGCTGCAGGCGAGTCAGCTCACTTTCCAAACCCGCCGCTAGTTCATCCACGGTGTGGCCTGGCGCGGTGAGTCCATACAGTAGCATCACCGTCTCCTGCTTATCACCCGGAAATCCATTCGCGCTACCCACATCTAGCGCGATCTGCGGTTCTACCAATGCCTTGTACAACCGAGCTGTGCGTCCCCCCACCAAAATGCTATCGATCATTGAATACACCACATGATCCGGGTCGTTGATGCCAGGGCGGTGATAGCCTTCCAGATACCAGGGTTCGGAGGCCAGTTCCAGCGTGAACTCACGGGGCTCTGTCTGCGCGGGCTCATTTACCACCAGCTCAGGCGGGTCAACGCGCGACTGATAGCGCCCAAAGTAAGTCTCGGCTAGCTGCCTAATTTGAGCAGGGTCTACGTCACCCACGACTGCGGCAATCAAATTGCTAGGCCCGTAGTATTTGTCAAAAAAGGCCTGTACCTGTTCGCGAGTGGTTCTACGCAAATCTTCCTGGTAGCCAATCACTGGGCGGCGATAGGGATGCTCGGTATAGGCCACTTCCGAAAAGCGCTCTACCATCTGGCCGATTGGCGAGTTATCCACGCGCATCCGGCGTTCTTCCAAGATGACTTCTTTCTCTTTGTAGAATTCGCGAAAAATCGGGTCGAGAAAACGCTCCGACTCTAAAGAGAACCAGAGTTCGATTTTGTTCGATGGCAAATTGTAAAAGTAACGGGTCGCATCGGCAGAGGTGGTTGCGTTAAGCCCTGTGCCACCGGTCTGCTCAATAATTTGACCAAATTTATTTTGTTCTACGTAGGAAGCCGCTTCGGCCTGTAGGGCTGCGAACTGTTCTGTGAGCTCGGCAACTGTCGCCTGATCGCCAGCATCCTCGGCTGCGATGAGCTGGTCAAAGACCTCGTCGAGCTGATTCATCACCTGCTGCTCGGCAGGATAGTTGGTTGTCCCAATACGGGTCGTCCCCTTAAAGGCTAAATGCTCTAAATAGTGGGCAATCCCCGTTTGGCCATCTTCTTCGTAGGCAGCGCCCACGTTGGCATATAGCATGACCGAGGCAACTGGCGCTTCGTGCTGCTCTAGCACAATGAACTTGATACCGTTGTCAAGGGTGAATTCGGTGACGGCGTCGGCTACGCGGTCCAGGTAGGGCTGAATGGAGTTGCCCTGAGCGAGGGCTGGAGTAGCGATCGCCCCCAACCCCAACCAGCTGACCATCAGCACCGCCAGCACTCGAAACGAATGATGACGACACGACCTGGATAAAGACTTCAGCGGAAAAAACTTGCCTTGAACCAAATGAAAGAAGTCTCGAATCATCCCGAGACGGAGGCGAAAACCCATAGAACCAAAACTTATGCTTGCAAAACGCTGCTTACTAGCATAAGTTTTTTTTCAATTTTCAGGGGAAGCAATTATTCGGGCCTTTGCCATTGGCGCACCGCCTCCTGGCAAAATCGGCCCCAGTCAGCGAAGAAAATGTAATAAGGTAGCGATGACACGAGTACGCCACACACTTATGAGCAGCTCCTTGGTCCCTAACTCACTCCGATTCTGGTTACAGCGACTGCTCGCCGCCATCTTTTTGGGAGGGCAAGTACTCATCCACATCATCTCGCGGCCCATTCACAGACGCAACACGGTCGATCAAATGGCCGCTGTCGGCCCCGAATCCCTGCTGATAGCCCTCATCACCTCTGTGTTTGTGGGCATGGTGTTCACCATTCAAGTCACCCGCGAGTTCATTGCATTCGGCGCGAGTACCGCTATCGGCGGCATATTGGCAATTACCCTAGCTCGCGAGCTATCACCAGTACTCACTGCCGTCGTCCTCGCAGGCAGAGTCGGTTCCGCCTTCGCTGCCGAAATTGGTACCATGCGCGTCACCGAGCAAATCGACGCATTGCAGATGCTCAGAAGCGACCCGATTGACTATCTGGTGATTCCTCGGGTAATTGCCTGTGCCATCATGCTGCCCTTGCTCAATATTCTTGCTTTTATCACGGGGATGCTGGGCGGCTTTATTGTAGCCACCACTATTTACAACATTCCGCCCGCTGTCTTTTGGAACTCTGCCAACAGCTTTATGAACATTTGGGATTTGGGTAGTTCCCTGATCAAGGCACTTATTTTCGGTGTTTTAATTGCGATTATTGGCTCTAGCTGGGGGCTGACCACATCGGGCGGTGCCAAAGGCGTGGGGCAGTCAACCACCACAGCGGTTGTCACCTCCTTACTGGCCATTTTCATCGCCAACTTTTTTCTGTCCTGGGTTATGTTTCAGGGTACAGGCAGCGCCTTTACTGGTAACTAATCCTTCTTGACCATAGTTTTTTTGGCATGCGTCTTGCTTCAGAGCCCCGAGATCGGGGACGGGAGCCTCACTACTCGATTGCGATCGCCAAATCATAAGACGCATTACCCCTCGTACCGCCAACAATCACCTGATACTCACCTGTGTATGGCAAAGGAATTTTCTCCTGGGTCAGTTCAGTTCCCAAAATGAAGCCGCTGGGGTCAACCACGTCAAAGACCGCGTTGTCTTCTAAGGACATCATAGAAAGATCCATTTGCTGGCCACCTTGCGCGATTAGCACATAGACATTGCGATCGCCTCTCACCACCGCATCACTAACAACCGTGCCACTCTCCCCTGGCGCGAAACTCACCTGCTGCGTCTTCACATTTTGAGCGCCAGAGGTCAGGTCTTCTCCCTCCAGCCCATTCTCGTTCTGAAAGGCTTTGTTAACCTCACTACACGGCGCTTTGGTCAGCACCGACTGATTGCGTAAGGTCAGCTCATTAGGACTGACCCGCCAGGTTTCTTGAGTATTTTGCTTGTCGTACTCAATCCAGGTCGCCACATCCAAATCCAGATTGCTGCCGTTAATGATGCCATTTAGCTTCCGGCTGTAGCTGGTGTAGTAGCCTTCTGCCTCATTGTGGACAGCACCACTCGATTTACCTGTCACAGCGTCATTAGCAGCAATGGTGATCCGCGTGTCTATATCTTCCGTTTCTGTTTTCAGCTGGTAGCAGTAGGTGCCCGGTGATAAAGCTACTGCTGTTGTCCCTGGGCCATTAGCTACTTCCTGTGACGCCTTATCCTCTGACGCCTCTCCCTTTGAGCTTTCTGCATTTGAGTCCTCGGTGCCCGATGAGTCTGTAGATTCAACACTGGTTTCATCAGTACCTTGCTCTACGTTTGTAGGCTCAGCAGAAGGCGACGACGCACCCTGACAGCCTACCAAGACAGTCAGTAGAAAGGGGAAAAAGAGGTAACGAAGAGAGGCAGTCATACGGATTCTTTAATAATCTATAGTGGAAGCATTGGTGAGGCTATTGAACAGGCAATCAATAACGGTTAAAAGAGATTATCACTCGGGGAGCAAGATGACGACGACATCCACCACAACGACGACGACAGATAGCGTTACGCTCACACCTGATTACAGACTTGCGATCGCCATCACCCTCTTATCCATACCGCTAATCCTCACCCAGCTATGGCTAGGCCTTCCCGTCGCGCTCTTTGGCCTATTTCTGCTCTACCAAAGCAAAAATATCCGCCTCACATTTACCAGCACCGCACTCGACGTCTACCGCAACGAAAATCGTCTCAAAACCTTTCCCTACGCCGAGTGGGAAAGCTGGACAATCTTCTGGCCTCCTATTCCCATTCTGTTCTACTTCAAAGAAGTCAACAGCATTCACTTCCTGCCCATTCTGTTCAACCCTACAGAACTCCGCGAGCAGCTACAAACCCACTACCCGTCGTAATCAAGGGAGCCGTTAATAAGCCGTTAATAACACGATTAAACGGCTTCCTTAATTGTAAAAGTACTTTTAGGTTCAAAGCGGGTAGGGGGAATCGAACCCCCATCATTAGCTTGGAAGGCTAAGGTTTTACCACTAAACTACACCCGCAGAGGTTGCTTCATATTAGCCTACACAAGATATCACTGTCTTGGGCGGATGGTCTAGAACGTGAAAATACTTAATCGACATCCAAGTCGAGCGTGAATGTTAGGAGCATCTCACTGAATGGGTATACCTTGCCTGTTTCGTCGAGCGCTGGAGTAAAGCGCCAGCCTGATTGCTTTAGCAGGCATTGGACTGCTTTTTCTGAGTCATTGAGCAACGGCGATACTTCAGTACGTCCGGTCCAAGGGGTTGCCTCTTGAATGTTGCCAGACCGACTAATCGTGACTCGGTACGTTAACGGCATAGATGGCAGCTCACCCACTTCGCCGCACCCTAAATCCGCTGTTCTCCAAGTGATTGGTTCTATCTGAGCAGGCTCCGGGAGTGTTTGTGCAACGATATCTCGCACGTTATCTGACACATAGTCATAGTCGGTGAAGCTTAATGCAGTAACTTGATCCGTGCCCTCACTTATGGCTGCATCACCTGGTGAAGGTAGCTGCTGGCCACCCAGCACAGGAAGGGCGCCTGCTTCGTTGGATGGCGTTTCTTCAGGCAATGTTGTGTCTGCTTCTTTTCCTGCCGACGGGGCTTCATCTGGGGCTTCATCTGGGGCTTCATCTGGGGCTTCATCTGGGGCTTCGTTTTGTCCCGTAGGTCCCTGTGTTTCTTCCACTTCAGAAGCCTCTTCAACAGGCACTTCATTTCTTGAGGGTGCTTCAGGGTCTGATAAGTCCTCGTTTACCCGTTGAATTTGTTCGTTCACTGTTGGAGTAGGCTCTACAGGTGAAACGGGAGCAGATTTCTGTGTCGACTGCTCGCTGACTGGAGTAGTGTTACCGCGTGCCAAGTCTGTCCTTTCGACTGGTTTTGATTCAGCATCGGTAGACACTATTAGCTCAATTGGCACCACCGCCGAAGCGCTACCGCCACCGCTACCTACCAATCCAGCAATATAGGGAAGCAATAGACCAATCACACCAACATGGGCAACCACAGCCAGTCCGCCCAGGGCAGGCCAAAAGCCCTTGGGTTCGCTGTGTTGCCAAATGCGGAGCGGAGAAACCATGAATGAGGAAAAATGCTATCTATAAGCTACCCCTGCTGACTCTGTTTAAAGTCAGCGGGGGTAGCCGCTCTTTTGACTGTACCTACATTCTCAGAACTTATAGTCAGAACTTACAGTCTTGTTTTTACGCCAAAGGTCAGCACAGTTTCGTCAATGCCCTTTAGCTGTAGCGGATCGAACTTGACGATCTCTCGTTCGTCCAGATAGTCTGCAACGGCTGCCGATACCAGAATTGTCTCTGCGGTAGCCGCTTCTTGAATGCGCGCAGCGATATTCACACTCGGCCCAATGGCGGTGTAGTCCGATCTTTCTGCACTGCCAAACATGCCGACGACGGCGGTGCCTTGGTGAATACCGCAGCGGAACTGAACGGGGCCAATGCCTTGCTCGGCCCAGCGCTGATTGAGTCCGTCGAGGTCACTATACATTTGACGGGCAGCGGCGATCGCCCGCCTCACCTGCTCATTCGGGCTCATTTCCTCCGGCGCCCCAAACAGCGCCAGGACCGCGTCACCCATAAACTTATCTACCGTACCGCCATTGTTGAAAATAGCGTGGGTCATGGTTTCCAAGTATTCGTTTAGCAGCTCGGCGACTCGGCGCGATCGCAGCGTATTACTCAGCTGAGTAAAGCCCACAATGTCGCTAAACAAAATCGTCACCAGGCGAGGCTCAGGCCGCAAGTCTAGCTGCAAATCTCCCTCATTAGCCTTTTGCACCAAAGAAGGTGGCAAGAATCTTTGCAATACCGACTCGGTCAGATACTGGTTCAGCTGTGCGACTTTGCGCTCATTGGACTTCAGCGCCAGCAAGTTACGCACTTCTGCAAGCAACTCCCGGTCGTTAAAGGGTTTAGAAAGATAGGCATCAGCGCCCTGCTCCATGCCCTCTAAGCGTGTTTCGTCGTCAACTTTAGCCGTGAGCAAAATAATCGGCGTTCCCTGCAGGGCGCCATCCTTACGAATGCGCTCAATCATTTCCAAACCATTGACGCCTGGCATCATCAAATCAGTAATGATTAGGTCTGGGCCATAAGTGCTGGCGATTTCATACCCTGCTGCGCCTTGCTCAGCGGTACGTACCTGATAACCCTGCCTTTGCAGTACGCTCGATACGTAGGCTCTTAGGTCTGGGTTGTCGTCTACGACCAAAATATTAGACCCTTCAAATGATTCGCGCTCTATTTGCTTCCCTTCCGCAGCCGGTGGTAGCTCAATATTGCTATCAGCAGTCGCCGACGCCATTTCAATGTCAGAAAGTTCTACAGCAGCTCTGCCCTTTGCGGTAGAAAGTGCCTGTTCTACTACCTGTTCGGCAGGGAGATGGTCTGCGCCTAGCGGTAGCTCAATCGTAAAGGTCGTGCCTTCACCATAAACAGACTCTACCGAGACGTCGCCACCGTGTAGCTGTGACAGTTCCTGCACCAGAGAGAGCCCTAGTCCAGTGCCTTCGTAGTGGCGGTTTGCCGACCCATCTGCCTGACGGAAACGCTCAAACAAGTGAGGAATCTGATCGGCGCGAATGCCTATGCCTTCATCTTGCACCTGCAGATTGGCCTTGCCATTTGCTTCCTTTAAGCGGACGGTGATGGACTTACCCGCTGGAGTAAATTTCATCGCATTCGACAGCAGGTTATAAAGGACCTTGTCGAACTTCTCCATATCCAGGTACACCGCAGCGCATGGTTCAATGTCGGTGGTGAGGGTAATTTGTTTGCGCGCACAGTAGCTTTGGAACGCTTCGACAACGTCCTGGGCAAAGGCTGCCAAGTCGCAAGGCCGGAAGGTTGGCTTCATTTTGCCCTCATCCAGCTTTTGTAGGTCCAGCAGCTGGTTTACCAGGCGTAGCAGTCTCCGCGAGTTTCTTAGGGCAATGGTGGACTGTTCTATATCTAGCCCTTCGCCCCGTTCTACTGCCGATTCTAGTGGACCGATAGTTAAGGTGAGCGGCGTACGAAATTCGTGGGAAATGTTTTGGAAAAAGGCGTTCTTTTGCTGATCGAGCTCTAGTAATTGCTCGGCTTGGTGGCGGCTCTTTTGATACAGGTTGGCCTGTTGAACGGCAATCGCCGCCTGATTGGCCACTGCCAATGCCAGGCCCACCTCGTCTTGGGTCCAGTCGCGATCGCTCGACAGCTGCTTTAGCACAATGCAGCCCGTAATCTTAGACTCTGCTAATAATGGCACCGCCATTAGCGCTCTGGGTTTTGCCTGCTCTCCACCACTGGCTATCTGAGTTGCCAAATACTTACTATCAAGGGCGCTCTGCTGGTCACTGCGACGCTCTATCCCACTGACGACAACCGCCTGCTTCGTACTCAGCATCTCAGTCAAGATAGCGTCCGTTGCGATTTCTACCGTCGCTTCTGGTAAGGTCGGTGCTACCTCGGCATGCATGTCGTAGCGACCGACGCACTGGGAGTGGGTGTCTGTCCACAGCGACAGCGTACAGCTGTCTGCATACAGTGCCTGGCCTAGCTTTTCAGTAATCGCCGCAAATATCTCACTGGGCTCCAAGCTGGCATGAAGCGCCTTTGTGATGGTGTTAATCAACACTTCTCGCTGTGCCAGAGACTGAACACGTTCGTAAGTCCAGGCCTGAGAAAGTGCGAGCGCAGCTTGATCGGCCAAGGTCGTTAGCAGCTTAATCTCACTCTCTTCCCAGGACTTTTGATGCGAGCATTTGTGCAGCGCTAGCACCGCCAACACATCCTGCTTGCAGGTCAGCGGAATGAGCAAGCTATTTTGAATATCAAGGGCTTGATAAGCAGTGGCGTTGGCTTCATCCGGCGCAGCAGCAGCGATATCTTCAGGCGTTTCTAGCTGCTGGGTAAGCACGGTCTCCCATACTGTTCTCTCTAGCTGATCTAGCGCTTCATCCGTTAGGGTGCGTACGCTGTTGTCTACTAACAGTTCATCGGATACCGCAGTGCCAACATAGTGAAAGACTGACGATGTCAGATCTGCTTTTTGCAGCGGCTTGACGACGCCATAATCTAATTCAAAGGCCGCGCCGAGGGTTTCGACGATGGTCTTAAGCATTTCTTCAGATGACTGGGCGCTGCGAATTGTATTAGTAATTGCGTTTAGCAGCGTTTCCTGACGAACAACCCGGTTGAGCTCCTGAGTTCTTGCCTGCAACACGCTGTGAGTATCGACCGCCTGCCCAACGACTGTTCGCAAATCGTCTTCTTCCCAGGGTTTGGTGACATATTTGAAGACCTTACCTTCGTTAATCGCCTCTACCAAGTCCTCGACATCGGTGTAGCCTGTTAGCATAATCCGAATAGAGTTGGGATAGCGATCGGCAGTGAGCCGCAGCAGTTCTGTGCCACTCATACCTGGCATCCGCTGGTCAGAAATAATAACCGCTATGTCACCCTGGTCAGCTAGCAGGTCCAATGCATCCTGACCGCTGTTTGCCTTGATAACTTTAAAGTCTCGGTAGAATGTGCGGTAGAGCAAGTCCAAATTGTCTGGCTCATCATCTACCACCAAGATTTTGTGCTTAGATGCCTTTTTTCGTCGATTACGCTCTCTAACTGCCATGCATCAATCTCTCATCTAGGCCAGATATTCTGTACTTGGACGTGCCACATTGTCGGGACAAACGCTCAAAAGGCCGCGCTGCAACGTCCTACATAAAGTTCCCACCCTCTTTCGAGTTTTTACTATGTCACTGGCTAATGCTGAGCCCGCCTTGCCTCAAGATGCTTCCATTCCAGATGCTCCCTGGCAGTCTTTTCGCATTCGCTCTGCGCATCGGCGAGATTTGCCGCAGATTGTGTCTGTGCTACTGTCTAGCTTTTATCCCAAAACGCAGGCGACTCCCTGGCTGTACTGGCTGCTGCGGGTAGGCATTCAAGAAGATATCAAAGCCAGACTCAAGACCCCTGCGATTCAGTATGCTTGCCTGGTTGCAGACTTGGTTGAGCCAGCCTCAGCGCAGTCGACGGGGAAGATTGTGGGAACAGCTGAAATTTCACAGCGTCCCTGTGAGAGCTGGCGGTTTTTTCCACCCAAGCGGGCGTACCTTTCAAATTTGGCGATCGCGCCAGGGCATCGTCGCAAAGGCGCAGCACAGCGGCTATTAAAAACCTGTGAAACCACGGCGCTAGGCTGGGGATTTCACCGCATTTATTTGCATGTCATGGCCAATAATTCGGCGGCGCAAGCACTGTATACACAAGCTGGCTATCAGCGATGTGAAGTAAGCAATCCCGTCTTATCAGGTCTGGGGCTACGTCCAGAACGTTTGCTGCTCTCCAAGCGGCTGCAATAGCTCATTTACTAAAGTTTGCTTGGACCTTAAAAGAAAATTAACGTCACCTCAGTGATTTTGACGAGTGTAAGTACTGATGGTGTAGTAATTTTTGATACTCTTAGGGCTGAGCTTTACCTTCGGCACAGTGATAAAAATAGAAACGTGCTG
Source organism: Cyanobacteria bacterium J06581_3 (assembly GCA_038531675.1). Taxonomy (GTDB): domain Bacteria; phylum Cyanobacteriota; class Cyanobacteriia; order Phormidesmidales; family Phormidesmidaceae; genus Phormidesmis. The sequence goes on from JBCBBK010000006.1 coordinate 294,876, forward strand.
TGTCGGCATTGATTCAAAAAAATGGCTCCAAACTTCAGTTTGTGTGAGGTGTGTAAAGTACTCGGCGCAATGGCATGAAGAATAAATAAAAGCTACTTGTTCTTTTACATCCGCAGGGCAATTCGTATCACATTGGTAATGTCACCTTTTGATGTTGCCGAGCTTACGCTGAGTGAATATCTGACACTATGGATTTGCAGCCCAACAGAAAGCCCGATTTGACCGCTCAGGGCTCTGTGTGTGGCGCATCCGCAAGGCCGAGCACAAGCACTCAGGACACGCTCAAAAAGTACCTAGCGCAAGCAAAAGAAGCATCTTCCCCTTCTCTATTGACTTGTGAGTTATCTGAGAGCTCTGATACTATCAACACTCATCAGGTTGTTTCTTATCAGTCAAATCGTGCAGGTAGTCGGAAAAGTGTACCTGCGAGTGCAGCTAACTGGAAGTTTTTTGGCGCATCAGTGAATCAGGATTTGAAAGCCGACAACGTGGTTGAAAAAATAGATAGCGGCGAGCTGTGGGTCGTAAACAGCCGTCGCCGTAATGGTTTGATTGTATTACGCGAGTTCCACGCAGAGTTTGCCGGACCAGGCGCTGCTGTGGGCGGCAGCCTGGACGAAGATATTGTGAAGGTAATTCCGATTGGCAATCTGTCACTACTCGCGCCAGATTCCCATGAGGAACATCAGAACGCGATCAAGATTCGCTTGCAGTGGATCCGGCTGACCCAAAACTTTACCGATCAACCGGAGCCCAACGACCGTGCTCGGATGATTTTAGAGCAGTTCAAGACCTATTTTGACCAGGCGACGGTTGATCTGGTACCTGATGAAGCCTTTGCAATGCTGGTAGGCGTACTGCCTCAGACGATTCGAAGGGTTCGATCAGGCTTCGTGTGGTAGCCAGTTGGCACCCTCAAAAGAGAACTAGCTAAATGCTTGGTGAATATTGGCTAGCGTCCGTTGATTTTCGGCAACGGTGCCGACACTGATACGCAAACCACCGCCTGTATGCCGAATCAAGGTCCCAAGGGCTTTTAGTCGATGGAATATTGCCACTAAGCCTTCTGCCTGGCTGTTGGCTTCTAATATCCGCAGACCGCTTTCGCTAAGCCGAGCGTACACAAAGTTACTGTCGCTAGGCCATACCTGCAAGTGAGGATGTTCTGTCAGAGCGTGCAGAAGCTTGTGACGCTCACTGATGATGTCGGGTATTTGGGTAAGGAGCTGTTGACTGTGAGTCAAAGCAGCTATAGCTGCTGTCTGAGAAAAGGCGGGTAGGTTATAGGGCAGTCGCAGTTTTTCTAAGGCAGTGATGATGTTGGGATGGGCGATGCCGTAGCCAACGCGATGGGCGGCTAAGCGGAAGGCTTTGGAGAAGGTTCTTAGAATAATCCAGTTGGGACGACTCAAGGCCTCGCTCAGGGTAGTGTGATGACTAAATTCAAAGTAGGCTTCGTCGACAACGACTAAAACATCCTCAGGGAGCTGCTTTAGCCAGTCTAGTTCTAGCTGGGTGAGGGCGTTGCCCGTGGGTGAATTAGGATGCACCATAAACACGACTCTGATAGGCGCAGCACTAGATGACTCGGCAGCTTTTTTGAGCTTTGCTTCTGCGGCGGCTATATCAACTTCAAAGTTATCTTTACGGCTAACGCTATAGACGGTGATGCTTAGCGTTTTGGCTAGGATCCCATACATAGAAAAGGTCGGTGTGGCCACTAGGATAGAGCCGTTGTTGCCCAGACAGGTGGCCATCAGTACGGATCGAATGAGTTCATCAGAGCCGTTACCGAGGGTGACGTTTTGGGTGCCAATGGTGTTGGGAGCAATCTTGCCAGATTCGATGGCGTAGGTGATGACGGCCTGCTTGAGGGCTGTGTGGCTACCGTCCGGGTAGCGGTTGGCGGCGATCGCACTCCGATAGGTCTCTGCCAGCTTCTCTTTGAGCGCATCAGGCAAGTCAATCGGACTTTCGTTTGTATCTAGCGGATCTAGTTTGGGTGTATTGTCAGCCTGGCCAGGATGGGGAGACTTGTACGCTGCCATCTGAGCCAAATCGGCACGCAAAAAAGTCATAGTCGTTCCGTGTTCGTTAGATCCGTATTTGCCAAAGGGATTGCTGTCGATCCGCAAAGAGTATCTTACACCTGTGGTTGTATGCACTCGTAACGGTGATTCATCCATCAGGTATTATCGTGGCGTCCCTATCGACTGAATTCCTAACCCATGACAGCGTCTTCATCAGAATCGTCTGCTTCGCGTCCTCTTCGCGTCACCCTTTTGCCTGGCGATGGCATTGGCCCAGAAATCATGACGGTCGCGGTGGATGTGCTAAAGCAGGTAGCCAATCAGCAAGATATCAGCTTCGAGTTTACAGAGGCGTTGATTGGAGGGGCGGCGATCGATGCGACGGATTCTCCATTGCCGGAAGAGACGTTAGAAATCTGTCGTCAAAGCGATGCGGTGATGCTGGCGTCTATTGGGGGATACAAATGGGACAGCCTGCCAAGAGCGCAGCGCCCCGAGACAGGACTGTTAGGGTTGCGGGCTGGATTAGGCCTATTTGCTAATTTGCGCCCGGCAACGATTCTGCCGCAACTATTGAGTGCATCTTCGCTGAAGCCAGAGGTGGTGGAAGGCGTTGATATTATGGTGGTTCGAGAGCTGACCGGGGGCATTTACTTCGGCGAGCCCAAGGGCATTTTTGAAACCGAGGATGGGCAGCAGCGTGGGGTGAGCACCATGGTTTACAACAGCAGTGAAATTGATCGGATTGGCCGAGTTGCCTTTGAGGCGGCGCGTAAGCGCAGTGGGCAGCTGTGCTCGGTGGATAAGGCAAACGTGCTGGAGGTATCTCAGCTGTGGCGCGATCGCATCACAGCCCTCAGCGCCGACTACAGCGACGTAGAACTCTCTCACCTGTATGTAGATAACGCAGCCATGCAGCTAGTCCGCGCCCCGAGGCAGTTCGACACCATCGTCACTGGCAATTTATTCGGCGATATTCTCTCTGATGCAGCGGCCATGCTCACAGGCAGCATCGGTATGCTACCATCTGCCAGTCTGGGCGAGAGCGGCCCGGGCGTGTTTGAACCTGTCCATGGTTCGGCCCCCGACATTGCTGGGCAGGATAAGGCCAATCCGCTGGCTCAAGTGCTAAGTGCTGCCATGATGCTGCGCTACGGACTAAGTCAGCCTGCGGCAGCAGACAAAATAGAGATGGCCGTACTCACCGTGCTCGATCAGGGCTATCGTACCGGAGACATTATGTCTGAAGGAATGAAAGCAGTGGGATGCAAGGGAATGGGCGAGGCGTTGCAAGCAGCGTTAGCTGCCCAGCCAGGTGCGTAGACCCAGTGCGTAGGCCATGTATGTAAAGTTTGTAGTGAATCGCGAAATAGTACGCATGAACTAAATTAGACTTTGTGAGTATTACCGCATTCACGCGTCATCTGATACAGTTGCCGCACCCGTTCAAAATGCTGTCGCCTTTGGCGGCACACCAGTCAAACAAAAAGGCTTAGAGAATGAGCACACTAACTATGTCACCTGAAACGCTGTCATCGGCGGCGGACCGTCTTGCTTTTGGAGATGACTCTGTTCTTCTGAATCCAGAGCTGATCAAAGCTGCCAGACACATTTACCGCACCTTTTATGAGGTTCATCCTGAAGTGGTGCAGCGCCCGATTGGGGTAGCCATCGGTCGGCTAAATCATCGGGGCAAGCTGGTATTTGGCGACAAGCCAGTTCTGCTACCGCAAGAGTGCTTTGTCCCTTTTAGCCAAATTGAGCCCGCCTTAAACTAGAGCGTAAGGGAACCCCTTAGAGCCTCTCATTAGCAGAACTGTCACTGACACGAAGTAACCCATCAACGACGATTTGATTGACTGTCGTTGATGGGTTTTTGGCGTTTGGGAATACTATGCTAGCTCTTTATTCCCTGCCGCACTTGTGGATGTTTTTGTGCCTTTTCTGATCGTTTTTATCCTCGGGGCGGCGGTTGGTAGCTTCTTGAATGTGGTAATTTATCGGGTGCCGGAGGGGCTTTCGCTACTGTACCCACCTTCGCGCTGCCCCAAGTGTGAGAAAAAACTGAAGCCCTACGACAACGTGCCTGTGCTGGGCTGGTTGTGGCTGAGGGGGCGCTGCCGAAACTGTAAGCTGCCGATTGCGGCTCGCTACCCGATGGTGGAGTTTGTGACAGGTTGCTTATTTGTATCGGTGTTTGCAATGTTTGGCATGAGCTGGCAGACGCCTGGCTTCTGGTTATTTGTGTGCTGGTTGCTGTGTCTGGCGCTGATTGACCTGGATACGATGACGCTGCCGAACAGTTTGACGGCTTCGGGACTGATTCTGGGTTGGGGGTTTCAGGCCTGGATGAGTTATTTGGCAGCGCCCACGCTAGGGAGTGTGATGAGCGCTCTGGTATCAGCTTTTATTGCTAGCGTGTTTGGGCTATGGTTATTTGATTTTGTAGGCATTGCAGGAAGCCGAGCCTTTGGGAAAGCGGCGATGGGCGGTGGCGATGCCAAGCTCGCTGCGATGATGGCGGCCTGGTTGGGGTGGCCAGGGCTGTTGTTGTCGACGTTTTTGGCAGCAGCGATGGGCGCGGTGATCGGGAGTAGCGCGCTGGCGCTGGGCGTATTAGGCCCCAAGCAGCATATTCCGTTTGGGCCGTATCTGGCGTTAGGGTCTGTGCTGACGTTGTTTTATGGTGAGTGGCTGATTGCGACGTATTTGGCGATTTTCTTTCCGGTTTGATGTTTCTCTCCAAGAGGACTGTCAACCCAGTAGGATAGATAATGTTCACAGCTTTAAATACTTGAGCAAGACGCAAAACAATGAGCGGGAAAATGTCACTGTTCGACTGGTTCGCCAATCGCAAGAAGACGGGGTTGATTAGTCAGGATCGGCACGAGCGCGAGATTGCCGACGGGCTGTGGACAAAGTGCGAGCGTTGCGACGTGCTGACCTATACCAAAGATTTGAAGGCCAATCAGCAGGTTTGCCCAGAATGTGGCCACCACCACCGGGTGTTTAGCGTAGAGCGGATTGAGCAGCTGATAGATGAAGGCAGCTGGACGCCACTGGACGCGCAGGTATCGCCAAAAGATCCGCTGCGGTTTCGCGATCGCAAAGCCTATGCCGACCGTATTCGCGACACCCAGGCCAAAACCAAGCTCGTAGATGGCGTTCAGACCGGTATTGGTAAGATCAACGGTATGCCTGCCGCACTTGGCGTGATGGACTTTCGCTTTATGGGCGGCAGTATGGGGTCTGTAGTGGGTGAAAAGCTGGCTCGCCTGATTGAGCGCGGGACTGCTGAGAAGCTGCCGGTGATTATTGTGTGTGCTTCGGGTGGGGCACGAATGCAAGAAGGCATGCTGAGCCTAATGCAGATGGCCAAAATTTCGGCGGCGCTAGAGCGGCATCGCTCAGCGCGGCTATTGTATATCCCGGTTTTGACGCATCCGACGACGGGTGGGGTAACGGCGAGCTTTGCAATGCTGGGCGATATTATCTTGGCCGAGCCAGAAGCGACCATTGGCTTTGCAGGTAGGCGTGTGGTGGAGCAAACCGTGCGCGAGAAGCTGCCAGATGGTTTTCAGACCGCTGAATACCTTTTGCACCATGGGTTTGTAGATAAAATTGTGCCGCGAACGGAGCTGAAGCAGATGCTAAATCAGCTGATTCGTCTGCATCAGCCGGTGAAAGGAAAAGTGCCTGTGGTGGCAAAGCAAATGGAAGCTGCTGTGGTGCAGGTGGCCGATTAGTCACGTAAGCTCTGTGATTAGTCCTGCTTATATCCCCTATTCGTGGCATGATAGAAGGATATTTTGATTCAATGACTTTTGAATCATTGCTGTGTTGAATGGCTGAAGAGCAAGCATAAAAAATGAGAAATATACTTAAGAGATGCACCTGGCTAGTGGCCGCTGTAATCTTTGTAGCGACAGGATTGTTTGGTGGCCTGTTTGTAGAGAGTGCGATCGCTGCCGAGCTAGACGCTTCGGTGAGAACGATTCCATTGAATGAAGCCGGTGATACTGTGACGCTTTCGGTGGAAGAATTCACCCGTGGTCAGCGCAAATTCAACAATGCTTGCGCTATTTGTCACCTGGGTGGTATCACAAAAACTAATCCTAACGTTGGTTTGGATACAGAATCACTAGCAGGTGCTTTCCCCGACCGTAACAACCTGGAAGGCCTAGTAGACTACCTACACAACCCCACTACTTACGACGGGTTGGTAGAAATTTCTGAGCTGCACCCAAGTACTCAAAGTACTGACATCTACCCTAAGATGCGTAACCTGACAGAAGACGACCTGCGCGCGATTTCGGGTCATATTTTGCTGATGCCTAAAATTCGTGGCGATCAGTGGGGCGCAGGCAAAACGAAGTCTTTATAGACTGGTTTAGGACTGAAGCACTCTAAGTGCCAGAAGAATAAGTGCCAGAATAAGTGCCAGAATAAGTGCCAGAAGAGACCAAGAAAGTAAGCGCAGAGGGAGTATCCCTTCTGCGCTTTTGATATCTAGCAAGGCCCTATATTTGCTACAGCGTTGATATATTTCGCTAATTTATTTGTCTCATTTCTATTTATCTCATTCTTATTTATTTCAGCTCTATTTATTATCTCAGCAATATTTATCTGACCATGATGAACCGAAGAACACTGCTATTGGGGACTACAGGACTTGTCGCTGGCAGTGTGCTCACAGGCTGTAACCGGGCAGCAAATCCTTTGCAAGTAGAGCTTTTGGCGGGCGCGATTCCGCCAGAAGTGCTCAATGAGTTCAAAAAAACGACGCAGTTTCCAGTTAAGTTTCAGACGCTGGGGCAAATGCAGGTGACGTTTCAGCAGCTGCAGCGCTGGCAACAAACGCCCGACAAGCCCTCCAGCTGGATTCGCTGGCCCTGGCAACAGGCAAGCAGGCCCCTCACGGAGTCTCAGCGGCTTGTGAGCTTAGGGGACTATTGGTTGAAGCAGGCGATCGCCCAAGACCTGATTGAACCCATGCCCCTGCCGGAAGCGCTACTAGAACCACTCCCCAATCAGTGGCAGCAGTTTGTGACGCGCGATGCAGACGGTCAATTGCCCATTGGCGAAGCCCCGACCAATTCACTGTGGGCCGCGCCCTACAAAGTTCAGTCTCTGGTGATTGTGTATCGGCAAAGTCAGGTGCCTCAGCTTAACAGGGCACTAGGCAGGCCCGAGTCGGCTGTCCCCTTTCAGCAGTGGCGCGACTTACTCAATCCGGCTTTACAGGGGCGAATCGCACTACCGAACCATCCAAACCTGGTAATAGGGCTGCTGCATAAAATACAGACAGATCGCTTCAATGCGGTATTTGATGTTTCTGCCAGTCGCAATTCTTCGGTGACAGCGCTGACGCAGCGGCTCCGCAACCAGCTTGGCGATGCGTTTGCTGAGCTGAATCAGCAGGTGCGAACCTACGATTCGACAACGGCGCTGAAGGCGTTGGTGAATGAAGATGTGCAGGCAGTGGTGACTTGGTCTGGCGATGTGCAGCTGGCACTGCAGCGCTATCGTGACTTGAGAGTGGCAATGCCTGAAGACGGCAGTTTGCTATCGGCGGATATGTGGGTGCAGCCCAAAGGAACCGAGCTTAGCGAAGCGGCTAAGGCGTGGATAGCCTTTTGCTGGCAGGTGGGACCGGCAACGCAACTCTCTGTGGCGGGTGAGGGATTATCGCCAATCTTTTTGAGCGAGTCGGTATTGGATGGAACCAGTGAGCAGGTAAGCTTCCCAGAAGCGTTATCCAGCCGCCGTAAGATGGCAGAAGTAATGCAGCAAAGTGAGCTTTTGCGTCCATTGCCTGACACGATGCAGGCGGCATACTTTTCCCTATGGGAGCAGCTACGAGCTGAAGCCTGATGACTGAGTATAGGCCATCTACAGCTTGATAAGAGGGCTAAGGAAGGCACCACATGCCTGATGAGCTGTCTGAGAAGCCAATGGGGCAATCTGTAGCGTAGAGACAGTTGACGGCGCTACCTGTTGAGTACAGTAGTAAGCACCTCTAAGGCGAACAGAACTGCCTGCGACCATACCGAAGGGGGTGTTCTGTGCATTGAGTTCATCCAGACGGTTGGTAACGTCACCGCTATGAAAAATGCGGAGCTGGTAGCGATTGTTTTGGGCGGCGGTGCCAAACTGCACCAGGAAGCCGTAGCGCCTGACGTAGCTGAGCTGCTCCCAGGCGTCTTGGTCGACTACGACATCGACGTAGCGAAGGCCTTGATGGGTGTAAGCTCTCCACCGCTCTACCAGGTCTACAGGCAGAGTGGGGTTGTCGTGGCGTTCTTCGGTTTGGTCGCGGATCCAGGCAAAGCTGGGCTCGCTGAGCTCGGTGGGGGATAGCTGGGTACTGTCGGCATCAAGACTGTCGGGATTGCTGGGGAGTAGGGGGAGCTGGTCCAGATTGGTGAGTTGCGATCGCAGTGCCTCTAAAGCTTCACGGTCAATAGGATTTTCACTGACTGCAGCTTGGGCGGCATCTTGAGCGATCGCCCCACCACTGCCAATCAATCCGCCTACACACACACCCACCGTGACACCACTCAGCAGTCGATTAACCGCTGTTCGTTTGCCGAAAATTCCTCTGATTCCCGCTTTCCTAGACATTCTCTGTTTGTGTCTTTGTCTGAGCAGGAGCTGCTAGCAAAAGCTGCGCCCTGTGAATATGTCCGGTCACCAGTGAGCAGCCACTGATACTTTCCAACATCGACACGACGCCCCGAGGGCGAAGCAGCGTACCATCGTTGCGGCAGCTGCCGACATAGCGAATCACGCAGGCACTCGACTGAGTGAGCTGTTGGCGAACAGCAGGCGGTAGGGTATCGAGTGTGGCGGGTTCGGCGATCGCAAGTTCAAAGAGACGTGATCGCAAATCTATTTCCTTCGTCTTCCCAGACTTTGTGGTTTTGGTATGCATAATGTGCTCAGCGTCTAGCACCTTGTCGATCCACTGCGCCCAGTCTGACCGAGATTGCCCAGCTGCATCGATCTCAGTGCCCTCTACCGATTCCAGATTGAGTGCCAGAAAATACTCGGCTTTATCCAGGCTTTTAGTAGATGAGGGAAGCTGCAAGGAGATCTCCTCAGCGGTATAGATCGGCACGTCCTCCGGCAACTGCACCTGCAAACGAGCTTTGAAATCTGCGATATCGACAATTTCGGTCAGTTCAAAATCAATCAGTTCGCCAGTGCTCGTAACGCCTAAAGGCAGCGCGTTTGCTGGCGAAATGCGCGGACCTGGATGAAATCCGCCTGTAAACGCGATCGGTAAAGATGCGCGGCGAATCGCCCGGTCCATGAGTCTGGCAAAGTCCAGATGCCCAATCAAAGCCATGTCCCCCAGCTTGCCAACGCGAATCCGAATACGCTGTGCCCTGGTTTGATTGGGTTCAAAGTGACCCACAAATTCTGGAATTTCCGGGGGTGCGACTACGATGTTGTGACCAAAGTCGGGGCCGCAGATGCCGCAGTGAGAGCAGCCCTCGAAGGAGCAATCAGGAACAACGGCGGCTTCTAGGGCGCGTCTGAGTTCGGTTTGTAGCCACTGTTTTTCGATACCGGTGTCAATGTGATCCCACGGGAGCGCTTTGGCCATGACTGCTTCCATATCCGCATCGACGCCCTGAGTGGGGCTCTCATCGGTGGCAATGCTGTCATCCAGGTTCCATTCGCCGCTTTCGACCTGACGGTATTGCCAGTCCAGGCCTACTTCAGCGATCGCCTGAGTCCAAGCACCAAACGCGCCTTCCAGATTTTCCCACCAGGCGTCCATCCCTGCGCCCAGTTCCCAGGCACGGCGGACGACAGCGGATAGTCTGCGATCGCCGCGTCCCACAAAATTTTCCATCTCCGAAATTCGCACGTCGGTAAAGTTCGCCTTTACGCCGCGAATGCTGCGAAACTCGTCTTGTAGCAGCCGCTGCTTGCGCTTGAACTCCTCGGTAGAAACAGAGTGCCACTGAAAAGGTGTATGGGGCTTTGGCGTCAGGTTGGAGATTGTAATATTAAACTTGAGCGCCCGGCGACCCTTGATAAAGCACTCACGCCGTAGCCAGCGCACGGTTTCAGCAATGCCCAGCACATCGACATCGGTTTCACCCGGCAGGCCGATCATAAAGTACAGCTTTACCCGCTCCCAGCCTTGCTCATAAGCCGTCTTGACACCGCGCAACAGCTCCTCATTCGTGAGCCCTTTGTTAATAATGTCGCGCATCCGCTGCGTACCCGCCTCAGGCGCAAAGGTCAGCCCCGTTTGCCGCAAGCCCCCAACGATATTGGCAATATTTTCGTCAAAGCGATCTACACGCTGGCTAGGCAGAGACAAGTTGATATTGTCATTTCTCAGCCGGTTTTTGACTTCTAGCCCTACCGCTGGAAGCGCCAAATAGTCTGAGCAGCTGAGCGACAGCAGCGAAAACTCGTTGTAGCCCGTCTCACGCATGCCTCGCTCGATGGTGTCGATAACCTGCTCTGGCGGGACATCCCTAGCTGGGCGCGTGAGCATACCTGGCTGGCAAAAGCGGCAACCGCGAGTGCAGCCCCGGCGAATTTCGACCGTGAGGCGATCGTGAACAGTCTCGACATAGGGCACCAGTCCGATTGAGTATTCCGGCATCGGCGGCGCAACCCGGCGGAGAATACGCACTGGCACATCTGCTCGATTGGGCCGAACGGAGCCATCTGGGTTCATCTCGTAGAACCTGGGCACATAAACGCCCGGCACCTGAGCTAGGTCGAGCAAAATCTCTTCGCGGCTAAGGCCACTGGCCTTGCCTTCTTCGATGATCAGGCCCACCTCTGGTAGCAGCTCTTCGCCATCGCCAAGTGCCACAAAATCGAAAAAGTCGGCGTAGGGCTCGGGGTTAGAGGTTGCCGTGCCGCCGCCTGCAAATATCAAAGGCCAGCTGCCTAATTCTGTGTTCCAGGGACCCTGTGCATCGCGCTCTTGCCAGGTGAGTGGTACCTGGGCCAGGGAAAGCATTTCGAGAATGTTGGTGGCACCCAGCTCGTAGCTGAGACTAAAGCCAAGAATATCAAAGTCGGTGAGGTTACGTCGGGATTCTACCGCGAAGAGTGGGAGCTGGCGATCGCGCAACTTTTGAGTCAGATCAGCAGCAGGCAGGTAGGCTCTGTCGCATAGCTGACGAGGCTGCGCATTTAAAATGCTGTACAGAATGATGTGACCCAGGTTAGAAGAGCCCACCTCGTATATTTCAGGATAGGTGAGTACCCAGCGCACCTCAGCGGCTTCCCATGGCTTGTGCACTGCGCCTCGTTCATTACCCAGATACCGTGCAGGGCGAGAAATCTCCGCATTGATTAGCTCGGTAATGGCAGCAGAGTCAGTTGGAGTAGCAACAGGGGGCACGGCAGTTATCGCATGAAATAATCAGGCCTTTACTATAGCGCCTGGCCCGTTGCTTAGAACCAAGCGTTTGGAAGCCGAATTGACTTAGACTGCTATGCGGCGATCGTACTTGGCGCAGGCTCAACAATGTTAAACAGACGATCGAGCTGTGTAAGCTCTAGCACAATGCGAATAGAGGGCGGCGCCGCGCAGATACTGAGCTGCTTGAACCGGGGCTTGGCCGCGTTTAGCGCGGACATGAACGACACTAATCCAGCATTATCCAGAGACTCTACTCGGCTCATGTCAACAACGAGTTCGTCAGCACGACTGTTTTCAGACGCCATAACAAGCTGCTGCTCAAAACTGCAAGCACTTTCAGCGTTGAGTACTCCAGAAGGACAGATAACAGTAATAGGTGTGTTCAAACGAGTCATCATAATTTCTTCCTTAGTCGACTTTAGATATGGATAGCGCTATGAAACGACTGTGGACCAGCTGCTTATAGGTGGATAATCTGACGGCGATAAAATTCGGCTTTGAGATGCAACGTAGCTATGCGTTGAAGCACTATTGCGTTGAAACCTGCAAAGGCGACCTGGTTCCCAAATTAGCGATCTAGATTTCGATAGGCTAGGTAACAAGGGTAGAGTTATCTAAATCTTGACCTGCGAAATAGCCAGATAAAGTTTTGAGCAAGTAATAATACTTGAATTGGATGGTTCACAAGTTATCTTGTGCTATTCGCTACAGACCTTATTCCATAGGTTTGAGTCCAGCCTGCAGCCATTTGAGTCCAGCCTGCAGCCATATGAGTACCCACGTATTGCTGTCCGAATGCCCACTATCCCACTATCTAAGAAGCCCAAAAGTCTCAACAACTCCCTTTGTTTAAATTGCGTTGTTTAAATTGCGCAAAACGGACCATAGGCCTGAATGCGTATACCTACACCGTGGCCAATGAGTGCCACCATAAAGCGCTTACATTGCCAAGCACCCACAAGCTAGCCACCTCAAATACAGGCACACTGTGCCAATTGTAATAATGCATTCGCGGTACAGCGGATATGTCGGGATGTGTAGCGATCGCGCTTCAATCAACACACAAACCGCAACATCAGGAATAGCGCTCGCTCGCTGGCGTGAAGTGAAACGTTTCAGAATGCTCGTGCCAAAAGCTGCGAATGAACTGATTAAGCTGCCTTCTACTCTGTTGAGCATCACGCTCAGGCAACATTTTGATTTGAACAATCAGGGAAAAGAAATCGAGATCGTAGGCGATGTTGAAAGGGTCTATGGGCCAAATAAGATCAGGCGCACCTTCCAAATCGTATAGCTGAAGCGAAGAGCTATCGAAAGCGGCAGCAGCCTCGGCGATCACCGCCTGACGAACAGTCGGCGTCCCCTTTTCTGGCAGGTTTTGAATGAGTAGCGTCGGCCTAGCCCAGCAGACTTGCCGGTTACTCACAATCTGTATGGCTTCGGCGTAAAGTCTAGATGAGCCGTGCTCTAAGTAGAGAATCTGAGAAGGAACAACACTCATAGGCTCGCAGGTTTTGATTATTAAAGGAGGCTTTGATGTGGACGTGCAGGGTATATGACTGGTCCCAGCGCTTATCCGCTACTACAGCCGAGCTAGCACATTACTGAAGCGTGACTTGTTATTTTCTTTGACTAAGATATATTAAACTTTTTTAATGTTTGTTTATCTTACCATCCTCCCGAAAGTTTTATGGTTTGGGCACTTTTACTCCGAGCTGTCTTTTGCTATCCGCTGAGGGAACAAGTTAAGCCTCTGTTAGCGTGCTGACTTGTTTTATTAGCGCTATCGTAGAGGGTGAAAAGTCCTTGCCAGACTTAAATTACTCAGCTAAAAAAACAGATCCTTGAAAAAGGACGTCCGAAAAAAGAAGGTAGCAACCCGTAACCCAACGCCATGTCTACGTCTATTGGAACTATTGAAAAAACAACGACCTCAACGGTCAAAAAAATTGCACCCAGATATCGGGTACTGCTGCACAACGATGATTTCAACGGCATGGAGTATGTCGTAGAGTGCCTGATCTCGACGGTGCCTGCGCTGACGACACCGCAGGCGATTGACATCATGATGCAGGCTCACAACTCTGGCAAAGGTCTGGTAATTATTTGTGAGCTGGAGCATGCAGAGTTTTATTGCGAAAGCTTGTGTAGCAAAGGACTAACCAGCACGATTGAGCCTGATGATTAAAGTGGTGGGTCGCCAGTGGGCCAGACTATTCTAGTGATGCCGATTCGAGCGATTCTGCGGTGAGCTGGGTCGATACTTGGGTGCAACGTCAAGGTCCCTGGCAACGGATAGGGATCTTTTTGGTGCTGTTGGGCGTGCACTGGCTGCCGATAGCAATGACGATTTACCTGCCGGGCGGCTGGTTCTTTGGCTCCAACACGGCGGAGACTATATCGCTAGTACTCTTATACGCTGGCTTCTTGTGCGGCCTGCCGATTTGGGGACGGTGGATTCATGGCTGGCCGCGTCCATTTCAGCGCTGTGGATTGCGATTGCAGGCGCAGTTTGGGCGGGATGTATATGTGTCGCTGGGGATTGGGGCGCTAGGCGTGTTTGCGCTATTTGGGGTGGAAACGCTCTTGGGCTGGGCTCGGCCATCGGTGCCAAGTCCACGACTGGTCCGATTTATTTTTGAAGGACTACTGGTTGGGCTAGCTATAGGCTTTGCAGAGGAGATGCTGTTTCGTGGCTGGATACTGGCTGAGCTGGAGGAAGGATACAGCGGGCCAAAGGCGCTAGTAATGAGCGCCTTATTCTTTGGGGCGACTCATTACATCAAGCCCTGGGATGAGATCGTGTCGTCGCTGCCTCAGCTGTTGGGATTGGTGGTGCTGGGGATGGTGCTGGTGTGGGCCAGGCGATCGCCCACCGGCCCACCCGGCAAACAACTCACTCGCCTGGGCTATCCCTTAGGACTACACGCAGGCCTCATTTGGGGCTACTACATTGTGAATGTGGGAGGCCTGAGCGAGTACACAGGTCAGGTTCCTGAGTGGATAACAGGCATCGGCAACAACCCACTGGCAGGGCTGATGGGCGTGGTCTTACTTAGTTTGATTGGTTGGCCATTTGCCAAGATCGCCAAACCGAAAACGGTCTAAGGGTGATTCAAGTCGATTGACCCTTGGCGCGGATAACGTCTGCGAATGCTGCTTGGCGATTACGCCGCGCCGAGCAGTTCGGCTAGCAGCGCCTGCTGAGCGTGCATTCTGTTTTCGGCTTCTTCCCAGATGCGAGATTGCTTGCCTTCCATGACGGCGGCGGTGATTTCTTCACCTCGGTGCGCGGGTAGGCAATGGAGCACGATGGCCTTAGGGTCGGAGATAGCCAGGGCGGCTTCGTTGATTTGGTAAGGCTCGAAGATGGGGATCCGCTTTTCGGCTAGATCTTCTTGGCCCATGCTGGCCCATACGTCGGTATAAAGGACATGGGAGCCTTCTACAGCGGCTTTGGGGTCTTGGGTGACGACAATTTCGCTGTTTCCTTGAGCGATCGCTTCCGCTTTTTTCAAGATAGCCTCATTGGGCTCATAGCCAGCAGGCGTAGCAATCCGCACGTTCATACCCACCAAGGCACAGCCCAAAATCAACGAATGCGCGACATTGTTCCCATCGCCCAGGTAGGTCATCGTCAGTCCCGAAAGCTGATCGAATTCTTCTTGTACGGTGAGCAGGTCAGCAAGGATTTGACAGGGATGCTCCAAATCCGTGAGGGCGTTGATGATAGGAATATTGCTGTACTCAGAAAATTCTTCGACTTCAGACTGCTCGAAGGTGCGGATGGCCAGCACGTCTAAGTAGCTGTTGAGCACGCGGGCAGTATCGGCGGTAGGCTCGCCTCTGCCGATTTGGGTGAGCTGTGCGTTGAGATCAATGACCTGGCCACCCAGCTTATACATCGCAGCGGAGAAGCTGACACGGGTGCGGGTAGAGGCTTTTTTGAACACGAGGCCCAGAATTTTTTGGGGGCACTGAGGGTTAATCTCTCCTGATTTTATTTGCGCTGCTGTGGTTAGCAGGTGATGCATTTCCTCAGTTGTGAGGTCGGCCAGGCTCAGCAGATCTCGTCCTTTCAGCGCTGCCATAGACTTTTACCCAATAGTGATTAAGTAGGTAATAGTAAGGTAGAACGCTATGCGCTCACAAGGTTAATTATCTAGATTTACGTGCTTGAGGGGGTTTTATGGGGCTTTATTCTCGGCTCATTTTTCCACGGCTGCTGGAGCTATCGATGTCGTCTGAGTCGATGACAACCTATCGTAAGCAGTTGCTCGCTGAGGTAAGTGGGGATGTGTTGGAAATTGGGTTTGGGACAGGGCTAAACTTACCGCATTATTCAGCGGCAGTGACGTCTTTGACGACGGTGGACCCCAACGAGGGGATGGGCTCTATTGCCCAAAAACGTATCGACGCGAGCGCGATTCCAGTCACCGTTAAAACGCTCAGCGGGGAAGAATTACCCATGGCTGATGCCAGCTTTGACAACGTGGTGTGTACCTGGACGCTGTGTAGTATCCCAAATATTGAAAAGGCGTTAAGCGAAGCGTACCGGGTGCTCAAGCCTGGTGGACGATTCTTTTTCATTGAACACGGGCTGAGCGATGAGCCAGGAATACAAACCTGGCAAAACAGGCTAACGCCGATTCAGCGCGTCGTGGCCGATGGCTGCCATCTCGACCGCAAGATGGACGAGCTAGTGAGAGCTGCCTTTGATGAGGTTGAGGTGAGCGAGTTTTACGGCGAGAATTTGCCGAAGGTAATGGGATATTTTTACCAGGGCATAGGGACCAAAACTTAAACCAGTAACTACCAGAGCGGGCTGGTTCAAAGCGAAGTGACACTTTAGACTGACGACTATGCCGTCTCAGGACATATCGCCATTCTATCGCTCTGTGCGGTCGCCAACATGCATTCAACTCTCTCTATCGCAGCCAGCCTATCCCCCGATGTTTGCAAAGACATCGGCATCCAAGTACTGTCGCGCTCGCAGCTCATCAGCAATTTAGCCTCGACGCGCTAGCTTTTACTATCTATCTCAGGAAAGAGACTTACATCTTTTTGTAGGCGTTGCTGGTTGTAACTGCTTCTCTAAGAACGAGATCTACATTTTCTCGCGCTGCAGAAAGAGTGAACCTTATACGAGCATCTTGCTGTGCATTTTCAGCAACCTCTTGCATCATTCCAGGCTGCTTAGATAGGGAAAGAATCACTTTGGCTAAAGCTTCGGCATCTCCAGGAGGAACGAACCATCCTGTCAAGCGATCCTTTATAATTTCTAAAGTACCACCGTCTTCACTTGCAACTAACGGCTTTCCCGATAACATAGCTTCAATTAGTACTCTAGCACAAGGCTCAGGTGACGTAGAAGTATGAGCAACTACGTCGCAAGCAGCCATAAGCTGAGGAACATCTGTCCTAAAGCCTAAAAACTGAACACGGCTGGAGAGCCTAGACTGTTTAACCTGCTGATGTAGTTGTTGAACGTAGTCGTCTTCTCCAAACAAAGCATCTCCGACGATCAGAGCATGGATGTGGTCAGGGCAGTCCAAGAGCGCTTCAATCAGGACATGCTGACCTTTCCAAGGCGACAAGCGGCTGAAATGCCCTACTACAAACTTTTCTTCAATGTCCAGCTCTTTTCTCAAAAGCTGACTTGCAGCAGTATGGCCTTGAAACTTTTCAAACTCGAACCCATTGTATATAACCTGAACAATCTCTGGGCGTCCTCCGGCCTGGATAAAGGCATTTCTTGCTGCTTCTGATACAGCCATGATTTGAGTAGCGAAGCGGTTGGCCAACGCAACCATCAATCTTCTATTGTTGTTACTAAAATGATCTGGCGTGAGAATATCATGGAGATGATAAACCATCGGACGACGACTGAAGTAGCTAGCTATAGAGCCAACAACCAGTGCCTTGGGGGTGTTAACGCAGATGAGATCATACTGTTTGGATAAAGATATGGTTTGCTGCACTAAAGGCAGAAGTTTAAACGTTCCTTGTAAGGCTTGAAGCAGGTTGCTTTCACGACGGACTTCGATTGGCGAATCAGCTAAAATACGAACTGGAACATCCATATCTTGTAGGGCATATCGAAAAGGACCGTCTTCAAAAAGAGCGACGAGACAGTTCTTTTTATACAGGGCTGCTATGTCGAGTAAAACTCGCTCGGCTCCAGCGAGCTTTCCAGTCTGGTCGAGAAACAAAACTCTCATTTTTTTAGCTATGTGAGGATATGGGGCAGGCATTTTAAATGCTAGCTAGGGCGTGGTTTCTTTTGAACACGCCTACTACCAGTTATGACTGAGTATAGACGAGGTAGAACATTATTTAGGGCGTACCCTATTATGGTCAGAAAAGAGATGACAAATGCTGGCAATAGAAAGTAGTAAAGGATGATTTCTGCCGAGTTGCTAGGTGGAAAGAAACGATACACAATCTTTCTGACTACAGTTAGAAAAGGTTCATGAGCCGCGTAGATAAAGAAAGAAAATGGAGCAAGTGCTATGAAAAACTGCTGCATCCGAGTGTTACGAAGTAAGGAGGAAAGACACCAAGCTGCACATACACCTAGTAGAAGAATAGTCTTGCTCAAAATGCTGACAAAGAATACCGGATGGCTCTGTTGAAGAAACAATTGAGACTGTAGAAAGGCCAAGACAATAGCAGAAAAGAGATAGGCCCCGACTGTAAACGTTCTTTTTTGGTCCAGAAAGTTTAAGTTCCATTTTTCGGTGATGATTAAACAACCTAAACAAAAGAAAATAAGAGCCTGCACGTCGTCTCTATTTATCAGGTCTGTTAGGGATTCTATACCACCTAGCCATGCAATATACAGCAGTAGAATAGGAAGCACTTTGAACTTGTCAACCATGAGATAGATTATGGGCGAAAGTAGCATCATGATAAACAAATCTTTTAGGAACCAAAGATGATATGAGGCAGGTGCCCACAAAAAAGCACCTATGTAGTCCTGCACAGAGTAACTGGAGATCAGCGCGTTTCTCCCGCTTAGATATGTGGAAGAATTAGGCAAGAGTTCGACTGAATACTTTATCAATAGAGAAACAAAGTTCCATAAGAAATATGGAATCAAAATTGTATTAATTCTAGACTTTATTTTTCTTCGATAGCAACTGAAAGATCCTGAGAAATCTTTGAAGAAGAGAACCGCTGAAATGATAAAGAACAGCGGAACTGCTGTGCGAGCAAAGTTTTCTGAGAATAAGAACTGAACAAAGAGGGTAAGGCTATTTTCATTAGCTTGAAGCTGACCACTTCCGAAAAACACGCCATTGCCGCTCTGGAAGGTATGAATTAGAACTACACCTGCTATCAGGGGAAATCTTAAAAGACTGATTCGAGTTGACGAGTCTTGACTGATCTGCATACTATACGAATTGAACAGCTTTTATCGTGGCTTTCGGTAAATGTCAGAATACGCTATAGAGTTTCTCGCTCGTTACTGAAATCTGATTCCCCGTTCCGTAGCAACGTGTGAACAAACTTCTCAAATTTAGGGCCAATCACAGAATAGTCAAAAAACTTGTTAACAACCAGAGCTGTCTTTTGAGCTTTGGTATCAATCTCTTCTTTGGATAGTTGATCGAGCCATTCAGCACACTGCCTATGAAAAGCTGGATCTGAAGGATGATTATCTGGCAAAGGCCATCCTGCCTCGGCAGCATAATCATAAAATGCTGCTGTTGGATTCATGGCAATGGGTGTACCACAAGCAAGATATTCTGGTAGCTTAGTCGTTAATCGATAGTTACCCATTTCACCAAACAGGGTAACAAAGCCAATATCCATAGCATTCATGGCATCTACGACTTCGAATTCAGGAATCCGTCCTGTGAAAACAGCCCTCTTCTTTAAATGAGCTGGCAACGATCTTTCTAACCGTTCTTTTCCATCCCCATCGCCAACTACCAAAATAGAAACATCATCACGTTTTACTTGTTTCAAAGTTTCGGTTAGCTCATATCCATAGCAATATGACTGGGGGGGAACCCAGATAAGACTGCCGACGATACCGACTACGAGATGATTCGGGTCGAGACCATACTTAGAACGGATATCCCGCTTCTTGTCACAAGAATAGGAGCGGAAAATTTTAGTATCGACGCCACCTTCAACAGTGACAGCTTTTTTGGCGCCCAAATAGATGGAAACACCCGTCAAATAGGGTGTCCAGCCAACGAAGCCAGCGCTTCTCTCATACAGAAGCGTTTCGTATATCCCCAACAGATTACCAAGCAGTCTTCCTTTAGTTGTACGAAAGAAACCAGCGATTGGATCTCCAGAAGAGACAATATATCTCTGCTTCTTTGTATAAGAGGCCAAAATAAGAGCAAACCCGCTCGCTATACCAGTGCCTTCTTGATACACGAGATCCCAGTCATTTGAATTAACAACAGAAAAAACCTTTTTCATTTCAGAAATTTTTGAGTTTTTCTTGTCAATAAAATGATAAGAAAATTCAACATCCCTTATCATATTCGTGAGTCGATAAACTCTCAACTCATCTTGCCCTCCTTTTCCAGCGGTGGCTATACAAAGTGCTTTTTTCATTGGCTTAGATATGGAGATTGAAAATTCTTGAAAAATTCTGTTCTGATAACGTTAAAAATTATAATCAAAACGCTCAACGTCTGTTCGATATCGTTCCCTCACTAGCTCCACGAGATCAGAGGTATAGAATTGCTTATAGCGGGTTGGAGAATTTAGGGTTCTGATCTCAGAAGGGTATAAATCTGCGAGGCATTCTAGCCGCTGGAAATCGTCATTGCTACGCTTAGTCGAACTTTTGTTACTCCATGGGACAGACATAGACAAGTTCAACTTATCCTTTAAAGTTTCAAAATCATTGCCGAGATTTTCAAGATGGCCAATAAAATCAAACTTGTGATTGCCTAGAAATAGATACTGTGGCTTCCAATGTCCGTCCAGCTGTTGATTTGACGTTTTCGATACGTATTCCACAAATTGTCTAAAAGTAATCATCTTCTGAAAGTCAGGCTGCAAATTCATACCCTGATAAGCAGCTGCAATGACTTCTCTCGCATTATCTGGAACGAATATGTGTCCCTTCAAGGAAGGCGCTTCAACAAATTTGTTCAAATAGGCTGAAACCAATCGACTCCAGGGATTCCGAACAAAAGTAAATTTGAAATAATTTGTACTCTCTAAAAAAGCCAAAGCTTCATCTTCTTTGTAGAAGGAAGCTAGCGTGAGGTTGTGGTATACGTATGTGTGGAATAGATCATTTGGCAGCTTTAGAATTTCTTCCGAATTCTTTGAGTTGCAAATTTCTACCATGACACGCTTTAAGCTAGAACAAGCTACTTTGGGAATTGGGCAATAGACAAACCGGTGCTCGTGGCTAACAATATATTCACGTTCAGGTCGCAAATCGCGATTCCAAGTAGTTTGAGGAAGTAATACAGAGCTAATTGCATCCCTGTAAGTATACGCAGCCTGTAAAAATTTGCTTTGAGTCAGCAGTAAAGTACCTAAGTACACGTATGCCTTCAGTCCGGAACCCCGTAGCGATGGAATGGTTATCGTCATGACACATATGAGAGCTAGTGCAGAAAACATAGAACAAATTTGAGCCGGTGAAACTTGTGAGATTCTGACTAACTCAAATTGATAAATGCAACACGAAAGTTACCAAGCGTAGCCTAGTTCAGACAAGACAGGTTCAATAAACGGCCTAACTTCGTTGACAAAGCTGGATTGTAGAGACGTCCGCCATCGATCTACTCGTTCAGGATCCGCACTCTGCGAAGCATACTCGAGCACTGATAAATCACTGTCAAGTTCAAGAAAATTCATAACTCTGTCGACTCCAGATCTAGGATTGCGGATGAGGTCTTCGTATCGCACTTCTAGATAGTTCTCAGCGGGTAATTTACTCCCCGATTGCCTTGCGATTCGTGTAGATTCAGCCCACTGCTTAGCTATAACTACCGAGTGGCTGTAATTTCCTACCCAGCTTTGCCATTCTGGAGGCCGAGCGCCCCAGTAGTCTAGAGGCTTGCCTATCAGTCTCCTAGCAATCCACTTTATCCGTGGCAGGTACATGTAAAGGTCTTCCCAAGGGACGTTTTGCAGGCGGTAAAAAACTTCCTTTCTCATGACCCGATTTGTAGGATTAACGTTCTGACGCTGAATAGATCTGAGTACTGCGCGACCGTCTCTCACTACAAAGATGACTTTGGCGTTAGGAAAGAGCTCATAAATGAATGGAATACGTAAACAATTTCTGGGTGTCTTGTCGCAATATCGGTTTTGGGAAGTTACCTGGAATTGTCTTACGATTCTGCGTTCAATGTGATTGCGAATTTTGGGCGTTACGTCTTTTGCCGAAAGTACATCGTCAGACTTCCAAGCATTACCCCACATCCAAATATAGTTCGTTTCAGATCTTATAATCACCTTTGGATGTCGAGCTACTACTCTTCCTAGCCAACTCGTTCCAGAGTGAGGAACTCCAACAATAAAGATTGGTTTTTCAATACTCAAATTCATGAAATTAGAAGTACAAGTTTTACTAGAGGGTTTAGTAGTCTATTTGCTCTAAATTGATCTAATAGGCTCAGAAAAGCCGCTGGGAACAATACCATTTAGAAAAACCATCGTATGAATGAATGTGAACAAGTTTTCACAATCTATATTCCAAACTCATCTTTTATTTCGAGTGTGATTTTCCTTGAAAAGAAAGATTTATACGCTTTCCGAAAGTGAAAGAGAGCTAGTTGCACTAAAGTACTATTTCTCTGAAGGTAGTACTTCGTTTGGGAACGAATATTCTCGGCGTTTTCTGTAATGTATACCGCTCCCCTAAAAGGAAGGCATTCAAATCTCTTATTAAACCTTTTGTACATGTTCTCTATAGTTTGATGTCTTAGATATTCCCATGTAACTTCTTCAAACTTCATTTTTTTATGCGAAAGAAATTCATATCTTATGATATGGCTCGATCCACACCTCTGATTGAAGTGCTTATTTCTGCAAAAAATCCTTTGACTACCGTCCTGGTACTCATAACCTGAGCAAACTAGCCAACCATCTTCTTCAGAGTTCTCAGAAACAAAATCGGCTATTCGATTGCTAATACAATCGTCTGCATCAACAAACATGATGTATCTCGGGTTAAATCTTTGTGCATGGATTAGACCAAACCACAGTTTCCGGCTTTTATCTAATCTTATTTCCTGATAATCTTCTTGTCTTTTTGCATTTCCTGACCAGTTAGGCGGTGCAAAATTTACATCAACATAGGAGGCACGAGGATGCTCGAATGCTATATCCGGTCTTTCATGACACACTATGACAACTCTAAAGTTGTCCGATGTTTGATTACAAACAGATTTCAAAGTTCTCTCAAGAAGTTGAGATACCTTGCCCCAGTTTTTCGAGATTTTCTTGCTCTTCAGTGGAACAATGAATACAATCATTGACTCATCCTTCATTTCGAGGAATAGAAACAACTAACTGTGCCGTAGACCAAACTTATAAAACCAGACATTTCTCTTTAAATTTTAAGCACTACTTCTTTCTTTTCACAAGCACTTTTCTTAATTCAGCGAAGGTTGTGGGAGAAAATCGAATAAAAAACATCACAGATAAAGTCATATACACTATGATTGAACCTAGGATTACGAGTGAATTATTCATAAAGTCAGAGAACATAATCTTTAATCCAAAGACCGCAATGCCAACTAATAAACTCAAGCAAATTGGCTTCACAAAAATGATTGTGTATCTTCGGATATCGATATCAATGAGCTTTTTGATAGCTAATGCTGAGACTGGAAATAGCAAACATGCTCGAACAACATACACAGCTGCAACGGCATTTATTCCTTGAGAAACGACAAGCATGAATGTGGTTACACTGAAAATTGAAAATACAGTGTTGATTTTAAAGCTCCAGTCAGGCTTTCCCATTGCATTCATCATTGACTCGTTGAATCTCAAAATAACTTGCAGCATTCCATAGAAAGAAAGAATCTTTAAGATTGGGACACTGTTAGACCACTCGTCTCCTAGAAACTCCAAGATAATTTCCGAGGAGAGAAGCATGACAACAGTAAAAAACGGAATAGTAGCGTAGCTCATCAATTCGGTTACTTTGTAGAACCCCCTTCTAACTTTCACGAGATCATCTTGAACTCTCGAAAACGCAGGAACCACTACTCGACCTATGGATGCAGAGATAGTTCTATTAGCAGTTTGAATGAATTTATACGCAATAGTGTAGTAACCCAGGTAGACTGGGCCTAAGAAATATCCTATTAAGAAGTCATCTGCTCTTTTGCTAAAGAAGAAAGCTACTCGATTACCTAAGATATTGACTCCGTAACTAAATAAGTCACGAAAGTGCTGTGAGGAGACTTTGAATCCAGGCCTCCATCTTACTACAGTCCAGAGCAGAACTGTTCCTACTGCGACCTCTACTAATTGTCTGGCGACAAGACTCCATACTCCAAAACCAGCGTAAGCCATAGTCACACCAGTAATACCTGCTGCAATGTTTGCTCCAAGAGTTCTAACTGAGAGGCTTTTGAAGTTCAAGTCTCTTTTAAGTAAAGCTTCCTGGACACTGTTTAAGCTTCTAAATATGAATGACAATGAAAGCCACTGAATAACATTTTTTAACTGTGGTTCTTGAAAAAGAATTGCTACGTATCCAGCGAAGATGATAGTAATACTTACGATCAGAACGCTCGTTCCTAAACCAAACCAAAAAGCGGTATTTAAGTGCTCTGCTTCTATCTCTTGTCTTTGGACAATAGCTTCGGCAAAACCCTGCTCAATTAAAATCTGAACAAAATCAATGTAGACACCCGCTAAAGCAACTAGACCAAATGCCTCCGCTCCTAATACACTAGCAAGGATGAGTAGTACTAAAGTGCTGCTAAATTGTGCTCCCGTAAACTGGAAAATTGACCATAAAGCGCCCTTGTATGCTTTATTTGATAAACTCATATGATTTACTTTCTACTTGGAGGGGAATTTTGACCCAAATGGCTTTCTAGGCAATGTAGTCATTAACTATCCCCATTTCCCCCTTATTCAACTAACCATTTTGACCTGAATTTAGACAACTCTTCTTGATCATAGAAATGCGAAGAAAGTTTAGACGAATACATTTTCTTCAGATATTTCGGTGGTAATGACACACGCTCTTTAAAGATAGAGTAAGCCTCGTTGTAGCGTTTAGAGCTGCTGACATTAGATTTTTCTACTTTAAAGTCAGTAATTCCTAACAGCTCTTCAATAGCCCGTGGCGAAACCAGGTTGATCTTCTCAAGCTTGACTAATAGGATATCTGCATTCTTTGCCTTGTATATTTGATAGCCTCTAGTCTTATGAAACTCTTCTGAAAAGACGTCGATTTCGAATACTTGCTTCAACTCTATATCAAACCAGTTCAATGTTGAATTAAACCAGTTTTTATTGTTTTCTTGATAAGAAGAGAATTTATGCAAAAAAAGCTCTCTTAATTCTTCAGCTACCTTCTCTTTACTTTTATTCTTTAGTTCGTTTTCAACACTGTAGGAATACATCGCATACAGTTGCTGAAAAAAAGCTGATACTTCTCTAGCTACAGGATCTCTAACTAAAGTTATGATTTTCCACCTTTGATCATCATCCTGTGTATTCAATCTTTGGCGTAGATACTGGCTATGTATTAGATGCTCGTGGACGGTCCCTTTCCGGAACAAATTAGAACGATATGCTTCTTCTATATCATTTATTCCACGCTTAGTTAAGGCATGGCAATGATAAACTTCAAACGCTGAATCAGCTTTTCTGAGGGATTTAAAAAGTGATGTGGACCCAACTTTTCCCATTTGATAAATCACAACGGGGGGGCTGCTTTTCTTACGAGATAACGCTAAACGTGAGTGTCGGTAGGTCCTCTTCAAAGAGTAAATAATTCTTGAATTTAACCCAGTCAGATTCATTGTTATACCATTCATCTTCTATATTTACAGATTAGCTTGTCGAACTTTGTACGCAAATTCAGAGCGGCTGATAGAGAAAACGTGAATTGTGCGAACTCTTACGATGAGATTAATTCTTACAGTAGTCGCTGATTTATTTTTAAGCTTTGAATCTAATTCTGGTTTCTAAAAAGATTCTTCAAAAACTAACAGATTTAATAATTTTACAAATTAATCAGCGAAAATATGAGCACAACATATGACTTTGGTCCAAGTACGTAAATCGACTTTCAGAGGAGTTTCTGGCTTAGATGTGTCAGCCACTTTTGATGTTCTTTAAGTTAGAATACTGCTTGCTAGCGGCAAGCCTCAAGCTGGCGAATCCCCAAATCGCTATGGCCGTTTCTCCGTCTAAGGCTGGAGCTAATGGCAGCATGAATAAACTACCAAATACAAAGCTTTTCGAGATCCCTGAGAATGTATCGGACTGTATCCTGTTATGGCTATGAGTAGGTAATATTGATGTAACTAATCCAACCAAATAGGGGGCTGCGCCTATCCAGCCAAATGCGAACAGAATTTTTAGAATCGCGCTGTCAAGTATGTAACCGAAGTTTGGAACGCTTCCCAGACCATATCCCAAAAAGGAAGTAATAGCTTCTCCAAAAAGGGCCTGGTAAGTTGTGGATCTTGCCGCTCCGCTGCCATCTTTTGATAAGTTCGTAAACGTTTCTAGACGAGAAACAATTAGTTCTGAAAAAGGTCCTGCCGTTGCAAGCGGAATAAGGGCCAGAAAAGCCACTGTGAGCAGAAGCATAAAACGCATCTGCTGCTTAGGTTTGAGCGTGGCAAAAAAAACGTTCATCGAAATAAATCCGCCAATCCATGCAGTCCTAGAAGAAGACAACAGGAAACTTAAGTAAGCTACTGCTGATATTAGTGGTTGCAACGGTCCAGTGTAGTTCAAAAGAATTAGTAAGCCTGGCACAATGAATGAGGCAAATGTATAAGGGCCATTCATCGTACTCCACACCCGAATACCCATCGGTTCAGGGGTCCCAAACGCACTCCCAAGCAGCCTAATTGTTTTTGCATCCTCACCAATAAAATTGACTAGCCAAAACGTTTCCCATTCTGGAGCAACGAGATACTGGTAAATTCCATAGGCACCCATGACTAACGCGCCCCAAATAAACGCCTTTTTAGTTGCCTCTTTAAAATCTGAGTAGAGACGCCAGTTGAGGAATAAGTAAGCGCCAAAAATGACTGGAGAAGACCATTGCACTAGAGCCAAAGTTGCCGAGGAAAGCGAACCATTTACACATCCAGCGCAGTAAGCATACAGTATTCCAAAAAGAGCCAGTATAAAGGGCATACCTCCTTTTGAGACCGCTCCCGGAAGTTTTTGAATTGTTGTTAAGGACGAAACAAGAATTGCTATATAGGGTGCTAACAATACTGGACTTGGTACCGTGTAGCTGCCGTTAAAGTCTGCTAAACGTCTTACCAAAGGTGTGAGAAAGCAAAGCCACCAAATAAATCCAACATATGCTGGTGGACTTTTGGTGTAAAGTACCAGAGCAACTATGAGAGCACCGCATGGGAAGAAAAGGTTAACTATACTTCCAAGCTTTAGAAGGATCAACAGAGCTGTCAGCAAGCCAAAACCACATATCACTCCCCAGATAACTGAAGACGAGCGCTTACTATTACCATATGGTGAACTTCTACTCGTGTTCGGAATGCTCTTATAACTTATTTTGTGCATCCTATACTGTTATGAGTACCCTATTCGACAAAAGGATAGATGGAGCGAGTCGATTGAATAAGTGTGCCTAAATGAACAGAATATTTGCTACATCAAGCGTGCTGTAGTCTCTAAGCAGTTCTTGTAAGCCGGAACGAACATTTTTGAAAGAATTATAATGGATCGCCCGAGCGCGCCTGAGATTCCAATATCGTAAAAGTATTAATAAGCACCAGAGCCAAAGAGTGCTTTTGGAATCGTCAGGAATAAAATATTGAGATCCCTCAACAGGCTCCAATTCCGCAAATAGGATAGATCGCGTCGAGTCACTGTACACAAATCCAACTCGGTAGAACGAGTCGACACCTGCCAAGGTCCCGTAATCCCCGGAAGAACATGCAGTCTCTGCTGTAGTTCTGGCCTAATCCGAACTGCGTCATAAATGGCCCATGGCCTCGGCCCTACCAAACTCATCTCAGCCCAAAGCACGTTTAACAACTGCGGTAGTTCATCTAAGCTCAGCTTTCGCAACCAGCGCCCTACTCGCGTCACTCGTGGATCCTCTTGCAGCTTATGCAACCCCACCTGATTTCCCATCACCTCGTGATGCTGCATCTCCGCACCTGCACGCATACTGCGGAACTTACAGATCTGAAACAACTGTCCCTGCCCCCCGACCCGCCACTGCCGAAACAAAACAGGGCCCTTAGAATCCAAACGGATTAATACTGCCAACAACAACATCAATGGACTCAACACGACCAAAAGTACTCCAGCCACCAGCCAGTCAGCCAGTCGCTTCACACGCCAAAAAAATGGCTGTCGCACCTGCGGCAAATAAGGTATTGAGGGGACCGTCAAGTAAACCTGCTTTCCAGTTTTCCTACAAAGACAGGCCCACGTTTTGAGCACTGATTCTTCTAGAAGCGGATCGAGATAAACATCTCGAACAGAAGAGTTGCGAAGACAGTCTTGTAGCCAATCTTCATCCTTCAAAGCTGGCATTATAGTTTCTGTTCCACAACGAACTGATGTTACGATCAGTAGACTTTGATCCCAGGTCAATCTGCAATTTTCAAAGGCAGAAGAGTTACTATCATTGGATGGGAAATGGAAGACGACTGGCGTCTTTAGTAAAACTGTGGATGCCGGCATAAAACTCTCAGAATTATCAACAATAAGTGAACTGTTCTAAGTAGAGGCACTTGTCAGTATTTAATCAAACACTGTTTGAAGCACTCAGACAGTGTTATTACATCAATTTACTTAGGTATAATCAATAGTCCGGACAGAAAAGGGAGAGAGTTAGCCAGAAAATCTACCCAGGTATAGGGTGTTGATAATCACAAAAACACTTTCCAAGGTAGCTATGGGAACTATCATACAAGGTTTACTGCGAGAGGCAGTAGGCCGTTCAGCAAACCCTGTCGAACCTTTATCGTCATGCTGCTAACGACGATACATCTAGTGAGCGGCAAGGTGAACTTCACTAACCTTAGTCGCTACAGCGAGCTGAGTGAGCGGACCTACCGCCGTCAGTTCGATGAGCCGTTTGAGTCCGTAGCGTTCAATAGTTGACTGATTGGAGTTGTCTGATTGGCAAAGCCATTGCCGCAGAGCGGTTTCAAGTGAGTGCGATAGACTGTTTTTATTCGTCCCGAAAAGTGACCAGGCGACCTATGGCATGGACCGCTTCTACAATGGCAAAGCAGGTCGGGCAGAGCGTAGCTTAGAGATATCAACCATAGCGGTGGTAGACGCAGAGGCTTCGATGGCTTACGCCTTATCGGTGCGGCGGCAAACGCCATCAAACGACAGCACGGCGGCGGCAGAGGCAGAATCACTGACGCGTGTAGACCACTACCTTGCCCCCATTCAACTCTACGAGGCTTACCGGGCTCGCTTCCAAATCGAATTTATTTTAGAGAGGCCAAACAGTTTACGGGGCTCACTGATTGTCAGGCACGTAGTGAACAAAAGCTGGACTACCATTTCAATGCTGCTTTGACAGCCTTGAATCTGGCTAAGTAGGATGTCTATCAGCAGCGTGACCCACAGCATCCTTTTGTCTTTTCTATGGCTTCCTACAAACGCCGGAAGCTCAATCAGCATCTACTGAAGCGCTTTATTTCCAACTTAGACTTGGACGAGACTTTTATTAAATCACACATTAACTATCAGAACCTCTGTGACTATGGTTCTTTAGTCTCCTAGTTCTGTCCGGAGTATTGTTAAGGATCAGCTAATCAACAATTGTCGGATTTGTAGGAATAGCTCTGTAGTTCCATTTGGGTAGGTGTTCATCGAAAAC